>CALBZC010000035.1 GCA_937889945.1 uncultured Bacteroidales bacterium
ATTATTTCGGTAAAAAGAATACGATAAAGCACATTGCTGCTTTGTGATAATGCCTACCTGTCGCCTGCCTGTCTGCCGATAGGCAGACCTATCGGAAGACAAGGGATAATGCCTGTCGCCTCCCTATCGGCAGACAGGGTAAAAAGGTAGAATGGTAAACGGTAGAATGGTAGGGCTGACAGGCGACAGGGTGCTGCATCACTTATCACTTATCACTCATCACCTTCCTACCCTCCAACCTTCCAACCTTCAATTAATTTGGGCTTTCAGCCCGCTTGTCCTCCCCTGCTATCCTATCCCCGAGGCGTTGCCTCAGGTTAATATAAGCTGGGCTTCCAGCCCGTAGCAGAGAGCAGGGAGCAAGGGGCTCGGGGCTCGGAGCATGCCTGCCTGTCGGCAGACAGGGCATACAGGAAGCAGGGAGTGGCATCACCTATCATTCATCACTTATCACTCATCTACCCTCCTACCTTTCAACCATCCAACCATCAATTAATTTGGGCTTTCAGCCCGTAGCAAAGAGCAGGGGGCAAGGAGCAGGGAGCAGGGTGTAGGGTGTGGCATCACTTATCATCCATCACTTATCTCCTATCACTCATCACTTAAGTTGGGCTTCCAGCCCGTAGCAAAGAGCTTGGAGCTTGGGGCACGGTGCAGGGAGCAAGCCTGCCTGTAGGCAGACAGGGAGTAAGGAGCAAAGGAGTGGCATCACTCATCACTCATCGTTTATCATTCATCACCTATCACTTATAACTTTCAACGCTCACCATTTAGCTTAAGTGAAATCCCTGCCGGCTTAAATCCTTAGCTATAAAACAGTTATACTTATCATTCATCAACGGATAATCCCAGCACCCCAAGCTGTGGTATAAATCTCCCCCAAAACCGACCTTAAACTTATATAGTCCGTATAGCGGATGTGTGGGGTTGGGTGTTGGAGAAACGCCAAACATATCATATTCCGTGCATCCTTTTTGTTTTGCCAAGTTAATAGCTTCCCACTGCAAAGCATAGGTTGCCATAAGATTACGATGCGCTGAAGAAGACGCGCCGTACAAATAAGAGGCTCTTTTTTCGGCTATAACCAAAAACATAGAAGCAAGTGGCATATCATTCCATTCAGCCACTAACAACATTACTTCTGCCGGAGATTTGGATTGGTACATCTGTGCATTTAAAACCGCCTTAAAATATTTAATATCATTAAGATAAATATTATTTCTGTGTGCTGTTTCTACATACAGTTTATACCAGATATCAATGTCATGTATTCCTATGGTGCGCACACTCACCCCTTTACGCGCCGCCACATGGATATTGTAGCGGGTTTTAGGTTTCATGCCTTGTAAAACAGCATTTATATCGCGTTTTAAATCTAAAAAAATAGTATGCGAGGGTAATATGTTGGAACTCGATTTTCTGAAATTCCAGTTGATGGTATTAAAATTAAATCTTAGTTCTTGTGTAGAAATATGGGGTTCCCCTTTCCAGATTCCACTTTCATCGTATGCTTCTCTATCTTTTGCCCAGTATGACTCCCAGCGCAAATCATAACGGATGGCAATGCAGTCGGCAGGCAAAAAAGAGCGCATGCTCTCTGATAGCTCTTCGAGAAATAAACCTTGAAAATCATCTTCCGGCTCCAACTCCGGACCATAGGGCACATAGGCTACAGAGTGGTTGCTATCTATGCGCTTCACGATAACCAACAAATCAGACAACACACTCTTATCTTCATTTACCTTATGGGAAATACATGATTGGGTAGTTCTAAAATTTATGGCGAGCGTTTTTTCTCCCAAACTTTCTTTTACCGCCGACCAAAATGAAGTTTGTTGTACTATGGGCGTGGTATATAGTTGCTCTATTCCTTTACAATATACATTTGTAAGCATACGCGAAAGATTAAAGCATGCAAACTTATAGAATATATTTTAATTAAATGGAGAATAAAATATTTTATCTGTAAAATGTAAGCATTCTAAATAATATTTCCCCTATAGTTTTGATGTGAAACTATTTATGAAAGGTAGCCCGAACAATTTCTTTGCGTTTCATTCGCGTACTTTGCGGTTAAAGATACGATTGAGGCAATCCGGTGAGATTTGGAGCAAATCCCCATTGTTAAAGAAAAAGAACGTTTTTATACCATACGTGTATATGAGAACTTTGCGTACTTATTTTTTAAACCTTGCTTTGTAAATTTAAAGAAAAAACATACGCAAACACGATAGTATATAAATTATATTCAAATGCACTGAACATTCAAATAAAAAGAACGTTGTTGTTTAGAAACAATATAAACAAACAATGGATGATTTGTCTTTTTTAAGTAATGCCGAGCATGCAGCCATAGAAGATATTTATGCCCGTTACAAACAAAATCCTGACAGCGTTGATCAAAACTGGCAGCTGTTTTTTAAAGGTTTTGAATTTAGCGGAAATATAAAAACAGACACGATAAAACCCGATGAGTTTAAGGTTATTGACCTGATAAACGAATACAGGAAACGTGGGCACTTGTTTACCAAGACAAATCCCGTGCGCACCCGCAGGCAATACACCCCTACATTGGACATAGAAAATTTTGGGTTAACCAGCCGGAATTTACAAGAGGTTTTTAAGGCAGGCAGCGAAATAGGCATAGGCGATGCCACGCTTGAGCAAATAATAAACCATTTACAAAAAACTTATTGCCAAAGCATAGGAGTTGAATATGCCTATATACGTAAACCTGAGATTTACGAATGGCTTATGGCGCGTATGGAGCAAACGCTCAATACGCCTCATTTCGGCAAAGAAAAAAAAGAACGCATATTTGAAAGACTTACCCGTTCGGTATTATTTGAAAAATTCCTGCACAAAAAATTTATCGGTCAAAAGCGTTTTTCGCTCCAAGGAGGAGAATCGCTAATTCCCGCTTTGGATGCTATTGTAAATAAGGGCAGTGAACTGGGCGTGCAGGAATTTGTTATTGGAATGCCGCACCGTGGTAGGCTCAACGTATTGGCACATATACTCAACAAACCCTACGAAGATATTTTTAATGAATTTGAAGGCAAAGAGCTGGAGGATGAAAATCTACTGGGTGATGTAAAATATCATTTGGGCTTTAGTTCCGAAACGCAAACCATATCGGGTCATACAGCAAAAATATCATTGGTTCCTAATCCTTCGCACTTGGAAACCGTAGGACCTGTGGTGCAAGGTGTGGCGCGAAGCCGTATGGAAAGCGCGTATGACAATGACCACAACAAACTTGTTCCTATTGTTTTACATGGCGACGCTTCCATTGCCGGACAAGGCGTGGTATATGAAATGATGCAAATGGAAGATCTTAACGCATATGCCGTGGGAGGGGTTATCCATTTAATTGTGAACAATCAGGTAGGTTTTACAACAAACTATTTAGATGCGCGCAGTTCCGTATATTGCACTGATGTTGCAAAAACAACCCAAAATCCTATTTTCCACGTGAATGCTGATGATGTGGAAGCTGTAATTTATACCATTGAGCTTGCAATGGAATTCAGGCAACGTTTTCACAAAGATGTTTTTATTGATTTGCTTGGTTACAGAAGATTTGGACATAATGAAGGGGATGAACCACGTTATACACAGCCCACACTATATAAAATAATAGATAAGCACCCGGATGCCGGTACAATATATGCCGATAAGCTGATTGCCGAAGGCTCCATAACCCGCACACAAATTGAACATATTCAACAAATCATTAACAACGATTTGGAAAACGAACTGCTGGCATCCAAGCAAGATGAAAAAACACGTGTGATGACTTTTCACCAACCTGTTTGGAAAACATTCAGATACGCAAATGCCGAAGATTTTATTTTATCCACAGATACAAAAGTTGAAAAGAAAGTAATACAACAACTTACACAAGCCATAACCATGCTACCGCAAGGTAAATACTTCTACAAAAAGATAATAAAATTAATGGAGGAGAGGAATGCCATGGTCTTTGAAAAAGAGTCCATAGACTGGGGCATGGCTGAAACGCTAGCATATGCAAGTTTGTTGAATGAGGGTTATAAGGTGCGTATGAGCGGTCAGGATTGCCAAAGAGGAACTTTTTCTCACAGGCATGCCGTGCTTACAATGGAAGATTCGGAAGAAACCTATACGCCTTTGCAGCATATTTCTGCGCATCAGGCTCCTTTTCATATTTATAACTCACTCCTTTCAGAGTATGCCGTGCTTGGATTTGAATATGGTTATGCGTTGGCAAATCCGTATTCACTCACACTTTGGGAGGCACAATTTGGCGATTTTATAAACGGAGCTCAGATTATTATAGATCAGTACCTTGTGAGTGCCGAAGAAAAATGGCGCGCATCTAATGGGTTGGTTTTATTGCTTCCACACGGTTATGAAGGGCAAGGGTCGGAACATTCGAGCGCGAGAGTGGAAAGATTTTTACAACAATGTGCCGAAAACAACATACAAGTTGCAAACTGCACTACGCCTGCCAACTTTTTCCACCTTTTACGCCGCCAGGTGCACAGAGATTTTCGTAAACCGCTGGTGGTTTTTACTCCCAAGAGCTTATTACGCCATCCTGCATGTGTATCCACATTAGATGAATTTGCATCAGGACATTTTAATGAGGTTATTGATGATGTGCAGGTTATGCCTGAAAACGTTACGCGTGTTAATTTTTGCTCGGGTAAAATATATTATGAACTAATTGCCGAACGTGAAAAAAGACAAAGGAATGACGTTGCCATTATCAGGATAGAGCAATTATACCCTTTTCCCCTGCAACAATTGGAAAAAATAAAAGAAAAATACAATAAAGCGGAACTTTTTGCCTGGGTGCAGGAAGAACCTGCCAACATGGGCGCGTGGAGTTTTGTGATGAGAAATTTTAAGAATATTAAACTTTTACTTGTAGCACGTCCCGAAAGCGGAAGCCCTGCTACCGGTTCATTTAAGTTGCATGTGCAGCAACAGTCAAAAATTATCGATAAGTCATTTGGCGACTGCACCTGTGAAAACAGAAATAAAACATGCAAAATGGTATGTTCAACACGCGAATGGAAAAATTAACACATAACTAACCTTTTAAAATCAAAATACACATGATATTGGAAATATTAGCCCCTACTCCCGGTGAATCCATCACCGAAGTGCAAGTTGCCAACTGGTTGGTAAGCAATAACGATTATGTGGAAAAAGATACTGAACTGGCAGAAATAGATTCCGATAAAACAACACTTACTGTGGTAGCCGAACAGGCAGGAAAGATACAAATACAAATACCAACCGGCGAAACTGTTAAAGTAGGAACCGTAATTGCCACCATCGACACGGCTGCAGAAAATACAAATAAACAGACGCCTGAAAAGCAAAAGAATACAGTTGCAGAACCTCTTTCAACTTTTAGTAATTTGAGCCAAACATCACAAATGATAAATGACACAGATGAGACTCAAAAAAAACCTACCACAGAAAAAGAGGAGGTAAAAGTAACACCCCTGGCGCGCAAATTGATGGAGGAGAAAAACATGTCGTATCGTCAGCTTATGCAACAGATGGGACAAACACGCGTTACACGAAAAATGATGCATGAAATTTCCTCCGATTTTGCCGATGCAACAACACTTTCTGCCGCTATGTTCAGCCGCGAAGTAGAACGCAAAAAAATGAGCATGTTACGGGTAAAGTTGGCAGAGCGATTAGTAAGCGTTAAAAATGAAACAGCCATGCTTACTACTTTTAACGAAGTAAACATGAAAGCTATTATAGATTTAAAAAAACAGTATAACGATTTATTTAAAGAAAAACACGGTATAGGCATAGGTTTCATGTCGTTTTTTACAAAAGCCGTTACTGTCGCGCTGCGCCATTTTCCTCAGGTTAACTCTATGATAGATGGGCAAGAGCTGGTTATGCATAAATATGCAGATATAGGTGTAGCTGTGAGCGCTCCCAAAGGGCTTGTAGTTCCCGTTATCCGAAATGCGGAGTCTCTTTCCTTGGCACAAATTGAAACCACTATAAAAGAACTTGCCGCTAAAGCAAGAGACAATAAACTTTCGTTGGATGAAATGCAGGGAGGCACTTTTACCATTACAAACGGCGGTGTTTTCGGCTCACTCATGTCCACCCCTATTATTAATCCGCCCCAAAGTGCCATCTTAGGCATGCACAACATTGTAGAGCGCCCCATAGCACAAAACGGGCAAGTAATAATAGCGCCCATGATGTATATTGCACTCTCTTATGACCACAGGGTTATAGACGGTCGGGAATCGGTAGGATTTTTGGTGAAAGTAAAGGAAATACTTGAAAACCCTATTAAAATGCTTTTTGAAGGCAGTGATCCGTATAAAAAGTTATTAGGGTTATAGGAAAAAGATAAGAGAAAACCAACCCGTTAAAATTTTTGTCTCCCAAAGGATTCCTTTTGCAGAGAGACTATGCGTTTAAGCAAACAACAAAAATCCCGATTATAGTTCCTATGCTAAGGCAAACAAGATGTTTTCCTTTTGCTACGGATACTCTATCGGGATTTTTTTAATACGAATAATTACGTATCTTTTTATATATTTAATTGTTATAGAAAATATTCACCACTTTCACTTTTGCATGAACCTTGTTATTATGCCCGTCATTTCTTACTTCAAATGTTTGATTTTCTTTGTTCTTATTAAAATTAATTAAATCGGCTATGGTGTATTGCACGTAGCTTTCCCCGTAATCTTTGTCGGGCGAAGGAGCATCATTGTCATAAAAATGCGCATATACTTTTACGGGGCTTTGTAAAAATTTTTCCAGGCTCATAGTGGAAGGTTTTTTAAGCAATAACGATTTTTTTGCCGTTGCAGCGCTTATATCTACAAAATCGCCCCCTTTTTTAATGGAAATATAATTATTTTTCTGTTTTTCAAAAAGAATTTGTTCTTCCCCAAATTCGGAAGTACTCCAAACTTTCCCAAAAACCTCTAAATCGGCTCCGGTTTCTGTAATACCTGCATCGCCCCTCAAACCCACAACCTGCATTTCTATATTTATTTCCTTAAATTCGGGCACGAATTCTCTTTTCGTTACTTTATAAGTAGAACTAAGTACCGCACGCGCCAATGAATTGTCAACCGCGTACCGCATCTGGAATGAAATAGGCGACATTTTTTCCATAGGTATATCTTGTGTCATAAATTCTTTAAAACCATCCCAGCCTTTTATCAAAAGAGCATTTTGTTCGGTAGCTCCACCACCTACACAAACAATGGATATTTTCGAATCTTCAAGTATTTTCTTATATTTTGTGGAAAGTTCCGCATTTACATCCACTGCTTTCACGGCAAAATTTAATGCGGTTTCAATATCCACCAAACTATGCTTGGTATCGATAGACATTAATGCCAACCTTCCATAGTTAATATTGCTGATATACACCGGTGCATATGCTGTAAAAGATTTGGTATCTATCTCCGAAAAAATAGTTGCCGTTTTAGGCATATCCATAGTAACAGAAAACTGTTTTTGTATAAATTTTGCCAAAATATGGTTATTGCCGTTTTGGTAGTTGAAATTAAATTTTCCGGCAATATCTATAACCTTGTGTTTAAAGCTTGCTCCTACTTTAAGCTCAACTTCTTCCTTTGAATTTACGGCATCCACAGCGTGCATTACTGTTACAGCGCTGGGAACATAGTTTAACTTTGCCCATTCCGAAAAAGTTTTTCTATAATCGCTTAGTCTTATATTTTCTACAGTTTTAACCAATTTAGAAGGATCTTCGCCCTTGTCGGTTACTTTACTGATAGAAAATGTTACAGCGCCTACTTTGGCATCAGTCAACGCCGCGTAAGAAGCATCATGTATAGAGTTTCCTCTCAACACACATCCGGGATAAAGAATATCTACGGTAGGGTCAAGTAATATTGTTTCGTCAAAGGAAGCTGTCATCTTGTAATCGCGTGTGGTGGTAACCCAAAACCCCGGCACCCCATTCACAACATCCGCTTCCTTTTTTATTTCTACCTCATTGCCTATGGGTATGGAGGCTCCGTCGTTTGCCGAAATTTCACCTTGCGTGCCGGGCGCTACGGAAAGACTCCTAAAAAAAGTTTTTATTTCCTGTTGGTTTGTAATGATTTTATTCCCCGAACTATCTTCGGATAAATCTTTTTTACATCCTCCTAATAGCAATACGGCTATTAAAAAGAGGGAATTAATTGTGTTTCTCATATCGTTAAGATTTTAAAATTATATTTCCTTTCAAAGTAAAAATAGCGTTACCTTGATTATATTAAAACCAATAGGCTACTTTAACTTTTAGCTTAGCTAAACAGTAATTGTGTATATTTTATACGGCTTTTGGGGATAGGATTTTTACAGTGCGCCGTTAAAAAATCAACAAACAGGCATAAGTTGCTATTTTCAAAAATACGATAATGTTTTTTGAAAAGCAAGCCTTTTTGTATATTTTCCCTTCTTCCGCTAAAAAAATATATCTGTAACCATACTCTCCTAACGTTTTGTGGCTAAAAAATATTACTTGTGAATGAAAAATAGTTAAGCAAAGCTTAAAAAATAACGCATCACATTTTGATTATTTTTAAGGTTATTTTTCTTTATTCATTCTGTTTAATTAATGGGGCTTTGCCCCAAACCCCACATCCTTTCTTGGTTGCTTCACCTTTTGTTTTATTTTAAAGGTATTCAGCGAGCTCACTCCACTTCGTGTAGTTCGGTTGATACAAGAAAGGATGCAAAGAAACATAGCGTAGCGTTTTCATGAACACATTTTAAACAAACCATGCGTGAATAAATCAAGACAAAACGATGCCCCTCCCTCAAAGTCCGCCCCACCTCGCCGTTTTGTCCTTCCGCCCACACCTACCGCACCACGCTTGAGGGCATTATAAAAAAATAGTTATTTTTGAGGGAAGGTTCGTGGCGTAGGCATTACCAAGCAATACAGACGCAGGGGGCAGCTGCATGGGCAGGGCAACTTGTATTGCATAGCCTAACCAATCCGTAAAAACGTAGCAAAAGGAGAAGTTTTCTGTTGAGCATATGGCTAACATAATGCTGCCTCTCATACACCTTTAAAAATAATTAAGGCGTATGAAAACAATATTTTTTATACAGCCTTGCTCTTTTGCTACTTTTACTCATATCTTTACCTATTTAAAAGGTATTATTCGTTCATTAGTTAATTATAGAGGTACTCATGAGCGCTTCGCGGTTCGTGAAATCGCTTCGCTTAGTTGTATCAAGACAAAATCAAATAAAGAAAAATGATATTTTATGCTGTACATAACATGAAATTTGAGTGCTTATTTTTTTAAACTTTACTATGCAAAAACGGATTTTATATTTTTTAAAAGCTCTTGGTTTATTTTTATCGTTATTTCACATATTAATCTCTTTAATCGTTTAAACTAACGCATGTTAATTAAAGAGCAACACACTAAAAACATGGGGTTATTTTTGTGCCCAACTTCAACTTTTTGTAATTTTGCGACAAATGAAAAAAGCGAAAAACCAATATTATGTTGTTTGGAAAGGTCACTCTACGGGTATTTTTAACTCCTGGGATGAATGTAAACAACAAGTACAAGGTTTCCCAAACGCCGTGTATAAGGGTTTTGCTACGCTTGCCGAAGCACAGTCAGCCATAGACAATGATGCATCCAATTATATTGGTGTGTTAGCCAAGCCCGTTATAGATGAAAATGTTAGAAAGCGCTATGGCGAGCCTTTGAAATATGCTATTTGTGTGGATGCCGCGTGTAGTGGAAACCCGGGAGTGCTGGAGTATAGGGGAGTACGTTTAGACACAGGAGAGGAAATTTTTCATCGCGGTCCTTATCCCGAAGGCACAACCAATATAGGAGAGTTTTTGGCTATTGTTACAGGATTAGCCTGGCTGAAGCAAAACAAAATAGATTTACCTTTATACAGCGATTCGCGCAATGGCATACTTTGGGTAAAAAATAAAAGAATAAATACAAAACTTGAACCCAGTAAAAAAAATGCAGCATTATTTTTGGTGGTGGAAAAAGCATTAAAATGGCTGCATGAAAATGGGGTAGAAAACAAAATTTTAAAATGGGAAACGAAATACTGGGGCGAAATTCCTGCCGACTTCGGCAGGAAATAATTTTTAAAACCCTTTAAAAATAAGGTTTTTAGACAATAAAAGTTAAATATTAAATATCTATGAAACAAGTTGTTGTTATTTAATAATGCTTTTTGTAACTTTGCGCCCCTCAAAATTAATTTGTCATTTTATGAGCCAAATGAAAGATTATATCATCCATTTTGCAGGATTGGCAACAGGGAAACATGAATTTGATTTTGAAATAAACGACAAGTTCTTTGCAAATTTTGAACACGCTTTAATACAAAAAGGACAGATAAAAGCAAAAGTTGTAATGGAGAAAAAAGAACGTATGCTTTTGTTTGATATTGATTTTAAAGGCAATATAGATGTTGTATGCGACAGATGTTTAGAAGATTTTTCTCTTCCTGTTGCAGGTAAAGAACAATTGATTGCTAAACTTGGAGATCATTTTGAAGAAGAAAGTGAAGATGTAGTAATTATCCCCGAGTCTGACAATAAATTCAATATAGCACCCTACTTGTACGAGTATATTTCCCTTTCGCTGCCTGTGCGCATTATTCATCCTGATGATGACAACGGCAACAGCACTTGCAATCCGGAGATGCTTGAAAAATTAAAGCTTTTATCACAACCCGAAAAAGAAGATTCTTGTTGGGATATTTTAAAGAATTTAAAAAAAGAATAATTAAATAATAAAAAATAAATTGTCATGCCAAATCCAAAACGCAGGTTTTCAAAAACCAGAACGGCTAAACGTAGAACTCACGATAAATTAGAAACCCCCACCGTAATTGTTTGCTCAAACTGCGGTACTCCTGTGCTATATCATAGGGTATGCCCCGAATGCGGTTATTATAGAGGACGCCAAGCTATCGAAAAGAAAACTACAGCTTAATAGCAAATAGTTTTATGAACCATTTAAAGATTCTTAACCCATGAGAATCGGAATAGACGTGATGGGAGGTGACTTTGCACCACAAGCGCCCATTGAAGGCGCTATTTTGTGTGCTAAAGAGCTTTCGGCTGATGATAAAATTGTTTTAATCGGTCGGCAAGAACTAATTACACCTATTTTGGAAGAAAAAGGATGCCCCGTTGACCTTTTCGACATTGTTAATGCCGATGAGGTTATTGAAATGGGCGAGCATCCCACTAAGGCTTTTACTAAAAAACCGAATTCAAGCATTGCTAAAGGATTTCAGTTGCTTAAAAAAGGTGAAATTCAATCTTTTGCCAGCGCGGGCAATAGCGGTGCCATGCTTGTCGGCTCCATGTTCAGCGTAAGCACGGTTGAAGGGGTTATTCGTCCTTGTAGCTCGGTAACCATACCGCAAGAAACAGGTGGTTATAGCCTACTGGTTGATGTTGGCACCAATCCGGATGCAAAACCCGATGTTTTTTATCAATTTGGGTTGATTGGATCCATTTACATGAAAAACGTATATGGAATAGACAATCCAAGGGTTGGCTTATTGAATATTGGCGCCGAAGAAGAAAAAGGTAATCTTATATCCCAATCAGCACATCATTTGATGAAATCTACCGAAGCATATAATTTTATAGGAAACATTGAAGGTCGCGATGTTTTAAGAGGAAAAACAGATGTAATTGTGTGTGACGGATTCACGGGAAACATTATTCTTAAGTTTATCGAATCCATTTATCGCATCATGGAAAAACGTGAAATACTTGATGATTATTTCAAAAGTCTTAACTATGAAAATTATGGCGGAACTCCTATTTTGGGCGTTAACGGCACAGTGGTGATGGGACATGGTATTTCTAACGAAATTGCCATAAAAAACATGCTGCTTCTTTCGCGCGATGTTTATAAAGCTGAAATTTTTAAAAAAATAAAGTCGGCATTAAAAAATATAACTAATATTGCAGGGGCATAAAAAATTAGAGGTGAACACTAAAAATGCCCTGAAATAAAGAGTAAAAAAAATGACAAAAATTCACGCAGCAATTACAGGTATTGCAGGTTACTTACCCGATTATATCCTCACTAACCAAGAACTGAGTAAAATGGTTGATACATCCGATGAGTGGATTATGACACGCATTGGCATTAAAGAAAGACATATACTCAAAGGAGAAGGCTTGGGAACTTCCGATATGGCAGCGCAGGCAGTAAAAAAATTGCTCGAAAAAACCAACACAAACCCTGATGAAGTTGACATGGTTTTATGTGCCACTGTTACTCCTGATATGCTTTTTCCGGCAACAGCCAACATTACAAGCGATAAAGTAGGCATTAAAAACGCTTTCGGATTCGATTTAAACGCTGGATGTTCAAGCTTTTTATATGCTTTGGCAACAGCTTCCAAATATATAGAATCAGGCACACACAAAAAAATAGTAGTTGTAGGCGCTGATAAGATGTCTTCTATAGTTGATTATCAAGATAGAGCCACATGTCCTATTTTTGGAGATGGGGCAGCAGCTATTCTGCTTGAGCCTAATAACGAAGGCTATGGGCTTATCGATAGCATTTTGCGCAGCGATGGCGTGGGTCGTGTACACTTACATCAAAAGGCGGGCGGTTCCATAAAACCACCTACACATGCCTCTATTGACGCGCGCGAACATTACATATATCAGGAAGGACAAGCTGTATTTAAATGGGCGGTATCTAAAATGGCGGATGTTTCTGTTGAAATGATGGAACGTAACGGCATTACCTCTGATAAATTAAACTGGCTTGTACCTCACCAGGCAAACATGCGTATTATTGAAGCCACGGCACACCGTATGGGAATAGATAAGGACAAAGTGATGATAAACATAGAAAGATATGGTAACACCACTTCTGCAACATTGCCTTTATGCATGTGGGAATGGGAAAACCAGTTAAAAAAAGGGGATAACCTTATTCTTTCGGCTTTCGGCGCCGGTTTCACTTGGGGCTCTATATATTTGAGATGGGCTTATGACACGAAATAAAATAACATTAAAATACTAATAACAGAGACTGCCTGCGAACTAAACTTACAGGCGGTCTCTTTTATTTTACAAAAATTTGTAAAAATCCGCTTAAAAATTTTATCTGTTGTTAATTTAGTTTTTTTATAAAACAATAAAACACATTACAAAAAATGAAAAAAATACTAATTATCGGAGCTGTAGGTCAGATAGGTTCCGAGCTAACCATGAAACTCCGCTCAATTTATGGAAATGCCAATGTTGTCGCAGGTTATTATATTCCTGAACCTAAAGGCGAACTGCTCGAATCGGGTCCTGCTGAATACATTGATATTAACAACGCGGAACAGATAGCCAATACGGTAAAAAAATATAATATAGATACTATTTATAACCTTGCCGCGCTACTTTCGGCAGTAGGTGAAACTAAACCCCTTTTGGCATGGCATGTGGGCATTGGCGGATTGTTTAACTGCCTTGAAATTGCAAAAGAATATAAATGCGCGTTGTTTACACCCAGCTCCATTGGTGCATTTGGGCCCAACACACCACACGATAATACGCCACAGGATACTATTCAGCGTCCGCAAACTATCTATGGCATATCAAAAGTTACAGGTGAGCTACTAAGCGATTATTATTTCAAAAAATATGGTGTAGATACGCGTTCGGTTCGTTTTCCGGGGCTTATTTCCAATGTTACACTACCCGGGGGCGGAACTACTGACTATGCGGTAGAAATATACTACGAAGCCGTTAAAAACGGAAGATATACCTGCCCTTTGCGCGCAGGCACTTTCATGGATATGATGTATATGCCCGATGCATTGGATGCCGCCATTGAGCTTATGGAAGCAAACCCCGACAAACTTGTTCACCGCAATTCCTTTAACGTAACGGCAATGAGTTTCGATCCGGAAATTTTAGCCGCGGAAATAAAAAAACATATCCCCGATTTCACGATGGATTATAATGTAGAACCCGTAAAACAAAGTATTGCAGACTCGTGGCCCAACTCCTTAGATGATAGTTGTGCGCGTGCGGAATGGGGCTGGAACCCAAAATGGGGATTAACAGAAATGACGGTGGATATGCTTGAAGCCATAAAAGTAAAAAAAGAAAAAGGTATTTTATAAAAAAGCTCTAAGCTATTGCGTTAAAAAAGCTCATCTTCTTTATGAAGATGAGCTTTTTTTGGTATAATAACTTGTGTAGCTTATTTTACGAACTGTTCTGCATAGTATTTAGCCGTAAGTTTTTCGCCTGTAGCCTTTTCAATCATCGTATTCCACGGATATAAGGCGCCCGGCTTGAATATCTTATCCAAGAAAAATTGTCCTGCTTCTTTTTTGCCATAAAAGCTATCATTTGCATCGGCGGTTTTTATCACGTTTGTTACCACATAGTGTTGCATTTGCGAAGCCAGCAACTCTCCTAATAAGTAATTATGATAATAGCAAGGATAGGAAGCAATATGGATCTTTGAAGCCCAATCCGGTGCATTGCGATTAGCCGGACGTTTCATCATTTGGTATTTTTCTACCAAATCCCACCATAGTTTATTTAAATCTTGGTCGGGGTTTTCATACATGCCTTTTTCAAAACGATACATTACCTGTGCCCAGCGACTGAAGACAAGTTGTTGCAAGCGCAATACTTTAAAACCATCAGCTGCTATTTGTTTAGCTTCTGCTTCGTTTACCAAACCCATTGATTTCAAGAAATCGGCATTTGCCGCACGCCGACCGAAAATCATGGCAACAGCTTCAGTTGTAAACTGGTGGGCGGGATTGCGTAAGCTAAAAGGTAAATTCATGTCAATATATTTATCATATATGGCATGACCAAACTCGTGGAGCATGGTGTTCATCCAGTATAAATTGGGTTGTATGTTACACAAAACACGTACATCGCCTTTGTTATCAATATCTGTGCAGAAAGCATGTTGATTTTTCCCTTCTTTAGGATAAAGGCTGCTTTTGCTCATAATGTCGTTAACATCAAATCCTATGCTGGTGTAATAATCAGCGGTGAGCTTAGCAAGATCTTTACCCTTATAATATTTGTCCAAATCCACCTTATATATAGCCGGACCTTCCTGAAAAAATCTATCCTGATAATGCCAAGGCATAAGCTGTTCTTTAGAAATATGCAAACGGCTTGCCAAGTAATCGTCTATTTCGCCTTTTAGTTTAACAAAAGCATCTTTGGTAAGTTGGTCGAGTTCATCAAAAAGTTTGCTCACCTCAGCCGGATCCTGTTCGCTAAGCTTAAGGCTCATTTCGTGGTAGTTGTTAAAACCTACGGACTTGGCAATTTCGTTACGTTTTTTTACCAAAGCGATAATATCTTTATCTACAATACTGCCGATAGCTTTGTGCCCTTCCCATGCCTTTTGCAAATCAGCGCTGTTAGTGGAGTTTTTAAGGATTTCTTCTATCTGGTTGTCATTCACCTTTTTCCCATTTACCTCCGCACGGAAATTGGTGTATTTTTGCTCAATAGCGCTTTGCATTTTCACCGATTGGTTTAATAGAGAAGTATCTACCTGATTGCCTAAATAGGCATTGTATAATACTTCTACTTGCCTTTTCACCAGTGAATCCTTAATGTTTTTTGAATCTTTAAACTTTTTTAAGGCGGCAAAATCATTTTTGCTGGAATAAATGCCATTTAGCTTTTTACTTAAAGCTTCTACACGGGCAAAATTCTCAGGGGTAGCATTGATAGCAGCTTCCCAAGATGCAAGATTTAATTCTTTGCTTAGCGGGGTGATAATAGAGTCATACTGTGTTAAAAATGCTTTTGCTTCATTTTCCATATTTTTACGGTTATTGCATGCGCTCAATGCGAAAACGCCTGCAAATATTGATAATAATAATAGTTTACGCATAGTTATTGGGGGTTAAGGTTTTTTATAAAATAATTTTCCTACTCTGTTAATGTGATCTTTTATTTCAACATTTGTAATCAATTGAAAATTAATCAAATCAAAAAAATAAGGAAGACAAAGCTCTTCTAATTTTATTTCAATTTCTTGCAAAGTCGTCAAATTTATGGTATTTAAACTTTTCAAAGCCAAATCAATATCCGAATTTGCTTTATAATTCCCTTTTGCCCGCGACCCAAATATCCACACTTCTTCAATGGCATCATATTGTTTAAAAACAGCATTTATTTTATGAATATCTTTTTCTGAAAGTCCAAAAAGTGTCATTCTTATTAATCTCCTTTTGTTTTTATTTGCATTGTATTTTCAAATTTAACAAATAAAGGGAAATAATCGTTAATAATTTTATCAAATATTTCGTTTGCCGTACTTTCGTTATAAGTATGAGAAGTTTTATTTCTACTTTGAATCATATCCATCCACATATCTGCATTTTCAATCAAATTCAATTTAAAAGCTTCTCTTGTAGAATCTCTAGAACCACTGATATTAGGATTTCCTTGATAAATAGCATAATCTTTCATAACATTCCAAGCTAATTCATGCGTATATTCAAAACGTTGAATCAAGCCTTCCTTTATCAGTTCATCCATTGTCTCTCCAGCATAGGTTTGCTTATTTTCTTCTATAAAAACAACAGACTCTGCTAATTTTGCAATTGCTTTTTTAAAGTTGGAAAAACGCTGTTGCCATCTTATATCTTCCATTGTTTGTAAATTATTTGAATTTTTATTCCAAATTCCAAGTAACACCTTCTTTGGTATCTTTTACCGAGATATTTAT
>CALBZC010000036.1 GCA_937889945.1 uncultured Bacteroidales bacterium
AAAAAAATCGGCGATAAGCCGATTTTTTTATGTGAAAAGTATAATTTTATCTTTTAAAGTTTACGCTTGATTTCTACTTCTTCGTAGCCTTCAACAATATCTCCTTCTTTTATGTCGTTGAAGTTGTCAATGTTCAAACCGCATTCGTAGCCGGCAGCCACCTCTTTAACGTCATCTTTAAAACGTTTTAATGACCCCAGTGAACCGGTATGAATAACAATACCATCGCGTATAACACGTATTCTGGTATTGCGGGTTATTTTGCCGTCTAATACCATACAACCTGCAATAGAACCCACTTTGCTGATACGGAATACCTGGCGTATTTCTACGTTACAAGTAACCTTTTCTTCAATGTCAGGCGCCAACATACCTTCAATAGCAAGTTTAATTTCATTAATTGCGGTATAGATAATAGAATATAAACGGATATCGATTTCTTCTCTCTCTGCAAGCTTACGTGCACTTAGGCTTGGTCGAACCTGGAATCCGACAATTACCGCATTGGAAGCAGATGCGAGCAATACATCACTCTCTGTAATGGCTCCCACGCTTTTGTGTATAACATTAACCTGTACTTCGGGTGTAGAAAGTTTCAACAACGAATCGGCAAGCGCTTCAACAGATCCGTCAACATCTGCTTTAACGATGATATTAAGTTCTTTGAAATCTCCAATAGCAATACGACGTCCGATTTCATCTAATGTGATATGCTTTTGAGTACGTATGCCTTGTTCTCTTTGCAACTGTTGACGTTTAGTAGCAATTTGTTTAGCTTCGCGCTCATCAGTCATCACTTTAAATTTATCACCGGCTTGGGGAGCGCCTGCTAACCCAAGTAATAGCACCGGTGCTGAGGGACCCGCCTCTTTAATGGGTATGTTACGCTCGTTATACATGGCTTTTACTTTACCATATACAGAACCGGCCAAAATAAAATCTCCCACGCTTAATGTTCCGCTTTGTACAAGCAACTTGGCAACGTAACCGCGCCCTTTATCAAGCGATGATTCAATAACTGTTCCTGAGGCATTTGCATTAGGATTGGCTTTTAAATCAAGTAATTCGGCTTCAAGCAATACTTTTTCCAATAATTCTTCTACATTTATACCTTTTTTTGCAGATATTTCCTGACTTTGGTATTTTCCGCCCCAATCTTCAACTAATATGTTCATCTTGGAAAGTTCTTCTTTTATTTTTTCAGGATTTGCCGCGGGCTTGTCAATTTTGTTAATGGCAAAAACCATAGGTACGCCGGCTGCCTGAGCGTGGTTGATAGCTTCTTTTGTTTGAGGCATCACCGTATCATCCGCCGCTACTACAATAATAACAATATCTGTTACTTGTGCACCACGTGCGCGCATAGCCGTAAAAGCTTCGTGACCAGGGGTGTCAAGGAACGTAATTTTCCGACCGTCTTTTAATTGTACTTCATAAGCTCCGATATGTTGTGTAATACCTCCGGCTTCACCCGCAATAACGTTCGAATCTCTGATATAGTCTAATAACGATGTTTTCCCGTGGTCAACGTGTCCCATAACAGTAACAATAGGATTACGTGGTTCTAACGTGGTTTCATCATATTCTTCATCAACAGATTCAATTGCATCTTGCACATCGGCGCTTACAAATTCAACCTTATATCCGAACTCATCGGCTAAAAGAGAAATTGTTTCAGCATCTAAGCGCTGGTTTATGGATACAAACATTCCGATAGCCATGCACGTTGCAATAATATTGGTTACGGGAATATTCATCATTACCGAAAGGTCGTTGGGTGTAACAAATTCGGTAACCTTTAATATTTTCTTTTCTTCTTCTTGTTTTGCAAACTCCTCCTGCAAATGTTGGCTTATTGCCTGACGTTTTTCGCGACGGTGTTTGGATGTTTTTGATTTACCCGTGCCGCTAAGGCGTTGTAAGGTTTCTTTAATTTGTTTTTGGATATCTTCATCCGAAACCTCCGGTTTTATTTCCACATGGTGGCGTTTATCTTTGTGAGGCTTCTTCTTTCCTTCGTGTGGAGGCTTAGGCGAAGCGGTAGTTGTAGGCGTAACCACGTTGGGGTCAACAGGAGTTGCTTTGTTTTTAAGGCGTTTACGTTTACGCTTTTTAGCCTTGCTATCTTCACTTTCTGTATTACTTGTTCCGGCAGACTTTTTAGGGTCGGGTTTGGGTGCGGAAGGAAGCACTATTTTGTCTAAAATTTTAGGACCTTCTAATTTTTTGAATTTTGTTTCAATAAAATTGGTGGCACTTTTGTCGTAAACACCATCTAAGGTAGGTTGTTCAAATGTAAGTTGAGCAGGCTCTTCTTGCGTTTGATTTATTTGTTCAACTTGGGTGTCGGGAATATGGATGTCATCTGTAACAACCGAAGTTTCAATAGTTTTTACTTCCGGAAGTTTTGTTTCTGCAATCTCTTTCTCTTCTTTTTCTATTACTTCAACTTTTTTGTCACCCTTTTCTTCCGTCTTTTTTTCTTTTTTATTTTCTTTTTTAGCTTTGGCTTTAGCCTTTTTGTCAAATTGTGTCAAATCAATTTTTCCGATAACCACAGGACCTTGTGGCGATTCGGCCTCTTCTTCATGAGTGGGTTCAACGTCTTTCTCCGGTTGTGGAATTATGGCAGGTTCAATTTCTTTTTTTTCTTCTTCTTCTATTTCCTCTTTTTGTTGTATTGTTTTTTGTTCCTTTTCTTTCTCCTCTTTATCCTTGTTTTCTGCTGGCTTTTCAGTTACAATCTCACTAATGGGTGCAGAAACAGGAACTTCTTCAGTTTTAACAAGCGCAGGCTCTTCATTTTTTAATATAGGTTCTTCTTTCTTTACTGTAGTTGGTATTTCGGGAGTAATTTCAACAGGAGTGGAAGCAGTTTCCTTATTTTCATTTTTTTCAACTATAGGAGCCTCTTTTGCTACAGTTTTCTTTTCTTCTTGCTGTTTTACACTTTTTTGCTGTGCTTGGTATTCTATTTCTATGCTTTTAGCAATATCCTTTGCAGCCTTGTCGGGCTGAAATTCCTTTACCAAAAGGGAATGCATTTCAGCAGTTAACTTCGTATTAGGGTTGCTATCAATTGCATATCCTTTTTTTGCAAGGAAATCAATAATAGTGGAAACCCCCACGTTGAACTCTGATGCAGCTTTTGCAAGCCTTATTGTAACTGAACCTTCTGCCATGCTTATTATATTACTCCTTTAAATATATTGATTTAGAGATTGTAAAAATACAATTTTAATTGTTTCGTTAGTGCTTTATGGCAAACGCCACCTGCAAAAAAACCGAAAATTATTCAAATTCAGCTTTTAAAATGCGCATTACTTCTTTGATTGTTTCTTCTTCAAGTTCCGAACGGCGCACCAATTCATCCACACTTAATTCCAATACACTTTTTGCCGTATCGCATCCAATACTTTTTAGTTCATCAATAATCCATTGATCTATTTCGTCGTTAAATTCCTGTAAATCAACATCTTCATAATCATTGTCTGAATCACGATACACATCAATTTCATATCCTGTTAATTTTCCTGCAAGTTTAATATTGTGTCCGCCCTTACCGATAGCTAACGATACCTGGTCGGGTTTCATATATACGTCTGCTCTTTTGTTTTCTTCGTCTAAGGAAGTAGAAGTAATTTTTGCAGGGCTTAAAGCTCTTTGTATATACAATGTAGAATTTGTAGTGTAGTTGATTACATCTATGTTTTCGTTTCTGAGTTCTCGCACGATACCATGAATGCGAGACCCTTTCATGCCCACGCAGGCACCTACGGGGTCTATGCGGTCGTCGTATGATTCTACCGCTATTTTTGCTCTTTCGCCTGGCACGCGAACAATATTTTTAATAGTAATCAAACCATCATAAATTTCCGGCACTTCGGCTTCCAACAAGCGCTCGAGAAACATGGGAGAGGTGCGTGATAAGATGATGACAGGCGCATTTTTCTTTGTATCTACGCGAGCTACAACCGCACGGATGGTATCACCTTTGCGGTAAAAATCGCCGGGTATTTGTTCGGAGCGGGGTAGAGTTAACTCTAAATCTTCATCGTCTAATACTAAAATTTCGCTTTTCCATACTTGGTAAACTTCTCCGTTTACCACTTCTCCTATTTTATCTTTATATTTACGGTAAATATTGTCTTTTTCGTATTCTTGAACTTTAGAAATTAAATTTTGGCGAACAGTAAGTATTTCTCTTCTGCCAATATCTGCCAGCCGTATAGGTTCTATTACCTCTTCACCGATTTCAAAATCGGGTTCGATTTTAATGGCATCGGAATAAGCAATTTCCAGATGTTCCAAGTCTAAATCATCATCGGCTACAATTACGCGTTTACGCCAAATTTCAAGGTCGCCCTTGTCCACATTCACAATAATATCAATATTTTCGTCGGTGCCATATTTTTTGATAAGCATGTGTCTGAACACATCTTCCAAAATACGCATCAGCGTTTCGCGTTCAATGTTTTTAAACTCTTTAAACTCCGAAAAAGTTTCAACAAGATTAATATGTTCCATTTCGCCCATGGGAAATCAGTATTTTAATTGTCAAATTTGATTACTTCTTTTGTTTCTTTTATATCTGAATATTGAAACCTGTGTTGGGTTTCAATGTTTTCTTTTTTTATTTTTTTTGTTTCGGTTACATTAAAACCTTCGTCATCAGCAGCAACCAGAGTGCCGGTAATTTTTTTGCCATCGGCGAGAACAACGGCTACTGGACGCCCAATATTTTTAATGTATTGCCTTGTTAATTTATAAGGTAAATCAAGGCCGGCTGATGAAACGTTCAGTTCAAAATCTTCCGTTTCGCGGTCGAGATTTGATTCGATATAACGGCTAAGTTCTACACAGTGGGAAATAGATACGGCACTGTCGCTATCAATGAAAACGAAAATTTTATTTCCGGGTTTTACCGAAATTTCAACAGCAAAGCGGTCTGTATCAGCAAGCGCTTGTTCTGTTAAAGTCCAGATTTTTTTTTCGTTAATCATACTTTTAAAATAATATAGTAATAAAAGAGGGGACTAAAGTCCCCTCCACAAATTTTCCTTAAAAGTTGTCCGACCAGGATTCGAACCTAGAAAGGCAGAACCAAAATCTGCAGTGTTACCATTACACCATCGGACAAATTCCTTTCAAAAAGGATTGCAAAAGTAAACAAAATTTTTGAAAAAGAAAGAATTCTCGTGTAAAAAAAACAAATTTTGCCAAAAAAAATTAAAAAAGGCTGTTTTTATCCTGTTTTCAAACATTTATGAAAATAGTATTTCCTAAATCATAAGAATTGGTTAATTTCGTGGCTTCAAAAATTGTATAGTTTTAATTTTTTATTTCATGGAAAATTTTAAAAAATGGAACAACATTACAGGATGGTTTGTTTTTGCCATTTCTGCGGTTGTTTATTTGTTCACTATTGAGCCTACTGCCAGTTGGTGGGATTGTGGCGAATATATTGCAACTACCTATAAATTGCAGGTTGGGCATCCGCCCGGAGCTCCGCTTTTCCAGCTTATAGGTCGGTTTTTTAGCTTATTTACCTTTGGCGATGTTACAAAAGTTGCCATGATGGTGAATGCCATGTCGGCTATATGCAGTGCTTTTGCCGTGTTATTCCTGTTTTGGATTATTACTATGCTGGGACTTAAGCTCAACGAAGGAAAGGAAATGACAACGGGTAGAATGTATGCTGTATTAGGCAGTGGACTGGTTGGCGCGTTGGCTTGTCTTTTTTCCGATACCGTTTGGTTTTCGGCAGTGGAAGGTGAAGTATATGCCATGTCATTGTTTTTTACATCTATTGTATTTTGGGCAATACTAAAATGGGAGAGGGTTTATGACCAACCCCATGCTTCGAGGTGGATTATACTTATTGCTTATTTAATGGGGCTTTCTATAGGGGTGCATTTGCTTAACTTGCTCACTATTCCGGCAATGGCACTGGTATTCTATTACCGTTTGTATAAACCTACTACCAAAGGCGCAATATTAACTATTGTAATTTCTTTCCTAATTCTGGCTTTTATGATGTTTATGCTTATTCCTTACACGGTGGAGTTAGCCGGAAAAATAGAAATCGCTTTTGTTAACAAGCTCGGTATGCCTTTTAATACGGGCACTATTTTCTATTTTCTGATATTAACAGGCTTTATTATATGGGGTATCATGTTTACACATAAACCCGAGCATAAAAAGACAGATTATATCATAGGTGCCGTATTATTATTTATCCTTAGCATGTTTTCGTGGAAAACCATATTACTTTACTTGCTAATTGTTGCCGGATATTATTGGTATGCTACAAACAAAACGCGTTATGATAACTATAAGCTTCGCTCTATTACTAACACTATATTTTTAAGTGTAGCTTTTATTCTTATAGGATACTCTTCCTTTGTAACATTGGTTATAAGGGCAAATACAAACACACCTATCAACGAGAATGCCCCTACAGATGCGGTAAGCTTACTTTCATACTTAAACCGTGAGCAATATGGCGATGCTGCTCCTTTATTTTACGGACAATATTACAATGCGCCCGTTATAGAAGAAAAATTCGGCAATCCTAATTACAGGAAAGATAAGAAATCGGGGAAATATGTTGTTTATCAAAAAAGTTCAGAATATAAATATGATCCTCGTTTTTGTACCGTTTTCCCTCGTATGTACACAAATAGAGAAGAAAGGTATGTTAAAGGTTACCAGTCATGGGGCGAAGTGAAAGGTACGCCTATAGATGTTACTGATAGAGAAGGTAATCCCACAAAACTTGTAAAACCCACGTTTGGTGAAAACTTGAGATTTTTCTTCAGTTATCAAATGGGACATATGTATATGAGATATTTATTCTGGGATTTCGTGGGTAGGCAAAATGATATAGAAGGTAACGGCGGCATTAAAAACGGCAATTGGCTTAGCGGCATACCATTTATTGATACCCCCCGATTGGGAAGCCAGTCCGAATTGCCATCCATGTTAAAAAACAGGGGCAACAATAAATTTTATTTTTTGCCTTTGATATTAGGGTTGATAGGTATGCTTTATCAATTGCGCAGGCATCAAACCGGTTTTTTTATTACATTTATGCTATTTTTCATGACCGGCATAGCTATTGTTCTTTACCTCAATTTTCCGCCGGCGCAGCCGCGTGAGAGGGATTATGCTTTCGTGGGCTCCTTTTTTGCTTTTACGATATGGATTGGATTAGGGGTAATGGCTATATGGGATTGGCTTAAAAAGTTTAACGAAAAAGGTATTGCCATAGCTGCTACGGCAGTTTGTTTGCTCCTTGTACCCGGGGTGATGGCTAAAGACGGATGGGACGATCACGATCGTTCCGGAAAAACTACCATGCGCGATTATGCCAAAAATTATTTAGACTCCTGCGAGCCAAACGCTATATTGTTTACTTACGGTGATAATGATACTTTCCCCATTTGGTATATGCAGGAAGTAGAAGGATACAGAACCGATGTGAGGGTTATTAATACCCAACTTGCCCATAGCGATTGGTATGCGCACCAATCCATGCGTAAACTGTATAACTCGGAGGCACTTCCTTTCACTGTTTCTTACGATAACTATAACAAAGGCATTAATGATGCCGTATATGTAACCAATCAAATAGGAGAGAGAACGGAACTTATAGATATACTCAAGTTTATCAATAGTTCGGATCCGCAATCTAAGGTTAACGACACACCTGACGGACGCATATACTCTCTTTGTCCTACCACTAAACTAAAAATAACAGTTGATTCCGTTGGCTTAGCCAATAGCCAATATGTGCCTGAAAACCTGAAGAAAAGAATGGTTAAAACTGTAGAATGGGATATAAAATCTTCTTATTTTGGCAAAGGCGATTTAATGATGTTGGATGTGATTGCTACCAACGGTTTTAAGCGCCCCGTTTACTTTTCGGCGCCTTATTATGTAAGAAATGTATTGGATGCAAGTAAGTACTTTCATCAGGAAGGTGTTGTTTACAGGTTTTTGCCTGTTATGGCTGATTCTACGTTTATAGATGGGTTGGGTTCTGTTAACACGCAAAAGTCTTATGAGGTATTTATGAAAGCTAAATTGGATAACGTTGCAGATCCTCATGTATATGTTGACAGGCAAACCGCAATAAATATTATGCAGATTTCTCAGAATATGCGTATGTTAATGGAAGCATTGAAGCATGAAGGAAAACTGAAAGAAGCAATGGATGTTGCCGACAAGATGGTTACTTCTTTTCCTAACGATAAAGTTCCTTTTGATGATAGTTATCTTCTTCTTATCGAAACATATTATTTAAACAATGCATTTGACAAAGGCAATAAGTTGGCTAACACGCTTATGGATAATTACGGCAAATTAACAGACTATGCTTTGTCTTTGAAACCTTCGTTTAGAGATCAGTATATGGATGAGTTGCAAAAGTCTGTAAATATCTTTAGTTATGTATCGCAGGTAGGCAAGCATTATAAACAAGATGGAGTAGCAAAGCGTGCCGATGATTTCATTAAGTCGAGGTTTGGGAAATTTCAATAGGATAGATTTTTATTTATATAGAAGAAAAAGGGCTCGGGCATACCAGCCCTTTTTCTTCTATAACAATACAATACATTGTTTTTAGATAAGTGCGGAGTAATCATTAGGTTATATTATTTTTTAATTTATATAAATATCATAATGCCCACGGGAATCAATGTTCAGGGATAGGGTAATAAAAACAGGCAACATCAGGCGCAAGTTTTGGAGCATAGCTTCAAAACCATATAACACTAAGCTAAGTCTTGATAATTAAAAAATTATGTTTCTATATGGTTAAAATAAAAAATAAATTAAGCTATTTTGTGCTCACTACCTAAACATAAGCGATAATATTGCATTTTTTGTGTGAAACAAAACAAAAATATAGCGCGAGTTTTAGCAACAAAAAAGCTGACCCCGTATTCAAACAGTGTCAGCTTGCGTTTTTATAATAATACCTTTATTTTTTTAATTACTCTTTGTGATTTTAGGTTTTATTGATAGGATAATTATACCTGCAATAATAAAGGGTACAGAAAGTAATTGTCCCATGTTCAGGAACATTCCCTGCTCGAAACGCACCTGAGGCATTTTGATAAACTCAATCAGGAACCTCACGCTGAAAAGCGTTACCAAAAACAGGGCAAATAAGAAACCGGGGCGCGGACGGCCATTGTTTTTCATATAAATATGATATAAAATGAAAAATATAGCCAGATAACATATTCCCTCGTATATTTGCGTAGGATGTTTGGCTACTGTTTCGCCTGCTCGCGGAAAAATAAAACCCCAAGCCAGGTTTGTTGCATTGCCATATATTTCACTGTTAAACAAGTTGCCCATACGGATGAAAAAACCGGCTAATGCAACTACTATAACAATACGATCAATAACCCACAAAAATGAATAACGTGTTTTGCGAGAAAAAAGCCATAGGGCAAAAATAATACCAATGGCAGCTCCATGACTTGCCAAGCCTCCTTCCCATATTTTCAATATATCTAACGGGTGTTTAAAATATTCTTCCGGTTGATAAAACAGCACATGCCCGAGTCTGGCTCCTATTACAGTAGATATAAGCATATATATACTGAGCTTGTCAAGTAAAGCTTCCGGTAGTTTCTCCTTTTGAAATATCTTAAGCATGATAAAATACCCAACGACAAAAGCCATTGCAAACAATAGTCCGTACCATCGCACTTGAACAGTCCCTAGAGAAAAAATCCCTACAGAAAAAATTACAGGGTCAACATTCCAGGTAATATAATTTAGTATCATCGATTGTTTATTTAAGTTGCAAAAATAAACTAAAAATTTCAGCTATTGTTTTATGTTAATATTTTTAATTGCCGAGGATAACATTTCGGAAGTATTATCGGGTGAAAATCCTTTATATGATAGGGCTTCGGGAATATCTGCTTTTAAATTAAGTTTTTGTTGTGTTTGGCAATAAGCAATTTTGTTTTCTTTGAGCATTTCTGCCAAGTATATTTGCTCTGTTTGCCCTGGTGTGGCTATTAATAGCGCTTTTGATCCCAAGGCTTGTAAATCCATTACGGATGAATATCCTGAACGGCAAATCACAATGTTGGAACGGCATATAATATCTTTTATTTCTTCAGATGATGCATAGTTCATTATTTTTAGCTTTCCCTCTTCAATGCACTCTTCGTTTTTACTTTCTGTTTTTCCACCTACAATAATTGCCGGAACGTTTAATTCTTTCAATTGCTTTTTCAGGATGTTTTCCAAAATAGAACGCTGTGGCTCTTGTCCCGAAATAATTGCCGAAATAGCGTATGTTTTTTCCTTTTTCTTCGATTCTCCATCCAATGTAAAGCGAGATAATGGACCTACATATGTAGTGTTATTAGGTGTAGTATATTTATGAGACAAATCTCCGCTAAGTCCCGGCGCTTCAGCATAATCGGGTATCCAGCAAGCGTCAAATTTGTTAAGCAGCTTTTTAGATAAGGAATAAAGAAATTTTTCGGAAAATCTCACGGCATCGGGTGTTTTTATCATAATTTGATGCGACATCACGATGCACCTGCAATCTTTGGTGCGTGCCCCATACCTGTTATCAGAAAAAACAATATCTATGGCGTGTTCTTTTACTATCTTTTTTATCTGTTTTAATTCATTATATATTCTCAATGCAAACTGAGGACTTAACAGCACCAATTTCAAAGGAAGATTATCTCCTTTTACGTATGTTGGCGAAAACCCCTTTAAGTCTATATGCGTAAGTTCAGGAAATTCTTTTTTTAGAAGAGCTTGCGAGCGTCCTTCGCCAGCTATACTCACTTTGTGTCCTTGTCTTAATGCCTCTCTGATAATCGGAATGCAACGTGTTGCATGTCCCAATCCCCAATCTAACGGACAAACCAAAATATGTAATGATGTTTTTTCCATTTTTTTATTCAATAAACGACAAAAGTACTGATTGTTTTTCAGTATTAGATATATTATGTAAATTTAAAATTGTAATTTTAATTTTTCTATATACGTTTTAGATGAGTGATTTAATTTATAAAGTGGCTTTAACGCTTGTGCCCCGCATAGGAGTTGTAACAGGTAAAAGTTTGATTTCTTATTGCGGAGGTGCTGAGGCTGTTTTTAGGGAAAAGAAAGCCAAGTTACTTAAAATTCCGGGCATAGGAGAGCAAGCGGTGCAAGCTGTTTTAAATTTCACTGACTTCGACAGAGCGCAAGAGGAGGTTGCCTTTATAGAAGAAAACCATATTCAGCCGCTTTTTTATACCGATAAGGCTTATCCGCAGCGTTTGTTGCAATGCTATGATAGCCCGTTAATGCTTTATTATAAAGGTAATACCGATTTAAACACTTCAAAAATACTTGCAATGGTAGGTACGCGAAAAGCTACCGAATATGGTAAAGATATGTGTGCCAAAATAGTAGAAGGTTTTAAAAATACGGATGTTTTAATTGTAAGTGGCTTGGCTTATGGTATAGATACCTATTCGCATAAGGCGGCGTTGGATAATAACTTAAATACGGTAGGAGTGCTGGGTCATGGATTGGATAGGGTTTATCCCGCAACAAACAAGCCTTTATCCGAAAAAATGCTGCAATCAGGTGGCTTGCTTACAACTTATATGAAAAATACCAATCCGGATAGGGAGAATTTTCCACAACGCAACAGAATTATTGCCGGCATAAGTGATGCCGTCCTTGTGGTAGAAGCTGCTGCCAAGGGCGGCGCCTTACTCACTGCAGAATATGCCATTGAATATAACAGGGATGTATTTGCCGTTCCTGCCCGTTTAACGGATATGCAATCGGAGGGATGTAACAGATTGATAAAAATTAATAAAGCTGCTTTGGTGCAGGATGCGGAGGATATAAAATATATAATGAACTGGCAAAGTGATGTAAAGCCCACCGGACAAGTAATTAAAGATTTATTTTCATCATTATCCGCAGAGCATCAGGTTATTTTTGATATATTGCACGAAAAAGGCGAAGCCGACATAGATTTACTTTTATTGAAAACCGGTTTTATGCCCTCAATGATAGCAAAACTATTGTTAGACATGGAATTTGACGGCATCATCAAGTGTTTGCCGGGCAAAATATACCGTTTAACGGTAAAGTGAAATTTTTTTAGAGATAAATAGTAATTTTGCATTCTTAAAAAAAAGAGATTGAAAGGAGTTGTAATAAAATCTACCGGAAGCTGGTATGCCGTGATGACAGAAGATACCCAAATTTTTCAATGTCGTTTGAAAGGTAACTTTCGTATACAGGGCATTAGAACTACCAATCCTATTGCCGTTGGAGACAAAGTAGATTTTGAGCTGGAGCCCAACAAAGATACGGGTGTTATTTTTTCTATCGTTCCGCGCACCAATTATATTATCCGCAAATCTATTAATTTGTCGAAAGCAGCACATATAATAGCCGCCAATATTGATAAGCTTTATATTGTGGCAAGCATCATGGAGCCGCGCACTTCCACGGGTTTTATAGATAGGTTGCTTGTTACTGCCGAAGCATACCACATTCCGGCGGCAATTGTTTTTAATAAAATAGATATATACAATCAAGAAGCCGGCTCTTATTGTCATTCGTTAACGGAATTGTATGAAGCTATAGGATATAAATGTTATAAGGTATCCGCCCTGAAAAATACAGGTATCACCCATCTTAGTGAGGCATTGCAGGGAAAAGTTAATCTTTTTTCGGGGCATTCGGGTGTGGGTAAATCTGCGCTTATAAATGCGATAGATTCTACTTTACATGCCAAAGTAGGAGAAATTTCGGCTGTGCACTTAAAAGGTATGCATACAACCACGTATGCAGAAATGTTACCTTTGTCTTTCGGCGGATTTATTATTGATAGTCCGGGCATTAAAGAATTTGGTCTTATTCATTTTGAAAATAAAGAAGTAGGTGAGCGTTTTCCGGAGTTTAGGGCGTTGTTGCCTCATTGCAAGTACAATAACTGTACACACGTTCATGAACCAGGGTGTGCCGTTAAAGCGGCTCTGAAACAAGGACTTGTTGCCGAAAGCCGTTATCGTAATTATTTGTCTATATTAAATGATGAGTGATGAATGATGAGTGATGAGTGATGAGTGATATTTAGAAATTTCATATATAATAATTTATTCTTTAAATAAGCAATTAACCATTTCACTGTTTAAAATTAATGAGAGTTGTTATCCAACGCGTGTTGTCCAGTGTCCTGAGCATAAAAGGGGAAACGTACAGCAAAATAGATAGAGGTTTATTGGTGTTGTTGGGCATGGAAGCCGACGACAGCCAGGAAGATGTTCAATGGCTTTGTGCTAAAATAGCACATTTGCGTATATTTGACGATGAAAATGGTGTAATGAATAAAGACGTAGCAGAAATAAACGGAGAAATTATGGTGGTAAGCCAGTTTACTTTAACTGCCGGCACTAAAAAAGGAAACCGTCCGTCTTATATACGTGCCGCACGTCCTGAAATAGCGATTCCGCTCTATGAATCCTTTATAGAAACCTTGCAAAAGCAGACTCATAAAGCGATTGCTACAGGAAAATTTGGCGCCGATATGCAAATTAATTTGGTAAATGATGGTCCTGTAACCATTATTATAGATACAAAATTGAAAGAATAAAATAACTTTTCAGAAAAATCAGAGAGTAAAAAAAGTGTTTTCTACAAAGTTCTCGAGGACAGGAAAATAACTAAAGAAATTACTCTCGAAAAATTCATAATCAGCTTTTAGCACTTCGGTTGCATGCTCCATATTTGATACAAAAGGGGTGCGTTTGGCAATGCCGTTAAATGCGCGTTGCAGACCTTCGAAACTGGCATATCCTACAAGCCAGTTATTTAAACTCATGTAGTATAGTAATTTTTGCGAGCGTTCAGGAAAAATATTTTTCTCGGCTTGGAGCATATCATATTTTTCTTGGCTAAAATCTTCAATAGGTACATTTGAAAATTTATTCCAGTTTTTAGAGAGAAAATGATCGTAATACATGTCTGACACTACACCTGCATATTTATGAAAATGAGGTCTTAACTTTTCGATATTTTGTTTTACCAAGGAGTTAGAATCCGTAAAAGTATCTATCTGCCTGTGCATGATAATTCCTTGCTGTATTTGTGGAGCATAGTTAAGAATGTAGCTACCTTTCACATGGTCGGCAATAAAATTTCCGATAATGATGTGGGGCGTATTTCCTGCTAAAAATAAGTGGGCTAAATAATTCAAGGGTTAAATTTATAATGGATGCAAATTTAAAATAATTTTAGATAAGAGCTATATTCCTTTGCAGTAGCTGTTTTTATGGTCAATTATAATAAAAAAAATAACATAGAGATATGAACATTTTTGTATTTAAAGTACAAATGTGTAGGTTTGCACAAAATAATAAAATTAAGATAAAAATAAAAATATATGAGCCAAAAATTAATGTTGCTTGGAGATGAAGCTATCGGTCGTGCGGCAATAGATGCAGGCATTTCCGGTATATATGCTTATCCGGGCACTCCGTCAACAGAGATTACAGAATATGTAATGAGTTCGCCTGAAGCTAAAGCAGGCAAAGTACGGGCAGGCTGGTCTGCCAATGAAAAAACAGCTATGGAATCGGCATTAGGCATGTCTTATGCAGGTAAAAGGTCTATGGTTTGTATGAAACACGTAGGGATGAATGTTGCTGCCGATGCTTTTATCAATTCAGCCATTACGGGAGTAAATGGAGGAATGATTATTGTTGCAGCCGACGATCCTTCTATGCACTCTTCTCAAAACGAGCAAGATTCACGCGTGTATGGCAAATTTGCCTTACTTCCTGTTTTGGAACCTACCAACCAACAAGAAGCGTATAACATGGTACATTATGGATTTGATCTTTCTGAAAAGTTAAGATTACCCGTATTAATGCGTATTACCACTCGTATCGCGCATTCGCGTGCGGGCGTTGAACGTAAAGAAATGCGCCAGCAAAATGAGCTTCAGTTGCCAAAAGACAAAATGCAGTTTATTCTATTGCCTGCCGTGGCAAGGAGACAATATAAAACACTGTTGGCTAAACAAACTGAATTGGAAAAAGAAGCTTCACAAGCAGGATTTAACCAATATACCGAGGGAAAGGACAAGAAATTGGGTGTTATTACCACCGGTATAGCATATAATTATTTAATAGAAAATTACCCTGATAGAAACATACCTTATTCAGTATTAAAAATAGGGCAATATCCTATTCCGGAAAGCATGCTTCGTAAAATATATGATACTTGCGATGAATTACTTGTGTTGGAAGATGGTTATCCTGTGGTTGAAGAAATGCTGAAAGGTTCTTTAAATTTGGGTAAACCTATTCATGGTCGCTTAGATGGCAGTGTTCCCCGCGATGGTGAGTTAAATCCTAACTTGGTTGCAGTTGCGTTGGGAATGGAAGATACGAGAGGTAAAGAAATACCCGCAGTGGTAGCCGGACGCCCGCCTGCCTTGTGCAAAGGTTGTCCTCATATTTTCTCTTTCACTGCTCTAAACGAAGCTGTTGCGCAATGGGGCAAAGGGCGTGTATTCTCCGATATTGGTTGTTATACCCTGAGTGCTTTGGATCCTTTGCATGCCATTGATACTACGGTTGATATGGGCGCTTCTATTACAATGGCAAAAGGCGCTGCTGATGCAGGTTTGTTCCCTTCTATAGCTGTTATTGGCGACAGTACTTTTACGCATAGTGGTATTACAGGATTAATAGATTGTGTAAGAGAAAAATCGCCTGTTACTATTATTATTTTGGATAATGAAACTACCGGCATGACCGGAGGTCAGGATTCTGCTGCTACAGGACGCATAGAACAGATATGTGAAGGCGCCGGCGTTGAAAAAGACCATATTTTCATAGTAAATCCATCTCCTAAATACAATGATGAAAACAGAGACATCATTAAAAAAGAACTTGAATACAAAGGCGTTTCGGTTATTATTCCGCGGAGAGAATGTATTCAAACTGCGTTAAGAGGCATAAAAGAAAGAAAAAAACAAGAACAAAATAAATAGGAGGCATTCGCTATGAAGAAAGATATAATTTTAGCAGGCGTGGGTGGACAAGGAATTTTGTCCATTGCTACAACAATAGGTATGGCGGCATTAGATGCCGGCCTTTTCCTTAAACAATCCGAAATTCATGGTATGAGCCAAAGGGGAGGAGATGTATCTTCTAACTTGCGTATTGCAGATAGGGATATCGCTTCTGACCTTATCCCGTTTGGCAAAGCAGATATTATTATTTCTGTTGAACCTATGGAATCATTACGCTACTTGCCCTACCTTTCAAAGGAAGGATGGATTGTTACCAATACAAAACCATTTATAAATATTCCTAACTATCCTCAACTTGATGAGGTGATGAAAGAAGTGAATGCCTATGAAAATCATATTGCTATTGATGCTGATGAGATTGCTAAAGAATTAGGCTCGCCAAAATCTGCCAATATGGTAATATTAGGAGCCGCAGCGCCATTTTTAGGTATCGAATATAGCGCCTTGCAGCAAGCCATAAAAAAAATATTCGGCAAAAAAGGAGATGAAGTGATACAAACAAATCTTGATGCACTTCAACGTGGATATGATTTTGCAATGGCAAATAAAAAATAATACAAGATAATTTTATACTTATAACAAGAGGATTTTCTACGGAATATCCTCTTTTGTTTTTTATTTATTAAAGATTATTAAAACTTATTTTTATTGGTTAAATAGAGGATATTTTAAGATATTTTGTTATAGCTTTGTCCGTTCAATTGATAAAATTAAAATTTAGGTAGTTAAATAGATGGTATTTCTTTACAAATTTAAAAATGCCCTGTTGTTAGTTGCGGGCTTGTTTCTTTCATTACATTCCTATTCCCAAAAAATATATTCCACCAAGCTTTCGGAAAAGCAGTGGGTTGATTCGGTTTACAATTCATTGTCGTTAGAGGAAAGAATAGGTCAACTTTTTATGTTGCGCGCCGGTTCAAATATGGATTTAGCCGAGCTAAACAGATTAGAAATTGCGATAAAAAAATACAATATAGGCGGTGTCTGTTTTTTTAAAGGCAATATTGTAAAGCAAGCCAATCAAACCAATTATTACCAAAGTATAGCAAAAACTCCTTTGCTGGTGGCTATGGACGCCGAGTGGGGTATTGCCATGCGCTTGGATAGCGCTGTGGCTTTCCCGCGACAAATGACCTTGGGCACAATGAGAGATTTGTCGCTTATAGAAAAATTCGGTGAAATGTCGGGCAAGCAGCTTAAGCGCATGGGTGTGCATATGAGTTTTTCTCCGGTAGCAGATATAAATAATAATGCACAAAATCCGGTTATCAATATACGTTCATTTGGCGAAAGTAAATATGATGTGGCTACCAAATCCATATTATACATGAAAGGCTTGCAAAAAGAGGGAATAATAAGCGTGGCAAAGCATTTTCCTGGTCATGGTGATACAGATGTGGATTCGCATGAAGATTTGCCGGTGATAAATCATAATAAAATACGCCTTGATACCTTGGAATTATATCCTTTTAAACAATTAATAGCAGCCGGTATCGAAGGGATTATGGTGGGGCATTTACATATTCCCACGCTTGATAATAGGCAGGGCATACCTTCCAGCCTTTCCCGCCCGATAGTGGATAGTTTGTTGCGCACTCAAATGGGTTTTAAAGGCTTGGTAATAACAGATGCTTTGGAAATGAAAGGTGTGGCAAATTATTCAAAGGACAAAGTAGAGTTGATGGCTTTGCAAGCCGAAAATGATATCTTGTTACTGCCCCGCAATGTGGAAAGCGCTATAAACTCAATCAAACAAGCTATTGATAGCGGAGAATATAATATAAGCGAACTGGAGATACATTGTAAACGCGTGTTGGCATGTAAATACAGGAATAAAATTTATGAAAAAACATATGTGAAAACATATAATTTGGTAAATGAGGTGAATTCTTTAGAAGCCTATGAATTAAGCAGAAATTTGTATGAGAATGCGATTACGATAATTAAAAACAATAATTTGCTTTTGCCCTTACAAAGGTTAGACACTTTAAAAATGGCTTCACTTGCATTTGGGATGGATATTAATATGGACGGACTTGTAGATGTGATGGATAAGTATGCAAAAGTTAAACATTTCATTTTTTCCGACAATATAAACCAAAAGGACTTGGACTCTACGCTACTTGCTATGCGTAATTATAATTTAGTGATTATAAATATCACGAATACCAATTTCACTCCCGCAAAAAACTACGGACTTACTCCTACACAAATATCGTTGGTGAATCTTTTGTTGGCTACAAAAAAATGCGTGCTTAATGTACATACATTACCCTATGCGGTTAATTTGTTTGGAAATGCCAACTTGGCACAAGCCATTATTGTTTCTTATCAGGATAATTCTACTGCCTACGAGGCGGCAGCTTCCGCCATGTTCGGCATAAATAAAACTATAGCATATTTGCCCGTAGCTGTAAAGCCCTATTATCCTATACATGCAGGTTTTATGATGCCTAAGCTTAACAGACTTTCCTACGATCCATATAAATATGCCTTGGATACCCTTACAACCATGCGTGTTGAAAACTTGGTGAAAGAAGGCATAGTAGCGCATGCGTATCCCGGATGCCAGGTGTTGGTTGCCAAAAACGGGAATGTAATGTATAGTAAAACATTCGGTACTACGGATTATGAGCATAACATACCGGTAAAATACGATGATTTGTATGATTATGCCAGCGTTACAAAAATAGCATCTACCACTTTAGCTGTAATGAAACTTTATGATAAGAAACTTATCAATCTGGATGAACCATTATCTACCTATCTTCCTTATTTACAGGAAACGAATAAAAGTAAAATAACCGTACGTCAGGTGATGACGCACCAAGCGGGACTGGTTGCCTATATTCCGTTTTTTGAAAAAACGCTTATGCCTGATGGTTCGGCAGATACTGCCATTTATCATAAAATAAAAAGCCCTGATTATTCTCTACAAGTGGCAGATAGTATGTTTATGCGTAATGAGTATAAGCAGAGAATAATGGATATAATTATCAACTCGCCCGTTAACCCTAAAAAAGGGTATGAATACAGCGATTTGAGCATGATTTTGATGCAACAGGTAGTGGAAAAAATAACAGGAAAACCTTTGAATATATATGTAGATGAGGAATTCTATAAGCCAATGGGTTTATATACATTAACATTTAAGCCATTAGAGAAATTTCCTAAATATAAAGTCATTCCTACCGAAAATGATATGTATTTTCGTCATCAGTTAGTACAAGGTTATGTTCATGACCAAGGCGCTGCCATGTTTGGAGGTGTTGCCGGACATGCGGGGCTTTTTGGCACCGCCAACGATTTAGCCGTTATCATGCAGATGCTCTTGCAGAAAGGTAATTATGGAGGAGTACAATATATCAAGCCTGAAACCGTTGACTTGTTCACCTCTGCGCAATATCCCAATAATAGGAGGGGACTTGGTTTTGATAAAAGGCAACCTAATTCGGACGGAGGTCCTACCTGCGAGGCGGCTTCCATGCAGAGTTTCGGTCATACGGGATTCACAGGTACCTATGCGTGGGCAGACCCTAAGAATAATCTTATTTTTATATTCTTATCTAATAGGGTTTATCCAAGCGCTGCAACCAATAAGTTGGCGAAAATGGGCATCCGTACCAAAGTGCATCAATTATTATACAAAGCTTTTAATAATTAAAAATCATAAATCATCCGAACAAACTAAATTTCCTTGTGTTTATGTAGTTAAAATTTCAATATTTATTTATACATAAAAATAAGAATATTATGGCAAAAGTTACATTAAAAGGCAATGCGATTAATACAAATGGTGAGTTGCCACAAGTAGGCAGCCAAATTCCTGCATACACCTTAACAAAAAATGATTTATCGGATATTAAGAATGATAATTTCAAAGGTAAAAGAGTTATTTATAATATATTTCCAAGTTTGGATACGCCTACATGTGCTGCATCCGTAAGACGTTTCAATGAGGAAGCCTCTAAACTGCCTAATACTGAGGTTGTTTGTGTTTCAAAAGATTTACCTTTCGCGCATACACGTTTTTGCAGCACAGAAGGCATTCAAAATGTAACATCAGCTTCCGGTTTCAGAGATAATGATTTTAGTGATAAATTTGGAGTTACAATGGTTGACGGACCGTTAAAAGGTTTAATGGCACGAAGTGTGGTAGTTGCAGATGAAAATGGTAAGGTTATACATACCCAACTTGTTGATGAAATTGCAGATGAACCTAATTATGAAAATGCAATTGCTTCATTAAAATAAATTTTAAATAACGTTTGGGGAAATCAAAAAAAGTTTTAATTTTGCACTTCCTAAACGTTAAGCGGATGTGGCGTAATTGGTAGCCGCGCTAGACTTAGGATCTAGTGCCGAGAGGCGTGGGGGTTCGAGTCCCTTCATCCGCACAATAAAAAAGGTTGTCCATTGGGCAACCTTTTTTTGTTTCATTATCTTTCAAACTTTACATTGGGCAAATATTTAGGTCTTTCGGGCATATTGGCAACTTTCCACCCTGTCCTATACATCCATTCCACCATTTTATGCAATTTAGGTATGCTCACATGCTCCATGTCATCAAGCGGAGTATGATAATAAGGCGTGAGAAGACTTGTATAAAACAAAACGGGAATACCTACGCGGGCATACGGGGCATGGTCGGAACGGAAAAAGAAATATTCAGGATGTTCAGGTTTATCCCATTCTTTGTTAATTTTAAACTTAGTACCTTCATCATTAGCTTGCAAGGCAGCAGCAACCAACTCGTCTGATGTTTTGTGAGGACCAAACGCTCCGAGTAATCCGGCAGAGTCAATGGCATTGCCTGCAATTAAATCGGCATTTAGCACCGCAACAATATCTTTTTGAGGAACAGTCGGATGTGCAGCATACCAGCGAGAGCCTAACATGCTCATCTCTTCGGCGCCATGCGATACAAAAAGGGCAGAACGCTTACCGGGCTGCTGTTTAAAAGCTCTTCCTACGGCAAGAAGCATAACTTCTGCACTTCCGTTATCATCCGCGCCATTGTCAATGGAATCCGTGCCTATAGTTTCCCTCATTCCTAAATAATCATGATGCCCGCTAAATAATACATATTCATTTTTTAATTTGGCATCAGTTCCATCAATTTTACCTATAACATTCACAGAAGGGTATTTGTATAGTTGTATCCTTATATCGGTTTTTAAATTTTCTTTGGTGTTTCGTATAAATTCTTCTTCTTTTTGGTGAAACCATATTACAGGCATGCCTTCTTCTATTTTGTCGCGCAAACCCTTTATTCCGGTCATTCCACGTTTAAAGTTAGGTATTAGCATGTTCCAGTTGTTTTCCACTAAGTCATCGGCAATTATCAGCAGTGCAATAGCACCTTTGTCAGAAAGAATGTTGTAATATTTGTTAGCAACAAAACCCGGATATCGTTTTTCAAAAAGAGAAATATTATGAGCAATATCCTTTCCATTTGCTTTAATGGCTACTACTTTTCCTTTAACATCAATATTCCCCAGTTCTTTTGGCGATACATTGCCTAAAAACATTATAGGCGCATCAATTTTGCAGGGAGTAACATTGGGTATTAATATATCCTTTTCCAACTCAAAAGTTTTATCGCCAATTTTCACCCAACTCACAGGCATTATTTGGCGGCGGTATAAGTCGAAAAATTGGAAATAAGTACCATCGTCACCGGCAGGTTTCATTCCTACCTCACGCATTTTATTGGCAAACCACACGGCACTTTTTAATTCGTTGATAGTTCCCGCTTCTCGTCCCAAGAAATGGTCATCCGATAGCTGAGATAAGTCTGTCTTTAAATCGTTTTCTTTAATAGCGCTAACCAACGGCGCTTTTATTGATTGCGCAAATATATTCAGCGAAATGGCGCAGCAAGCTAGAAATAGTACCAATTTTTTATTCATTTTATGCTTTTGGTTTTAATTAGGAATTGTAAATGTATTAAATAAGTAGTTTTATATGGATGAATTTGTAAAATATTTGGTAAAAATATTTTTGGAGCACAAAAGATATAAAAAGAGATAGTTGCCTAAACATTTAGGCAACTATCTCTTTTTGCATTCTTAAATTAATTTATGAAGATTATTTATGATGCAGTTTTCTAATATGGATTTTGTTTTAAATCTTTATTAGCATCGGTTTCAGTTTTTGGGAATAAATATTGCCAATTATTATCACCAATGGGATTTGACATTATGTTTCCTGCTAAACTAGTGTTGTGATTTGCACCTGTTCTGTCAAGAGGTTGGTTCAATCGTTTTAGATCAAGAAAACGGAATCCTTCTCCCCATAGTTCAATACGGCGTTGTATATAAATAGTGGGTAATAATGCAGCTCCTGTTTCTGCAGGTTTTACGGCACTAGCGTCACGAGATTTCATTAACTCAAAAAGTATATCATTAGCTGTTGCATCACCCAAATTGGCTTTTGCTTCAGCTTCAATAAGATACATTTCAGCAGCACGCATCCATACCATATCTCCTCTACTATCTGCGGGTCCTGCAGCTATAAATTTGCAATTCATATAGGGCTTCTTAACAAAGTTTCCAGGTAAGAAAGTATACGCTTTACCCGTAGGATCCCATAATTTTTTACGAACATCCGTTGCAGAAATTAAATTATAGAGTTTTGAATTAATAGCTTTTGGATTGTTTCTAATATTTGTAGAGCTATAATTACAAGACATATAGGCGAAAAAGTGTCCAAAATCTAACGTTTGATCCGGAATAACAGTAATTCCCCACATCCATTCACTATTATTATAATCATTAAAACCTTTAACATAGTCTGCTTGAGACATTAATGGGAAATCAGTCCTAGCTTCTGCGGCATATTTAGCTGCGGTAGCCCAATCTTGTTGAGTAAGTGCTACACGTGCTTTTAATCCTTTTGCAACTGCTAAATTTATATGAGATTTGTTGTCTCTTTTAGTTGTTAAAATACTAATCGCATCGTCCAAATCTTTATTAATTTGTGTATACACCTCTTCTACTGTAGCGCGCGCTTGCGAAGAATATCCTACTGTAGTTTTAAGAGGCACACCCAATTCGGCATTTGGTTTTGCGGTGGCATCGTAACGTTTTCCGTATAATTGTACTAAGTTAAAGTGTGCCCATGCCCTATAAACTAAAGCTTGTCCTTTTAGTACTTTTTTTTCTGCATCCGTTTTAACAGGATCTGCTCCGGGAATATTATCAACATTTGTTATTAAAGCATTCGCATTATTAATTATTTTATAATAAAATCTATACACTTCATATGTTTGAGAACTATTAAAGTTACGATGATCAACCCATTTGTATGTGTTATTATACCATCCGTTTCCGGCTGCTGTCATAACCACATCTTCTCCCATCATATCGTTGTATATCTCTACGGAGCCTTGGCCTGTAAATCCTTGATTCCATGGACTAACGCCACTATACATCATTCTATGTATTCCATTTAGAAGAGACATGGCATTTTGTGTAGAAGTAAAGGGAACAGATTCATTTAAAGAACCTGTCGGATGATTTTCTAAGAAATCTTTTGAACATGCTCCTGTAAGTATAATTAAACTTAACAAAAGCACTTTAAAATATTTTTTCTTCATAATTTTTTAATTTTTAAAATGTTAAATTTAGTCCGAAAGTAATAATTCTAGCGGGCGTGTAAACATTGCTTAAAACACCACTAAATGCCTCTCCAACATTTAAACCTTTTCTTTTAGAAACTTGCCAGAGATTATCCCCACTTACATATACTCTTAAGTTGCTAAGGTACATTTGAGAAGCTATTTTGCTAGGAAATGTATAAGATAATGTGGCTGATTTTAATTTCAGATAAGAAGCATCTATTAACCATCTGTCAGATCCAGCACCAAAAGGAGTTGTTTTTGAATTATCTAAACGAGGAATATTTGAATTAGGGTTTTCAGGAGTCCAACGATTTAAAATGTCTGAGTTCCAAGAAGCCCCATAATTACCGGCATGCATTTGTGATGCATACATTTGGTCATAAATTTTTCCTCCTACAGAATAGGTGAATAAGAATTCTAAGGTAACATCTTTATACTTCAAAATATTTGTAATACCTCCTCCAAAATCAGGAATAGCGCTTCCTGCATAGTGGTATCTTGCGTTATTTTGGTTGTTGGTTAAAGTATCGCTTCCTATAATTACATAATTTTGAGGTTTAGTGGCATCATAAATGTTAGCTCTATATAACGCGTCTCCGTTTGCAGAATTTACTCCATAATATTCACGCAACCAATAGTCATACATAGAATGTCCTACCATTAATTTTTTAGTGCCTGTGATGATCTCAGATTGGGGCAGTTTGGTTATTTCGTTTCGAACGGTTGTTAAATTAAATTTAGTTGTCCATTTGAAATCTTTATTATTTATAATTACTGCATTTAATGATAATTCAATCCCTTTATTTGTCATAGAACCTATATTTTGAGTAATTGATTCCATTCCTCCGGATAAAGGAAGAGGTACATCAAATAATAAATTAGTTGATTTCTTTTGATAGTATTCAATAGTACCGTTAATTCTATCGTTTAGGAAGCCATAATCTAATCCGATGTCAAAATTGGTATTGGTTTCCCAAGTAAGTGCATTGTTGGCTAAGTTAGATAGCATGATACCGGGTTCATTTGCATTATTCCAGTTTAAAGCATATAAACCTTGAGAAGCATAATAGCCTATGCCTGCATTATTACCCACTTCACCATAAGAAGATCTTAGTTTTAATTGGTTAATCCAAGTAAAATCTTTCATAAAATCTTCTTTGTGAATATTCCATCCTGCTCCTACAGACCAGAAATTACCCCAACGGGAATCTTTGTAGAATTTTGAAGAGCCGTCTCTACGGAAAGATAGTGATCCGAAATATTTATCGGCATAGCTATAGTTTAATTTACTGAAAAATCCTTCTGTTGAAACATTATCTTCATAACTTGTTAAATTTGTTGTTTGTGTAAAATTAATTAATTCCGTATTGCCTAAAGATACAATGTTTGAACGTGCTCCATAAACATAGTTATATGTGAATTTATTATTTTCGTGACCTAAAACAACATCAAAAATATGATTGTTAATTTGTTTATTGTATGTTAAAACCTCACTAATATTAAAAGTTCCTCCTTTTTCAAGTGTTCTGAATATTTTACCGGCAGGTGCTCCGTCACCTACTAAAGTATTCCAATATTCTTTTCCATCATTATTATAAAGGTCATAGCCCACAGTTGTATTAAAAGAAAAATCTTTCAAAAATTTAATCTCTACATAAGGTCTAATAGAAAGCATGCTTTTTTTGGTAAGTCTTTCATTGAGCATGGTTTCAGCCACAATATGTCTTCCTGAATAACCTCCACCGGGACGGATTCCCACGCCTGTTACAGGGTTACCCAAATCGTATATTTTTTCTCCAAATTGATCTTTTAAGAGTTCGCCTGTTACGGGATCATGAGCATATACAGGGTATATAGGTCCTATACCACGTGCAAACATGAAAGGATTTACATAACTGCTAGATCCATCTGTATTTGCATTATTTCCTTTTGATAAAGTTGCAGATATTGAACTCCCTGCTTTTAGCCAAGTTTTTGGATTTGTGTTTAAGTTCAAACGTGCAGAGTAACGTTCATAATCAGAATTAATGATAAATCCTTTTTCATTTAAATATCCGAAAGACATAAAATAGTCAGATTTTTCATTTCCTCCATTAAAGTTTATGCCATAATCTCCACGAGAACCTATGCGGCTAATGTCTTTATACCAATCAAAATCATCATATTTAAGTTTTGCATTAGGATTTAATTTGCCGTCAGTTCCAACGATCTGGTTATCAGGTACATTAAATGGATTGTACCCTAATAATTCAAAAATACTATAATTTTTAGCATCGCCAAAACTTGCTAAGTTATTAGCATCAGCAAGGGTTTTACCTCCTGATAAATAACTGTTTCTTAAAGCTTCCCACATTAAAGGATAGTATTGGGCAGCATCTACTTTGGAGTATTCGGGAAGTGCACGCGTAGAAAAACCCTGAGTAGCTCTAACACTTACTTCATGCCGACCTCTTAAACCTTTTCTTGTTTTAATGATGATAACTCCATTAGCAGCTCTATTTCCATATAAGGCAGTAGAAGCAGCATCTTTCAAGATAGACATATCTTCAATATCGTCAGGGTTGATACTTGAAATATCTCCTACATAAGGGGCACCATCAACAATATATAATGGGGCACTGGAATAATTTATAGAACCAAATCCCCTGATACGCACATCACTTCCAGCTCCAGGTTGTCCACTGTTTGCATTAATTTGTACACCAGCAGAAGCCCCTTCAAAAGCTTTTGTAATGTTGGATAATGGTTTTAAACCGGCCGGTTTACTGATGGTAGTGGCAGAACCTGTAAAAGTTTCTTTTTTTGCCGTACCAAAAGGAACACTAATTACAACACCTTCTATTTGTTTTGCTTCACTGCTTAGTTCAACATTAATAACGTTAGAGTTTGATATTGCAACATCTTCACTTTTCATTCCTATAAAGGAAAATCTTAAAAATTTTCCATTAGCAGGAACTTTAATAGAATATTTGCCGTCAACATCAGATTGAGCGGCTTGCTTAAAATCTCCGTTTACAAGTATGGTGGCGCTTGGAAGTGTTTTCCCGTCATCTCCCCTAACTGTACCCGTGATAGTACGTTGCGCTAGTAATTGTGCTGCCGAAAACAGCATCAATACTAACAATAAACTTAGTTTTCTCATAGGTGAATTTATTTTGGTTAATTAATAAGAAATTTTTAATTATTTAACAAAAATTAAAAAAATTTTAGCAAAAATATTAAAAATACGATATAAAAAAAATAGGCTTATTTTTTTTTGATGTTTTTTTTGATTTAATAACCTGAGTTCCGTTTAAGAAAAAAGTCAAAAAAATTAGGTAAGTAAGCA
>CALBZC010000037.1 GCA_937889945.1 uncultured Bacteroidales bacterium
CAGAATTCTTTATAGAGATGCCACCACTCATAATTTACCTTTCAACTGCTTCCCCAATATTGTCAGGCGATATTTTTGCAAACTGCTATTAGGCTTATCGGGTATAGTCATTTCTATAAAGCCTTGTTCTAACGCGGGTTTTAAATAATCATACAAAAATGTAGGTCTATGTTTTAGCTCTAACAATTGCATTATCTCATTTGTAGAAAAAGTATTGTTACCGAATATTAGAACTATTTTTTTAACTTGTTCGGTAACTTGTTCGGTAACTTGTTCGGTAACTTGTTCGGTAACTTGCTGGGTGACTTGCTCGGATGCAGGAAATGTCATTCGTAAAAAGTTTTCCGTAAATTTAAAACATTCTTTTCCGTAACTTCTCAAAATGCGAGGGACACCTGAGCCCAAATGTTCTACCAAGTCCAAATCCCTAAATACACGCATTAATTCTTTATTGCGTGGCACCGAATAACCTTCAAAGAATTCGCTTTCTGTCATACCTTGCGGCAAACTTCCAAAAGAAGTGATTTCTATCCGGTCATCAAAGAACTCAAACTTTGGCGGCACCTCCGAAGTATAGTCATTGTGGACAATGGCGTTAATCACAGCTTCGCGCAAAGCAACTGGATTCCATAATCTTTTTTCCTCACGTTCTTTTGAGGTTATTTTAGCCCATGTTTTATTTTCTACCTCCATCTTATCCAGCACCTGTTTGACGGCTTTAACTAATGAACAATAACCATATTCGTTATTTTCCATCAAGTCCACTCTGTCAAGTCCATCGTACTTAGCCACTTTTATAGACATTCCATTAACATCAGCCAACAAGTATGCCACATAGTTGTATTGCCCTTCTTCGGTGAGTAATTCCAAATTGGCTGCAAACTGCTGATTTAACGTTTTCTTTGCTCCCTCGTAGTATATCTTAAGCTGTTCAAAGGTTAGATTCTGATTTGGGGACTTAATTTTACCAATGGAATTTCGGATACGTTTGGCAAATAATGATTCAATCATTTTCACAGGCATCGGTTCCGCAGCTGTTCCGATACGAATGAATGTGCCTTTTTCCGACATCCCAAGTTTCTTGATATAATATGGTTTTTCCGTTCCACTTGCCAAAGTGATTTTAATCACATCTTTTGATTCTATAGTTTCTGCTGACACATCAAACAAACCCATACAAGAAGGCATGATGTTATTTTTCAGACGGTCTTTGATTTTGAGCATATCACCATCAATATCTGAAACGCCAACAGCCTTTCCCGTCTTGTCAATTCCAATATAAATGATGCCTCCTTCATGATAATTCAGAAAAGCGATTGCCTCTTTTTCCAAATCATCCGTGAGTTCTCGCTTGTACTCTATACGGTTGGTTTCCTTGTTCATGTGCAATATTCTATTAAAGTTCAAAAATCAAAAACAGTTGTCCTTTTTAAATAGTATGTTCCTCTTTGAGGATATAGCCTGCATCCTGCATTTCGGAAATAACGGTTTCCGGTTTGGTATAATGACCGGATAACTTCATCAGACTCCAGCGATTGTTATAATCAATAATGGCTATTTTCCCATTTTCTGCCAGTAAAGAAGCCAAATGTTTAAAATAGTTGGTTCTATTTGACAGGTGGTGATAAACGTTTCGGGTAAAAATCAAGTTAACTTTTTTCTCTGTTACAGGAAGATTGTGTTCGCCTACTTTCTTTGGGGTGATATTCTTGTTTTCTTTGTGCTGATTAAGCTGCTTCAGATTGTTCAAAAACTCTTCGTCGGTATCTGCCCCGTAATACATTCCTTTTTTGCCGATTAAATCGGATAATAAATCGGCATAATAACCGCCTCCGACACCAATTTCCAAAATATTATCACCCTCTGTGATATTTAATTTCTTCATTATTTCAGAAGATTTACTTTTTGCTTTTGCGGCTAATTTATTATATCGGTCAATTTTATTCATTAGTTACTTTTTTGTTAGTTTATGAGTAAACCTTATCATCGGATTAGTTAAATCCCAAGTTGCTGTTTCTTCAAGCACTTCATTAGGGTATTTTTTGCTTATATCCCGAAGTGCATTGCCAACTGATTTTCGTAAGTATTCGCTATTATCAGCTTTGTTTTGACTGATTAACTCTATGGCGATAGTTGGATTTTTTCTAAAATAGGGGCGGCTTGTCCAAATTCGTAGTCCTTCTACAACGGCTCTTCTTATGTTTATACATTCGCACGCAAGCCACTTTCGTATTATTGGCAGACTTTCTTCGTAACCTTTTGTTTCACAATAATAATCAAAAGCCTTGGCTAACATTTCCTGAACACGCCAATTTGCATCTTCCGCAACTTTTGTTTCCAGAAGCTTAAGAGCGTCAGAGTTTGTGGGGGAAAGTTGCCCCAAAATATACGTGGATAGCATTCTGACCTGATAACTTTCATCTTCTAAAAATATTGTTGCCATCTGAAAATGGTCATTGGTTTTGTCGGTCAAGATAATATTTCCGGCTTCAATGATATGTTTAAAGCCGTGTTCTATTGTCTTTATATTTTCAACAAGATGTTTCATAATATTCGTCTTCGTAACTTACTTTATTTTCTCCAAATGCAAAATCGGATAATCCTTTCCCTCCGCATCTTTCTCCGAACGTCCGGTTATGCTAAATCCCATCTTCTTATAAAACCCAAGGGCTTGCTCATTCTGTTCGTTTACATCTAATGTGGTAATGCCTAAATTCCGAATGGCGTAATTTAGAAGAACTTTTCCATACCCTTTAGCTCTGGAATCCGCATCAATAAAAAGCATTTCGAGATGCTTGCCTGATACGCCGATAAAACCGATTATCGTTTTCTCTATCCGCAAAACATATAAATCAACAGCAGGTAGATACTTTGTCTGTCCCATATGTTTATAAAACTCAAAATCTTCGGGTTTAAGGAAGTGATGCGTGGCTTTTACCGCACTTTCCCAAACTTTCATGATTTCGGGATAGTCTGAAACGGTTGCTTTTTTTAATTTGAATGATTTATCCATCTTTTTTGTCATTCTTTTCCTTTAGTTTTTTTACTTCTTTATCAAAGTCGGAAATGATTTTTTGTGTTTTGTTAAATTCGTTGTATTCTGCTTCCGCTTTTTTGATGGCTTGTATTTTCGATATTTTACCTTTATCGGTCAGAATGTCGTATTTGCGAAAAGACAGAAACTCATTGACACTGGCTGCAAACTCCTTCATATTGAATGTATTTTCGCGTTCAATAAGATCTTCAATATAGTCAAAATAGCCCGTTACGGCTCTTTCTAATCGTTTGATTTCTTTTTCGGGCAAGTAGTTTTTTGCAATATTTACATCGGACTTCAATATTCGTCCGTCAGGAGCATTTTTCCACGTAGTTAAACCCATATGTTCTTTGTTTTTATCAGCTTGGCTATAAATAATTTCAGCGGCTGTTTTACCTGTTATGGCATAGTGGAACTTGTTTTGAACCATGCTGTAAAACTCTTGCGTTACGGGCGAGTTCTGGTCGTAGTCGAGGCTGCACTCGGCAAATATATCGGTTATCTGTTGCCATATTCTGCGCTCGCTTGCTCGTATGGAACGGACACGTTCGAGCAACTCGCGAAAGTAGTCTTTGCCGAACAGTGTTTCACCCTGCTTTAATCGTTCGTCATCCAGCACAAACCCTTTCAACATATACTCTTTCAGCACTTTTGTTGCCCATATACGGAATTGTGTTGCTTTTGCGGAATTTACCCGGTATCCCACAGAAATGATGGCATCAAGGTTGTAAAATTCTACATTTCTTGAAACAGTTCTGTTACCTTCAATTTGAACTTGTGCAAAAAATGCACAGGTTGCTTCTTTTAACAATTCGCCCGTTTGATATATATTTGATAAGTGTTTAGTAATTACACTTCTGTCAATATCAAAAAGCTGCGACATTGCTTTTTGGGTAAGCCATAAAGTTTCATCTTGCACCACCGCCTCAATTTTTACGTTTTCCTGCGGAGTATTGTATATAATGAATTGAATTTCTTTGTTCATAAGTTTTTTCTTATTTAGTATTTTTCAGTCATTTCTGTCGAGCTGTTAACCATCTGCACGTTTTTGATAAAACTCCAACCAATGCCCGTCAGGGTCTTCAAAGGTCAGTAATTTTCCGTACGATTCGCTTCGGATTGCACCTATTAGTTTTACTTGTTTATTTTTCAGCATCCGTCTATTAACAATTTCTTTATTCAACGCCATAGTTATCCTATAAATATAGCCCCCACATGTCCGATTGCCGCTCCAAGAATTAATGAAAATACGGTCATCGGAATAATTGCGTTTTTATCTTTGGGATAAACGAGAATCATTATGGGCACTGCTGTTAATATTGCGATAATCGCTCCTTTGAGCCAAGGATATACATCTACACTCACAAAAGGAATTATTAATCCCAGCACAAAATAATGCACAAAAGCCGACAGGCAACTTGTTTTGTCGAGTTTGCGGATAAGCATCGGGGTTACATCAATAATTCCTGCCGTAAGTCCGATTAGTGTTGCAATTAAAAGTTGTTTCATATTATTTCTATTTTCTCATAATCACTGTGTGCGGTGACAAAAACTTATCTAAATCAAATTGTTGTAAATCGTCCGTTGACAATGGAGGAATTGCAGAAAAGTCCGTAATATTCACTTCCTGAACAATAGGTTCGATTTCGCCAGCCACTGGCTGGCGAAATACATAAACACGATTCCAAACCTCATAGAACTTACGCATGTTTTTGATATTACTGGTCGAAAACCCTCGCAATCCGGGAAGCTCCTGCTGCAATTGTTTAGAAATAGTTTCAATTGCACCGGTTCCCCAAAAATATTGACGACTGTTTTCGGAAATATATTTTCCAATGCCGTAATAAAGAGACAATAATTCCCTGTTTGCCAAGGCAGCCGCACGATAACGGCTTTTGAGTATAGCGCCCTTAATTAACTGAATCGCTTTGGAATAATTAGGATTTACTTGCTGTTCCATTTATCTTTATTTCTTTAAATCCTTTTTTGTAACCAGTAACTTGGCTACGTCTATATTTAATATCTCCGCAATCTCAAACAATACTTCCAAACTCGGTTGCCGCCTATTGCAAGCATATGCGTTGACCATCGCAAAGCTTTTTCCGAGCTTTTCAGCGAGCCAAGTCTGTTTAATTCCTTTTTCTTCAAGTACTTCTTTTATTCTATTCATCGGTTTACCCATTGACCATTGTTTTATGTTAGAATACAAAGATGTAAAATATTATAGCCTATAAATAGAAAATATCGTTTTTATTTCATCTTCATCTTTTCCACTTCCTTTTCCAACCTATTCGCCTCAGAATCCTCTAACCTCGTCCGCTCTATCTTCGCCGCCTGCTCTTTTACCAACTACTCCTACTTCTCCACCTGCTTACGGATAACCCATATTTTTTTCTTATCCCGATTATACGTAAAAACACTTTCAAGTTTCAAGAGATTTTCCGAACTGATTTCGCCGTACATTTTGATATAGCGGTACTTTATATCATTGTCGGAAAGTTGGATGTTTCGGTGTAGTTGTCAAAGATTACCTACCAGTGAAAGAAAAAGGGCAAAACATAGCGTAATCATAGTGAGAGCTGCTTTGCTGTTTTTGAAGCCAATGCTGAAAACACCCTAATTATCAAGCATTTTTATTTTCCGATACAAAACCTACTAAATATTGTTCCCAATATTTCGTCGGTGGTTACTTCGCCTGTTACTTCGCCTAAATGATGGAGGGCTGAACGTATGTCGATGGCAATTAAATCTGTGGGGATATTATTCTCAAAACCATGTGCAGCGCTTTCCAAATCTGCGAGCGTATGTTTTATGGCTTCGTAGTGCCGCGCGTTACTTACAATGGCATTGTCTGTTATATGTGTTTCTCTGATTTCTTTTACCAAATGTTCGATAATCAAGTTGATATTTTCCTTGCGTTTTGCGGAAATAAACACGGTTTCGATATCGGCAAGGGTTTTCATAAACGATGGATATTCCATTAACATGTCCGTTTTATTGCCAATTAAAATAAAACGTTTTGCAGGGTTATGGATAGTTTCGGAGAATTGTTCTTTGATTTCTTCAATTTCTTCCGGTGTTACCGTATTTATATCAAATAGATAAAGAACAACATACGCCTCTTCAATTTTATCGAAGGTGCGGCTGATGCCTATGTTTTCTATAGTGTCGGCGGTGTTTTCGCGAATGCCGGCAGTGTCAATAAAGCGGAATGTGATGCCGTGCGTGGTAAAAGTATCTTCGATGCTGTCGCGCGTGGTGCCTGGAATATCGCTTACAATGGCTTTTTCTTCGTTTAGTATGCTGTTCAGTAAGGTTGATTTGCCGACATTGGGTTTACCTACAATGGCAACCGGAATGCCTTTGCGAATAACATTGCCTAATGAAAACGATTGCGCCAGCTTTGATAATTCGTCGAGCAGGGCATGAATAAGATTTTTGAATCTTTTTCTATCAGCAAATTCCACATCTTCTTCACTAAAGTCAAGTTCCAATTCAAGCAGGGCGGCAAGTTCAACCAATTGTGAACGCAAATTCTTTATTTTAGATGAAAATCCACCTCTCATTTGCGACAAGGCTAAATCGTGAGCGCCTTTAGAATTGGATGCAATCAAATCTGCCACGGCTTCCGCCTGCGACAAATCCATGCGTTTGTTAAGGAATGCCCGCAATGTGAATTCTCCTGCCTGTGCAAGCCTAATCCCACATTCAATAAGTGTTTCTATAATGCGTTGTTGAATATATAAAGAGCCATGACAAGATATTTCGGCTACATCTTCGCCCGTGTAGGAGTGTGGAGCTTTGAATACGGTGAGTAATACTTCGTCAATAATTTCATCATTGTATATGTATTTTAATAGATGAACGGAATGGCTTGCCATGGATGCTACATCTTTTTGAAACAGTGTTGTCAATGTTTCAAATGTGTTGCTGCCCGACACGCGTATTACTGCAATACCTCCTACTCCCATGGGAGTGGAGAGCGCACATATTGTATCTGAATTGTTATGGCTGTTTTGGAGTATCATCGTACTTAACTATTTGGTTATTCAAAATTAAGTAAAAGATACTATAATGCATAATAAAAAGTTAATTATTCAGCTTTTCTTCGTATTCGGAAGGATTCCCATCCTCTAAAATCGAAATTAAAGGTTTTAGTTGGTATGACATATAGTTTCGCTTGTTTGAGAGCATAATAATCACATAATCGTTTTTATAATCCATCCAAAACATGTTGCTATATCCGTTCCACCATCCGCCATGGTAAACATAATGCACGTTATTCATGTTGTGCAGGTTTGTCATTAAACGAAATCCCAGTCCGTAGTTGTGTCGGCTGCGTCTTTCCAAACTTCGGGGTGTAAAAGCATTTTCTAATGTCTCTTTTTTTACCACACATCCTGAGCGCAAGGCGTGATACCATCTTAGCAAGTCTTCGGGTGTGGAAAATACACCTTTGTCTCCATACACGCCATCATAGAAGTCGCGTACGCGTAACCTTTTCCCGTCATAGCCCGAGGTGCGTGTTTCTAATAAAGAGTCCGGAGCGTGGGTATCAATAAAAGTGGAATACATTTTTAAGGGCAGGAATAAATGTTCGCGCATATAGTCAGCAAAAGGTTGGCGTGTTATAATCTCTACAATTCTTGCCAATACGATATAATTAGTGTTGTTATAGTTAAAACCACGGTTTGGATAGCCATAGGGACGTGGCGTAGGTTTGGCTTCGGCAAACCACTTCATAATCATTTCATTGTTTGGAATTTCAATGTTTTTGCGATGTTTGTCCTCAAAACTGTAAAGATAATTAGGCAGTCCGCTACGATGACTCAAGAGATTTTCAATAGTAATATTTTTATAAGGAAAATGAGGAATATATTTTTGAATGGTATCCGTAAGTTTAATTTTACCTTGTTCCATAAGTTGCAATACGGCAATGCCGGTAAAGGTTTTACTTATAGATGCCAATTGAAATGTAGATTTGGGAGAAATACATTCTTTGTTTTTTATATTACAAACCCCGGTGGTATTTTTATAAATAACTACTCCGTTTTGTTCTATAATCAATGAGCCGTTAAATCCTAACTTTACCCGATGCTGGAAAACGCTGTCGATAGATTTTGCTTTTTTTTCAGCTTTTATTTCAATCGCGATTTTCTTTTGTTGTTCTATAGTAGGTAACGAGGCATCAATACAATCTTTGTTTACTAAAGTAGGCTTTTGAGATGATTGGGGCTTTTGAGAACAACTTTGTGCTAATACAGAGCCTCCTGCAATAAAAAAAATAAATAAAAAATAACCGAAAAATCTTTTCACGTTGGTAGTTGAGTTTCTAAAATTAATTAACGCTGCAAAGGAAATAAAATTATAAGTTTCATGATATTTTTTTTCGCCTCCATTTTTCAACATTTAATATTATTTATGATAAGTGTATAGTAATGAACTTTGAAAAATATTTTCAACATTTTCAATAAAAATCTTTTTTCTTTTGTTATAGAGCATAGATATATTTACTGTTTTAATTTTTATACCAGCAATTTTATGAGCATATTAGTAAATAAAGATTCTAAAGTTATTGTACAAGGTTTTACCGGCACGGAAGGTACTTTTCATGCGACACAAATGATAGACTACGGTACAAATGTAGTTGGAGGGGTTACTCCGGGCAAAGGAGGAACTATACACTTGGGAAAGCCTGTTTTTAATACAGTTGCAGAAGCTGTTAACGAAACCCAAGCGAATGTTTCCGTTATATTTGTGCCACCTGCATTTGCGGCTGATGCTATCATGGAAGCTGCCGCGGCAGGCATTGGGGTTATTGTATGTATTACCGAAGGTGTTCCGGTAAAAGATATGATGATGGCTAAAGAATATGTAGATGGTTTAAATTGCCGTTTGATAGGTCCTAACTGCCCCGGTATCATCACGCCCGACGAAGCCAAAATTGGCATTATGCCCGGCTTTATCCATCAAAAAGGTTGCGTGGGCATTGTTTCGCGCTCAGGAACACTCACCTACGAGGCTGTTGCACAACTCACGCAAACAGGCTTAGGTCAAACCACAGCCATAGGTATTGGTGGCGACCCTATTATAGGAACTACCACCAAGGATGCAGTAGAACTATTTATGAATGACCCTGAAACTAAAGGTATTGTAATGATTGGGGAAATAGGTGGAAACATGGAAGCCGATGCTGCTTATTATATAAAACAGTATGGCACTAAGCCCGTAGTTGGTTTTATCGCTGGTGCTACAGCTCCCAAAGGACGCACTATGGGGCATGCCGGAGCCATAGTGGGAGGGAAGGATGATACCGCAGAGGCTAAAAAAGCTATTATGCGCGAGTGTGGCATTCACGTGGTAGATTCGCCTGCTGACATTGGCGCCACAATGTTGCAATTATTAAAGTAATTGATTTGCATTTATATTTCTTTGTTTACGCCTAAACCAAATAGCGCGAAGTCATATTTTATAGGGTCTTCTATGTCAAATTGACGTAGGTTGTTGGTTAGTTCTTCTACAGCCTTCCAATCATTTTGCTTTCGAGTGAGTAATCCTAATTTTCGGGCTACATTGCCTGAGTGTAAATCTAACGGACATTGCAAGTGGGCGGGAGATATAGTGTTCCATATTCCAAAATCCACACCATTATTATCATTGCGCACCATCCATCGCAAAAACATGTTAATACGTTTGGCGGCACTACCATTTGCAGGGTTTGACACATGTTTTACCGATCTTTTTAAATGCGGGGTTTCAAAAAAAACACGATGAAAATTACAAATGCTTTCGTATGCATGAAAATAAGATGTTGAATTTTGAGAAAATATACATTCCATCGAATTGTGTTTGCTATATATATTTCTTAATGCTTGTATAAAAAACATCAAATCATCAGTATTAAAAGTGCGATGAACAAAGCCGTTTAGCTTCATTAACTCGCGCTTGCCTGCATTAATTACAAAATTATAAGGCTCCATATCCATTAGCTCCATGAGCATACGGGCATTTTTAAGTATTGTTTTCCGCTGTCCCCAAGCAATAGTGGCTGTAAGAAAGCCGGAAATTTCTATATCCTCTCTCTGCGTAAATAAACGGGGTATGCTGATAGGATCTTCTTCAATAAAAGCAGGACAGTTATACTTAATTACTTTTTCGTCAAGGAAATCCTTTATAGGGGCAAAATCTTTATCCATCAAGGTGTGTATGCTTGCGCTTTTTATAAGTGTATATGGTATTGCCTGCCAATTTATTTTTATTGTTTTTTGCAAGCGGAACAAATATAAAACGAATAGGACAAATTATTTTTATTTTAAGTTAATTTTAACAATAAGGGGTGCTTGTATATATTTAATTGTTTCTTATCTTTATACCATATTGGTTTATAAATATTTGATTTTATTAGGGGAAGTGTATTGAGTGATTGAAAATTTTAAAAAAATCATAAAATAAGGAATGTGGGTTTTAAACGTTGAACAAATCAATAACTAAACCATTATAATTATAGTAAGTTATCTGTTTTTAAAATAAGTAGAAGATATATTGTTTATGAGTTATATAGAATTTGATAAAAGTAAACTGGTAAATTTAGCTTATTCTCTTAATCATGAAATTTTACGGTCTAACAGGGCTGGTGCATACGCGAGCTCTACCATTGTGGGATGCAATACACGCAAATACCACGGCTTGTTGGTTGTAACACAGCCAAAGGTGGACAAAGGTATGCACGTACTGCTTTCTTATCTCGATGAAACAGTAGTACAGCAAGGACAAGAGTTTAATTTGGCAATTCATAAATACAAAGGAGATAATTATAATCCTAAAGGGCATAAATACCTTACCAATATTGAGTTTGGTCGAATTCCTGTTTTTACATATACGGTAGGCGGCGGAGTGCTTACCAAAGAAATGGTATTTGCCGGCGTGGAGGATAGTGTTATCATTAAATATACCTTAGTTAGCGCTCATTCACCTACCTTTTTGAGGTTTCGCCCGTTTTTGGCGTTTCGTAATATACATACCCTTACCAAAGCAAATGCCGACGCCTCGCGGCATTATGAACAAGTTACCAATGGCATAAAAATTCGCATGTATGATAAATACGATTATCTTTATATGCAATTTTCTAAAGAGCCTGTCTATCACCATGTTCCTGATTGGTATTACGATTTTGAGTATATGCGTGAAAAAGAAAACGGGTATGAATACTTGGAAGACTTATATACGCCTGGCTTTTTTGAAATTCCTATTAACGTAGGCGAAAGTATTTATTTTATAGCCAGCCTTGAAGAGCGTAATCCGGTTATTTATAAGGGAAATTTTACCAAAGAAAGCAATAAGCGGATTAAGCAAAATTGCCTTCAGGATAGCCTTTCAAATGCAGCGCAACAATTTATGATAAGGAAAGAAAAGGATTGCAGTGTAATTTCAGCTTTCCCTTGGATGAATTTTATTGCACGCGAAACATTTATTGCATTGCCTGGATTAACATTATTGGATAAGGATACAAAAACTTTTAAATGTATTTTGGATAATCTTATCAGTCAGATGAACGGCGCATTTTTTCCCGACAATATACTTGATAAAACATTATACCAATCAGCTGATGCACCTCTGTGGTTCTTTTGGACTTTACAGCAATATATAAAATACGGTGCAAATCCTAAAATTGTGTGGAAACAATATGGTGAGGTTATGCTCAAGATATTGAAAATATATAGGAAAGGCACATCATACGAAGTATTTATGAATGCTGATACCGGATTATTACACACAGGCATTGATGATATTGCCGTAACATGGATGAATATGTACGTTGATGGAAAGCCTGTAACACCGAGAGTGGGCTATTGTGTGGAAATAAATGCTTTATGGTATAATGCCATCCGGTTTGTAATGGAACTTACAGAGAAATCTAAAGAAATTGAACTGTTTGAAGAGTGGAAAAATGTAGCCGTGCTAATAGAAGAAAACTTTATGCCTGTGTTTTGGAACGAGGATAAAAAATGCTTATACGACTACGTGAATGACAATTATAAAAATGAAGATGTGCGCCCTAATCAATTATATGCCGCTTCGTTACCTTATGTGCTGCTTGATGAAGCGTACAGTAAAGCCGTGTTAGATAAAATAACTTCTAAATTGCTTACGCCAAGAGGTTTGCGTACGTTATCTCCAAATAGTAAAGATTATATATCGCAATATAAAGGAAATGAGAGTGAACGCAATAAAGCTTATCACCAGGGTAGTGTATTTCCATATTTAATTTGCCAATTTGCAGAGGCTTTTCTCAAAATTCACGATTACACCGGTTTTGAGTTTATTAAGAAAATATATAAACAATTTGATGATATGGGTATGGAATACGGAGTAGGTACCATTGCTGAGGTGTATGATGCCGATCCGCCACATGCTTCGGCAGGAGCGGTTTCTCAGGCTTGGAATGTGGCTGAATTACGCAGGCTTGGAAATATTATCAAAAGCTATGAGAAAAGTATCAAAAAGGAAATGCATGGATAAGGGTAATAATGCTTATTGCTTCAAATTGAAATATGTAGAATAAATGATTTCTTGTTTATAAAATAACTTTTTAAAATATAGATGTAAGTAAGAACAACTAAAAACATAATTGTATTAATGCTATTTAAATAATTTTATAATGTATTCATTATGCGCGTATTGATGTTTGGTTGGGAGTTTCCTCCACATATTACAGGTGGTTTAGGAACAGCATGTTTTGGCATGACAAAAGGTCTTTTAAAAAACCAAGTAGAGGTTCTTTTCGTGGTTCCCAAAGCTTATGGCGATGAGAGTCAGGAAGCCGTGAGGATTGTGAATGCCAGCGATATTACATTGGATGTTACAAAGGAAGACAAAAAGTACTTTGATGAAAATTTTTCCTATATGGAAATAAATTCATCTATTTTTCCCTATGCCTCTCCCGAAACGTTTACAGAAATAATACATGAAGAAAGACAAACAGAAGTAGCTTCGATTTCCAGGGTGTTTTCCGAAAAATTTGAATTTTCGGGCAAATACGGTGATAACCTTATGGAAGAAGTGTCGCGCTACGCGTTGGTAGGCGGCAAAATTGCAAGCCGGCATAATTTTGATGTAATTCATGCCCATGATTGGCTTACCTACTCGGCGGGCATTGCAGCCAAGCACGCGACAGGAAAACCTTTGATAGTGCACATGCATGCTACCGAATTTGACCGTTCGGGCGAAAATTATAACGAAAATGTATATAATATCGAAAAGCAAGGAATGGAGGCTGCTGACAGGGTTATAACCGTGAGTAACCTTACGCGTAATATTGTAATTAATAAATACGGCATTGATCCCGAAAAAGTAGTTACCGTGCACAATGCCGTTGAACCCGTGGATAAAAAAGTGTTGGAAATAAAAAAGCATGTTAAAGAAAAGATTGTAACTTTTTTGGGGCGTATTACTTTTCAAAAAGGACCGGAATATTTTATAGAAGCAGCCTACAAGATATTGCAAAAAGACAAGAATGTTCGTTTTGTGATGGCAGGCACCGGCGACTTGATGGAAAAAATGATAAAACGTGTTGCAAAACTTAAGATAGCCGAACATTTTCATTTTACGGGCTTTTTAAAAGGAGATGATGTTGACCGTATGTTTGGGATGAGTGATGTGTATGTAATGCCCTCGGTTTCGGAGCCGTTTGGCATATCGCCGCTGGAAGCCATGCGTTCCAATGTGCCGGTGGTTATTTCCAAGCAATCGGGAGTGGCAGAAGTGCTGCAACATGCAATGAAAGTAGATTTTTGGGATATTGACGCCATGGCTGATGCTATATATGGGCTGTTGCATTATCAATCTTTAAGTAATTCATTTATAAAATACGGTATGGAAGAAGTGGATAACTTGAAATGGGAAATAGCATCGCAAAAAATAGCCGCCGTTTATAAAGATATAGTAGATATAAAAAATAAAAATTCATAGAGTTAAAAATAAAAAAAGCGTTGGTTTTATGAGGTCGATTTGTATGTATTTTCAGGTTCATCAACCTGTGCAACTGCGCAAATACAGGTTTTTTGATATTGGCGATAGCAATTATTATTATGATGATTATCAAAACAAGCATACGGTAAAACGATTGTCAGAGAATTGTTATATTCCTGCAAACGAGATTATAAAGGCTCTTATTGCCCAATATCCTGAACGGTTTAACGTAGCTTTTAGCATGAGTGGCGTAGCTGTTGAACAGTTTCAGAAATATGCTCCCGAGGTAATCGAAAGTTTTAAGGAATTGGCACAAACAGGCAATGTGGAATTTTTGTCCGAAACATATGCTCAATCCTTATTATCATTGGGCGACATATCAGAGTTTGAAAGGCAGGTGAAAGCACATAGCTCGTTAATAAAAGAAGTTTTTGGGCAACAGCCTGTTACTTTTCGTAATACGGAACTGATATATTCAAATAATATAGCGGAAAAAGTACAAGAAATGGGTTTCAAAAACATGATTACCGAAGGAGCCAAGCAAACCCTTGGATGGAAAAGTCCCAATCATGTTTATAAATCTTCAGTAGCGCCGGAATTAAACTTGTTATTGCGTAATTATAGATTAAGCGATGATATTTCGTTTCGTTTTTCACAGCAAAACTGGAGTGAGTGGCCCTTAACGGCTGAAAAATATGTAGAATGGATTAATAATTCGGATGAAAATGAACCTATCCTTAACTTGTTTATGGATTATGAAAGCTTTGGCGAATATAACAAGGAAGATAGCGGCATTTTTGAATTTTTACGTTCGTTTCCCGAAATGCTCATAGATACGGGCAAATGGGAATTTGGCAAACCTTCGCGCATAACGGAAGTGCACAAAGCGGTGGGCGAAATAGATGTACCTTATGTTATTTCTTGGGCTGACGAAGAGAAAGATATTACCGCATGGTTAGGTAATGACATGCAACAGCAGGTTTTTCAAAGCTTGAATAAAGTAGCCCCCATTATGGCAACATGCACGGATAAAATATTGCTTCGCGATTGGAATTATTTGCAAGCGAGTGATAATTTTTATTTTATGTCAACCAAATGGTTTAGCCATGTAGCTGTTCAGCATTACAGAAATCCTTATGCTTCTCCTTATGAAGCGTTTTTGAATTATATGAATATCATTTCGGATTTTCTTATACGAGTGAAAGAATATGCTGAAAATACGGTAAAAGCATAATTTATTTTTAAAATTATAATTACAAAAAGAAAAGATATCTTTAACTATGGTTAAAAAGTAAGCGTATTGAGTTCTGAGCTGTATTGTTTTAAATAATAAGTTTTATAAAATAAAATATGTTATGCTTAACTTAACACCAGGTGTTTAGGTAATTAATATTGAATACAATGGAAGAAGAAAAAACAATAAAACCCGACTATATATTTGAAACCAGTTGGGAAGTGTGTAACAAAATAGGCGGAATTTACACGGTAATATCTACCAAAGTGCCTGTGCTACAAAGAGAATTTGGGAATAACTGCATTTTTATCGGTCCGGATACCTGGAATGAAACCAGTGAGAATCCGAATTTTACAGAAGATAATTCCATTTTTCGTTCTTGGCGCGAAAATGCCGAACAACAGGGATTAAAAATAAAAGTGGGCCGGTGGAATATTGAAGGTAATCCGATTGCCATATTGGTTAACTTCACTAACTACTTTGCCGATAAAGATAAAATATTGGCTGACTATTGGGAAACTTATAAACTTGACAGCATCACAGGTTCGTGGGATTACGTGGAGCCTGTGCTTTTCGGTTACGCTTCGGCAAAGGTTATAGAAAGTTTCTATAATTTTAATATCTCGTCACAGGATAAGGTGGTGGCTCAGTTTCATGAATGGATGACGGGTAGCGGTGTGTTGTATCTCAAGAAAAATATACCTCAGGTTGCTACTGTATTTACAACACATGCTACAGTGGTAGGACGTTGCATTGCGGGTAACAATATGCCGTTATATAATCATTTGCATGAATACAATGTTGCTGAAATTGCGCAGCGTTTTAACGTGATGGCAAAACATTCGTTAGAGAGTATATCGGCTAAGGAATGTGATGTTTTTACCACCGTAAGCGAAATAACGGCGTTGGAATGCAGGCATTTTTTAGCGCGCACACCTGATGTAATCACACCCAACGGTATAGATGACAGTTTTTTTTATAATCAGGAGCAGCTTAAACACAAAAGGTTGATTGCACGCGAAAAATTAAGAGCGGTGGCAAGCGCCGTTACTTGCAGCCAAATAGCAAACAACGCTGTTTATATAGTTAATAGCGGAAGATATGAATATCATAATAAAGGTATTGATTTGTTTTTGGAAAGTTTAATAAACTTGGCTAATGATAACCGTGTTACGCAGCAGGTTGTTGCTTTTATTGAAATTCCGGCAAACAACTCGGGCGTTATTCCCGCAGTATATAACAGGGTGCAAACCAATGATTTGAGCAATAACGAAAACTGTAACCGAAATTTTCTCACCCATGGTTTGTTTGAACCTGATTACGATACCATTTTAAATAAGCTCAATTCAAACCCACAAATCAATACTCTCGATTGCAATGTTAAAATTATTTATGTGCCCACTTATCTTAACGGGGATGATGGAATTTTTAACATGAAATACTATGATTTGCTGCCGGGATTTGACTTGGCAATATTCCCTTCATATTACGAACCTTGGGGATATACTCCCATGGAAAGTATGGTATTTGGTGTGTGTACGATTACCAGTAGTTTGGCAGGCTTCGGTAAATGGGCACAGGATAATATGAGAGATCATAAATTGCCATATATTCTGGAACGTAATGATGGTAATGATGAAGAAGTTATAAAGGATATAGAAAATATAATCATTAATTTTGTAAATACCTCCGAAAATGAACGCTATGCATTGTCTTTAGATGGTGTGGAGTTTTTAAAACAAGCCGTTTGGAATAAATTTATTACATATTACTATCAGGCATACAGCCAAGCTATCGATAAAGCCATAGAACGAATAGCGTTATATAAGGATAAACGCCCTTTGATAAACCAGCTTACCATAAAAGCTACAATTAATACCAAACCGGCGTGGCGAAAAATACAGGTAAAACATAGTTTTCCTGAAGAGCTGAAAGGTTTGGTTACGCTAAGCCGAAATTTGTATTGGTGCTGGAACAGTGAAGTAATAGACCTTTTCCAATCTTTAAATCCGGTATTGTGGACTGCTGTTGATCATAATCCCATTGTTCTTTTAAATTCGCTGACATACAATGATTTAAACGAACTGAAAAAAGATAAAGATTTTGTTCGGCGGTTAAACGTGGCGGTAGAAAATTTTAATGCCTACATGGCAGAAAAAGCAAACAACGCTAAGCCCACCGTAGCTTATTTTAGTATGGAATTTGCCTTGCACGAAAGCATACAGATATATTCGGGTGGTTTAGGTGTGTTAGCCGGTGATTATCTGAAAGAGGCTTCGGATTCCAATGTGGATATGATAGGTGTGGGAATTTTATATAGGTACGGCTATTTTCAGCAGTCATTATCACCTTCAGGTGATCAAATATCGCAATACAATGCGCAGAATTTTAACAATTTACCTGTAAATGCTGTAAATGATAGCGATGGAAACCCTATTATCATAAAAGTAGCTTTGTCAGGGCGTAATTTACATGCTAAAGTATGGAGGATAGATGTAGGGCGTGTTCCATTGTATTTGCTGGATGCAGATATTCCTGAAAACGAGGAAAGCGAACGCTTTGTTACACACCAGTTATATGGCGGTGATTTGGAGAACCGTTTTAAACAGGAGCTGCTGCTTGGTGTTGGTGGCATCCGGCTTTTGAATGAAATAGGCATTAAGCCCGATTTATATCATTGCAACGAAGGTCATGCTGCTTTTATTGGTATTGAACGTATGCGCATATTTGTGCAAGAACAGCAGTTTTCTTTTCCGCAGGCATTGGAGCTGGTTAGGGCTTCTACTTTATTCACAACACATACCCCTGTGCCTGCCGGTCATGATGCTTTTCCTGAAGATTTGCTACGTATGTATATTCCGCATTATCCGCAACGCCTCAATATTTCGTGGAATGAATTTATGAATTTTGGGCGTTATCACGAGGATATACAGGATAACAAATTCTCGATGAGCGTATTGGCGGCTAAGCTATCGCAGGAAATGAACGGTGTGAGCCGCATACACGGTCGCGTAAGCCGACAAATGTTTAAAGATATGTACACCGGATTTTATGAAAATGAAATTCACATAGGCTATGTTACCAATGGTGTGCACTATCCTACATGGACAAACCAATACTGGAAAGAATTATATAATCAGCAGTTTGGCATAAATTTGCACACACAGCAATCTAATGTCGAAGTTTGGCAGAAAATTCAAAATGTGCCGAATGAATTTATCTGGAATATAAGGCAAAAATTGCGTGAAAATTTGATAAATTATATCAAAAAACGCTTGACCGATTCCATGGGAACACGATTTGAAACGCCGAAACATATTATAGAAGTTAGCGAAGTATTAAATCCCGACGCATTGACCATAGGTTTTGCCCGTCGGTTTGCCACATACAAGCGTGCACATTTATTATTCTCGAATCTCGAAAAGCTTGCTGCTATTGTCAATAATCCGCAATATCCGGTGCAGTTTGTATTTGCAGGTAAGGCACATCCTGCCGACAAAGCAGGTTCCGATTTGATTAAGCGTATAATAGAAGTATCCCGCATGCCACAATTTACAGGTAAAATAATATTTCTGGAGAATTATAATATGGCAATGGCGCGTAAACTTGTGCAAGGCGTGGATATATGGCTTAATACGCCGGCAAGACCATTGGAAGCAAGCGGAACAAGTGGCGAAAAGGCTATCATGAACGGGGTGGTAAACTTAAGTGTACTTGACGGATGGTGGGCTGAAGGTTACAAACCTAATGCCGGTTGGGCTTTAAAAGAGGAAGTTACTTATAAGGATAATTATTTCCAAGATGAGCTTGATGCGGAAACTATATATAATTTTATTGAAGATGAGATTATTCCGCGCTTTTATAAACGCGATGATAACAATGTGCCTAACGAATGGGTAAGCTATATAAAGAACACTATTTCCGAAATTGCTCCGCATTATACCATGTATCGTCAGTTGCATGATTATAGGGATAAATATTATAACAAAATGTATGAGCGTATGCAAAAGCTCACCACTAATGATTTTGCGCTTACGCGCGAACTTGCTTCGTGGAAGTATAGAGTAATAAGGGCATGGAATGATTTAGAAATTGTTTCGCTTAACTATACCAATCCTACCAATGATCTACTGCACCTGGGCGATATATTTAAAGCCGAGATTGTTTTAAATGCGGGTAGTGAAATAAACCCCGAAAATATTATGGTGGAAATGATTTCCGGTGAAAAAAGTAATGCTACCGGTGAAATTAAAGAGCCTGAATTTATTCTTCCTTTAAAATTGAATAAAGTAGAAAATGGATTAGCATATTATTCGCTTGAATTTCCTATTGACACAGCCGGCGATTTTGATTTTGCTTTCCGTATAACGCCTTATCACAGCGCTCTACCACACAGGCAAGATTTTAATTTGGTTAAATGGGCGTGAGGGTTTGGAGTTTGGAGTTTGGAGTTTGGAGTTAGGAGTTAGGAGTTAGGAGTTAGGAGTTGGTAGTTGGTAGTTGGTAGTTAGGAGTTAGGAGTTAGGAGTTTGGAGTTAGGAGTTTGGAGTTTGGAGTTAGGAGTTTGGAGTTTGGAGTTGATAGTTAGTAGAAAAAACTCATTACTCAAAATTTCTAACTCACTACTTTTTCATATTTTTGCTGAAAATAATAAAAATAAAAGCCAATGAAATTACTTGAAGGAAAAATAGCGCTTATTACCGGTGCTTCCAGAGGAATAGGTAAAGCAATTGCTATTGCATTTGCCAACCAAGGTGCAAATATTGCATTTACCGATATTCGTCGTGATGAAATTATGGAACAAACCGAAAATGAAATAAAAGCATTAGGCGTTAAAGCAGTTGGCTATGCATCGGATGCGAGCTCTTTTGAAGATAGTGAACGCATGGTGGATGAAGTAGTCAAAGAATTCGGACGTATTGATGTGTTAATTAATAATGCAGGTATTACACGCGATAACCTGCTTATGCGTATGGCTGAATCCGATTGGGATTTGGTATTGAAAATAAATTTAAAATCTGCATTTAATTTAACCAAAGCGGTACAAAAATATATGCTTAAACAACGTGCGGGTTCTATTATTAACATGAGTTCTGTGGTTGGGGTTAACGGCAACGCGGGTCAGTCTAACTATTCCGCATCTAAAGCGGGTTTAATAGGTTTTACCAAGTCTATAGCCCAGGAGTTAGGCTCTAGAGGCATTCGCTGCAATGCAGTAGCGCCGGGCTTTATAGAAACTGATATGACTGCAAAACTTTCAGAAGAAGTACGTAAGGCATGGGCTGAGCAAATTCCTTTGAAACGTGGCGGTAAACCTGAAGATGTCGCAAACGTGTGTATTTTCCTTGCATCCGACTTATCATCTTATGTAACCGGTCAGGTAGTAAGCGTTTGTGGTGGAATGAGTATGTAAAAATATTTCACAGATATATCAAAAAAATAGGAGAGGGGCTGTCAGGGAAATAAAAGCATCAGAATGTATGTTGTTTTCTGTGCTTAAACATATTTTCTTGATAGCTTCTTCTTTATCTTAGGCTTTCCACTACGTTTTTTATCGATTCAAAACCAATCTTTTTTACATCTATGTTTTCAGGTGCTAAAAAGGAGTATGCGCAAACGTCATCCATGGGTTGCAAATTATTAAAATCATCCACTTTGCAGCTAAAAACCAAATCCAAGGTATAATATTCAATGCCGTTAAAAATATAAGTATTAGGAAAAGATGCTACAAACGACAATTCTTTTACCTGAAGGTTCAACTCTTCTTTTATTTCACGTTTTACAGCATCTTCAGCGCTTTCGTGTAAATCTACAAAGCCGCCGGGGAGGTCAAGCATGCCTTTAGCCGGATCGTATTTTCTGGTAGTAAACAACAGTTCGTTTTTGTTATTCCATATAAGCGCAACCACCGCAGCGCTCATGTTTATATAGAATGTGAAGCCACAATCGGCACACAATAACGATTTTGCATCTTTTTGTGCAAAATGCTTGCTCCCACATTTGGGACAAACCTTAAAAACCTTGAATGGCGCGTATGGACTCATGGCTTTAACGCATTAAAAAGTATTTCTATAGGGTGAAAAACATGCCTTCCGGTGCCTTCTTCTATTTGCTGTCTGCAACTTGTTCCGGGGGCGGCAATCATATCATATTCACTTGTTTTTTTCACTTCGGGAAATAGAACCAGTTCACCTATCTGTTGAGAAAGTTCGTAATGTTCTTTTTCAAACCCGAACGAACCCGCCATACCGCAACATCCCGATGGAATTTCGTCTATACTGTAATGTTGAGGTATGGATAAAACCTCTTTGGTGTACAATGTTGAGGATATTGATTTTTGATGGCAATGCCCGTGTAAACGTATGTGTTGTTTAGCTTCCGTAAATTGCCCCGACTGAATATTGCCTTTTTTAAATTCGTTGTATAGAAATTCATCCAGCATAAGGCAATGGGGTGCCATACGAAGCATATCTTGCTTTAAATCCGCGTTAACCAATGCCGGATATTCATCGCGGAAGGATAATATGGTTGAAGGCTCAATACCCAGCAAAGGAGTATGAGCGGAAATTAAATCTTTGAATATATGTACATTTGCATTTGCCAGTTTTTTTGCTTTGGCTGCAAAACCTTTTGATAAATACGTTCTTCCTGACTCTTTGTGCTTTATTATCAGTACATTATAATTCAACTTATTAAGCAATTTTATGGCAGTTATGCCTATTTCCACATCATTATAATTGGTGAACTCATCGGCAAAGAGATAAATTGTTTTTATGGGATTTTTAAGCAGTATGTTATGTTTTTTATACCATTTCACGAGCGTGGTCTTATGCAGGGGCGAAATGTTTCGCTGTTGCGCAAAACCTAATCCCTTTTTTATCAAATGCGATGTAAACTTATTTTTTACAAAAAAGTTAAACAACGGAACTACATAACTTCCTGCACAATTAATTTTTGTGATGTGCGCTGTCATCCAACTTCGCAATGATGGGGCATGAATGTTGTACCAATGTTGCAAAAATTCAGTTTTATAGCGCGTCATATCCACGTTGCTCGGGCATTCGCTTTTGCACCCTTTACAAGAAAGGCACAAATCCAACACATCGTAGATTTCCTTATGATCGAAACGCTTTTTTGTATGCTTGCCCGATAGAAATTCTCTCAGCACGTTAGCCCTTGCACGCGTGGTGTTGCGCTCGTTTTTAGTTGCCATGTAGCTGGGACACATAACCCCGCCTATTAAGGCGCTTTTTCTACAATCGGCAGTTCCATTGCATTGTTCTATTGCTCTTAAGAATCCTTGCGTATCTGAATAATCAAAATATGTATTTTCAATTTCTTTATTATCAACACCTTCGTAGCGCAAACTGCTGTTCATGGAAGGTGTGGATGTAATTTTCCCTTTGTTGAAAATACTTTTACTGTCCCAAGCGTTTTTCACTTCAAGTAGCAATTCATAGTTATGATTGCCAATCATTAGCGGGATAAACTCGCCTCTTAATCTGCCATCTCCATGTTCGCCACTTAACGAACCCTTATATTTTTTAACGAGTTTGGCGGTTTCCAGCGCTATGGTGTGAAAAAGGCGAACATCGTCCGGCTGTTTCAGGTTCAGCACAGGTCTCAGGTGGAGTTCTCCGGTAGCTATATGGGCATGAAAAACACAGGATAAGTTATGTGCCTGTAAAAGTTGCCTGAATTCATTCATATATTGTGGCAATACCTCAGGATTCACGGCTGTATCTTCAGTTACAGCCACCGGCTTGGCATCGCCGGCAATATTTGAAAGCACGCCTAAGCCAGCTTTACGCAATGCCCAAACATTGGTAATATCATTTCCATAAATAACCGGATATGCATAGCCTAAACCGCTTGCCTTGAACTCGGCTATGATTTCCCTTGCTTTTTGGTCAACCGTGGTTCGTTCATGCTCCGCAAGCTCTATTATCAATATGGCTTTAGGTTCACCCTCAATAAAGAAGCGGTTCCTGCGCTGGGTAATGTTATGCTTGGTTTGTTCAAGGATAATGTCATCCATCAATTCCACTGCCACGGGCTTATGCTTCAAGGCAATCAAGTTTCCGTGGAATGCTTCATCAAGCGAATGGCAATGTACGCAGACCACGGCTTTTTCTTTAGGCGGCAAAGGAACCAGGTTTAATTTAATTTCGGTTATTACACAAAGCGTTCCCTCAGAACCGGCTATGAGCTTACAAAAATTAAAAGCTTCCGCATTTTCGGTAAATGGCGCTGTTTCAAGCAATAAATCTATTGCATAACCTGTATTTCGCCTGTGTATGGATTTATCGGGAAACTCTTTTCTGATTTCTTGTTGATTGAAATGATTGCTTAGTATATTTTTTATATTACGATAGATATTTCCCTCTAAACTTTGTAACTTGCATTTATCCTCAAACTGTGCTTCGGATAATTTACCGAATACTACTTCAGAGCCATCGGAAAGCAGCGCTTTTGCCTCTAGCAAATGATCTCTTGTGCTGCCATACACTAATGAATGTGAGCCGCAAGAGTTATTGCCTACCATGCCTCCTATCATGCACCTGTTGGATGTAGAGGTCTCAGGACCAAAAAACAGCCCCATTGGCTGTAGTATTTTATTGAGCTCATCAAGTACAACTCCGGGTTGCACTTTCACCCACTGTTCCTGCCGGTTTATCTCCAATACTTGCGTAAAATATTTTGAAATATCCACGATAATTCCCTTGCCTACTACTTGTCCTGCAAGTGAAGTACCCGCAGCACGCGGAATTAAAAACGTGTCGTGGTCACGCGCAAAGGTTATCAAACGTTTTAAATCGGATACACTTCTCGGAAATGTTACAAGCTCCGGATATTCGCGATATGCCGAAGCATCGGTGGCATAAATGGCTTTATAAAAACTATCGGCATAAATTTCACCGTCAAAACCTGCTTTAAGGTCTAAAAGGGTGTCATACGCAAAACAATTACAGGGCATTATTCTTCTACCAATTGTTTCAAGGGTTTCATATAATAATTATCCCACCCGTCAATAATATTATCAAAAGCTTCATCGGGAATATTGATGTGCAAAAGGTTTACGGTGGTGTAAGCTCCTTCTTGCAACAGGTTTAAGGTTACAATGGATTGCTCCTCTTCCCCTTCAAAATACCATTGCTGCTGAATGGAGTTAGGGCTGTCAATCTTCAGGTTTTTCCCTGTAATGTTGCCATCCCAAAGCGAAAATTCGCTACCTTCTTCCAAGGTCATAATTGCCGGTTCGCCCGACCACATTTCAATACTCAACGGGTTGGTTAAAGCCGTGAATACGTCTTCCTTCAATGCCTTTATTTTGTATTGTTTTTTTATGTTCTTCATGTTGCAAAATTAGCCTATTTTTAAATGTGAGAGGTTTGTTTTCAGAAAAACATTTTTATGAATTCATTATCACCTATTTTTAAGTGATTAAGCGCATCTTTCTGCTCCACAGCAAATTTTTCAAATGCTTCTTCATGATGAGGTAAGCCTATCAGGTTTTCCAAGATAAGATTGCAGTCCTTGTTTATTTCCTCTTCAGGAATAATATTTTCCACGATGCCATTGCGAACATTTATTTCAAAAGGTTTTTTGCAACACGGAAGCATGATAGGGAAAGCATAAGAGGGTGAATATCCGAAATTCCAATTCCAATTCACATATTTTTTATCTGCCAGCAATTGGATTTTTTCGGTGGCTTTTTTGGTTATTTTTCTAATATGCGCCTTTTTGAAATGGTTTTTCATATAGTGCATAAAATCTAATGCAAAAGCGTTTATATCTGCAAATTGGGGAACCAAAGGAGATATATTTGCTACTTGGCTTCGCACCGAAGCAAGGGCTTTGCTTTTGTAGTGCTTAGCCGAAATGATACTTTCCGACAACATCTTTAAATCGGTATTAAAAAGAATGGTACCGTGGTGCAATATTTTATCTTTATAAATATGCTCGGCATGTCCAGAAACTTTTTTCTCACCCACAAAAATGCTGTTTCTGTTTCCTAATCCGGCAGGCAGTCCTAAGTGTTTCAGATAATCTACAATTACATTCGCAAATGAGCTAAAATCAGGGATAATATTATTTTTTTTGTGATGAATAAAACTGAAATTGAGGTTTCCCAAATCGTGAAATACAGTTCCTCCTCCGCTTATGCGCCTTATAACCGGAATGTCGTTTTCTTTTATAAACGGGTAATTAATTTCGTTGTATGCGTTTTGGTGTTTGCCCACAATCACTGATTTTTCATTTATCCACAACATGCACATGTCACTTTTTGCGGTTTTCACGAAATATTCTTCGGCAGCTATGTTAAAAAACGGGTTTGTTTGTAAACGATATTGTAAAATCATAAATACGTAATTTGAAATTGATAGTAAAAAATGAAATTCAATGAAATTTTTCTAAAAAATACTTGCAAGAAAGCTAATAATAGTAATTTTGTCAATAAAATTACAAAAATAATAACATGAAAAGTAGATTTTTAATTTGTTTAACAGTATTTTCATTTATACTATTCGCAAGTTGTAATAACAATCCAAAAGCAAATAATGATAAAGTAAACACCCCCAAGGCGGCAGATTCTGCTGCTACATCAGCAGCAAGCCCAACAACAGCTTCTGTACCGGATAATGCCAAAAAGAATAGTGTTGCCGAAATATATGCAAAGCCTCAAATTCCTATTTTGTGCTATCACCGTATTGCAGACGGGCGTAAAGACGAATATTCCGTAAGTCCTTCAACATTCCTTTCACATTTGGATGCGCTAAAAAATAATGGTTACCATTCTGTTTCTCCTGATCAATTGTATAATTATTTGGTTTATAATCAGCCTCTCCCCGAAAAGCCTTTTATGATCACATTTGACGATTCGCGCATAGAACATTTTGAAATTGCTGGTCCCGAATTGAAAAAACGTGGTTTTACAGGCGCTTTTTTCATTATGACTATTACCTATAATAAGAAGAACTATATGAGCACAGAGCAAATTGCACAAATGGCAAAAGATGGGCATACTATAGGATTACATAGTTGGGATCATACCATGGCAAGCAAATATACTACACCCGAAGATTGGAAAAAGCAAGTAGAAGATCCCAAAAAGAAACTGGAAGATATTATAGGCAAAAAAGTGGATTATTGGGCATATCCTAACGGCGTTTATAACCATGCAGCAGCTGAAGGTTTAAGTAAATATTTTAAAATATCGTTTATACTCACCTCTAAGCGCGATACGCTTCAACCTTTGCAAACCGTTCGCCGCATGATAATACCAACCATGTCGCCCGAAAGGTTGCTAAAGTCTATTGAAGGGTGGAAATAATTTTAGCCACACGAAAGTTATAAAGGAACCTTAAATTTAATCAAAATGTGATGAATTATTTTTTAAAAGTTACTATAATAAACGCAATAAACAAATGCTCATTTTTATTGTTATTTTATTGATTATTAAAAAGTTGTATCCTATTCTTTAAATTTTACCGTCAAATATTTATGCGTTTATTATATACTAAAAAACACCGTCGTAAGGCGATGTTTTTTTATAAATTGGAAATTAATAATTCTTTTTCTTTCTTAATTCTATTTAACTAATGGGGCTTTGCCCCAAACCCCACATCCTTTCTTGTCTTGATACAAGAAAGGATGCAAAGAAAATCAAGACAAAACGATGCCCCACCCACAAAAACCCGCCCTGCCTCGCCGTTTTGTCCTTCCGCCCACGCCTATCGCACCACCATTGAGGGCATTATAAAAAAATAGTCGTTTTTGAGGGAAGGTTCGTGGCGTAGGCATTA
>CALBZC010000038.1 GCA_937889945.1 uncultured Bacteroidales bacterium
TATAGTTTAGGTTGAGTAATTTATTTTTAAAAACTTATGTAGTTAAAATTCAGTAAGTAGCGAGCAAAAAATAGTTTAATTTATTTTAACCACATAGGGATATAAATTTTTGTTTATCAGGTTTAATAAGGTTTAAATAACTTTGAAGCTATGCTTCAAAGATTCTCCCTGATGTTGTCTGTATTACCTTATCTTATCTCTGAACATTCATTTTGGGCTCCATTAAATCTTATCTATATATCTATGTGGTTTAAAAAATAATATAAGGTAATTATTGTTTAGTACTTATTCAACATAATTGCTCAAATAAGCTTAAAATTTGAAATTATATAAAGTTTTGATTTTCAATATAATAAAAGTATGGTTATTCCTTTTTATTCTCAGTGGAAAATATTTTTGCGAACAATACATACAAAATATGTAAGGCACAATAAGCTATAATTTTTCATTTTATGTTTGCAATATTTAAAGCAGTAAAAATAAATTGATAAAAACTAAGGAAATAAATTGTTTGAGATGAAAATCTTTATACATTTGCTTATTTTATTTAATCTAAATAATAATTAAGTGTTACTCAGCCAACTTGAACCGGGGCAGAAAGCCATTATCCTTAGTGTAAAGGGGAGTGGCGCTTTTCGTAAGCGCATTACCGAAATGGGTTTTGTGATGGGCAAAGAGGTAACGGTGATAAAAAAGGCTCCTTTACAAGATCCGGTAGAGTATAGTATTTTGGGATATAATATTACCCTGCGCAACAGCGAAGCTGAACTTATAGAAGTAGAAACCGATTATCAAAATATAAAAAGTAAAAACCAATCCTATCAAACTATTTCAGAAGATATTGAATATAAGCATGTTGAAAAAAATAGCAGGCATATACATGTAGCTTTTGTAGGAAATCCCAATTCGGGAAAAACAACGCTTTTTAATTATGTTTCGCATTCGCAGGAGCGGGTTGGAAATTATAGTGGTGTTACCGTAGAGGCAAAAGAAGCGCGCTTTTCTCAGCAGGGTTATGAATTCACAGTAACAGACCTTCCCGGCACTTATTCCATTACGGCATACTCGCCTGAGGAATTATATGTGCGCAAATATATTACCGAGCAAATGCCTGATGTGGTTGTAAATGTGGTGGATGCTTCTAACCTTGAACGCAATATGTATCTGACTATGCAGTTAATAGACATGAATATACGCGTGGTAGTAGCATTAAACATGTTTGACGAGTTAGAGCGGCTGGGAAACAAGCTAAACTATGAGCATTTGGGTAATATGCTGGGTATTCCCTTTATGCCCACCGTAGCATCACACGGAAGAGGCATTTACGCTTTATTTTCAAGAATTATAGAAATATACGAGGGAAGCGATAAGGTTTCGAGGCATATTCATATCAATTATGGTGAAGAAATAGAAAGAGCCATCCGCACCATTCAGCAGCCTATCAAAAATCCAGAGAACCAGTTTTTTCTGAACAAAAACTCCTCCCGATTTCTGGCTATAAAGTTATTGGAAAAAGATAAAGATGCTGAAAACATTGCCGCATCCTTATCCAATGCAGAAGAAATACTTGCAACGGCACATCAGCAGGTAGAAAAAATCGCACAGTTTTATAAAGAAGATACGGAAACCCTTATAACTGATGCGAAATACGGATTTATAGCAGGCGCGCTTGCCGAAACCCTGAAGCTAAATCCTGTGCGTCTGCATCGCAAGACAGAATCTGTTGACAATATTCTCACGCATAAGTTTTGGGGTATTCCTATTTTTATATTTTTCATGTGGTTTACTTTTTACGCCACTTTTAAATTAGGTGATTATCCCATGCAGTGGATTGAAAACGGGGTAAATGCTTTGTCAGGGTTGTTGCAACGGAATATGCAAGATGGTATGCTTAAAGATTTGTTGATACAAGGTGTTATAGGAGGCGTAGGAGGTGTTATTGTGTTTTTGCCCAATATAGTACTGCTTTATCTTTTCATATCTTTAATGGAAGACACGGGATATATGGCGCGTGCCGTGTTTATCATGGATAAATTTATGCATAAGATAGGACTACATGGAAAGTCTTTTATACCGCTTGTTATGGGCTTCGGATGTAATGTTCCGGCTATTCTTTCCACACGAATTATTGAGAGTAAGCGCGACAGGTTGATGACTATGCTCATTAATCCGTTTATGTCGTGCAGTGCGCGCTTACCCGTATATATTCTTTTTATCTCTGCTTTTTTTGAAAAAAATCAGGCGAGTATATTATTCGGGCTCTATTTTTTAGGAATATTATTAGCCATAGGTTCGGCATTACTTTTTAAAAAAACAATTTTCCGCAAAAGAGATGTTCCTTTTGTAATGGAGTTGCCTCCTTACCGTGTGCCTACAGTACGCAGCATTGTTATACATATGGCTAACCGCACGGGGCAATATTTGCGTAAGATAGGAGGCATTATACTTGTTGCATCTGTTATTATTTGGGCACTTGGATATTTTCCGGTTAACTTTAAAGGCAAAGAAAAGTATGTAGAAGAGATTACCGCTTTGGAGAATAAAATAGAAAATAACAATACACATAAACACACTGATTCTTTAATAGAAAATTACAACATACAGAAAACCGAATTAGAAGTACAAATGGCATCTGCCCAACAGGAAAATTCTTACATAGGCAGAATCGGGCATTTTCTGGAACCTGCAATGGCGCCCTTAGGTTTTGACTGGAAGATGAGTGTGGCATTGCTTTCCGGGATTTCTGCAAAAGAAGTAGTTGTAGGCACATTGGGTGTTTTATATCAAACCGATGCCAAAGATGACTCTAACCAATCATTAGTTAATAAATTGAGACAGCAGGAATATACTCATGGTGAAAAAATAGGGCAGCCCGTAATTTCGCCATTGGTAGCCCTTAGTTTTATGATTTTTATACTTATTTATTTCCCCTGTATAGGTGTTGTATCTGCAATTAGTAGAGAATCGGGAAGCTGGAAATGGGCATTGTTTGTAGTTGTTTATACTACTGCGTTGGCATACCTTGCTTCATTATTGGTTTATCAGCTTGGATCGTTGTTGGTATAAGTTATGAATTGGATTGTAACACATTGGAATATAGTGTTTTATATTATATTGCTTTTAGCATTATTACTTCCCCGTATTCCGGTCATAGGAAAATTTTTTAGGGGTTTTAATACACTCATTCACGAAGCAGGTCATGTGTTGGCTGCTATAATCACAAGTGGAGAAGTTATGGAGGTAAATATTTTTTCCGACAATTCGGGAAATACGCTTACCAAGAGCAAAAAAAAATATGCGCAAATACTTATAGCCCTAAGTGGCTATCCGATTTCCGCCCTCATGGGATTGTTTTTTATATATTTGATACACAATAAACTATATACGCCTGTTGTGTTTATTGCTTCCAGTATAGTTTTACTTGTTTGGGTAATATCCATCAGAAACACGTATGGCATAATTTGGTCATTTTGCTTTCTGATACTCAATATTTTACTTTTATATATTCAACATACGCTGTATATAAAAATTTTTGCTGTATTTTATGCGTTAATATTGCTTTGCGAATCAGTAGTTTCTTCTTTCACGTTGGTGGCATTGACAAATAAGAACTCCAAAAAAGCGGGTGATGCTTCTAACCTTGCCAAATTAACCAAGATTCCGGCTATAATTTGGAGTTTATTTTTTCTTCTATTTTCAGTAATTTGTAGTTTATATGCTGCGTTAAACTTTTTTCCACGCTCTTTTGTTTTATTCACAAATGGTTGAAATGATACAGGTAGTTATAACATATATTTTGGTAATAGCAGCTTTTGGGTATGCTGCATATGGGTTGTATAAAATCTTATCAAATCATAAAGACAAGGATTCTGGATGTGCTTCGGGATGTAATTGCGATGCAGTTAAACTACGCAAGGAATTAGCTAAAAATAAGAAATAAAAAACTCCGGCATCTTTTTTAGAAGCCGGAGAATATAAAAAAATTTTAATCTACAAATAAACAGATATGGAAAATGTACTAGATTTACCTTATTTGATTTATTTTTGATTCCATTAAAATTAATTATTATACAGATTCTTTTTTTAGCAATTCGGTAATTTGATTTTCAATCTCTTCTGATAATTCAGGGTTGTCCATCAATAGTTTTTTTACCGCATCCCGTCCTTGTCCCAATTTTGTTTCGCCGTAGCTAAACCACGAACCGCTTTTTTTGATAATATTTTTTTCGGTTCCGATATCAATAATTTCACCATATTTGGATATACCTTCGCCATATATAATATCAAATTCTGCTTGACGGAAAGGAGGCGCTACTTTGTTTTTTACCACTTTTACTTTTACCCTGTTTCCAACTACGTTTTCTCCGTCTTTTATTTGCGAAATTCTACGAATATCAAGGCGCACGGAAGCGTAAAATTTCAACGCGTTACCACCGGTGGTAGTTTCGGGATTACCGAACATTACACCTATCTTTTCGCGTAATTGGTTAATAAATATGCAACAGCACCCTGTTTTGCTAATTGTAGAGGTAAGTTTGCGAAGTGCTTGCGACATTAAACGTGCCTGCAGTCCCATTTTAGAATCCCCCATTTCGCCTTCAATTTCACTCTTAGGTGTGAGGGCTGCTACGGAGTCGATAACAATAATATCAATTGCGCCTGAACGTATAAGGTTATCGGCTATTTCCAATGCCTGTTCGCCATTATCGGGTTGCGAAACCAGTAAATTTTCAATATCTACACCTAATTTTCCTGCATAATAACGGTCAAAAGCATGTTCGGCATCAATAAAAGCTGCAATGCCTCCGTTTTTTTGCGATTGTGCTATAGCATGCAATGCTAATGTAGTTTTTCCTGAGGATTCAGGTCCGTATATTTCAATAACCCTGCCTTTGGGTAATCCGCCAACGCCTAAAGCTATATCCAAACCTAAGGATCCCGTGGAAATAACAGGCATTTCTTCTACTTCCTGCTCTCCAAGCTTCATGATGGTACCTTTTCCGTAGGTCTTTTCCAGCTTGTCAAGCGTTAATTTTAATACATTTAACTTTTCTTGATTCTGATTTGTTTCTTTTGCCATAAAAATTTTAATATACGCAAATGTATATAAAAAAAATAGAACATCCTACCAACTAAAAAAAATATTATTAACGAATAAAAGTTGATAGTATGTTCCAACACATGAAATAAACCGCCTAGCTTAGTATTTCCATTTTGCTTTTATATTTTTACTTTTTACCAGATTTTTAAATGCCTGCAATTGTTCGCCCGAGAAGGATGCTTTTTTTAATATGGTAGCTACGAATTTATTTTGGTATATTAGTATCCAGTCTTTTAATTCCAATATTTTATAAACTTTATCCCAGGTTTTTTCGCCTGAAAAGCTTTCACCTGCGATTTTTATATTTTCATCGGTAAATTGATACGTTATTTCTTCTTTTAAACGCGCATGAGAGTTGAAAATCTTTTTCGAATTGAAATAATTAATCACAGGGTAGGACAGAAGTATAAAAACTCCCAGCAGCAACGTGTATAGGCCGCCTGAGTTATGGAATGTTTGCGGAAACCATAAGCGTGTGATTAAAGAAACAGCAATGGCATAAACGCCTATTATCATGAATACGATAACAATTCCACGCCTAAACATCAAAGTGCGTGATAATTTCAAGTAATCTTTTAATTCCAGTTTGGTGTGAATTTCTATCATTGTATTTATTTTTTAAATTTAAATATTTATTTTACCTATCATATAAGTTTTTGCATTTCCGCTTATTAATACGTTTTTATCTTTATTTTCGCAATATAGAAAACCTTGGCGTTGAGAGAGCTGCACAGCCGTTAGTTTATTTTTTTTCAATCTACCACTCCAATATGGAATTAATGAGCAATGTGCCGAACCCGTAACAGGGTCTTCGAGGATGGTAGCTTGTGGGGTGAAATAGCGCGATACGAAGTCGCATGTTGCTCCTTGTGAAGTTACAATAACACCTCCGGGATCAAGGTTTATGCGGTCAAAAACAGGGCGGTTTATTTTAATATCTTTTATTTGTTGTTCATTTTCATACACCAGCATATAATCTCTCGATTTTAAAACATATTGAGGTTGAATATTCAGCGAGTCGCTGATGATTTGAGGAAGCGGAGCTGTAACAGGCGCACGGGAAGGGAAATTTAAAGTGTACAAATCATCGGATAAATGCACAAAAAGTTGCCCACTGATGGTGTTAAATGTAATAATATTACCGGTGTAGTTATATATGGTTTTGATAACGTGGGCAGTAGCCAACGTTGCATGTCCGCACAAATCCATTTCGATATCTGGCGTGAACCAACGCAAATGAAAATATGTTCCCGTATCAATAAAAAAAGCAGTTTCGGCCACCGCGTTTTCCTTGGCAATAGCAAGAAGCATACTATCAGGAAGCCACTCCGTTAAAGGAATAACGCAAGCAGGGTTACCTCCAAAGATATGATTGGTAAAGGCATCTATATGATAAATATTTAGTTGCATAATGAAGTTTAAAAAATGAATACTCAAATTTCATATTATGTATGGCATAAAATGTTCTTTTTCTTTATTTACTTTTGTCTTGATACAACTAAGCGAAGCGTTTTCACGAACCGCAAAGCGCTCATGAGTACATTTATAATTAACAATGAACGAATCATACTTTTTAAATAGATAAATATATGAGTAAAAGTAATAAAAGATCAAGGCTGTATAAAAAAATATTGTTTTTTATAATGCCCTCAAGCGCGGTGCGATAGGTGTGGGCGGAAGGACAAAACGGCGAGGTAGGGAAGGTTTCCGTGGGAGGCGCATCGTTTTGTTTTGATTTTTTATTCACTTACTTGTTCATCATTTATAGAAGTGCATGAGAACGCTTCGCTTAGTTGTTTCTTTTTCATCAAGGAAAAAGAAAGAATAAAATAACCAACTGTATTTAATGTGATAAACTTAAGCACAAAGGAAAAGAACCTTAAAAATAATCCAAATACGATAAAATTATTTTTTAAAATTTACATAATGAAGAAGTATTATTTTTTAATCTGCTTGCTTTTTCCTTTCTTGTTTTAATATAGTTGACCACGGCAATACCCATCCAAATAACGTTTAGCGCTACAGATGGAAATGCATGGTTGTAGAAACAATTGATGGCAATAAACATGGCACCGAAAAAGTTAAAAAAATTGCTGTATGCAAATAATTTTGAATTTCTGTTCAACAAGGAAATATAAGCCGTAAGCACAAATATGCTTCCTGTCCATCCAATAATTTCAATTAAGATTTTATACATATTACATAAAAATAGTACCGTAAAGATACTGTATGTTTTATCTAAAATATAAAATAAATAGTATAAATCTATTAAAATTATTGAATAAAACAATGCTTATTTTATTGATTTTAAATTAAAAAACAATAAAATAATTAATAAAAAACAATAAAAATTAAATTTTATTTTTAAAGTTTGCTCGATAGTTTAGAATTGCCATTCGGTGATAATTGTTTATATCATCATTTTTATTGGCAAATCTGCAAGGCTTTATATTATAGCCGCGGATGTAACTGCATTTATTATTGGTTTGGCAACTTGTTATTAGCCAAGTAATTAATAATACCAATGAAACTTGTTTTAGGATAGTTGTCATAAATTACCTTTTTTAAATGTTTTGCAAAAGCAGTTTTAAAATAAAAATATTATTTTGGTAAATAAATATAGATAAATTTTTATCTTATCAATTTCTTATTTCATTTAATAAGCATTCATGGTGAGCATTGTTATTATTGAGCTATTGTTTTGCAGTTTAAAGTTTGCATGCATAATCTTACTGTCTTAACTGCTTTCAGCTAAGTGTTAGGGTGTTTGCAAACCTGTAACTCTACATTCACAGTGTATTTTACTTGAACGAAAAGCGTGTTTTTATCCGCCTATTTTTTCATATAAAAGTTCATGTGAGGCACTTGGTTAGTTACATTTTTGTTCTTTATTAAGTATTGCAAAGAAATGCGTTATGCTATGTTTATTACTTTTTAGTGTTTACGGTTGGTGTTTTTTGGAACGACAAATTTTCATGTGTGCTTTCCGGGAGCGTATTCCAGGTTGAAATCATTGTATTTTGAGGAGTTTCTATCAAGAGTAATCCAAACTCCTGTTTCTTTTTTTGTTTGTAATATTTGTTTGTTTTTTTCTTTTTTATAATTTTTACAGGCATAGGATTACGGATTTTTGATAAATTGTTTCCATACGCTGCAATCCAGTTAATGACTGATACATGACTTACGTCTAATAGTTTTCCTATGGCATGAGAACTCAACCCTTCCATGTGCATAGATAGCGCATAGCGTTGTTTTTTTCTTTTTTTGGATGTTATGTTTAGGCTGAGGGTATAATTATAACCACACTTTTTGCACTTGTATCGTTGGATTCCTTTGATAAATCCATTTTTTACTTTTTCAGCCGAGAAACAATTAGGGCATTGCATCAGGAGTTTTTTAGCAAAAATAAAAAATCTATATTTAATTACCAAATTTTTATCATTCTTTTTTTTGCTTGGAATGTAAAAATATACTTTACGTCAAATCTAAATAGTATTATACATTGGTAACAATGCTAATTACTATGGATTTAAAACACGATAATCAACTATCCAAAAATAAAAAAGCCCGATATGTATCGGGCTTTGGTGAGAATGGTATTATAAATAACTTATTTTTTCCTTCCGGGATATACTTTTAATGCTTCTTCCAGGCATTTTACAGCCATTTTTAAATCTTCTTTCTTCAAAACATACGCTATACGCGCTTCTGTTTTGCCCAGCCCTTTTGTAGCATAAAAACCTGCCGCAGGGGCAAGCATCACTGTTTGGTTTTGGTAATTGAAATCTTCGAGCAGCCATTGGCAAAATTTTTCGCTGTCGTCAATAGGCAGGTCTATAATGGCATAAAAAGCTCCTTTGGGCATGGGAGCGGTTACGCCGGGTATTTTATTTAACTCTTCGATAACCAAATCTCTACGGGAAATATATTCATCATATACTTCTTTAAAATATGCGGGAGCAGTTTGCAATGAAGCTTCACCCACAACTTGTCCCAAAGAAGGAGGGCTTAAACGTGCCTGTGCGTATTTAAGCGCCGATTCAAGGACTTTTTTGTTTTTAGTAACTAATGCGCCTATACGAACACCGCATTCGCTATAACGTTTAGAAACGGAATCCATCATTACAACATGTTCATCCAATCCTTCCAATTCCATAACTGAGGTGTGCTTGTGTCCGCCATAGCAAAACTCACGGTAAACCTCATCTGCAAACAGATATAAGTTGTGTTTTAAAGCTAATTCGCGCAATTGTAACAACTCTTCTTTGCTATATAAATAGCCGGTGGGGTTGTTGGGATTACAAACCATAATAGCCTTGGTATTGGGAGTAATAACCTTTTCAAATTCGCTGATGGGTGGCAATGCGAAGCCATCTTTTATATTTGCGGTTATGGGTTTTATTTTAACGCCGGCAGTCATACCAAAAGAGTTGTAATTGGTGTAAAAAGGCTCAGGTATAATAATTTCTTCGCCGGGGTTTAAACATGAATACATGGCAAACAAGATAGCCTCTGACCCTCCTGTAGTAATTAAAATATGGGTATGGTCAACATTGATGCCGATTTTTTGGTACGAAGCGGCTAAGGCTTTCCTGTATGATTCATTACCTGCCGAGTGGCTGTATTCAATAACTTTTGGGTCGTATGTATGAATAGCCTGTATAGCAACTTCAGGGGTTTTAATATCAGGTTGACCGATATTTAAATGATACACTTTAATTCCGCGTTTTTTTGCTGCTTCGGCAAAAGGAACAAGCTTACGAATGGGAGAAGCGGGCATTTCGATACCGCGTTGCGAAACTGTTGGCATGATAATTTTAATTTTAAGGTTAAAAATTTTTTGCAAATGTATATAAATATAAAATTAGTAAACAAAATAAAAATGTGATTTTATACACCTTTTGTTTTTCTTTTTGCACAGGGCATTATTACACATCGGTTAATTTAAAAAAATAAGTTTTTACTTTTCTCTGAAGTAGTTAGCATGCCTATGTTTTAATAGCCTCTCATTGTATTTTTCTGCAACTTGATGAAGCAAATCCGTTTCAAGGAAAAATGACGAAATAAAGTGATGTATTTTATATAAATAAAAGAAATGATATTATTTTTTTTTGCTTAATATGCTGATTATTAACATTTAATAGAAGGCGCAAAAAAAGGAAGTATTGTATTTTTATTATTGTATCGTTTCATTTTTAGCAATTTGGGCATCGACAAGGAGAAACTTCTCCCCACTGATTGTAAACGTGTTGTTGTTCAATACAATATGACAGCACATCTTTTTATTCATCTTAAATCAATATTTCTTTATATCGTGTTTTTTACATTCAGCATATCATTTTTTTAAACAACCCTTTATAAATACTGTTTTATATGCTTGGCACAGTAATTGACAAGTATATAGTTTATTTATTTTAGAGCATAAAACTGTCAAACTGTCACATGGGAAAAGAAATTATAAAGCTAAGATTATCGAACAACATGATAGAAGAAGAAACTGAATTTATCCCTTTACTATCTGCTGAAGATGAGGAAATCATAAATGCAGAGAGCATCCCCGAAGTATTGCCCATATTGCCTTTGCGCAATACCGTTTTATTTCCGGGCGTGGTAATTCCTATTACTATAGGAAGGGACAAATCCATTAATTTGGTAAAAGAATATTACAAAAAAGACAGGATAATAGGGGTAGTATCGCAGAAAAACGGTGATATCGAAAATCCCGAATTTGAAGATTTAAACAGGATAGGAACCATAGCTTATATCATAAAAATACTGCAATTGCCTGACGGCAACATGAGTGCTATTATCCAAGGCAAAAAACGGTTTAATCTTGATAGTTTGATTCAGGAAGAACCCTATTTTAAAGCTACCGTTAGTAGCTATGACATTTTGCCGCATCGCGAACCCGAAAATGCATTTGATGCGCTTATTGCTTCCATAAAAGACATGGCAATTCAGATTGTGAATCAATCGCCTAATATACCCAGCGAAGCTGCTTTTGCAATAAAAAATATTGATAGTCCTACATTTTTGGTAAATTTTGTAGCATCTAACCTGCATGTGGATGTGGAAGAAAAGCAAAAAATACTTGAAATAATTGATATAGAGGAGCGTGCGCAACTTACCTTATCATTGCTCAGCAAAGAATTGCAGATGCTGGAGTTAAAAAACCAGATACAGAATAAGGTTAAAGTGGATTTAGATAAGCAACAGCGCGAATATTTCCTCAATCAACAATTGAAAACCATACAGGACGAATTAGGCAGCAACCCTAATGAACAGCAAATAAACGAAATAAAAGCCAAAGCGAATGCTAAAAAATGGCCCCCACATGCAATGGAATCTTTTGAAAAAGAGTTATCCAAGCTCACACGCATGAACCCGCAAGCCATGGAATATTCGTTGCAGGTTAATTATTTGGAGGTGTTAGTAGATTTGCCTTGGGAAACATATACAGATGACAATTTTGATCTTTCGCGGGCGCAAAAGATATTAGATCAAGACCATTATGGGATGGAAAAAATAAAGGAGCGCATCATAGAGTATCTTGCCGTGCTTAAGTTAAAAGGGGATATGAAATCGCCTATTCTTTGCCTTGTAGGACCTCCAGGCGTAGGAAAAACCTCATTAGGGAAATCTATTGCCAAAGCCATAGGGCGAAACTATGTTCGCGTGTCATTGGGCGGTTTGCATGATGAGGCTGAAATTCGAGGACATCGGCGTACCTACATAGGCGCTATGCCAGGGCGTATATTGCAAAGTCTTAAAAAAGCAAAATCATCAAATCCGGTGTTTGTGCTGGACGAAATTGATAAAGTGGCAGGCATGACACACAACGGGGATCCTTCGGCAGCATTGCTTGAGGTACTTGACCCCGAGCAAAACAGTACTTTTTACGATAATTTTATAGAAGTAGAATACGACTTGTCCAAAGTGATGTTTATTGCCACTGCCAACTCATTGGCAGATGTGCATCCGGCATTGCGCGACAGGATGGAGGTGATAGATTTGAGCGGATATTTGATGGAAGAAAAAATAGAAATCGCCCGTCGCCATTTGGTTCCCAAACAGCTTAGAGAACATGGTATTGACCCCAAAACCACGCTCTTCAATAAAAGTAACATCCAATATGTGATAGAAAATTATACCCGCGAATCGGGCGTACGTTATTTAGACAAAACAATAGCGCGTTTGGTGCGTAATTATGCAAAATACCTTGCAATGGAGCAAGAATTTACGTTGCCCTATAAAAATGCGGAAATAGAGAAAGTTTTAGGTGCGCCTCCTTTTAGCTTGGAAAAGAATTTAAGTAGTGATATTGCGGGTGTGGCAACAGGCTTGGCTTGGACTGCAGTGGGAGGAGAAATATTGTTTATTGAAGTAAGCCTGAGTCCCGGCAAAGGGAATTTGACACTTACGGGAAATTTGGGGGATGTTATGAAAGAGTCTGCCAGCATAGCTTTTGAATACCTAAAAGCACATGCGCAGCAGTTGGGTATTGAAGCTGAAGTTTTTGAAAAAAATAATGTACATATCCACGTGCCTGAGGGTGCAACACCAAAAGACGGACCTTCGGCAGGTATAACCATGTTCACCGCGTTGGCATCAGCATTTACCAAACGTCCGGTAAACCATAAATTTGCCATGTCGGGAGAAATTACCTTGCGCGGAAAAATATTGCCTGTGGGCGGGGTAAAAGAAAAAATCCTGGCAGCCAAACGTGCTAAAATTACCGATATTATTCTGTCAAAAGAAAATAAACGTAATATTGACGAAATAAAACCCGAATATATCAAGGGGATAGAATTCCATTATTTCAGCGATATGATTGATGTAATAGATTTGGTACTGAAAAAGAAATAAAAGTTTATTGTACTTTTTACGCGGTTATAGCCTACTGTTATGTGAATGCTAAATTCACGGCTTCTGTTATTTATTCTAAAGTAGTTAAGCACTGAATAATAATTACATTATATTGTTTTTTATACATATGTATTATACTTAAATAAATATGGAGTTAATGTTAAGGTATAAGATAATAAACAGAAAATATTAGGTTACTAAAAAACTTTACATATCTTTGCAACACAAACTAGGGGTGCCGTAATTGGCTGAGATAATACCCTTGAACCTGATCGGGTTAGTACCTGCGTAGGAAAGTTTAGCATCTTCCCATAGCATTCCTGGTTTACATTGTTGAATAATCAATTAAATGTAAATAGTTATGGAACAAATTGTATCTGTGGGAATCCTTGATTCTTATTTTGAAAAATTAAAAAACAGCCTTTCTGTTGATGTTGCTATTGTGGGCGGTGGTCCGTCAGGGTTGTATGCAGCTTATTTATTGGCTAAAAAAGGACTTAAAGTGTCGCTATACGAGCGTAAACTGGCTCCCGGTGGCGGCATGTGGGGCGGCGCCATGATGTTTAATGAAATAATTGTGCAGCAAGATGCCGTGAAAGTATTGGATGAGCTAAACATCAATTACAAAAAAGTATCAGACGGTATTTATTCGGTAGATTCCGTGCATGCTACATCAGCGCTTATTTACCATGCAACTAAAGCGGGAGCCCGCATTTTTAACTGTATCTCTATCGAAGATGTAGTATTTCATCATAACAAAGTAAGCGGGCTGGTTATTAACTGGGCGCCCGTACATCGCGAAGGTATGCATGTTGACCCTTTGGTAATAATGGCTAAAGCCGTTATTGACGGAACCGGTCATGACTGTGAAGTGGCGCGCACGTTAGAGCGTAAGAACGATATACGTTTAAATACCGCCACCGGTAAGGTAATGGGCGAATGTTCTCTTGCCGTGGAAGAAGCAGAGCGTACCACCATTGAAAATACAAAAGAAATATATCCGGGCTTGTACGTGTGTGGCATGGCATCAAATGGCGTAAGCGGCAGTTACCGCATGGGTCCTATATTTGGCGGTATGCTTCTTTCAGGAGAAAAGGTTGCGGATTTAATCTACAAAAATTTAAATAAATAAGCGGTGGAAGATTTTGGATTGTATATCATACTTACCCAACCGCAACTTCCGCATACGGTAATTGCCGAAAAGTGTGTGGAACATGGTATTAAAATGTTGCAACTGCGTGAAAAACATTTGCCCGACAGGGAACTGATAAAAATAGCCAAAGATTTGCGTGGCATTACACGAGGTACTGAAACCCAATTGGTAATTGACGATCGTGCTGACATTGCCGCCATTTGCGGCGCCGATTTTCTACATATCGGTCAGTCGGACATGACCATTGAAGATGCGCGCACCATTGTAGGTGATATGCAAATAGGATTTTCTACGCATTCCATAGCGCAGGCAAAGCAAGCTTTGCAACGTGATGATTTGGCGTATATTGGTTTTGGTCCTATATATGCAACTACCACCAAAGCCATTCCGGATAATCCTGTGGGAACCGCATTACTAAAAGAAGTATTGTCATTTGCCCATATACCCGTGGTGGCTATTGGAGGCTTGTTTCCTGAAAATATAAAAACCGTTTTAGATGCAGGCGCCAAGAACTATTGTTTGGTACGGCATTTTATGCAAACCCTTGATTTTGAAGGGAAATTAAATGAATTTAAAGAATTAATAAAATAACTAAATGATAACACAACTTCAACACGCGCTTGCCGGAAATATTACACCCGAAATGAGGGCGGTAAGTGAAAAAGAAAATATAGATGTTGCATGGCTTATGAAGCAGGTAGCCTCAGGAAAAGTTGTTATTCCTAAAAATATAAACCACAACTTTTCGGCATGCGGAATAGGCGACGGTTTAAGCACAAAAATAAATGCCAATATAGGCACCTCCGAAAAGCATTGCAACTTTCAGGAAGAACTTGAAAAAATGAAAATTGCCGTTGACTATGGCGCGCATGCTGTGATGGATTTATCCACGGGAGGCAACTTGCACGAGATACTGGGTAAGATTATAAGTCTTTCGCCTGTAATGATTGGCACGGTGCCTGTATATAGTGTGGCTACCATGATTTTGCGCGAAAATAAGAAAATAGCCGATTTGGATCCCGAAAAACTGTTTGAAGAAATAGAAACACAAGCTAAAATGGGCGTTGATTTTATGACCTTGCATTGTGGCATTACGCGCACGTCGCTGCGCTTTTTGGAAAACAGCAACCGCTTGTGTGGCGTGGTTAGCAGGGGAGGCTCGTTGATGAAAAGATGGATGATGGATAATAACAAAGAAAACCCTTTATACGAGCAATATGACAGGGTGCTTGATATTTGTGCCAGATATGATGTAACCATAAGCTTAGGCGATGGATTGCGTCCCGGTGCCGGCGCTGATGCTACCGATAGGGCGCAGATAGGAGAGGTGCTTATATTGGGTGAGTTGGCTGAGCGTGCCAGAAAAAAAGGTGTTCAGGTAATGATTGAAGGTCCCGGGCATATGCCTTTTGACCAAATAGCCGGCAACATGATGTTGGTGAAACGTATTTGCGGCGATGCACCTTTATACGTATTAGGACCCTTAACTACAGATTCGGCTCCGGGATACGACCATATTGTGGGCGCCATAGGCGGCACAATGGCAGCTATTAACGGAGCTAATTTTCTTTGTTATGTAACTCCTGCAGAGCATTTATGTTTACCTACCATCGAAGATGTGAAACAAGGCGTAATGGCGAGCCGTGTTGCTGCCCACAGCGCGGATATTGTGCGCAACGTGAATGGTGCGCGCGAAAGGGACTATAAAATGTCGAAAGCAAGGCGCGAATTGGACTGGAAAACCATGTACGACTGCGCGTTGGATCCTGTAACTGCCAAAACGCGCCGTGATGCTTCGGAAAGCAGCAACGAAAATGTTTGTACCATGTGTGGCAACTTATGCGCGGTGAAAAACGACAACGACGAGATTATATAACAAATATTTGAGCTATATACATAAAAATACCGCCTATCTATAAGTAGAGATAAGCGGTATTTTTTATTTCAAGTTTTATTTGTGAGCTATAAAAATGTGAATTAAAATTTTTAATATTTCTTACTTTACTTAAAGCAATAGTATAAAAATGGCATGAACAATTTTTTTGCAAAAATAAAATATGGAGCAACTAAGCAAAGCGTTTTCATTCAAATATCATAAATAAAACAAGGAAATTAATAAAAATTCAAAATTTCCACCCAAGTAAATAATTATATACATGCGGAGCTTAGCGAACTAAGCAAAGAGACCTCTCTAACACACAATTAAAATGGAGCAACAGTTTGAATAACTAAGCGATTTTATGAGTTCCTTAGAAATAGTCTATGAACGAATAGTTAACTGTTTGTCGAGAGCTTGCCTGCATTAGACAGGGCTGGCATACAACTATTAACCTGTGGATTTTAGAATTAAACAAGATATTAATAAAACCAAATTAAGATGTATGAAATTAAGCATGAGAATCAAAGATTTACTCCCAAAATAATGACTAAATTATTGATTTTTTGTGATTCGTTATTTCATAGACCTTTTAGAATAAATTAAGACGTATAAAAAGAATTTAAATTTTTACAGATATTCTTAGATTTTCAAACAAAAATGGTTTTATATATTGCCAATAATTACCGCCCAATTCTAATCCCACTGTATGTGTCATATTGGGTTGGGCAACTATTGTACAAGAATTACCAGCGTTTTTAATTGCTTGTTGGGTAGGAAGTACATTATTAGTCCATGTTGCACCTGTAGAACTATCGTTTTCTTTTGCGTGCAAAAGTAAAACGGGAGAATCAAAAGAGTCATAATGCAATAACCCCGGCTGGCTTGCGGGATCATCATTTATCAAAGTAGCGCCAGTAGAAATTGAACCATTTGTTTTACTAGAATAACTTATATAGTCGTTTTTCCCTACTTGTGCATCATATTCAACGGCGTTAATTAGGGACAATGCACCCCCTGCGGAACTTCCTAAAACTATGATTCGGTTTGTATCAATAAAATAAGTATCTGCATTCTTTTTTAGAAAGCGAATTCCGTTTTGTATATCTTCTAATGAACATTGCACAGCAAATAACCTTAATTGGGGGTCAGGGTTTCCTTGATTATCGGTAAGACGATAGTTTAAAGAAGCGCAAATATAACCGGCTCTTGCATAAGTATATGCTTCATCTTGCCAGCCACGTTTATCACCACCAATAAATCCTCCACCATGAATATTTATTAATAGTGGTTGTTTATTTTTTGGATTAGCATTTGGAGGCAGATAAATATCCATTTTAGCAGTTAATATGTCTTGACCTATTTCATTTTCCTTAGTTTTACCTGAGGTGTATTGCATATTTTTGAAATTGGGTCTTGTAGTATATGCTACTTCTATTATTTGTATTTCACTTTTTTGATATATCATACTCTCATATAATCCTAATGGTGGCTGTAACGGGTTGTCTATTTCTTCTTTTTTACAACTCGTAAATGTTAATACCACAAGTATCAATGTAATAATAAGTTTATTCATAGCATGTTGTTTTTAATTGTGAATGTTTGTTAGACACAAAAATCTCTAAAAAGTTAAAAGGAAGTGTAAAAAAATGTTATTATTTATTTTTTGTAATACGGAGAATAAACAAATATTATACTCTTGTATAATTTGTTTGAGATAAATAAAATAATGCAGTAATTTTTTTATTATTCTGCCTTAATTAAAGTTAATATTATGAAATATATATTTATAATGCATTCATTTTAATGCTCTATATTTTGTTATAACCATTAACCCCAATAAAATGTGAGAAAACAATGCAGCTATATGGCTCTTTCTTTTTTAAGATTCTAAATATGTTCAGCCAAAATTTAATTGTTTTTTAATAAGAACAGATTAATCTTTTTCAAGTAGATTTATTTAATTTTAAATAAAATTATAAATGCGATACATTTTTTAATAAAATGTTGTTGCTCCACATTTTTACATTTGAAGCAGTAGTTTTATTCTTTGGTAAAGAGAAATTGTCCACCTGCTTGTTTCAATATCATGGTTTTCTGTATGGGGGCAAATTCTAAAACAATTTCAGCTTGTTCAAAGCTGAATTTATCTTTTTCTGTTGCTTCAAGTGCAAATGAGGGTTGTCCCGAGGCTTGCGCAATCAAAACATTATTGTTTTTTGTAATGGTAATTTTCAAATTGATTTGTTTAGAAGAATATATGCCTAAGTACTTGTCTAAATCTTCAGAAGTAACATTGTAGGTTGAAAACGTCGGAATTTCGAAAGGCTTGTTGTAAGCCGCACTCAATACGGCAATAGATATATTATTGCTGTTATAATTGCTTCCGTTTGATACTAAAGCATAAGAGATGTGTTTATCATAGAAATATGAAAACACAGAAGTAAAACCGTCAATATCCCCGGTGTGTCCATAGCCTGTTTCGTTATAGAAAGGAATTTTAAACAAGCCCATTCCATAATGTTCTTTTATTGTTTTCATTATTTCAAGACTGTTGGGGTTTAGAATTTTTCCGCTGAATAAGGCATTGGCAAACTTTGTTAAATCGCCGGCAGTAGAAATAATCCCACCTGCGCCTAATGGAATGGAGACATCTGTTTCCGTTTCAGCTTTCCAGCTACCATTGAAAACATACGATTTACATTCGTTGTTAGCGGGGTTTATTTTTCCGCCCATCGATGTGTTTTGCAAGCCCACAGGTTTAATGATGTATTCTTGCAGCAATTGGGCATAGGGCTTATTAAAAGTTTTTTGAAGAATATAGGTTAAAAGCACAAAATTTGAATTGCTGTAGGCTGCTTTGCTATCAGGTTCAAAATCGCTACCTGCTTTTGACATAATTGCCACCATTTCATTTTCGGTTTTGGGTTGTGTGTTCCAAGTCAGATAGTCTTTATCATTTGTAAAATTATGTATTCCGCTTCGGTGGGTGAGCAAATGTTTTATGGTAATTTTTTCGGCATTTTTGATAGTACTGAAATACTTATCAATGGTTTGGTTAAGGTCTAATTTATTTTCTTCCACTGCTTTTAAAACCAATACAGAGGTAAAGGTTTTAGAAATTGAACCAATTCTGTATGTAGAATTTTCATTGGCTTTTATTTTGTTTTCAACGTCAGTATATCCAATTGTTTTTGTGTAAATGATGGTATCGTTTTTTGAAAGCGCCACACTTCCCATAAACTTATTATTTTTCTCCAAGATATTGAAGTAATTATCCAACTTAGCCTTATCGAAGTGTTGGGCAAAACCCGTTTGAAATAAACAGGATAATAGGAATAATATAAAAATAGTTTTTTTCATTGAAAAAAAAGTAGGATTAATTGCGTTATGGTTTTCTCATTTTGTTTTGAATGGGGTTGTGCGACAGGTAGCTATGTTGGCGGCTGGGCATATATTGATAATACTTTCTTGATTCTCTGAATACAATTTTCTATATTTCTCTACTGTTTCTTTTGAGGTGTTCGCATAGCAATACACGCAGAAATGCGGACAGGTATTATACATTCCTATGTCTTTACTAATCATACAACCGCAAGTTTTTCGTTGTCCTTTGTCTTTTAAATTTACCTTTTTCTTTGGTAACTCATTCGGAAATAATATGTTCTTTTCGGGATACTTACCATAATAAAGATAATAAACAAAATCGTCATCTTTGGCAAAAATGCGTTTCATTAGTTCGCCGTCAATACAGCAATTATGTTCAATACCAAATTGCTCTAAATCAATTTGTTCAGAACAAGTAGCAAGTGAGAAACCCCATTTTCTATTCAATTCACAAAGTCCTTTCGCAAATTCAGTCATTGTTTGCGGTGTAAATTCTTGATAATTTATACTTAGGCGTTTGAGGTTATTCTCAACTTTTCTGTAAAAATTACCAATGTCAGCAAAACTGAAAACCAATTTTTCTGTATATCCTATTAATTGATTGCCAATGTTTTCAGTTTTTTGTAACAATTCATTAACACCGATTTTGTCAGTCATAATAAGAGGGTCAAAACGCCAAATGACCTTTTCCTTCCCAATTTTTTTAGATAATTCCTGAAAAGTTTCTATGCCCTTTTCTACTGACGGAACATTTGGCTCTAATAGCTCTTTGTGGTAATCGTTGAGTGTATATTGAAAATAATAATGAATGCCTCGTTCGTCCAACTCGTAAAGATAGGGTATAAGCGGTTTTGGATTTTTAGACCAAAATACAACTGCTTTCAGGTTTTTAAACGCAACATACATTGGTTGTTGATTGAAAGGGTTGTACCAAACACAATAACCTGCTTTTAGCCGATTAATAAACCATTTTGCATAAAATGCTGGAATATCTGTGCTTCTACTCGCTGAAATAATAATTGGTGCTTGTGCATCAACTTGCTCGCCGTTGTCGGTTGTTAGTTTTATTTTAGCTTGCATTTTATGAATACATTAAAATTCATGCGTTTATCTATCAACGTACTGAACAAGTTTTCCAAGCGGTTTTGTCAAATTGGACTTTTGTTTGATATATTCTTTGTTTCCTACAACATATAAGGTGTTTCGTGCCCTTGTTACGGCAACATTTACTAAATTAGGGACGGAATTATCAATCCAATTAATTTTTGTTGACGGAGAATTATCTGTTACTACCAAACTGTAAATTATTACATCTTTTTCGTCACCTTGAAATTTATATACCGTATCTGCAACTATTCTGTCTCTGAATTGATTTGGAATTTTTGCATTTAATTGCTCTGCTTGATTTCTAAATGGAGTAACAATTCCAATAGATATGTTTTTATGAGTAGTGGCAAGTTGCGTTGCTATTTCGATAGATTTTAATACTTCTGCGTTATTGACATTTATATTACTTGCTTTTTGCTCTCCTTTAACATCTATCCAAATAATTCCTTTTGGTTGTAAGTTAAACTGTGTATCTGTCGTGCATATTTGTAGTTGAGTTCCAAGCATTCGTGTGTAAAATGTTTCGTTTGAGTAGCCAATGATATGTGGGTGACATCTGTAATGTCGGTCTATCATTATCGGCACATTGTTTGGCGACGCAGCAAGTGCAAGCAAATCTTTACTATAATCCCACAACGATTTTCTGTTGTATTGCAAAAATGCACAATTACTAACTAATAAATGTTCCTTAATAAATGTTTCTTCATAATCATTTACCATAGAAATATGCTTTAATTGCAATGGGTCGCCAATTACTACTAATTGTTTTGTTCTTAAAATCAATGGAATAGCTGAAGCAATATCACATTGAGAGGCTTCGTCGATAACAACCATATCAAACAATTCATCTTTGAGAGGGAAAGCCGCTTTTGCAGACAAACTTGTTACGGACGTAATATTGAAAATATCAAGAAATGATTTTGTAGCATTAGTAAAATAACCTAATTCTTCGTGTCGCCAAGGAATATTATCAGGCAAATAGTCTTTGTAGTTGTTAATATCTGAAATTTTAGATTTTTTTAATTTGTCTTTTATTAGCTCTACAAGTAAGGGTTTTCCTAATCTTATTATTTCCTGATTGCTTTTCTCTATATCTCTTAAAATAGTTGGCTCATTAGTCGTTATTTCTTCAACTGTTTTTTTACTATCCGCTAATTTGTGTTGTGAAATATTGAGTTTGGTTTCTAAATTTGAATAATCTTGAATATATGTAATAGCACTTGAGAAAACAGCAATTAGTTGTGAGTACTGTTGAATAATATCATCGCCCTTGTCAAACTCTGAAATTTGCGATTTGAAATTTTGTGTTTGCAGGTAATTTCTTATTTCAAAAGGATATTCCTCGATTGTATTTAAAATCTCTCTCGCATATTTTTGTTTACTAAACCAATTAAACCATATTTTTTTCAATCCCGAATATTTTGCCTCTAAATTATTTCTTTGCGTTTTAAGCAAACCACTAAAATTATCTAATTTGTTTATGTCAAATGATTGTTTGAAAAAATCAATATCTGCATTGTTTGCCACTAAGTTTTTGATTTGTTGTCCAATTGTTTGAATATTCAATTCAAATACAGACAATTTACTTAACAAATCATCTCTTTTAGCAAGTTTAGCTTTATTTTCTTTTATTATTTGTTTTTGAGCATTAATTTGTTTTTTCAAATCGGAAATTTCCTGTGTGTTGTCTTCAAGAGTTGGTATTCTGTTAATTATGGTTTGCATTGCAGGAATAGTTTTTTCCGATAGAACTTGTTTGGAGCCAAACCTTAAAAAATATCCAAACTCATCAATTTTATCAAATCTTTCTTTTACATTATCTACGGCTTTGTTATTTTTGCTTGCAACTAATACTTTTTTGTTTTGCAATACGGCATTAGCTAAAATATTTAGGATTACTTGCGTTTTTCCACTTCCCGGAGGTCCCGTTATTACAGATAATTTGTTATTAAAAGAAGTTAATACTGCCTTTTTTTGACTGTCATCAATGTTACTTATTTGTATTAAATCTTCTTCTTGTAAATTGTTGATTTGATTTTCAATTTTTTGATTTGTTAAAAAACATTCCAACAAACTTCCTTTTATTATGTTACCGCTACTTAACTTGTTCAACTCTGAATAAATCTGACTTAATGTGGGGTTTTTTGAACTTAATGCTAAATATAATGTATCATGAAGAGTAGCACCTTCTATCTTGGTTTTTAAGACATTAGATATTCCTTCAATGGAATTTTCTTGTTTTATAGCCTCTTCTATTTCTGAAATTTGCTCTTCGGATAACTCTAATTCCTCGAATGATTTTAGACAAATCGAAAAGTCGGACAATTTACAAGGTATTTGTTGCGTATTTACATCTAAGTCTTTAACGTCATCATAAGGAATAATGTAATTCAACAATAGGTAAGATTTGTCATTCAAAGTTGCCATTAAACCAATAAATAAATCCTTTGGCCACTTTGTAATAATTTTATCTTTACCTTTTTTAAATTCTTCTAAAAAATTGTTGTTCTTTTGTAAGTCCAACGAAAAAGCTTGGTTGTTTCTGTCGCTTATTGGATATTGGAAAAATTCTTTTATATCTGGCTCTTTTTGTTGTTCCAATTCAATTGCAGTTTTGTAGAATTGAATTATTTTATCCATTGAATTCAAATCCAATGGATTGATCTTCTTTAATATTTTTTCTATCATATAAATATAGTTTGTATTACTGGGAACTGACGGATAGAAATCTGTTTTAATAATTTCAATTTCTTGTCCTTTTATTTTGAATACTAATAATTTAATTGTGCCTCTTGTATTGATTAATTGACCTTGATTTTTTTTGATAATTTGTTCATCTGCAATATTTAAATGTTTTGCAAATTCTTCTATCCTTGTTGAACCACAGTTTATCGGACCAACACAGATAAAATAATGCTCTCCGTTTATATTTTCTCCAACAAGTTGTGCCAATTTCTTCAAATTAACGGTAGAGATATCGAGAATATTTGAAAAAAAATGTACTGTATGTGATTGTAAATTGTCAATATCAGATTTTTCTACGTTGTCCAAAAATTTATTGACCGTTTGTATTTTGCTTTCGTCTTTGATATAAGCATTTGTCAGGGATTTAGCTCTTTTCAAAGCCATTTTAGACGGCTCAATCAGAATAATATTCCGAACTCTGTTCGGAATATTATTCTGATTTAAAAAATCGAAAAAACAGACTGTCGCCAAACCTTGCCCACAACCCCAATCTATGATTGTTATATTGTTTTTGAAAACATCGAGGGGGTTATGAATTGAAGAAAGAGCCATTTTTATTTTTGCTTCATGCATATTTCCGTATGCAGAAATGTAGCAATTTAACTCATCTTCTGTTTGCAATAAATCAATTCCGTGATTTACGAAAGACCATGGTTTTGCACGCTTGTCAAGTGGCAAATTTTCTCTTGCTATCTCAACTATTTTTTGAAAAGTTGGATTTTGCAATGTTTGTATTTGTTCTTTATATGGCATTTGTCTTCTTTATATCGCCTTTTATTTTATTTGTTATCCGCCTTTTTTATCTTCGCTTTATCGTCTACAAGTCGCACTATGCTGTCTCCGCATGCCCCCTAACGCTTCGGAGCTTTGCGAAGTTTTTTCTGTGTTGCGCCTGCGGCAGAAAAAATTTTGCAAAACTCCTGTTGTCTGAAGTTTTTGGTAAATATCGCTTGACGAATTTACAAAAACTTTTACAGTTTTATATCCAAAAAGTAGGTTTTTTGTTCGTTTTTTCATTTTGCAAAACAACGCTTTGCGAAGTTATGAAACGAACAACGGAAAGGTGTGTTTCCCCTAATTTTTGATTCATAGTTGCCGAAAAAAATTACACAATTTGACTTTCTCATTTTTTTTCGCTACCTTCGCCAAACTTTTTGCAAGTATTTGCATTGAAAGGAAAACTTTCTACAAAGTACTCTTTGAAAGTTTGAAAGCGAAAATCTATTTTATTTTCGCTTTGTATTCAAAAATCTTTTCGCAAAAACACCCCTGCTTTCCTTTAAAAACCACCTGTTTGGCTGTAAAATTGCAGACAACGCACAAATATACATATATTTTCTTTACATACCATATTACAATCTAAAAAATTAGAATATTTTATAATCATTTGTAAATCAATTAAATATAAAAATATTTTGATTCGTATTTTTAATAATTTGGTGAAAGATATGGTATTTTATTTGTTATTTTAACATATTTATATTCCGCGTAATAAATTTCTTCTGCTTGCTTCAGTATAACATGTAATGTTTCGTCTATTTGCTACGTTTTATAATAGAAATAAAATACGGTTTTAGAGGCAATAAAAATGCTTTTCTTTTTCGGATAAAATTGATTTTGTATTTTTGCAACAATGAAACGTAGCATGGAAAGCAAGTATTCCGCACAAGGCAATGACAATAACCATGCGGAGTTCCATATGCCCTTTAAAAGTAAACAATGACGTATGAAAAATCAATTATTACAGCGCATTCAACACAAGGTATTTGAAAAAATATCAGAAGCCTCGTCTCATTTGCAGTCGGATGCATTTGTAATTGGCGGTTATGTGCGCGATAGCTTGTTGCAGCGTCCATGTAAGGATATAGATATTGTTACTTCGGGCGATGGCATCGCGCTGGCAAATGAGGCCGCCCGCTTGCTGAAAGTAAAAAAGGTGAGTGTTTTCAAAAATTTTGGCACCGCCATGTTTGTGTACGACGAATGGGAAGTGGAGTTTGTGGGCGCCCGCAAAGAGTCTTATCGGAGTAATTCGCGAAATCCGCAAGTTTCCAAAGGCTCGTTGGAAGACGACCAAAAACGCCGTGATTTCACCATTAATGCCATGGCTATAAGTTTGCAAAAAGAAAATTACGGCGATTTGATAGACCCTTTCAACGGCATTGCTGATTTAGGAGCCTCTTTGATTCGTACGCCTTTGGATCCCGATATTACTTTTGAGGACGACCCCTTGCGTATGATGCGCGCCATACGTTTTGCCTCGCAGTTGCAGTTTCAAATATTTCCTGAAACGCTTGATTCCATTAAGCGTAAAGCGCATCGTATTTCTATTATTACGATGGAGCGCGTGCATGATGAACTCAATAAAATACTTTTAAGCGATAAGCCCTCCATTGGGTTTAACCTGCTTGATACCACAGGCATTTTGCCTCTTATTTTTCCGCAGTTCGTAGCGCTCAAAGGCGCTGAATATATTGACGGCAAAGGACACAAAGACAATTTTAAACATACTCTTGAAGTAGTTGACCGCATTGCACCGCATACTGACAATTTGTGGCTGCGCTGGGCGGCATTGCTGCATGATATAGCCAAGCCGGCAACCAAACGTTTCGAACCGGGTGTGGGGTGGAGTTTTCACGGACATGAATTTAAAGGCATGAAGATGATTCCTGCTATCTTCGCGCATCTGAAATTGCCCTTAAACGAGAAGATGAAATACGTGCAAAAGCTGGTATTACTGCATTTGCGACCTATCGTGTTAGCTGAGGATGTTGTAACCGATTCGGCAGTAAGACGTTTGCTTTTTGAAGCCGGAGATGATATTGATGATTTGATGACCTTATGCGAAGCGGATATCACATCTAAAAATCCGGAGAAAGTAAAACGCTACATGGCTAATTTTGAACTTGTGCGCGCCAAACTCAAGGAAATAGAAGAAAAAGATAAGCTACGCAATTGGCAGCCTCCCGTAACAGGCGAAATGATAATGGAAACATTTGGCTTGTCGCCGAGTAAAGAGGTAGGTATTCTTAAAACAGCTATTCGAGAGGCTATTTTGGAAGGAATTATAGGAAATAATTATGAAGAAGCCTATCAATTTATGCTGGACGAAGGTAAAAAAATGGGATTACAATGCAAAAAGCCATAGTTTTTTTCTTTTTTTGGAGAATAAATTGATATAATTTTTAATTTTACATGATAATAATACACACATTGATATAAAAAAATGAAAGCATATAAATTTAAAATATTACACGAAGAGCAGGATGATTTTTTGAGAGAAGTAGAAATAAGACCGGGAAGTACATTCAAGGAATTTCAGGATATTATCCTTTCGTGTAGCGGTATTAAAGGAAATGAGTTGTCATCGTTTTTTATTTGCAATTCCAACTGGGGCAAGCAAAAAGAAATAACGTTGATAGACATGGGCATTGAAGAGGCTAATACGGAAATGGATGAAGAAGACATAAATTCTAAAAAATCCATACCCGTGAGCATTATGGAGGAAACCGCGCTCAAAGATGCCATTGACGACCCCCATCAACGGCTGATTTTTGAATATGATTTCCTTAATCCGCAAGTTTTTTACATTGAATTGGTGAAGATACTGGATACCGATCCTAAAAAAACATACCCCTTATGTTCAAAATCACAGGGTGTTTTGCTTTCAAACATAAAACAACCTAACATTAACAATATCATTGGGGATGAAGATGCAGAACTTTTGGATGATTATGATGATGGAAATATGTTGGATGAGGACGATTTGGAGGAGGGTTTTGAGAATATTGCCGGCGACGATGCTGAGTGGTAACCGTAACACGTCCGCGCAGTGGATGTAAATTATAAAAAACTTATTGTAATAGCAGGTCCTACAGCAGTGGGAAAAACCGCTGTTGCCATACGTTTGGCGCAAGCGTTGAATACCGAAATTATATCGTGCGATTCCCGCCAGTTTTATAAAGAAATGAACGTGGGGACGGCAAAACCATCTGCCGAAGAACTTTCCCTGGTCAGGCATCATTTTATCGATAACCTGTCTGTTGCAGATTACTATAATGTGTATAAATTTGAAAATGATGTTTTAGAACTGCTGGAAAAACTATTTAAAGAGTATGACAAGGTAATTATGGTAGGTGGTTCAGGATTGTATATCGATGCGGTGTGCAATGGTATTGACGATTTTCCCGACCCTACAAAAGAAACAAGAGATTTCTTGAAGAAAAAACTGACGGATGAAGGCATAGAAGGGTTGCAAAAAATATTGCTTCATCTTGATCCGGAATATTATCAGACTGTAGATTTAAACAACCCCGCGCGACTTACACGTGCCCTGGAGGTATGTATTACCCTGGGCGATAAATATTCAAAATATCGCATGCATGCGGAAAAGAAAAGGGAATTCGATATTGTAAAAATTGCATTGCAAATGCCGAGGGAACAATTGGTTAGTCGCATAGAAACGCGTGTAGATACAATGATGCAGGCTGGTCTATTGGAGGAGGTAAAAGCCCTGAAAGCGAATAGAAATATGAATGCCTTAAATACGGTAGGATACAAAGAAATTTTTGCTTATCTGGATGGCAACATATCCCTAGCGCAAGCTGTTGCCGATATCAAAACCAATACACGCCGCTATGCCAAGCGACAAATGACATGGCTAAGGCGGGATCATGCATATACTTGGTTTTCACCCGATCAATTTGATGAAATTGTAGCTCTATGTAATAAGGATGACTAATCAATTGTATTAAATTATGTGAAATTATTATATATATTAATCACGCAGCTTTCAAGGGCAATCATACAATGATGTTTGGGTACAAAACACAATGGCATCCAGCCTTAATGTGCTTACAAGTATGTGTAGTTTAAATTAAAAGTAATTTCTAAACGCTCCCATAGTTTCAAACTATTTGCGCAAAACTGTTTGTTTGATAGTGTATATAGGTTTGAGATGGCGGCGGTTGCTATTTTTACGGTTTTATGGGCGCCAAGAAAAATGAGGGTCGTTAGCCATATTGATAAAGGCTTGTAATCCGTTTCCGGTGAGGAAGAAGTTATTGAGCGAACCTATGGAGTTAAAATAATTAAGTGCTTTCAATCCCGGTATGGTGGCTTGTATATTCGCATGCGCCTCATTAAGCCAATTGGCTTGCGATTGTGTGTTTGTAGGACCTCCGGTTTCTGTCATCATCTCAGGTTTGCCGGTTTGTTGCAGCCAGTAGTTAAAAAAAGGAGCAAATCTTTCCGTAAATATGGCATCTGTATCTTCGTGCTGGTTATAACCGTTAAGTCCAATCCAATCTACATAATCATTGCCGGGGTAATAAGGTTTTGCAAAGTCGTCCCATTTTGACTTTTCATCTCCTACAGACCATACCCAAGCCACATTTGTTGCGCCTTCTGATTTGAAAATATCATGTACATAACGCCATAATTTTACGTATTTGGCGGCGCGCAAAGCATCCGTTTCGGGCGAGGCTCCTACAACGTATCCTAAATCTTTATCGTGCCTTCCATTAATACCCGGTCGGTTCATAGCCGTAAAATATCTTAAAAAAATCGGTTTCCCGAATTTTTTAAATTCTCGCGCTCTTTCTCTAAACATTTCATCTCTTTCTCCTGCCAATGTTGCATCTGCATCTCCGCCACTTGTTAATGTAATTATGGGAATACGTCCGTTTTTAGCGTCGGCAGCGAGTTCATCACTTTCTATAGTACTGTTGGCGCTGTAATAATGCGTAATAATAGCTAAAGAATGTCCCAAATCTTTTTCTAATGCAATAACCGAAGCTGCCATTTGAGCAGGGTCGCGCGGATTATCAGGGTTTTGCAGTTGGTTGCAAAATGCGCCAACATATAATTTGCCTGCCGGCGGAATGGATGGCTGTGAAAGGGTGGTGGGATTTTGTGATGTATTTTCATCCGTATTTTTGGTGCATCCGCATAGGGAGATAATTAAAAAGAATACGAGAAACAGAGAATTGAAAATTTTGCTAACCATAAAATTTTACTTTATATTAATATTATATTTTGCTATATGACCATACGTTTTAGCAAAGGTTTAATTAAGGTTTTTAATTTATGCCTTTATTTTTTGTTAAGTAGCGAGCAAAAAATAGTTTAATTTATTTTAACCACATAGGGATATAAATTTTTGTTTATCAGGTTTAATAAGGTTTAAATAACTTTGAAGCTATGCTTCAAAGATTCTCCCTGATGTTGTCTGTATTACCTTATCTTATCTCTGAACATTCATTTTTGGCTTCATTAAATCTTATCTATATATCTATGTGGTTTTAAAAATAATATAAGGTAATTATTGTTTAGTACTTAATTTTTAATCCTTTTTTCTAACATCATTGTTTTTATATTGTTTTAAGTAATATTACATGAATATGGATATTCATTTTTAGCTGCTTTGTAATTATTTTCAAGTTTTTCAATTTATATAACCCTTAAATCATTAAATATGAAACGTCTCGTTCTTATTAGCGCCATCTTTTTTATCACTATTTTTGGTGCATTTGCACAACATAAATCCGATACAGCCTTTATCATTGTTGATATTCAGAATAATTATTTTGAAAAAGGAAGTATGCCGCTGGTTAATCCTATCGAAGCCAGCTTAAATGCACGTAAATTGTTAGATAAGTTTCGTAGCGAAGGAAAAATGGTAATTCATGTACAGCACCTTTCTAAAAAAGCAATGGAAAAATATCCCGATGTTGCATTTGGTTCGCGTATTCATGAAAATGTAAAGCCTATGGGTAGTGAAAACATTGTTATCAAACATTTCCCTAATGCCTTTAAAGAAACAACATTACTTGATGATTTGAAAAGAAACGACATAAAACATGTGGTTATTTGCGGCATGATGACACACATGTGTGTGGATGCCACCGTGCGTGCAGCCAAAGACTTTGGCTTTGACGTTACGGTAATTAGCGATGCTTGTGCCACCCGTGATTTGGATTTTAATGGCTATCAGATAAAAGCAGCAGATGTGCATAATGCTTTTCTGGCGGCTTTTGCTTATGCATATGCAGGCGTCAAAACTACAGCGCAATACTTGGGAGGAAAATAGCTTTATTTTTGTTAAATATAATAGAATTCATTTAGCATAATATTGTGCTGCATTTATTGGAATTTTCTTTTATCTAATTGGTTAAAAACTTTCTTTTTCTTTAGATAATAAGGAATTAGCAAGAGTTGGTCATAAACGCAGGAAACTTTTTGTTGCACAAGCATTTTGCGTTTTCTTTTTATAGTTTTATGATGTTTATAAAAATAAAAATGTGCCCTTGCCACAGCCCAAAGGTCTTGGAAGCTGCCATCCAGCATAAACTTTACCGCGGCTATGCCATCTAAAGGAAAACGTAATGCAAAAACAGAAATTAGTTTGCCTTTAGGGAGGTTTTTGTATAGGAGTGCAATATTATTTCTAAAATTCAAATAGGTTTTAAAAGGAGAACTTTTGGGTAATGTACCTCCGCCCACGTGATATACAGTAGATCCGGCGCAATACATAATTTTATACCCTTTGTTTTTCATGCGCCAGCAAAGATCTATTTCTTCCATGTGTGCAAAAAAATCTTCATCCAAACCACCTAATCGGTGATATATGGAAGCCTTTACAAACATGCAGGCGCCGGTAGCCCAAAAAATTTCGCATGTGTCGTTGTATTGCCCGTTATCCGTTTCAAGGGTGTCAAAAATACGTCCTCTGCAAAAAGGGTAGCCATATTTATCTATAAAACCACCGGCTCCACCCGCATATTCAAACTTTTCTTTTTCGTAGTAGGAGCGGAGCTTAGGCTGACAAGCAGCTATGTTTTGGTCGCTGTCCATAAGCTCTATTACCGGTTCAATCCAGTGAGGGGTAACTTCTATATCAGAATTCAACAATACATAATATTCGGCATCTATTTGCTTGAGCGCGTCGTTATATCCTTTTGCAAATCCTCCGTTTTGCTCGTTTTGTATAATGGATAGTTGCGGGTATGTGTTTTTTAAAAACGTGATGGAATCATCGGTTGAAGCGTTGTCGGCAATAACAATGTCGGCAACGTTTGATGAGTGTTCTATAACGCTTGGCAAAAATTTCTCGAGAAATTTTTTGCCGTTCCAATTTAAAATAACAACTGCTGTTTTTTTCAAAATAGATGATTAATTAATGAAAAGGTGAAACAAATTCTTTAATGACCCAAATTACAATTAAAACTTGTAGTAACAAAGTTAATGAATCGGTTAATTCAGGGGGGAATAATTTTATTAATTTAATCCCATCTTAATTCTTTTATGTCCGGTGCGCATATAGCATCTGCGACTTAACTTTTGTATTTTTATCTAATTTACACAATTTTCTCTTTTATTGCACATGGATTATAAATCCGCACTATCCTTTAAATTTAAAAACTAAAATGGTTTTAGCTATCACACCATGAAAGGTGCATACACTTATTGTTCCTGTTTAACTTTTCATCTTCCCTTATATTCTGTTTTCCCAAGAACCTACGATATCCGGTATGGCAACACCTTCATTTAGTATTTTAATATATTCGCCGCGTGCAATAAGCTCTCCGCCAAGGCTTTCCAAATGGTTTGTGTACATTTGCGCGTCTATAACTTTAAAATCCCATTCTTTTAATTTTTCAACAAAGTGAAATAATGCTACTTTAGAGGCATTGGTTACTTTGTGAAACATAGATTCGCCAAAAAACATTTTCCCCAAAGCTACACCATAAAAACCGCCTACCAATTCGTTATTTTGCCAGGCTTCTACAGAATGTGCCAATCCTTCTTTGTGGAGTTTTATATATGCCTGTTTCATTTCGGGCGTAATCCATGTGCCCTCTTCTCCTTTGCGGGGAGTAGAAGAGCAATTTTCGATTACCTCTTCAAAAGCCTTATCAATGCTTACTTCAAACTCCTTTTTTTTGATGCTTTGCTTAAGGCTGTGCGAAATAATCATCTTGTGTGGAAAAATAACCATACGTGGGTCGGGCGACCACCACAAAATAGGCATTCCATCCTCGTACCATGGGAATATTCCTTTGCTGTATGCGTGAATAAGTGTAGTAATGTGTAAATCTCCGCCTACAGCCAGCAGTCCGGAGTCGTCAGCATCTTCAACATCAGGAAAAATAGGATTTTTTTTGGAAAGTTGTATGGGCATTGCTATAGTAATTCAATATTGCAAATATATAAATTTCAACAGAAAAACGAATTGTTTTCCAATGCTTTTAAAATTATGTTACATGCTGCTTTTATTTCCTCTTCTTTAATTGTAAGGGGAGGGGCAATGCGAATAGAGGAATCGTTGAACAGAAACCAGTCTAAAATAACTCCATTATCAATGCACATATCAATAACACGTTTTACCTGCTCATAATTATCCATTTGCAGGGCAATCATCAACCCCGATTTTCTTATGCTTTGTATAGATTTATTTTGCTGCAATAATTGAACAAAAAGCGCTGATTTTCTTTCTACTTGCGATACAAGATTTTCTTCTATCACTACTTGCAGGTTAGCCAACGCCGCAGCACAGCACACCGGATGCCCGCCAAATGTAGTGATATGCCCCAATATAGGATTATGCGTGAGGCTTTGCATAATTTCTTTTGACGAAATAAAAGCGCCCAAGGGCATTCCTCCACCCAAGCCTTTGGCAAGCAGCAAAATGTCAGGTACTACAGCATATCCTTCAAAGGCAAACATTGTGCCTGTCCGTCCTATGCCTGTTTGTATCTCATCAAATATGAGTAGAGTGCCTGTTTCGTTGCATTTTTTTCTTAACGCTTTCAAATATTCCTTGTCAGCGGGCATAATTCCCGCTTCGCCCTGCACAGGCTCTATAATCACACAAGCCGTGTCGGTGTCAATAATGCTTAAATCTTCAATTTTATTGAAATGGATATGCGAAATGCCTTCAAGCAAAGGTTTAAAAGCATGTTTGAAATCGTTGTTGCCCATTATACTCAGGCTTCCGTGCGTGCTTCCATGATATGCATTATGAAAAGCCACTATTTTTTTTCGTCCTGTATATCTTTTGGCTAGTTTTAAGCCACCTTCAACGGCTTCACTGCCTGAATTTACAAAATAAATGTTATTGAGCGTGGCGGGGAGTAGGGATGCCAACATTTCTGCAAGTTTCACTTGGGGCGATTGTATATACTCTCCATATACCATGAGGTGAAGATAGTTATCCACTTGTTTTTTTATGGCATTCACCACTTGGGGGTGTCTGTGTCCTGTATTGCTTACGGAAATACCCGAAATCAAATCCATATATTTTTTACCGGTAGTATCGTATAAGTAAATACCTTCGGCTTTTTCTATTTCCAAAGCAAGGGGTGTATCACTTGTTTGGGCTACATGCGATAAAAATAACTGTCTGTTGGTTAACATATTAAATATTTTAACCGACAAAGTTAGTTATTTTAAAAAAGAATGTTCCAAATATTTGGAATATTCATGAAAATGGATTATTATTGTCATACTTAAATATGATATTATAAATGAGAGATAAAGTGGTGATAATCACCGGCTCATCGTCGGGCATTGGCAGGGCTTTGGCTTTTGAATTTGGCGAAAAGGGAGCTAAAATAGTAGTTGCATCACGCAATATGGGGTTGTTAGATGAAGTTGTGGCTGGCTTGAAACAAAAAAATATCGATGCCATAGCTGTGCAAACCGATGTGAGCAAGGAGGACGATTGTAAAAATCTTATAGCTAAAACAGTTGCAAAATACGGTAAGATAGATATATTAATAAATAACGCGGGTATTTCGCAACGTGCCTTGTTCGAAGATATGCAACTTGACGTGATGCGCAAAGTGATGGATATTAACTTCTACGGTACGGTATATTGTACCAAATATGCGCTTCCATACTTGCTGCAAACCAAAGGTTCGGTAGTGGGCGTTATCTCCATAGCCGGATACATGGGCTTACCTGCGCGCACGGCATACGGGGCTTCTAAATATGCGATGCGAGGCTTTTTGAACACGCTGAGGGTTGAAAACATGCGGAAAGGCTTACACGTGTTAGTGGTGGCGCCGGGTTTCACGGAGTCTAACATTCGCAAGGTAGCGTTAAAAGCTGATGGATCCATGCAGGGCGAAACTCCGAGGGCTGAAGACAAAATGATGTCGTCAGAAGCAGTGGCGCGCAAAATATATAAAGGTGTTGTACGGCGCAAACGCAACATGATTTTAACCCTGATTGAAGGGAAATTAAGCGTGCTGTTGAGTTTTATCGCACCTTCATTGCTTGATAAGTTATCATACAATATAATGGCTAAAGAACCCGATTCACCTTTAAAATAGAACACAATGAACTTACATATCGAATTAAAAAAGGGCTTGTCTGACATCCGATTCGGATATACGCCTGAAACCATTCAAAATATGATTGGTTTGCCATCGGATACGGACGAACTGGAAAATGCCAATAATGACGATACTGTAGAGTGTATTGTTTGGTATTATCCTGAGCAGGGATTGAATTTCTTTTTTGACATACAGGACGGAAATCCGGTATTGTATGGTATAGAAATAGAAAACAACGATGCCATGCTTTTTGGAATTAAGGTTTTTGAATGTAACAAAGATCAGATTGTTAAACTGATGAACGAAAACGGCTATCGCGATATTGACGAAGATGATGAGCCCTGGGGCGACCACCGTATTACTTTTGACGACGCCCAAGCCGATTTTTATTTTGAAAACGGAAAATTGATTTTGGTAAGCTGGAGTAATATGTAAGTTTTATGCATAAGTTTTTTGTATATTTACTCCTTTTTGTATTTTTTTCCTGTCCGCTATATTCTCAAAATATTATAGTACAAGATTCTATAACCAAACAACCGATACCCTATGTGAGTGTTGGATTTGTAACTACACAAACGGGCGTTTATGCAGATGAAAAAGGGCAATTTCCAGTTAAGGCAGGAACCCAAATCAAATTATCCTGCATAGGATATGAAAATAAGATTATAGATATAGATGAGGCAACACATATAATTTTACTAAAACCAATTGCTTACAATATTCAAGGTGTAAGTGTGGCGGGCAATGTAAAAGAAAATATGCTTGGCTTTTATGATTTGCCTAGAGATAATCGCAATTATTATTGTGGTGATGCGGGCATGGAATATGCGCTTTACATTCCCAATACATTAAATAAAAAAGTTACACTCAGTAAAATTATACTGGGATTGAATAGCGATGGATTACGAGGCGTTTATAAAGAAAGTAGTTATAGTGTTTTTAGAATAAATATTTATAAGGTTGCAGAAAATCAAGAAATTGGAGAAGTATTAAATACTAAGCAGTTAATTTACAGCAGTAAAATTTTAACCGATAAAACCGTATTGGATGTTTTTGATATGAGAATACCTATGGATGAAGATGGTATTTTTATCGGAATAGAATATTTAGGCAGGCAAAACCGGTTCGACAACATTACTTATGATAAAACACCCCTGTTCTATCCTCTATCCCCCGTATTAACACTCGCGAAAAAAAGTAAAAACATCCCATATATCGCATATTCTAAAAGCGCTTTTCATGCTGATGGTCAATGGAAAAAGTTTAGCAGTGGACTTTTCCGTATATCTGTTATGGCTTACTAATGTTTATATAAAGGATGATACGATAAAATATTTTCGCGTAAATATTCTCTGTTAAGATGTGTGTAAATTTCGGTGGTGGTAATGCTTGCATGCCCTAGCATTTCTTGCACGGCACGCAGGTCGGCGCCGGCTTCCACCAAATGCGTGGCAAAAGAATGACGAAAGGTATGTGGCGAAATATTTTTTTTGATACCTGCTTGGGTAGCCAACTCTTTAATAATGGTGAAAATCATTTCGCGCGTTAGCTTTTTGCCGCGTCGGTTTAAAAACAGTATATCCTCGTTTCCCTTTACAATTTCCACATGATTGCGTATTTGGTTTATATATAGCGCTATACGGTTTAAAGCTGTCTTCCCGATGGGTACTAAACGTTCCTTATCTCCTTTACCTGTAATGCGCAAAAAACTTTCTTCAAAATAAATCTTGCTGATTCTTAAATTTATTAATTCAGATACACGTAAGCCACATCCATAGAGTATTTCAATAATAGCCCTGTTCCTTTCTCCCTCTGGGGTGGATAAGTCAATAGCCGCAATAATCTTTTCTATTTCGTTCACCGTGAGGAAAACAGGGAGTTTACGTCCTATTTTAGGCATGTCAAGCAATTCGGTAGGGTTTTCATCTATGAGGTTTTCCATTAAAAGATATTTATAGAAACTTCGTATTCCTGAAATAATACGCATTTGCGAACGTGCTGTTAATCCCAAAGCATGTATGTGCTTTAAAAAATCTTGTAAATGCGATAATCCAACCTGTTGGGGTTGCAATTGAGGATAATAAACTTGCAGATAATCAATAAGTTTATCCAAATCGCTTTTATATCCTTCAACGGAGTTTTCGGATAATGATTTTTCGAGCCTTAAATAGGCTTCAAAGCCTTTTTTGTATGATTGCCACATAGAGAAAACAAAATTACGTATTTTTGCAATGAAAATGCGGAGTGTTTTAAAATAGAGACTTATGAATCGATAAATAGATAGAATGAAAACATAAAAGCAGGATAAATTTAAGAATGGTTATATAAATACTCCAAGTCAAAAAGCATTATTGATAAAAAATTATAAACAATATAATTGTTAAAGAAAAAAAGCAATAATTTCGATAAAAAATATTGGATATTAAATAATAAAGCTATAATTTTGCACCCCTGAAAATAAAAAAGCACACGATAAAATGGCAAAGAAAAATAAAGAAGCACGTGTACAAGTTATCTTGGAATGCACAGAGCATAAGGCAAGCGGAATGCCCGGAACTTCTCGTTACGTTACTGTAAAAAACAAGAAAAATACGCCCGAACGTTTAGAGTTAAAGAAATACAATAAAATATTAAAAAAGGTGACTTTACACCGCGAAATAAAATAATTTAGACCATGGCAAAGAAAGTTGTTGCAACCTTACGTACCTCTTCAGGTAAAGATTATGCAAAAGTTATTCGTATGGCACGTTCACCTAAAACAGGAGCTTACGTGTTTAAAGAATCTATTGTTCTTAATGATCAAGTAAAAGATTTTTTAGCAAAAAAATAAGTTTAAAAAGTTAATAAATTATGTTTTACGGATAAGCTTTTTCTGTTTTCAGAAAAGGCTTTTTCTATTTATGCTACTAAAACAGGTAGCGGGTAAAAAAATATTTTTAATTTTAAACTTTTAAAAAATATTCATATTCGCATGGGAATTTTTTCATTTTTCAGCAAAGAAAAGAAAGAAACATTAGACAAAGGGTTGGAAAAAACCCGCAGCAATGTTTTTTCTCAACTTACAAAAGCTATTGCCGGCAAGTCAACCGTTGATGATGAAGTATTGGATAACTTGGAAGAGATTCTGGTTACTTCCGATGTGGGAGTCGAAACAACCCTTAAAATCATAGACCGCATACAGGCGCGCGTGGCTAAAGATAAATATTTCGGCACTGCTGAATTGAATAAGTTGTTGAAAGAAGAAATTGCCGGATTATTAAATGAAAATGAAACTGACGAATATGTGGCTTTTGATTTTCCGAAGCGTGACAAGCCTTACGTGATTATGATAGTGGGGGTTAATGGAGTAGGGAAAACTACAACCATAGGAAAATTGGCACATCAGTTTAAAAAAGAAGGGAAATCCGTGTTGTTGGGCGCTGCCGATACTTTCCGTGCGGCGGCTATCGATCAGTTAAATATTTGGGCTGAGCGAAATGCTATCCCCATCGTGAAACAAGAAATGGGTTCCGACCCTGCCGCGGTAGCCTACGATACGGTTAAATCGGCAGTTATACGCAATTCCGATGTTGTTCTTATTGATACGGCAGGACGACTACATAATAAGGTGAACCTAATGAACGAGTTGAGCAAAATAAAAAAGGTGATGCAAAAGGTTATTCCGGATGCACCACATGAAGTGTTGCTCGTATTGGATGCTTCTACCGGACAAAATGCCGTGGAACAAGCCCGACAATTTACCGCCGCAACTGAGGTTACGGGGTTGGTGCTCACCAAATTAGACGGAACCGCTAAAGGTGGTGTAGTAATAGGTATTTCGGATCAATTCCAAATCCCTGTTCGTTTTATAGGATTAGGTGAAAAAATAGAAGATTTACAAATTTTTGACAGAGAGCAATTTGTGGAGTCTCTATTTGCGTAATGGGCATGGAGCATGGAGTATGGAGCATGGAGCATGGAGCATGGAGCATGGAGGGAAATACTAATTATCAATTATCTGTGTAATCCCTAACACCTAATTCACTAATTTACTATTTCATTATTTCACTAATTCGCTATTTCACTAATTTACTAACATCCTCAATCAATGATTCCACGTCATACTATTCGCGTTGTTACACTTGGGTGCGCCAAAAATACCGTTGACTCCGAAGTGTTGATGGGGCAATTGAAACTTAATAATATTAAAGTTTTAAAAGAAGGAGAAAAAGGCAAAGCGGATACGGTTATCATCAATACATGTGGATTTATTCATGATGCCAAGGAAGAATCGATAGAAACTATATTGCAATATATTACCCAAAAAGAAGAGGGAAGATTGCAGCATGTTTTTGTAATGGGATGTTTATCAGAAAGATATAAAAAAGATCTTCAAAAAGAAATTCCTGAGGTAGATGCTTATTTTGGGGTTAATCATATTTCGGAAATTATCCACATAATCGGAGGCATTTATAAAAAAGAACTTATTTATGAAAGGTATATTACAACACCTTCGCACTATGCATATTTGAAAATAGCCGAAGGATGTGACAGGCGCTGCTCTTTTTGCGCTATTCCGGGAATAAGAGGAAAACATGTTTCCAAGCCTATAGAACATATTATGCAGGAGGCTAAGAGCCTTTCTCAAAAAGGAGTAAAAGAATTATTGTTGATTGCACAAGATTTGACATATTACGGATTGGATATATATAAAAAACAGGCATTGCCAGAGTTAGTCAAACAATTGTCAGATGCTGAGTTATTTCCCTGGATAAGATTACATTATCTGTATCCTACCACTTTTCCTGAAACTTTATTATCCTTGATAGCCGAAAGAGAAAATATTTGCAATTATATAGACATTCCTTTGCAACATGTAAATTCCCGCATATTAAAAAGTATGCACAGGGGTATAGATAAAAAAGGAACGGTTGATTTAATTCATAAGTTCAGGCATTATTTACCTGACGCAGCCATTCGCACATCTTTTATCGTGGGTTACCCCAACGAGACAGAAGAAGAATATATGGAACTACTTGATTTTGTTAAAGAAATGCGATTCGACAGGGTAGGGGTGTTTACCTATTCTCCTGAAGAAAATACGCCGGCATTTAAGTTGAAAGATAATGTTCCGGAACAGGTTAAGCAGCAACGGGCTGCTGAAATTATGCAAATACAAGAAAATATATCTTTTGAATTAAATCAGGAAAAAGTAGGACAAACATTGGATGTGCTTATAGACAGGGAAGAAGGGGAATATTATGTTGGCAGAACGGCGTATGACTCTCCTGAAGTGGACAATGAAGTTTTGATAAAAAAAGAATATAAATTACAAGCAGGCGCATTTTATAAAGCAAAAGTAATATCAGCCGATAGTTTTGACTTGTATGCGAGTGTTGTTAAATAAAACCGGTAAAATGTCTGATCATATTCATCTTAAAAATCCGTTTAACCGTTATGAAGGTTATAACTGCTTTGGATGTTCGCAAGAAAACGCCATGGGGTTGAAAATGGAATTTATATTAGAGGGAGATGAAGTTATTTCTTATTGGGAACCCCAACCCCAATTTCAGGGATGGCTAAACGTATTGCATGGAGGCATACAGGCAACGCTAATGGATGAGATTGCCGCTTGGCTTGTATTTACACGGTTAAAAACATCGGGTGTTACATCTCGTATGGATATAAGGCATATAAAACCCATTAAAATAGATGGTGGTATCATAAAAATAGTAGCATCACTTAAAGAAATGCGAAAAAATATAGCATGTATCCAAGTGCATATATTTTTAAATAACGGAGATTTGGCAGCCGAAGCTACTATGCAGTATTTTACATATCCCGAAAAGATTGCAAGAGAAAAATTATTTTATCCTGGTTTTGACGAATTTGTAACGGCTAAAGAAATAAATTCCGATAATTCACAAAAAGCATAAAAATAATTGTATATTTGTATGGACAATTTATTATTATCTGAATTAAACAACACCTTATAACTTATAATGTCTATTATGAAAAAACAATTATCCTACAGTGCACTTGCCCTTACGCTAGTACTAACTTTATTTTCATGTAGAGGAAATAAAGATAATAATGGGCCTTACGAAAGCGGTATATTTATCAGCAACGAAGGTATTGCGGAAAATGCTTCAGGTTCTATTACTTACGTGAACAGAGATGCATCAAAAGCAAAGACCGATATTTATGAAATAGAGAATAACTCCCGTATTGGCGGTTTGGTACAAGGCATAGCATTATGGCAAGATAATGCTTATATTCTTGTAAATAGGGGAGAACCTAAAGTGCAGGTTGTAGATGCGGCTACTTTCATTAAAAAAGCTACGATCACAAACATTGGTACACCAAGATATTTTCTTGGCATTAATAGCAGGAAAGCATACATATCATCCTGGGGATTAGACAATTGCATATGTGTAGTGGATTTATATAACAATAAAGTGGAGAGTAGGATTATAGTGGGTGATGGTCCCGATATAATGTATAAAAAAGACAAATATGTATATGTTGCTAATGCCGGAAGAATAACTGAATTTCAAAACGAACAGACAGATAATAAAATTTCTGTTATTGACGCCGAAAAAAATTCAGTAATTAAAACAATAGAAGTGGGTGATGTGCCTAACGGTATTGTAAGTGATGCGATGGGGAAAATATGGGTAATATGCAGGGGCAAGGGCTGGACAGGCATGGATGATGTTACCGACACACCGGGGAAAATAGTTTCTATTGACCCTCAAAATGGTTTTGCTGTTGAAGTTGCATATGCTTTTCCTTCTAAAACAATACATCCCAAGTGGCTTTCTATAAGTAAAGATGGGTCAACACTCTATTATCTTTATAATGAAGGGCTTTATAAATTTGATACAAAAACTAAAAGTGAACCTATAGAAATGGTTCATTATAAAAATAAATTTGATAAAAGTTTCTACGCTCTAGGCTATCAAGCATCACAAGGTCTATTGTATTGTAGTGATATTAATAATTATGGACAAGGTCTTGTAATTCGCTACAATGAAAGCGGACAAGCTAAAGATACCATAAAAACAGGTATTGCCCCTGGAGGGTTTGCTTTTACCTATTAATGTAAGAAATAGAAAAATAAAGACAAAAAAGTTCCTTATATGTTAAACATACAAGGGACTTTTTTTATTTGATAAAACTGTATGTTTGATATTGATAAACTTTTAGATGAGTGTACGTTTGTTGCATCCCGTAGTAGTGGAAGCGGCGGACAAAATGTAAATAAAGTTTCTACAAAAATTACCTTGCAGTTTGATGTGGATGCATCGGAAATTTTAACCGAAGAGCAAAAACAAAGGGTTAAGGAAAAACTCAAAACCAGAATTAACAAAGCAGGTATGTTGCAGATTAATAGTGATAAGGAGCGTACTCAGTTTTTGAATAAAAAAAATGTTATAGAAAAGTTTACAACACTGTTGCAAAAAGCATGTAAAGAGGAAAAAGACCGTATAGCCACCAAACCGACTTCTACATCTAAACAAAAGCGAAAAGAAGAAAAAATACGCCTTTCGATAAAAAAAGAGTCGCGTTCAAATTGGAACGATACTACTTCCTTATAAAATGCGGCATCTCATCCGGTAGTATCAACGAAAGTTCTATTAATCCCGCAAAAATTCCATCTTTATACCAAGGACACTGATAAATCAGTTTTTTTAGCCCGTTTTTTTCAATGGTATAAGCATTTTTATCTTGCGTTTCAAGCATATGTTTTATTTTGTCGTTGGCGTGTGGAGGGTGGTAATTAAATAAACTTGTGCCTATAAGCTGTTCTTCCGTTCCGAAGCGTTCAAACGTTTTTAACGATTTCTCATTCATATATAAAATAATGCCTTTTGTATCACAAACAGTAATAGAAAAGGGTGCTTCTTTTGCCATTGCAGGTAGCTGATTTTGAATAAATTCAGGAATTATCATGTGAATAAATAATATTTTTTAGCAAAAATACGGTTATTTTATTTGCAAAAGCTAAAAAAGTTGTATATTTGCACCCTCGTTAAGGCTCCGTAGCTCAACTGAATAGAGCATCTGACTACGGATCAGAAGGTTACAGGTTTGAATCCTGTCGGAGTCACGATAGGAAAGGGTTTCAATAAATGAAGCCCTTTTTTTGTATAGCTGATTATTATATGGAAAATATAAGGCAAACTTACTCAAAAGGTCTCGCTTATGCTATTGCAAGCTATGGCGTATGGGGACTTTTCCCTTTATACTGGAAAATGATTTCCTACGTGCCCTCTGAGCAGATTTTGGCTCACCGTATCGCGTGGTCGTGTATATTTTTACTGATAATGGCAATTTTCAGGAAAGATAAAACTTTTATCCGTTATTTTTCTAATCCTAAAATAGCTTTTACCTTGTTACTCACCGCCGTTTTAATTGCATTAAACTGGGGTGTTTATATTTATGCGATTAACCACGATCATATTGTGGATTCAAGTTTAGGATACTATATAAATCCTATGATTAACGTGTTGTTAGGAATTGTTTTCTTAAAAGAGCGTTTGTCAAAGATACAGATAATAGCAGTTGTATTTGCTTTAGCGGGCATAGCATGGCTCACTATAAGCGTAGGACGCTTGCCCGTTATTTCGCTGATATTGGCATTTTCTTTTGGTTTTTATGGCTTGATTCGTAAAAAAATAAACTTGCAGTCTATGCCCGGGCTTACTGTTGAAACTGTAGTATTGATGCCGGTAGCGCTTTGGTTTTTGTGGCATGTAAACAACCAAGGAACAGGCGCTTTTATGCATGTATCCCGGTTCACGGATCTTATTTTGATTTTAGGCGGACCTGTTACGGCTATCCCTTTATTTTGGTTTGGGGCTGCTACTACAAGAATTCCGCTTTCTACCATTGGATTTATACAATATATGTCTCCAACCTTGCAATTGATACTTGGGCTTTTTGTATTTCACGAAAATTTCACCAATGCTTATCTTATCAGTTTTTGCCTTGTATGGATAGGATTGGCAATATATTCCTATAGTATTGTGAAAGAAGTAAAAAAACGTAAAAATGTAATTACCGCGTAATTCTTTTATAAACTATAAATTCAAAAGAAAATTCAAACTTTTCGCCACGTTTAAACGATTGGCGTTCCATTTCTTCCCATTCATTATAATTAATTTTGGGGAAAAATGTATCAGCATCTTCAATAGTGGTATGCACAAGCGTAAGGTAAAGCTTATCCGCCAAAGGTAGAGTTTGATGGTATATTTCCCCACCACCTATGATAAATACATCTTCGTTTTGTGAGGCAGATAAAGCTTTTTCAATAGAAGGATAGATTTCTATACCCTCCACGCCTTGCATGGAGCGGCTGATGACGATATTTCTTCTGTTTGGTAGCGGCTTGCCAATAGATTCAAAAGTTTTCCGACCCATAATCACGGTTTTTCCTGTGGTTATGCTTTTAAAATATTTTAAATCTTCGGAAATATGCCATAATAGCTGGTTGTTACGACCTATGGCTAAGTTATCCGCTATGGCAACGATAAGATTAATCATTTTTGAAATTTATTTTATTAACAGTTGTGATTCAGTAAGTATTTGAATTAATGGTTATTACAATACTATTTTCCAGATTGGTTATGTAATACTTCATTCTTTTTTCTTAAAAAAACTTTCTGCGGTTGAGTTTATTATTGTAAGTACTAAACAATAATTACCTTATATTATTTTTTAAACCACATAGATATATAGATAAGATTTAATGAAGCTAAAAATGAATGTTCAGAGATAAGGTAATACAGACAACATCAGGGAGAATCTTTGAAGCTGTGCTTCAAAGCTATGTGAATTCTATTAAAAAAACTGATAAACAAACATCTATGTCGCTATGTGGTTAAAATAAATTAAACTATTTTTTGTTCGCTACTTATGGATAAATAATTTCTATTTGCTTATGGAAAAATGTAGTTCCAAGTTTTTTGTTTATTCTTTGGAAAACAAGAGTGTATATAGAAAAAATTGTTTAAAATTTCCGTTTATGCATACGTATATAAAACTTAAAACTACTTTTTAGTTAAGCGTAATGACTTAGGAGTTTATAGATGTATTATTCTTGATAATAACTGTTTACACAACATCAAACCTGCCATTTTAGACCTAAGTTTACACTACATTATAATATACTTGTTTTGTTTTACGTCTTCAAGAGAAATTCAAAAAAATAAACACTAAAGACTTTCGCATAGTTACAAAAGCGTAGCTTTTGCCGACTTTATGAACCTTTTGAATTGCCCTGTAGTTTTCTTAACCCCAAATTCTATGCTTTTCCAAAGATAAATATTCAACTATGTTACTATGTGGTTTATTATCATTAACATTTTATTAAACAACAACTATATGAGAAACTTGTTTTTTCAAATTTACTTAATCTACGAAAGTTTCTTTTATGATGGCTTTGCAGTTCTTAATCTCCAACTTATTAAGCATACTCAAAACTTTTATAATCCGCGTTTTATCAATTGTTCTAATCTGGTCAATAACAATCATGCCTTTTTTTTCATCATGCTCTACCGGAATCCGTGTAGGATAATGTTTTAAGTTCGTTGTCATAGGCGCGATAACAATTGTATTTAAATATTTATTCATTTCGTTGGGAGAAAGCACAACACAAGGTCTTGTCTTTTTTATCTCGCTACCTAAAGTAGGGTCCAAGTTTACCAGAACTATAGAATATTGCGTTATTTCCATTCTTCAAAAGATTCTTCTTTAAATATGTCATCCGTTAATAACTTATCTTCGTTTTCCAAATGCATTTTTTTGAAAGCTACTTCCCAATTTTTCCTTGGAGTATGTATTGGTTTAAGTATAATTCGTCCCTTTTCAAGAATAATTTCTACTCTATCACTTATATTATATTTTTCAAGAATAGACTTGCTTAGTCTAAGACCTTTTGAATTTCCAATTTTTATTATTTGAGTTTCCATGAGTTACAATTCTTGTTCGTGATTACAAAGTTATTACATATTTTCTTAAATAGCAATTAAAAACGAATGAAATTTCAGAAAATTCATTATCAGTCTATTTCCGTGTTTTATTTTTATACCGCAACTTGCCCTTTGATTGCAGGATGCGGATCATAATTTTTTAATGTAAAATCATCATACGTAAAATCAAAAATGTTTTTTATGGCAGGATTTAGCTCCATAGTAGGTAAGTTTCTAAAATCGCGTGATAGTTGTGTGCTTACCTGCTCCAAATGATTGATGTATATATGGGCATCGCCAAGCGTGTGTATAAACTCGCCGGGCTGCAACCCTGTAACTTGTGCAATCATCATGGTTAGCAGGGCGTATGATGCAATATTAAAGGGTACGCCTAAAAAAATATCGGCGCTCCGTTGGTATAATTGGCATGACAACTTACCTTCCGCCACGTAAAACTGAAATAAGATATGGCAAGGAGGCAGGTGCATTTCTTCCAGTTGTCCTACATTCCACGCACTTACCAGTATGCGGCGCGAATCAGGATTTTTTTTGATGGTTTCTATCATTTCGCTTATCTGATCTATAAATTTGCCATCGGCGCTGGCCCATGAGCGCCATTGGTAACCATATATAGGTCCTAAATCTCCATTTTCGTCTGCCCATTCGTCCCAAATAGAAACTTTATTATCGTGTAGATATTTAATATTGGTATCGCCTTTTAAAAACCATAGAAGCTCATGAATAATAGACCGCAAATGGAGTTTTTTTGTGGTAAGAAGAGGAAAACCTTGTTGCAAATCGAAACGCATTTGATAACCGAAAACGCTTAGGGTGCCCGTATGGGTGCGGTCTTCTTTCTTTATTCCGTTTGACAATACATGTTTTAAAAGATCGTGATATTGTTGCATTATAAAATTAAATTAGCGTGTAAGGTTAGCATTATCTTCTGTTGTGGTATGTTTATGCTTGAACATAAATGCAAAAGCAATAGCAATAACCAAAGCATACGCAGCAAATGTTAGCCATATATGATGCCAGTCTTTCGAATTATCAGCTAAAGTAAAAAATCTTTGAATAATATATCCGCTGGCAGAAGCACCAATTACAGCGCCAAAGCCGTTAGTCATCATCATAAACAAACCTTGCGCGCTTGAACGTATTTTCGAGTCTGTTGTAGTTTCTATAAATAGAGAACCTGATATATTAAAAAAGTCAAACGCCATGCCATAAACAATGCATGAAAGTATAATCATCCATAAGTCTCCGGCAGGATTGCCAAAAGCAAATAAGCCAAAACGCAACACCCATGCAAACATACTGAGGAGCATTACTTTTTTAATTCCAAAACGTTTTAAGAAGAATGGAATGGCAAGAATAAAAAGTGTTTCGGATATTTGGGATATAGACATGATAAGGGTTGAATATCTCACAATCACAGAATCTTTGTATTGGGGCATGTTTCCAAAATCAGATAGGAAAGTATCTCCATACATATTGGTTAATTGTAGAGCTGCGCCTAAAAACATTGAAAAAACGAAAAAAAGAGCCATTTTATAATTGCCGAATAATTTAAAGGCGTTTAAGCCAAATAATTCGGCAAAAGATGCGTTTTTGTCAATAAGTTTCTGGGGCGGGCATTGGGGAAGAGTAAAAGAATAGAGTCCTAAACCTATGGCTGCAATAGCTGAAATATAAAATTGGTTTGCCGATGCTTTATATCCCAAAAGGTTAGTGAGCCACATGGCTGCTATAAAACCTATGGTTCCCCATACACGTATAGGAGGGAATGCTTTAATTACATCATAATTGCTTGATTTGAGGGCATTATATGATATAGAATTTGAAAGAGAAATAGTGGGCATGTAAAAAAGCATAGCTAACAGCACCAGGTAAAAGAACGTGTTGGGATCATTAATTTGAGGCAAAAACAAAAACGATATTCCGAATAAGATATGTAATACGCCATATAGTTTTTCAGCATTTAACCATCTGTCGGCTACAATACCCATGAGTGGTGGCATAAAAATAGATGAGATGCCCAGGGTAGAAAAAATAGCACCAAATTCTGTTCCTCCCCATTGTTTGGTTTGAAACCAATATACGCCTATCGTAATAAGCCATGCGCCCCATACAAAAAATTGCAGGAAACTCATTAGTGTTAATCGTAGTTTTACAGTCATTTTATTTTTTTCTTTTGTTTAATTCATCTCTGATAATGGAAGCAGTTTCATAGTTCTCGTTTGCTATGGCTTCCTGCAGTTTTATTTGCAATTCATCGGTTGATAACTCATGTATTTCTTTGTTTGCTTCGGCAGTTTCATCTTCAGAAAAAGGGCTTTCTTCAAAATTTTCTTCTATGTCAAGCAGAATGCCGGCTTGGTCGAGTATTTCGTTGGTTGTATATAGGGGGCATCCGAAACGAAGAGCCAATGCAACCGCGTCTGATGTGCGGGCATCTATGGCTTCGGAAGTTTCACCGTTTGAGCATATAATGGAAGAATAAAATATACCTTCCGAAAAACGTGTGATAATTATCTCGGTAACAACAATATGGAAAGCTATGGCAAAATTATGAAACAAATCATGTGTTAAAGGTCTTATAGGCTTTATTTTTTCTAACTCCAGCGCTATAGATTGGGCTTCGTTGTGCCCTATAACAATAGGTATGCGACGATTGCCGTTTTTTTCGCTTAAAACCAAAGCATATGAATTGGTTTGCGATTGACTATAACTAATTCCAACTATTTGTAATTCAATTTTTTCCAAGATATAATAGTGATATTTATTTTAATACTTTTTTTAAAAAGTAAAAGTATAAATTTTTTTGGATTCTTATTTGTTAATTATTTAACAATAAAAATTTACTTTACATTGCTAAAATTGTACATTTGCGGTGCTAAATCAAATTTTTGTATCAATTCCGGATTAATATGGATAATAATAAACTCCCTGATAAAACAGTTGAAAGGTTGAGTCAATATCGCAGGGCATTGTTAAACGCTTCTTCGGGAGGTAAACAATATATTTTTTCTCATGAAATTGCCGATCTGTTACACTTAACCCCGGTACAGGTTCGTAGGGATATTATGTTAATAGGCTATTCGGGAAAATTGCGCCATGGCTATAATGTGAAAGAACTGATAGAGGCTGTTAGTACTATTATTGATACAAAAAATAAACAAAAAGTAGCTATTGTGGGAGTCGGAAACTTAGGTCGTGCTATTATGGGTTATTTTAAAGGCAAAAAATCGCAACTATCCGTAGTTGCAGGATTTGATATTAATTGTGATACCATCAATAAGGAATATACGGGCGTTGTTTGCTATTCCCTTGAAGAAATGGAAAGTATAATAAGGAAGAATAACATACATATTGCAATACTCACCGTTCCCGGTCATGCAGCAGAACAAACCGCCCAAAAGCTTATAAATAGCGGTATCAAAGGAATACTTAATTTTACCTCTCATTCGCTACAAGTACCTTCGGATGTTTATTTGGAAGAATACGATATGATTACATCCTTAGAGAAAATAGCATATTTTGTAAAGTCGGAATAAAATGCAAATAACTTTTTTGGGAACAGGTACATCCACGGGCGTGCCTATTTTAGCTTGCAATTGCAATATATGCAAAAGCAATGATAGCAGGGACAAACGCTTGCGCTCAAGCATATACATAGAATATAAAAATACAAAGATGCTTGTGGATTGTGGTCCCGATTTTCGTTATCAGATGCTTAAGCATGATATTACAAATTTAGACGGTATCATTTTAACACACGCCCACCGCGATCATATAGGCGGGTTAGATGATGTGCGCCCGTTGAATTTTCTTTTACATAAACCTGTTGAATTATATGGTTTGCCGCAAACGCTAAAGGATGTGCAGAAACAATATGCTTATTTTTTTATAAAAGGCGCTTATTGGGGTGCTCCTGAAATTAATTTGCACCAAGTAGTTGGTAATTTTAAGATTGGCGATGTTGATATTATTCCCATACTTGTAAAACATGGCGATATGGATGTAATGGGCATTAGGATTGGAGATTTTACTTATATTACGGATGCCGGCAGCATTTGCGATGAGGAACTGGAAAAAATAAAGGGTTCTAAAGTGTTTGTAATTAATGCATTGCGAAGAGAAAAACACCCCTCGCATTTATCCTTATCTGAAGCCATACATATTTTAGAAAAAATAAAGCCCCAAAAGGCTTATCTTACCCATATCGGGCATAATCTGGGGTTATATGAAGATTTGGAAAAAGAATTGCCCCAATGGATACAACCCGCTTATGATGATTTGACCATAACATTATGATATGCCTCAATTAAATAAAAAATTTAAGTATAACAATGCTTAAATAAATAATAAAAACCATACCTTTGCATTAAAATTATAATTGCAATAAAATAAACATGTTTGCATATAGAGGTGGTTGCCTGCAACGAAGCAAGCATGAATAATATTTCAACTTAATAATTATTTACAGATGAAATTCTATCCCGAAAAATGCCGTATTCCTGATGAACCCATGAAGCCTTTTATTGATACTGAGGAAATATGGGATATTTTGAATAATACAGCAAGTACACCGGAGCGTGTACGCGAAATAATTCAAAAATCACTTGATAAAAACAGGCTCACTTTAGCTGAAACAGCCGTGCTTGTCAATACAACCGACCCCGCATTGGTTGAGGAGATTAAAGAAGGTGCGCGTGAGTTGAAAAGACGGGTGTATGGTAATAGAATTGTATTGTTTGCTCCGTTATATGTGGGAAACCGATGTACAAACAATTGTCAATATTGCGGATTTAGGGCTTCCAATAAAGAGCAAATAAGAAAAACCTTGAGTGATCAGGAGTTGATAGAATCTGTAGAAGCTTTGGAAGACAATGGTCAGAAGCGTTTGATTTTAGTTTATGGAGAACATCCTGAATATTCGCCCGAGTATATTGCACATACAGTTAAGGTAACCTATGGGGTGAAAAAAGGACACGGAGAAATCCGCAGGGTAAATATCAATGCAGCTCCGCTGAGCATAGAAGGGTTTAAAACAGTGAAAGAATCAGGTATAGGCACATATCAGGTTTTTCAGGAAACATATCATCCCGAAGCTTACACGCAATATCATCCGAGTGGTAAGAAAAAAGATTATGATTGGCGTTTAACATCTATGGATAGGGCGCAAGAAGCGGGTTTGGACGATAACGGTTTAGGCATTTTATTCGGATTGTATGATTGGCGCTTTGAAGTATTGGCTATGATTAGGCATACAAACCATTTAGAAGCTTGCTACAATGTGGGTCCGCATACCATATCGTTTCCGCGTATAAAAGATGCTTCCTCCATCAATTTAGACCCCAAATATATGGTAGATGATGAAACATTTCTTAAAATAATTGCTATTTTCAGATTGGCTGTACCCTATACGGGTTTAATTTTAACGGCGCGTGAAAATCCTATATTACGTAAAGAAGCTATACAGTTTGGCGTTTCGCAGATTGACGGTGGCACTAACTTGCAAATAGGCGATTACCGCTATCATCATTCAAAAGCCGAAAATGATCCTGCTAAGCAAAACTTAAACAGAGAACAATTTAAGATTAATGATGACCGTTCATTAGCCGAAGTAATAGATGAATTACTGGAAGGTGAATATATACCATCATTCTGCACGGCATGCTACCGTTTAAAACGCACAGGCGAGCATTTTATGGAGTTCTCTGTTCCGGGGTTTATTAAGCGCTTTTGCACGCCTAACGCCATTTTAACTTTAACCGAATATCTTATAGATTACGGATCGGCTCAAACCCAAGAAAAGGGCTGGAAACTGATAGCGCGGGAGCTAAACGCATTATCTGATGCCGAAAACGCGGTGGATGTGCGTGAACTCAAAAACCGCATTGAACGTATTAAAAAAGGAGAGAGAGATTTATATTTTTAAGAAAAGATAAACCGCAAAGGCAAAATAAACAAAATACAAAAGTAGCAAAGGTTTAATAATCAATATTATATCCTTTTGTGCACTTTGTGTTATCTTTTGTTTACTCTTTGTGGTTAAAAAACTTTTAACACCTCTTATTTAGGGATGCAATAAGAGTAGGATCGAACTTTAAATATTATTTATATTAATATAATAATTTAAATAACATATTTTATTTACACATTTTTTAAAATATTTTCCAAACTTTCAAAACGTGTGCGATAGTCTTCCATGGAACGGCGGATTATTTCGTGCGCTTCTTCTGCCCCGAATACGTGCGTGATTTCTACATTGCGTTCTTCTTGTCCGGGTATATCTTTGTAGGTAAGGAAATAGTGCTTTAATCGGTTAATAGCCATAGGCGGCACATCATCAATATTATCATATTCGCCATATACGGCATCGTTTTTCAAAACCGCTATAATTTTGTCGTCCGATTCATTACCGTCAATCATGCGAAATCCGCCGATAGGCACTGCTTGTACTAAAATATCGCCATGCGATATGGTTTTTTCTGTTAATACGCACATATCCAATGGGTCACCATCACCTTTAATATCTTTTTTACCTGATTTTTCCATGCAATATTCCGCCACAAGTTTTCCGCTAAACGTTTGAGGCAAAAAACCATACAATGCCTGAATGGTAGTAGAGAATTTTTGCGGTCGGTCGAGTTTTAAGTATCCGCTTACTTTGTCAACTTCATATTTAACGGTATCCGTAGGTACCATCTCTACAAAACAAGTTACAATTTGAGGTGCCTGATCGCCAAGCTCTACACCATGCCATGGATGCGATTTATAGCGTAATCCCATAAGTTTGCCTATGGGATCCATAATTTTATTAGCCATATTTTTTAATGTTTAGTCTTTGATTAGGGGTATTATCACAATTATGAATGTGTTAAGTTATTGAATTTGTTGTAATTAACACTATGTTGAATTATTCTATTCTTATATATTAACTTTTTTGCAAAAGTAATTATAGTTTTTTATTTGTTAATACTATCAAAATTAAAAATTGTATCATCCTGTAAAAAAGGCATAAAAGTATTGATTTTATAGGACAAATTTTCATGTTATGCATTATTAATCATGCAATTGTGTCTTATTTTAATTGCTATTATAAAAATGGTTTAACTATTGAGTTGAATAAATTGGAATTTAGAAGTTATGATTATTCATCTAAATTATATTAATTGATAATTAAAAAACTAATAACTACATACTTACCATGAATTTTAATAATTTTACAATAAAAGCCCAGGAAGCTATACAACAGGCGCAGCAAATAGCTTCGGCAAGCGGCAATCAGGCAATTGAAAATGTGCATGTGCTAAAAGGTATTTTAGCCGTGGATGATAATGTGATGCATTTTCTAACCCATAAAGTGGGAGCCGACTTAAATGAAATTACCAAAGATGTTGACCGTGAGTTAAATACTTTGCCGAAAGTGCAAGGAGGAGAGCAGTATTTATCTAACGATGCGAACAAAATCCTACAAAAATCCGTTGATTTAATGAAAGATTTTGGAGATGAATTTGTAACCATTGAACTTATTTTTTTGGCAATGGTAAGCTCCAATGACCGTCTTTCCAACATATTAAAACAAGCAGGTGTAAGTGAAAAGGAATTGCGCATGGCTATTAACGAATTGCGCAAAGGTTCTTCTGCCACCAGTGCATCTGCTGAGGATACTTATCAGTCGCTTAGCAAGTATGCACGCAATTTAAATGATTTGGCGCGCAAGGGCAAGCTTGATCCGGTTATCGGACGCGATGAAGAAATACGGCGTGTGTTGCAAATTCTTACCCGTCGTACTAAAAACAACCCTATATTAATAGGTGAACCCGGTGTAGGTAAAACTGCCATTGCCGAAGGTATTGCACACCGCATTGTTAATGGTGATGTGCCCGAAAATTTAAGACAAAAGCTTATCTATTCATTAGATATGGGAGCGCTGATTGCGGGAGCCAAATACAAAGGCGAGTTCGAAGAAAGATTAAAGAGCGTAGTCAAAGAAGTTATGGCTTCTGATGGCGATATTATTTTGTTTATTGATGAAATACATACGCTTGTGGGTGCCGGTGGTGGTGAAGGTGCTATGGATGCCGCCAATATTTTAAAACCTGCATTAAGCAGAGGCGAATTGCGTGCTATTGGAGCTACCACACTTAAAGAATATCAGAAATATTTTGAAAAAGATAAAGCATTGGAGCGTCGTTTTCAGATTGTGATGGTTGATGAACCTACAACCGAAGATGCGATATCTATTCTGCGTGGCTTAAAAGAGCGCTATGAAACCCATCACCATGTGCGTATCAAGGATGAAGCTATAATTTCGGCTGTAGAGCTTTCGCAGCGATATATTACCGACAGGTTTTTGCCGGATAAAGCCATAGACCTTATTGATGAAGCAGCAGCAAAACTGCGCTTAGAGATGAATTCCGTTCCGGAAGAGTTGGATGAAATAGAGCGCAAAATAAGGCAATTGGAAATTGAACGCGAAGCTATACGTCGTGAAAAAGACGAAGTAAAGTTAGAACGTTTACATAAAGAAATTGCCGAATTGGATGAGAAACGCAAGGATTTAAAAGCCAAATGGCAATCGGAAAAGAAGATAGTAGATGATATTCAGCAACAGAAAAAAAATATTGAAACATACAAATTTGAAGCCGACCAAGCCGAACGTGAGGGAAATTATGAAAAAGTTGCGGAATTGCGGTATGGAAAAATAAAAGAGTCCGAAGCAACACTTCATAAACTTAAAGAAGAATTAAATAAAATGCAGGCACATTCTGTTTTGGTTAAAGAAGAAGTAGGTTCGGAAGAGATTGCTGAGGTTGTTTCGCGTTGGACGGGTATTCCTGTTACCCGTATGTTGCAAAGCGAACGGGAAAAACTTTTACATCTCGAAGAAGAATTACATAAACGTGTAGTTGGGCAGGATGCTGCCATACAAGCTATTAGCGATGCCATTCGCAGGAGTAGGGCAGGGTTGCAGGATGCACACCGACCGATGGGATCGTTTATTTTTTTAGGAACCACAGGTGTAGGGAAAACAGAGCTCGCAAAAGCTTTAGCGGAGTTTTTATTTAATGATGAAAATGCGTTGATACGTATTGATATGAGCGAATATCAAGAACGTCATACTGTTTCGCGCCTTGTAGGAGCGCCTCCGGGATATGTGGGATATGATGAAGGCGGGCAGCTGACAGAAAAAGTACGGCGCAAGCCCTATTCCGTAGTATTATTTGATGAAATGGAAAAAGCGCATCCGGATGTATTTAATATTTTATTGCAAGTGCTTGATGATGGACGTTTGACGGATAACAAAGGTCGGGTGGCTGATTTTAAAAATACCATTATTATCATGACTTCTAACCTTGGCTCTATGCTTATACAGCAGAATTTGAAAGATATTCATGGCGCCAATCGTGAGAAAATATTAGATAAAACGCGAGATGAAGTAATGGATTTATTGAAACAAACCATTCGTCCGGAGTTCTTGAACCGTATTGATGAAATTATAATGTTTACGCCTCTTACACAGGATGAAATTGCACAAATCGTTCATATTCAACTTCGACAAGTGAAAAAAATGCTTTTAAACAATAATATTCATTTAACAGTTACAGATGCAGCCGTGCAAGCTTTAGCAGAGGAGGGTTTTGATCCGCAATATGGCGCTCGTCCGTTGAAACGTGTATTGCAACGTGAAGTGTTGAATAAACTCTCTAAAATGATATTGGCAGATGAAGTAAAACCTGATGAAAAAGTGAAATTGGATGCGATAAAAGGAGAACTCACATTTAAGAAGGAGTAAAGTTTTAAGGTGTGAAACAGCGGGAAGATTAAGAAAAAATAGTATGATAAAAGAAAGATAAGCTCGAATCAATAAATAACCTTCTTTTGTTATTTAATTAAAAGGAATTGCAATAGATAAAAACAGTGTAGTTTAACTTAAATACTATACTGTTTTTATTTTTTTTATAAATAGAAAGAAGATAATATAATATTTATCAGGTTTTTAAAGTGTTTATTTATTGGTGAAGGACAAACTATTTTGCTATTAAGAAAACGAGATTTTTAATATCGTCTTCATTATACGAAACCAAAAAGCGGTTGAGATTGCAAGTTTCACCGTAATATTGATGTTTAAGGCAGTCTAAATATTCTTTTTGTAGTTGTTTTTTGTCCATAGAAACGGTTAACGTAATAAATTGTATGGCCGATTTAGGGAGGCTTTTATTCCAATAGGCAGGGTTTACTTTTACGATAGGTGGAAACAGCCTATCCTGCCCGCCCATGCCCGACATGGCGCTTACGCGCGAGATTCCTCCACCGAAGTAGGCTTGTTTGTTACGGTCAGCGGGCGAAATATCAGCCCATTCTTTTTCCAAAAAGTCATTCAGATATTTAGCGGCAATTTTGTCTTTTTCTTTCTTTGCATCCTCCCTTGCCAAAGCAAAAGCCTCTTCAACCGTAACAGGCAGCCAATATGGCGGGCGATTTGGGTCGTAAATTACATAGGTTACATCATCATACACATCAATGCCCGCAGCAATGGTTTTTTTATTGAACGGAATGGTAAAACAGCATTTATCGGTATTAAAATTATTCCAGTAATTTACTGATATATTGTTAATTAATATACTCCACTGGGGCGGCTCAATGGTATTATAAGTAATTTTTCCTTTGTTATTCAAATAATCGCTGAACTCGAAACTTATCCTTGCCGGCACGCCGTAGCCACACTTTGAGGTGCCGGAAATATCATAAATCCTTGCCCTGCCCATAAAGCCTTTTATATTTGCCAGCACGGGGTTTTGCCGCACCACCTCAACCAGCGACTTTATTCTTTCCAAATTATAAGCCATTTCGGTTTTGGTAAAACTTTGGTGCATCGAATAATCGGTGCGGCTTAGCATTTGAAAAGTGCCGGGTCTATCGGCCAAATTTTCTTTGGGTTGTGCCTGTAGCTGAAAAACCGCTAATACAAGCATAATTGTTGCTATATGTGTTTTCATTTTCATAGAGGAATGTAAAGATCTTTGTTAAGTGGGCTATTTTTTAATTTTTTCTGCTCAATGTGAAGTCAATTTTCAAGGTGTTTTTTTCCTTCCCGACTGACAAATCTTTGGTTTCGCTTTGCGAAAGCACTTTGTCGGTAGCAGAACCTTTATAGGGACCCAATACAATATCCAAAGGTATCTCTATTTCGTTGGTACGCGGCGGTTCGGGCGGAAACTCATCGCCACCGCATGGACCTTCAATTTTTTTGTGGGTGGTAGTTTTCAATTTGCCTTTTTGCGAAGCTGCTTTAACTAAAATAGTATAAGTTCCATCTTTCAAAAACATAATCTTAATACGGCAATCGGCTACTTTTTGCCCTTCGGAAACGCTTTCGTTCGATAACCCCTGCGTTTTGCCTTCAACTTCTATATTTTCGGTAATCTTTGCAAAACCTTTATTGCCATTTTTACAGACATAACAAGGGTCGTTTGTAATTATATCGGTTTTCTCAGTTAAATTGTAAGTTACATCGCCATCGCCGCGTCTAAGGTCATTTTTATTCAATTTCCATTTGAGTGTTGAGTTCCAGTGCTGATCAACGTTGGTTGTAACGCTCCCATTCTGACAGGGAATTGAGGTAGTTCTATTATCTTCTTTTTCGCTTTTTACTTCAAGCGTTACTTTTCCTTCATAAGGGCATATTTCGTATTCCTTTAGCTGCTCCATCAAGTTTTTTGATACTTTTTCCATAGCATTAAGCCCGGCTTCGCCATGGGCGGCATTTTCAGTTGCCCTTGCTATTGTTTTCGCCTTTTTGGCATCCATACAGAATGCAACAATAAGCGCTGTGTTATTTTTAACGGTAACTTTTAAAGAAACCAAATATTCGCAGCCTATTGCGCCTGCTATGTTTTGTAGTGCATTATCATCGCCCGCACCCAAAAGCGCTCGCACTCTTTCGTGTTGTAATATGGTGGAAATGGTAGAAGTACTACTTATTTCAACACAAGGAAAATTTTCTTTCAATCCATTGAATATCAGCGATTCAAAATAACCCAAATAAGATGCCGCAAGCTTACCGTCTTCATCGCCGGCGGCATTTGTTTGTATAAAAACCTTGGGCTTTGCCGCTTCAACAGTTGCAATTCCCACAAAAACAAATAAAAAGAATATCAATAAGTGCCGTTTCATTTTTCGAGTATTTTACAGTTTTTATGCAATTCCTTAAACCGGTTTATTTCACTTTCGGGAATTTTTGTTTTGGCTATGCCCAAACTATGCAATTGATATAAAGCATTAACAGGTTCGAGGCTTTGAATAGGGTTCATATCCAAATAAAGCTCTTTTAGCGAAGTTAATGAACTGATACTTTGCGGCAACTTATCAATTTGGTTATTGAACAAAGCCAACATTTTTAAATGGATAAAATTGGATATTTTTTCAGGAATTGAGCGCACAAACCATTTAAAATTAATGATATACAATTGTTCGAGCGGATAATTTGCGGCCTTGGTAAATATATTGTTAAGGTCAGCGATGGCGCCGTTTTTACCTCCGGTGACCACCAGCGTTTTTATTGATTTGTAGTTTTCCATTTGGTCGATAAGCAAAGGCGCATTGGGCAACGACATATCAATTACCAATATTGTTTTTTCTTCCATATATTCGGGACTGGCGCCCAAAGGCGATTCGTCTTCCTTAAACTCCCGCACAATATCCTCGCGAAGCTGTTTAGCCAACAATACCGGCGCACTTTTACCCGCCATACCTGCTTCCCAAATTTGGTTGTACACATCCATTTTGTGCTTAGCCATTTCCATTTGCAGTTCGCTCATTTTGGCTGCATCAGAATCACTATCATCATTTCCTCCGTTGATAGAACCATCGCCGTTAGTTGCCGAGTTTGCATTTGTATTGGGCTTGGTATTGGCAGCGCCCGAAGTGGCTTTTATAAGCTGGTTCATTAAAACTTTGATCTGCCCGTTGGCTTTTTGGGCTTCTGCCGGATTGTCCCAATTAGTGCTTTGGCGTATTGTGGCCATTTGCTGCCTTATTTCTGCTGCCTTGTTTGCATTAGTATTTTGCGAAAAGGCTTCGCCCGAAATGCAAAGCGTTAATAGCAAGTAAAAAAGCCATTTGCCTATTTTATGGAAGGTTTGTCGTTTCATTTTAGCTGATAATTAAATACTGCCGACAAGTGAATTAAATAGACTTTTATGTATTCCAGATATTCCATTTCTTTTTCTTGTGGCAAATTAACTTTAACGGGTTGCGAATTAGCCACTAAACGGGTAAGATCGGCAATGCGGATATAATCGTTGTACGAAGCTGACATATCCTTGTATTGATCGTTCAATACTTTTAAATAGCGTGCCGTGTATTTTTCGCAATAAAGTTCTTTCGCGTTTTTAACTTGCAGGGCTATTGAGTCCATTTTTTCACCTTGTCCACCGTTAGCCCCAATTAAGGATGAAAACTGTGCATTCCATGCAAGTATTTTTTGCTCATCCATAATACGTTGCGGATCCATTATTATCTTTTTATATTCATCGCTAATGTTCTCTCGGCGCTGCTGTACTTGTGCGTTCAGTTGCTGCAATTGTTGGGCAAGTTCGACTGTATTGGATGGAGGCTTTTGACCGGAATCATTCGCTTTTCCTTGCGCCATTGCAAAGGCTTCGGCACTATATGCTTGCGCCCACGCTTTGCGGCCTTCATTGCTCATTTTTTGCAAGTTCTTTACCTCGCCCAACGAAACGTTCGCCTGTTGTTGCATCATTTTATTTGCCAAGGCAGCCTTATCTTCAGCCGACATTTTTTTGCTACTTTTCATCTTTTGCACATCTGTGTCAGAAAGGCCGTATTGGGTAGCCATTTGTTTAAGTGCTTCGTTCCGGACATAATTACCATCCACCCTTGATGCCCGCCTGGTTTTTTTTATTTGTTCATCTAGCTCGATTTGAAACGTTGAAACTTTTTGAACAAAAGCTTGGCGGTCATCGGCAGATGTTTTGCATATATCATTGGGTGGCGAAGGGATACTGTTAACAAATTTTTGGGTTTGGAATTGTGCTTTGCCTACGTTTGTCATAAGAAGTAGGGTTATCAATGTAATATTCAGTTTCATAAATGTGTTTTATTAAAATGAATTTTTATCATATTGTTAAAAATACCCCTTCCACTAAATCCTATTCAAACTTTATATTGGCTGGTATATCAAAAGTGGTAGCAGGTACAGTTGGGTTTTCTTCCAATTTAACGGCTTCCATTTTCATTTTCATTCCGCCCATATCCATATCAGTTTTCATCGCAATACCATTCCATACCCAGAAAAAACCTTTTAGTTTAAATTCATCATTATTAATCGAATATTTATTACAAATTTTCCCCGATATGGTTTCAGTTCCTTCTTTTTTGATATTCATTTTTTCCATGTATTCGGAGGTGAGATTTTGATAGTCAACGCTTCCTTTTGTCATTACAGGGATTTTTCGACCTGTTTTTTTATCGTTATCGAAACTATATACATAGCCATCCTTGCTAATAGTATAGTTGGTTACTTCTACGCCCATCATTTCCATTTCAATAACAGTAGCTTCTTTATTGCCATAGTCATCAAATGTTAAGGTTTGTTGTTGTTCCATGTCCATAATGTTGGTTTTATACACCACAATTCCGGATTTTATCGCATATTTGCTTTTAGAATCTGTTTTTTGAATGGTTGTGCTATCTTTAATAGGACTGTTTTGCAAAATGTTCTTATTTTTGCATGAGAATAATATTACTAAAGCTATCAGAGCTATTAGTTGAAAAAAATTGCTTGTTTTCATGATTTTATTGTTTTTTAAAATTATAATCCCATCAACATAGCGCGCGAAGGCAATAAAACTGCGGCTATTATGGCACTCAAAATAAAATATACACCTATTATTACCAAAATACTAACTACAAAATAGGTTGTCTTTTTTTCTTCGGGAGCTTTCATAAGGGGCTGAATCCCCAAATAAAAAATATATAAGCCATAAATTCCGGCTAGGGCACTTATTATTCCTAATGATGGAATGATGTTAAAAAAGCCCGTAACCATCATGGGAGTATAAGAATAAACTACCAATTTGAATGCTTGGTTAAAATTTTTTCTTGCTCCAAAGCTTGTAGCCAAGGCATCTACTACAAAAGCCGTTACAAAAGCGCCAATCAAAGTTGCAATAAGGCTAACAACTGCTTGTCTAATGCCAATATTCACAGAGCCAATATGTATGCCCATGATATTTTGTCCGATAATTCCATATCCTATAAAAGTGGCAATGGCAGGAATGAGCGCTAAAATAAGTAAGTATTTGCTAAACAGTTCCATTGGTTGAGTAGTTTCAGTAGCAATTACTTCCCATTCTGTTTTTGGTGACACCAAAATGTTTTTTATGCGTGTTACTAAATTCATAATTTTGGTTTTTAATTAATTATTTTTTATTTGATAAGAAAAAGTGTTATTTAAAATTTACCTTAAGGGTGCATAATATCTGATAAGCTTGGTGCAATCAAATTAGCGCTTGTATCAATAGCAGGGCCTCCTTCCAAAGCATAACGTCCGCTTACTTCGCCTTCCACAAGTCCGCCTAAGCCTGCTTTAACGCTGCTGGTAAATGCCACATTCTTGATTAAATCGCCTTGCCCAATGGTTATTTCGGCGCCTATAGCGGCCTCGCCCGTTACATTGCCGCGCCCATACTCGCCTTTTACGCCCACGCCACCCCAAATGGTGGTTTCGTGTTTGTTAAAATCGCGCTTTACCGACCACAATATACCCTCGCCCCCTGATAGTTTTACGTGTTCACAACTGAGCTCAAACGACAGCACACCAATGCCTCCGCTTATGCCTTTTTCTCCCAAGTGGCAATCTTTTATCCCCTTTTTGGTCAATTGAGGCTCTTTTGCTTCAACAGGCGGTTGGAGAGGTTCCGGTTCCACACATTTTAGTTTGCTGTAACCCGCAGCTAAATCAGCCAAACTATTCCCTAAACCTGAGGCTATTTTTAAGTGGTTAATAACCAACAGTTCGCGGTACAGGTTGTAATAATCATTTAAGCTGGGGGAATAAATTTTTTCGAGTATGGGGTTGGTAAAAGCATAATAATCGGGAATAGCTTCCTGCAAAGCATTGGAAACCATTTTATAGTTTTTATATCCCGACGAAAAACTCATTTCCATATCGCCTTTTTGCATTTTGCACGAACGGTATTCCACTTGCTCCATTTGGTATTTTACTTTATCTATTTCGTCTTCAATTTTTTTTCGACAGATTTTGTTGTTGCCACAAGCAATCAATTGTTCCAAAAGCTTATTAATCTGTTCTTGTAAACGCAACGTTTCATCGAGGTTTTGCATGTGGGCAGGCAATTGTTTTTGTAGGTTTTTACTGTTATTTTCCAACAATTGAGAGCCGCTTTTAAACACCTGTCCATAATTGCCGTTTTCGCCGAAAAGCAAAGCAGTTACGTCGCCAAACTGCATGATTTCGTTGGCAAAATCACGCTTAAATACCAATGCATTATCAGGGTCTTTTAGGGCGCGTGTTTGCTGCTTTCTAATTACTTCCATAGCGGAAAACATTTCGGAAATAAGCTGTCTGCTGCGCGAATCGAGTCCCATGAAATACTTTTCGAGCATTTGTTTTTGGTTTACCATTCTTGTCTTTTGCTCAAACACGGGCAATTCCGGCACATCCAAACCTTGCGTACTGCCTTTTTCGTCGGCAAGCGGTTTTTGGGGTTGTCCATTTTCGTTTCTCGCAGCAGGCTTTTGCGCTTCTTTTGCCTCGCGCATGGCTTTAAAGCCCACAGCCGAATATTGGTGTGCCAAAGCTTTGCGCAGATATTCTTCGGCTTTCAGGTTATTGCCTTCGCATTTGGTTATTAAGCCCAACCCTAAATAAGGCGAGGTCATTTCAGGAGCAGCGCTCAAAGCTTTTTCAAACCAAATTTTGGCATTTGCATAGTCGCCCGCTTCGCGATGAGCCCAGCCTAAATTGCACAACACCATGCCAATGCCCGGCTTTAATTTATCGGCATATTTTAATACCTGAATGGCTTTGGCGTATTCGCCCATATCTTTTAAGGCTATGCCCAAATTGTTGGCGGTAAGAACATCATCGGGCTTTTGGGCGGCGCTCCAGGCAATGCTGTAAACCGAAGCCGATCCTGCGCCTGCCATTACGAAAGCCGCGCCCATATCAGCGCCATCGGTAGGTTTATCTGCCGAACTTAACAGCAATTTTAATTGGGGCATGTCGCCGGTTTTAGGTCCATAGGTAGCCATTAACGATTGTGCAAGTTGTATATATTTTTCGCGGGTAAGGTCGGTAAAGGCAGTTAAGGCAACTTTTTTAGGACAAAAGGAATTTGCAGTTTGCATAGCAACGCCTTGTTGCTTTTGGGTGGTTGTAGTTTTTTTATTCTGTTTGTCCAGTTGTTTGTCAAAATCCTCCTGCCATTTCTCCATTTTGGCTTCTTCCTCTTCGGTAAGCTCTTGTCCGGTCTTCACTTTTTGCATCAATTGCTTTATATCCGAAGGGATTTGCACCTGTGCCCAAACAGGAATAACCATAATAAAAATAAGAATGAGGGTCACTATCCGTTTCATAGATTATTTACTTTTTTGTATTAGCTTTCCTACTTCCTTCCATTTAATTTGATTTACAAAGCGTTGCGGATAATTGGGATGGCCTGTGCGTGTTTGTTCTTCTTCCATTTCCCCTTTTGTAAGGCTTATATTTCTGAACGTCATGAATTGTATTGCAGATATGGGCAACGATCTGTCCCAATAGGCCGGGTTAAAACGCATGATTTGATATCCTTGTTTGTTGCCGTTCACTTTTAATACGAAATGCGAATCGTGTCCGGCGTAGGCTGGAGCAGCCAATTCATCGGGAGATAACTCGGCTATTTCCTGCTTTAACTGCTTAAGCACCATTCGGTCAAGTTCTGTTTTCTGTATTAACGAATAATAGGAAAGATGAGCATCTGCCATTTCTTTTACGGTTACAGGCAGCCAATAATGTGGTTGTTCAGGGTTATAGACAACTATTGTTTTTAGTCCATTTTGTTGCCAGCCATCGCGGTATGCTTCGTAAACATCAACACCCGCACAAGGTTGTTCTTTTAATGGATAGACACGGAAATATTTTCGTAGTTCATTCAAAGCGTTGGATACTTTTTCCGACAGTGATAAATCATATCTTGACCCATCATCCACGATAGATTCGGGCGTAAAATAAAACCCATCGTGACCGCCATAAACAGCATTTACGTCGAAATTATATTGAGGGGGTTCCACCTTCCATTTGCTTCCATCAGTGTAAAACAGTTCGAAGAGAAAACCCATAGAGGCGGGTATTCCATATTCGCCATCCGATAGGGTAGTAAAATCGCCCCACACCCAAGTGGTGAGTCCGCGAAGGTCGTACCCGACAGGATTTTTAAGTAATGAATTGTTTTGATGAAACCATTCGGCAAGTGCTGCTATGTTTTTTTTGAACGTCAGGTTGTCCGCTGCGGTAAGTGTTGCATTACGCATTTTGTAACCTTTTTCGGGTAGGTTGCTTTCAAATCGCCATTGTCCTTGTTTTTGACCGTCCCAATGAAATTGTTGCGTGTAAGCTAATGTTGAAAGAATACAAACTATGAATAGTATCAATATTTTTTTCATGGGTTTGATTTTAAATGAATTAAAATAAAGGAGTTACTTTACGGATTCCGTTGGTGTCAAAGGTATTTCTTCACCCAGCGGCTCCAAAGGTGTGAGGTCTATATCGTCCACGGGCTTCAGAGGCGGTAATTCTACATCGGCACCCAAGCTAATGCGTACGGTTATGGTAGTTCTACTTTCGTAATAATCGTTTTTTCTATAACGGGTTGCCATAGCAGTAATACTGTATGCTTTTAATGGATTAAGTAAAAACTCGTCAAACCCTTTTACATCGTTTAAAAGCAATTGTCCATAATAGTTTTCACCATCGCGTTCAGGAATACTGGGAATGTTTATTTCGTACGGAATCCCTAATGATACAGCTTCGTTAACAGGCATTAATTTTTCTTTAATATCGTCCCAGCGCAAATTAATACCGTTTTTTTTAGGTTCTTCGGCTTGTTTCCAATCCCTTCCGCCAGTAATCCACAGTACATAAGTCGGTATTAAGGGTATCAAGGTTGCCCCGTCGGAATTCGTCGCCGGCTTATAAGGTTTTATTTCAATGTTTAAACCTTCTAAGGTATTGGCACCTGAAGTTTGTTGCGAAGCGCAAACCACATATTGTTCTTTTTCTTTCATCCATTTCCAGTCCTGTTCTATATATTTTGTAGTAACTTGTAACGGGTATTCTTTTATTTCCGTAATTTTCATAGTATTGGGATCGCGTTTAAGCACGTACTTGCTGCTACCGTCAAACACAGGACAGTGCGTTTCGGATTCACATTCCATCCGCCTTTTAGGGCTGTTCATATAAAGTTTTATCCTGTGCTGAGATACCCTGCCGTAAAAACTTGTGGCAATAGAAGTGTTTTTTTGCTCACAACGCCGTTTACCTTTTTTATCCGGATTGTGATAGGTTATTTCCGAAATATTTATTGTAATACGGCCTGATAGAAATTCTGTATTCGAGCTTTTGATATGTTGGACTTTTTGCTCCTGCGCCACTCCATTGATCATTTTTTCCATGGAGCTTTGCGCAAAAGCGGTACCCTTGCATATTAAAAATATTAAGAAAGGCAATCTCAATATAATTTGATTCATAACTTTTAATTTAAAAAGATTTTCATTAAGGGCACTTCAATTGTTTTACTTGGGGCTGTAATAACTATTATTGATAACAATGGCTCCATCGCCGAACACGGCAATTAAGCATAAAGTGGTGGAATTATCGTTGTTGCGGAGTATTAAATTGTTCCCGCTAATGGTGTAGTTGCCTTTTTTGCTTAGCCAATTGCCGTTTTCAAAAGTTTTACTGCTAAAAGCGCCTCCGCTTTCAAAAGTGTAGGTAGCTCCATTATTAATGCCTTGGTAAACGGCATTTAACGTAAAACCTTTAGGCAAACCTGTTTGGCGCATCATAATGCCGCCTATGTCCATTTCGGCAATATCATCATCTTTATATTTGAGCGATAAGTTATTTACATCGCCGGTATACCATTTTATTTCAATGTTATTTCCGGTAATTTTATAAGTACCTGTATTATCGGCATTATTTTGTTTTTCAGCATTTATATCCACGGGGTTTACACCGTTTTTCGGGTTTTTCACAAACCAGCCATCGTCGCCTAAATAATACCAGGTGAGATCTACCTTTCCGGTGCTTATATACATAATGCTACGCAGATATAAACGTCCTTGGGAGGTGTAGTTCTGTGCTGCTTCGTCTTTGCAGGACGCTAACAACAAGGTTGAAATATTCAAAAGTATAAGCAGGGCAGTGTTTTTCATATAAATGGAGAATGATTGTTATAAAATATTGCATTATTTTATTTTATAATTTACTCATTAACAAATTCAATTTCATTGATTTGTAGCTGTTATTCGGTATGACACTAAATTTACTTTAGTAATACATTTACAATTTAATAAATTCCACTCTTCTGTTTAAGGCTTTATTAGTAGGTGTGTCATTTTTAGCCACTGGCTGGGTTTCGCCGGCGCCGTCGCTTTCGATGCGCGAAGCTTCTATATTAAAATTTTTTACTAACGCATTTTTAACGGCAGTGCCACGGCGTTTGGAAAGATCAAGGTTTTTGGCGTCATCGCCGTCGCTGTCGGTATGGCCCACAATTTTTATCTGCACATTAGGATTCTCTTGTAAAATATCGGCTATCATTTTTAGCGAACCATACGATTCTGGCTTTATTATATCTTTATTTATATCAAAATAAATCCCATAGCTAACCAATTTACCTTCGGTTAGAAGTTTACTGCGCATATCGGGCGACGCTTCTGCTATACGTAAATTAGTAACCATTAAAGCTCCACCATCAAAGCGCACACGATTGAATTTGGTTGCCGCATCAGGAATAGCTCTGGGTAAGTCGAACATTTTACCTTCGCCATGATACACTCTTATGCGGGTTTTTTGCACCCAAATAGCCACATGATATTTTTGATTTTCTTTTTCCCAAAAATCTTTGTCCTCCTGATTTCCTTTGATATCCCAGAAATCGCCATCTAATTGATTATCATAAGCGCGGTACCATGGACGTCCATAATATTCAATTCCAAAAGCAAAACCGGCTTTGCCCGGCACTGCGCCACCATCCCACGATTTAGCATTAATAGCTTCCATAAGGCGAAATTCCCAGCCGGCCATACCTTTTTCTTCTCCCTGTATAGGTATTATATCAAATTCAATGGTATAATTTTCCGGGAGTTTCAGTAAATCATCAGTCCAAATTGCTTGATAGCTTGTAATAATGGTTTTTAGCCATTTGCCGGAATAATTATTGGTAGTAACCACTTCGCCGCTGCCGTTGGTGTTCCATTCGGCAGGGAAATCTCCAATGGAAGCATTTGAAAAATCGGAAAAGAAAAGTACTTTGTCGCCCGGTATAAAATCATATTTGGAATAAGATTGCAGGTAAGGGGTTGCATCGTGGGTTGTGGATTGTGTTTTTTCATTTCTGCTCTTTTTTGAGTTTTCACCGGTGTTTGTAGCAACATTTTCATCGGAGTTTTGGCTTGGCTTGTCGGTTTTCTTTGTTCCCTTTTTAATAGCATCTTCGGTTTTATCCATTGCTTTGTTGGTAGCTTCATCGGCTTTGTTTTCTACTTTGTGTTCTACCGCGCGTTTGGCTGCTTCTTTAGCTTTGTTACCTAATTTCTCTATCCAACTTTGAGCATTTAAGTTAACTGAAAAAATAAAAAGTAAACTGACTAAAAATGTTATCTTTTTCATCGTTATTATAATTGAATTGTTTTAATTAAGACGTTAATTATATTATTAATTGTAAAAAAATATATTATTTTTACATGTTATAAAATTATATTTAGTTAAATTTATTGTAAATCATATGTTTATATTATTATGGTGCAATAGGCTAAAATAATATGAGAGCTAAATCCATTTTAATATAAAAGCCTATCAATCAATATTCTTTATGATGAGTGAATTAAATATTTAGTTTTTTATAACCCAAAATTATTACCAAAAAGTTTTTTATAACACCCCTGAAAAGAGGGGTTTTTTATAAAATTATTATGCGTTAAATTTGTGTAAAAAAAGTAGCCTTTAAAATTTAAACCTTAAACAGATGAATGCAGGCAAAAAACTTTCATTATTAATCGTTGTATGGTGCATGCAATTTCAGATAATAAATGGGCAAACTTTTAATTTATCTGCAAATGATATAGAATCCGGTTTATTAAAGAAAAATGTTCCATATAGCCATTCTAATGGGAAAGATTCTAAACAAATCAAACAATATCTGCGTACCGCAAATGAAAATATGGAAGTTAATGCCAATTTGTCTTTTGATTTATTAAACAAGGCATTGCAATTATCCTTAAAAAATCGAGTTCCCGAATATATCTCTCTTTCTATAGAAGGATTAGGAGATTATTATATACAAACAGAATGCTTTGAAAAAGCCGTTGAGGCTTATTTGCTTTGCCTGAAAATAGAAGAGAAGTATAAAAATATAGATAGAGTAGGGATTATGTTTTCACAATTAGGTTTTATATATAATAACATGGAGCAAACCAAAAAAGCCATGACTTATTTGGAAAAGGCATTATATATATTTCAAGATAAAAATGATACATTAAATCAAGCGCTTACTTTGTCAAAAATAGGAAGAGCTTATTTCGACCGCAATTTTTGGGAGAAAAACACCCCTGTAAAAAAGAGAGCAAATTATGAAACGTCCCTTCGATATTATCAAAAGGCGCTTAGTTTATTACAAAAAACAGATAAATTAGAGATTATGGCTAATACAAATATTGCTGTATCTTACGTGTATAATATGCTCTCTCAGTACACAAATGCGGAAACTTGTTTAAAAAAAGGAATAGAAATATATATTAAAAATAAAAAATATCCTAAAATAGGAGAAGCTCTGTATGTTTTAGGAAACACTTACAAGCAACGAGGTGAATATGATAAGGCTATTGTTTATATTACCCAAGCTTTAGATACTGCAAAAAAGTATAAATCAAGTGGTATGCACTGGATATATGAGAAACTTGCCGAAACATACTATGCGGCAAAAGATTACAAGACATCGCATGATATGTATATTAAATATATAAATTCACGTGATTCCATACTTACGCTTGAACGGTCAAAACAAATTTTAGATATGGAAACCCAATATCAAACAGAAAAAAAAGAAGCTGAAATCATACATTTGTTAAAAGAAAAAAAACTATATGGAATTATTGCGTTTTCTGTAGTGTTTTCATTACTCACAATGATTATAGCACTTTTTTTGAAACATAAAAATATAAAAACAAAAAAACAACTTACCGAGCAAAAAGTGATTCAATTGGAACAGGAAAAAAAACTCATGGTTACACAAGCTGTTTTGGAAGGAGAGGAAACTGAACGTACCCGATTAGCTAACGACCTGCATGATGGATTAGGAGGCTTATTATCAGGAGTGAAATTAAATTTATCAGCTATGAAAGAGAATTCATTATTATCATCAGAAAATGCTGCAGCATTTAATAAAACTATTGGACTATTGGATAATTCCATTAGAGAATTAAGGAGAATAGCACATAACCTTATTCCTGAAAATCTTATGCGACTAGGTCTTGGGTATGCCATATCCGAATTCGTTCACTCTTTTAACATGGATAAGCCGCAAATTTCATTTCATTTTTATGGTGAAGAAACAAGATATGCTAAAGAATTAGAATTAACAGTATATAGAATTACGCAAGAATTAGTCAATAATGCGGTAAAACACAGCGGAGCATCTACTATTAATGTTCAACTTATAATGGAAAACGAACGGATAAATGTGCAGGTAATAGATGACGGGACAAGTTTTGATACTTCAATTATAGAAAATATGAGTAAAGGTACCGGATTACAACAAATAAAAAACAGAGTGAATGCACTAAACGGTAGATTTGAAATAGTAAGCAAACCTAACGAAGGAACAGAAGCCTATATAGAATTTTCTTCTAATTAATAATAAATAATGTATTTACAAATATGAATATATTAATTATTGAGGATCACCCTGTTGTAAGTGAAAGTTTACAACGTATTATTACGGATGAGTTTCCGGATACGTTTACCAAACTTGCCCAAACAGCTAAGGCAGGATTGGCTTGTTTGAATCATGATAGATATGAGGTGATTTTGTTAGACGTTAGGTTGCCCGATGGAAGCGGCTTAGAAGTATGTAAACAAATAAAGCAAAATTATCCTGACATAAAAGTTATCATTATCACATCCTTCGCGCAGCGATACGTGATAGAAACTGCCTTTTCCGCTGGAGCAAACGGTTTTTTGCTTAAAAGTTCCGAAACGCAGGATATAACAAATGCAATAAAAATGGTTTTTCAGAATAAAGAATATTACGGCTCAGGGGTACCCGAGTTGTTATGTGGGAAATACCATACCGATATTTCTGTTCCAACAATTACAAAGAGGGAAATGGAAGTGTTAAAACTTATAGCTGAAGGATTTAATACGAGAGAAATAGCTCAAAAACTTTTCATAAGTGAATATACCGCTGAGGGGCATCGTAAAAACCTGCTTATAAAATTTGATGTAAAAAATACAGCGCTGCTTATAAAAAAAGCAGTGGAAGAAGGATTAACAAATATTTAGGATATAAATCCACAGCTTATTTCCCAACCAGTTTATTACGTGTAACCGAAAACGATTGCTTGTGGAATATAAAAATAGGAATTGCAACCCCAACTACTAAAGCAAAAAGTATAAAAGTGGCTGTAGTGCCGTTTTTGAAAACATCAAGCAGTATATTCACGGCAACATCCGATTCGGTATTTTTTAAAAATTTTACCAATCCTAAAATGGTTTTGTAGGCATACATTCCCGGAATCATGGGCAACAACGAAGGAAATGAAAAAACTTCGGCAGGGCACCGGATAAGTTTTGCAAAAATAATGCTTAACAAGCCAATGCTAAAAGCCGCTATAAATGAAGCTGTTGCAATATCGAGCTCGAAATAATGTGTAAGCCAGTAGCGCAGCGCATGCCCGATAGCGGCAAGTAATGCACAAATAGGTATGGCGTTTCGTTGCGGATTGGATATAAGACAAAATCCGATAGCGGCGCCTGCTGCAAAAAGCCCATCAAAAAGTAATGCTGTTACTATAGTGGATGTCATAACTAAAAAGATTTTAACCCAAGTAATAAGAAACTAAGCGACAGCCCGATGGCAATACATATAATAAGCAGTAAGGCGTTTATTAAGCGGGACACTCCTGCAAGCACATGTCCGTCAATAATATCGGTGATACCGTTTATCAGCGGCACACCCGGAATAAGATATAACACACTTGTGGCAATGGCAATATCAGGAGTTGCGCCTATATGGTATATTTTTGACAATGCGGCAACAAAAGAGGCAATGAATGAAGAAAATATAAATACGAATAGATGATTAATATGCTTGTCAAACATCAGCTGGCGTACAAAAAAACCAATAAGCGTGGCTACAAATACAACCAGCATGGCAATCATATCGCCCGAAAAAATTCTGCAAAAGCAAGCATTGCCAACAGCTACCAGCGGCAAAACAATCCATTTGCTTATACGCGGCTTTTTTAGAATTTCGTCAAATCGTTTTTTTATTTCATCTAAACTTAAATGTTCATCGTAGGTTTCCCAGCTTAGTTTGCTCAGCATTGAGTTTACCTCAAAATTCAGTGACATGGGTTTAATTTTGTTTACTGAACTGAACGTTTCATTTGTCTCGTCACTTTTCAAACTCATGATAATGGTTTTTTGGAATATAGTCATATCTGTCGTATATCCAAAAGCTTGCGCAATACGTGCTGAGTTCCTTGCTATCCGTGAGGTTTGTACACCCACAGCCATAAGGCAGGTAGTGTATTCCGACAAAAATTCAGATAATTCCTGTATTTCAGGTTTATTATTCATGAGCAAATCAAATTTAAGATTTACAAAATTAATAAAGAAATTTTGTTTACTTGGCAGCCCATTTATAAATTATGGCTTACAAGGATAACAAATTTAAGTATAAAATGGGGTTTACTTTCTTTTACTTTTTGTTTCTTCAAAAATATATTGCAAATATGCTTTTGCCTGCTTATTTATTTCATCTTTTGCAGAAGGTTTTATAAAAGTATTAGACACCGTATTATAAAAAACGGTATCCGTATTATTCATAAATCCTAAACCTTCACTATGTGTGAAAAATGCAAAGGGGTTTTTATTTGAAAAAATATCATGGCTGAATGTAAATGATGAGGAGGGTAAAGATAATTGGTGCAGTAATGTTGCAGCCAAATCGTTTTGCGATGCCAGTTGATGTATAATGGTATCCCTAACCTGCAAAGCCCCACCAAGCCAAAGCATGGGAATATGATATTTAGGGGTAGATGTTGCCGGTGAATTTCCCGGATAGGGACAACCATGGTCGGCTATGAAAATTACAAGTGTATTTTTCCACCACGGCTGCGTTTTTGCGCCGGCAATAAAATTTCCTATACATAAATCTGTGTAGTGTATGGAATTTATAAATTTTACATCGGTAGAATTTCCTTTTAATAAAGGTTTTATGGGTATAGTGTATGGCTCATGGCTGGTGAGCGTGAGTATGGTTTTAAAGAATGGTTGTTTTGCGGGTTTTATTTCCTCTAAAGCTTTGTTGAAAACAGTTTCATCGTAAGCTCCCCATTTGGTAGCCAGTAAATGTTTAGGAAAATCTTTATCTGATATAAATTTCCCATATCCTGAATGTACTAAAAAACTTTTGTAGTTGGCAAATTCAAGAGTTCCACCATAGATAAACTCAGAGGTATAGCCTGCTTTATTTAATTCATGGGCTATAGACGGCAAATTTTCAATGATTTTAGGATATTTTAGCGGGCTTGATCCGGGCAAAGAGTGCTGCGCGGCAATTATAGCAGCAAGCCCGCGGTCAGTACGGTCAGCCGAAGCATAGAGATTATCAAAAAACACCCCTTCTTTTATCAATTGGTTAAAATGGGGCATTATTTCAGGATTGGCACCTGTAGCAGCTAACACTTTTGAGGTTAAACTTTCTACAATAACCAATATAATGTTAGGCTTAGGCGTATTAAGCAATTGGGTACTATGGTCGGTTGTTTGTATTAAGTGAGAGATATATGTATCTAATTCTTTGTTGGAGAAGTAGTTATATGATTTTTTTAAATCGTCCGATTCAAAAAGCCCTGAACCTACATTCCAAACAGGATTTATGGCAGCGTGATTGGCAAACTGCTTATCCGAAAAATAGGCGTAACTTACATTGAGTGGAGATATCCCCAATCCGCCACGTATGGTGATGCCTAATAGCAACCAAAAAGGTACAAGTATAAATAAGCTTTTTAACGATTTAATATCGAAGAATAAAGAACGGAATATTTTAAAATAACATACATATATAGCTGATGATATAAGTAAAATAAGTAATATGCCTCCTATAACACTCCATGTGCTTACACTTGCAGTTGCAGCATTCATATTTTGCAAATAAAATAGGGGAGAAGCGTCCATTCTAAAATTCCAAAACCTATATAATACTAAGTCTCCTATAATGATAGAAGTGAAAAATAGAGTAATAACAGCGGTATATACATGATAAAAATATTTAATCCAACGTGCATCCCATGCAGAAGTTAGGATAAGCAAAAGGGTAGGAATAAAACTTGCATATGCCGCTGTAGAAGCATCAAGTTTAAAACCATACAGGAAAGTTAAGAGTATTTCGGACAATTGTAAATCTTTTGTGTAATGAGAATAAACAGCCAGAAAAACAATACGTGAAATTACAAATAAAACATACCAGAAAATGAAATAGTATAGTGCTAATTTTATTCGTTTTTTCATTATATCAAATTTAATAGTTTTCTTAAAATTTTATTTTTATCACTACAAACCTATTAATCTTTTACAAAAATATGGATTTGTAGTTGAAGATAAAAAAGAACCTTTTTTTTATAAAAGGTAATAAAAAGTTATTACGAGTTATCAACAAATTCGGTCATGACCGAATTTGTTGAGAGGTAATCATACTTTTTCAAAATATGATACGAGGAGTTATCTCATATCGTTTATTTCAACTCCAGGGTAATTTTTTGCATTAAAAGTAAACAAACTTTCATTGATGGGAGGATTGGCTTGAAATACTTTTACTGTATATGTATATATGTTACCTGATTTGTCGTATATAGTAAACTTAGATATTTGTTTCTTCGGTTTGTTAATTGTCAATATAACTTTGGAGAATGATTTATTTAACGTAACAGGATATAACTCTATGGTTTGCAATTCATTTAGTTCTCCTGCAAATTTAGACTTAAAATCTTTTACTAAGGATCCATCAAAAAGTTTTACAGGACTAAATGCTTGGTTTTCTGAAATTTCATTGATTTGCACTTCGTTCGCGTCTTTCAAATAAGTCCACGAGGTTTTTCCGTCGCATATAATTTCTTGGTTGGCAACCATGAGTTTATATTTACCGTTTTTATACCACATAGTGCCATTGTATGAAGCTTGTGTTTTTTGTTTTAAAGAGCCTACATTGTTTGTAAAGCTTATTTTTATTGATTTAAAAGAATTGATGTTTTTTATTATGTCATTTAAAATAGCTGTTGATTTTGCATCCGACTGTGCTATAGAACAGAGAGAAAAGATACTCAACAAAAAAATGGTTACTATTTTTTTCATGTTTTTAGGGTGTTTTAATGTATGTAAGTTTGATTTGAGGATATTCCTACAAATTTTTCTCCTTTTCATAAAGATCTTTCAAAAACTGTTCCAAAGCAAACTCATTGGCAACTCTTACTTCTCTTGCTTTACTGCCTTCAAAAGGACCTACGATTCCGGCAGCTTCAAGTTGGTCTATAATGCGTCCTGCACGGTTATAACCAAGTTTTAATTTTCGTTGTATAAGAGATGTAGATCCCTGTTGGGCATTTACAATCAAATACGCTGCTTCTTCAAAAAGTTCATCACGTTCAGAGGCATCTATTATATTAGCTCCTCCGTTTTCCACATCTTCATCGTTGCATTCGGGTAATGCAAATGCAGAAGGATAACCCCGTTGCGATCCTATAAATTCGGTAATTCTTTCCACCTCAGGAGTATCTATAAAGGCACATTGTAAACGGGTCATATCTCCGCCTTGCGACATGATGAGGTCGCCACGACCTATTAACTGGTCTGCACCTCCCGTATCGAGAATGGTACGCGAATCAATCTTTGAAATCACGCGAAAAGCAATACGGGCAGGGAAGTTTGCTTTGATAGTTCCTGTTATAATGTTAACACTTGGACGTTGTGTTGCTATAATTAAATGGATACCTATTGCACGCGCAAGTTGTGCCAAACGGGTAATAGGATGTTCCACTTCTTTACCTGCCGTGAGTATTAAATCTGCAAATTCATCAACAACCAATACAATATATGGTAAAAACCTATGACCTTCTTCCGGATTAAGTTTACGGGATTTAAACTTTGCATTGTATTCCTTTATATTACGCACTTGTGCATCTTTCAACAAATCGTAACGGGCATCCATTTCAATATTGAGAGAATTTAAAGTACGTACTACCTTTTTCGTATCAGTGATAATAGCCTCTTCCGAGTCGGGTAACTTGGCTAAGTAATGGCGTTCTATTTTTGAAAACAGCGTTAATTCGACCTTTTTAGGGTCAACCATTACAAATTTCAACTCCGACGGGTGTTTTTTAAACAACAATGAAGCTATGATTGCATTCAGTCCTACGGATTTACCTTGTCCTGTGGCTCCTGCCATTAAGATATGTGGCATTTTTGCCAGGTCGGCAACAAAATCTTCATTGGATATGGATTTACCGATGGCAAAAGGAAGTTCGTAGTTATTATTTTTAAATTTTTCAGACAGTAATAATGGCTTCATTCCTACAACCATGGGCTTTTGATTTGGTACTTCAATACCAATAGTGCCTTTTCCGGGAATAGGGGCAATTATACGTATGCCGAGCGCAGAAAGGCTCAATGCAATATCGTCCTCCAGATTTTTAATTTTTGAAATTCGCACGCCCGGCGCGGGTATAATTTCGTAAAGTGTAACCGTAGGACCAATGGTAGCTTTTATCTTATCTATTTGAATACCATAATTATTAAGGGTTACAACAATTTTGTTCTTGTTTTCTTCCAGCTCTTCTTTGCTCACGCTAACAACACCTTCGCCATAATTATCAAGTAATTCGGGCGATGGAAACTGATAGTTTTCCAATTCCAATCTCTGATCATATTCTGTATCAATGGTATTATGTGGGATATATTCTTTGGGGATATCGTTTAAAACCAGGGGTTTTTCTATTATCAGTTCTTTTTTTTCTTCGGTGTTTGGTGAAGAAGATGTATGCATAACAGGCAAATCCGTTTCTTCTATTTCAAGTTCTATGTTTGTAGAATGTGCTTTTTTTATGGATACGTTTTCCGGAACTTCTATTTTCTCTATAGTTAGATTATTGCTCTCTTTCCTTTTTACTTCCAAATTTGCCGGAAAATCATCGCCTTCCGTGCTTGCGTGTTCATTCACGGCATATTCAACTGTATTGTATTTATCTCTGCATGTGCTTTTATCGGCATTGATGATATTTTTATCATCGTCTTTTTCTTTGTCGGATGCTGTTTTTGAGGTTATTTTATCTTTAAAATGTTTTAGTTTTTCTTTTACAGAGGGTAAAGAGAAATTATATACTAAAACCAATAGTAATACTAATACAAACAACAAGCACAATACCAGACCTACTGCTCCCATAAGTCCGCGTAGCGTTTCGGCTATTTCGTAGCCTACAATACCTCCCAATATGGAAAACTTAGATGAACCGGCAAGGATAAACCCCAGGGTTACAGAAATCCAAACCATTAAAATACCGAAAATAATGAAGCTGTATCGTAAAGGTAATACCCTGTGCTTTAGGCTCAGGCGCACACCCAAAATGAGAAGCCATATAGGAATAAGCAGCGAGGCAATGCCAAATCCTTGCTTTATGAGTAACATGGATAATGCCGTGCCTAAACGTCCGCCCAGATTGCTTATTTCTAAATCTTTACGTGTTAGTATTTGCCAAAAACTCATGTTTGCATAAGCATCGTCCGAAGCTCCTGAAAACCAGTTGATAAAAAAAGAAATCATGGTTACTAACAGAAAAAAAGCAAACAGCAGGGATAAAATGCCTGTTGCCTGTCGCCATTTTTCTGTTTTAGATACTTTGGGGTTAAAATTTTCCTTGCTACCCTTTTTCTTTTCTTTGATAGGCTTTTTGGTTTTAGGTTTATCTTTTGTTTCACCTTCCTTAGGCGGTGTTGCCGGTGTCGCTATTTCGTTGCGCAACGTATTTTTGGGTAATGAATTTTTCTGATTTTGCGACATGTATGCCAAGAGTATGTTAATAGTACTTTTATTTTTAATATGAGCTTACACATAAATTTTTAAAAATAATATGTAATCTTTTTATAGCATGAGATTATAAATTTATATGAGCCAATTACAAAAATACAAAATAAAATAAGGTTAACATCCAATATGTTAAAACATACTTTTTAAGATTGGGATGTTAATAAGTTTATATTTCCGTGCAAAAAAACGCTATTATATATTTTAAATTTACTTCCATAATATTTTATATGGATAATAGTAAAATAAATAAAACGTTATATTATTTAACTGTTTGTATATCAGTTATTTTTGTGTTTTCATCGTGCAATAAAAATACTTTAAAACCAAAAGTTTCTTTTTACTATTGGCGCACTGTTTTTAATTTAAACCAAACGGAGAAACAAATATTAAAAAATAATAATGTTGAAAAAATTTACGTTAGATATTTTGATGTGGATTTAAACGGTAAAAATATTCCTTTTCCTGAAAGTCCTGTTTTTTTTCAGCAAAAGCCTGATAATATAGATATTGTGCCCGTAGTTTATATTAAAAATAAAGTGATGTTACAAAAAAATATAAATCTGGATTCACTTGCTAAGAATATACATAATTACATTGGGCAGATAAATAAGGTAAGGGAATTAAAATATAATGAAATTCAAGTGGATTGCGACTGGACAATGCAAAGTAGGGATAATTTCATGAAATTTATAGATATCTTAAAAAGAGAAAGCGGCAAAAAGCTCTCGGCTACCATCAGGCTGCATCAGGTAAAATATTTTTTGCAAACTAAAGTACCTTCGGTTGATAAAGCCGTGTTGATGTATTATAACATGGGTAAAATAGCGCCTGATTCTCTTAATTCTATTTATGACCGCGCTATTGCCCAAAAATATCTTACAAGTCTGAAAAAATATCCGTTGAAATTAGATATTGCCTTACCTATTTATTCGTGGGGCGTTCATATGCGCGATAATAAAGTTATTAATTTAATCAGTAAAATAGATAAAACAAGTTTTGATGCCGATACAAATTTTATTGTCCATGAAAATTCCAATATTATTATTACTAAAAATTCCAATATTAAATTAGGAACATATTATATCAAAGATGATAAAGTGAAAATAGAGCAAGTATCTGAAAAAGAAATAAAACAAATGGTAAAAGACATAAAAAGTCAACTAAATTATACCCCACAACAAATTATATTTTACGATTTAGATTCCATAAACTTAAACAAATACAAACATGAAAAGCGATTTTTCAAAAAAATTACTAGCCGTTTTTAGTGGAATTATAGCAACATTTGGTATAGTATTAGCCTGTGCTGACGGCGATTGGCGATATTATATCTATGGTAATTCCAATTTCACACCCGAAGCTTTTGTTTCCGAAAGCTATAAGCCTCTTTTTTATGACCCCATGAATGCCTTTTATGATATTGGCAGTGATACACAACACGAAAGCCGTTTTAATGATGAAGTTGTGGAAGACTGGAGTAAATATGTTTATAATAAAATGACAAAGCAGGATATTGCGGCTATTTTATTTAACGATTCGCTTAGTGCTGAAGTTGCGGCACTCAACGAATATGCCGTAAAAAATGTGAGAAATGAAGCATATAACAAATGGAGTAATAAGGCAGATTTATTTAATTCGCACGTTAAACGTTTTATTGAATTTGCATACCAAGCGCGTAATTTGGATAAAATAATAGCCAATTCACGTGCCGAAACCACATGGGATTATAAATATGTAAGTACTAGAAACCAATTGGTTCCCAATGCTGTAGTTACGGAATTTGCCCGCAAGTATAACACCATTGACGATCAGTTTTTGAAGAATCGTTATTGGTTTCAAACCATTAAAGCGTATTTTTATAGTAACAGTTTTCCGCAATGTGAAGGTTTTTTTGATAAAACACAAAAAAATGTTCCTCAAAACACATTGTATTACAGGGCTTTGTCGTATTTAGCAGGAATGTATTACAGAAATAAAGATTATGCACAAGCCAACTACTTATATAGTATTGTATTTGATAAAGCGCCACAGTTGCGCACCGTTACCGTTTCCAGTTTTCATCCTCAAAGTGAGGCTGAATGGGAACAGTCGTTAAAATTTGCTAAGAATGATAAGGAAAAAGCCGCCATGTGGGCTCTGCTGGGATATTATGCCGATGAAAAGCGGGCGATAAACGAGATTTATAAATTATATCCTCAAAGCTTACATATGGATTATCTGCTTACCAGATTGATTAACAAAGAAGAAAACCGTTTGTATAATCCCAATTTTAAATCGGCATGGCAGTATAAAAAAGGATTGGCTGACAGTTTGAATAAAGAAAGTTTCCAACTGGTATATAAAATTGCTTCGGAACAAAAAACGGCACAGCCTTATCTGTGGAATATGGCAGCCGGATATTTAAATACGTTGGCAGGTAAATTTGATGTAGCTGTAAAATATTACGAAAAAGCCGAGAAACGAATGCCGACATCTAAAATGGCAGTTGATCAGTTGCGCTTGTTACGTTTTGTGAACACCCTGAGTTCCATGTATGAAATAAAAGAAGAAAAAGAAAAAATACTATACCCTGATTTGAAATGGTTATATTTTGAATTGCCTCAAAATAATCCCCATACATATTTCAGATATACTTATGCTTCGGAGTGGAGCAAAAAATACATTGCTTACTTATATAAAAACGCGAAAAATCAGGTATATTCCGAACTATTTCAGCCTACGGATAATTTTTACAGCACAGCGCCCAATTTAGACGGGATGAAAGCTTTCCTGAGTAAATCCAATAAAACACCTTACGAACAATTGATGCAGGATATTTATCCCAATTCTGTTTATGATATCAATCATTATCAGGCTGTTATGGCTACCGTTCAGGATAAAACGGACGATGCCATCGCTTTTATGCAAAAGTCTGATAAGTTGCAATCTACTGAATTGTTAGGCGATCCTTTCATCGGTAATATACAAGACTGTCATGATTGCGATCATGCGCAACAACAAAAAGTGAAATATACTAACTTAAGTTTGCTGAAAAAAATAAAAGAAATAAAAGATAAGATAAATAGAAATATAGATTTATACAATAATTATATCTTATTGGGAAATGCTTATTATAACCTCTCATTTTATGGCAATGCACGTGTTTTTTCTACAAGTCGTTTAATGGGTGATGTTCCCGGTTCTCCTTTCGATATTCCCCGTTTTTCGCAGAAGATGCTTACAGATTGTTCGTTGGCGAAGTATTATTATAATAAAGCGGGAGATATTGCGCAAAATGATGAGGAAAAGGCTAAGGCAGCCTATATGTTGGCAAAGTGCGAGCGTAACGATTTTTATAATAAGCAATATAATTTTGATTTATATAATGCTTCAAAATACTATAATTATTATAACGCAACAAATTCACAACAAATTGATTTCTTGGAATGGGATGGATTCAGAACGTTGAAAACACAATATTCACATACTAAATTCTATCAGGAAGTTATTAATGAATGTGGGTATTTCAAGAAGTATGTGTATAATAATTAATTGGTATTATGGAAATTTCAAAGCTAAGCCTTATTAATACATAAAAATATCAAAGGGTACGTTTCCAATAAAAAAGCCTGCAATTTTTAATGCAGGCTTTTTTTACTGTGAATATAAATTCTCTTATTGAACAATAATACCTGTTTTGTCATCCATTTCGTAAGCTACCCATGTTAGATTATCTTTTACTTGAATAACAGATAATTTTTTCAAAGCAACCGTTTGAGGAGTGCCATTGTTGGTTAAACTTGTTAATATGGCATTCGTTTTATTGCCTACTGTAAAATCTCCGTCCCACATTACAAAAAAGTATGACCATGTTTCGGGACTGCTCCATCCGAGTTTAGATTTGGTTTTAGTATTAGCCCCTAATTCCATTGAGCCTTTATCACTATAAAAATAATAGTTGGATTCCTGATTTTTGATAATAGAGGCTATTTCTCCAACTTTTTGCTGAAAACGCCTGGTGGGATCAGCTTTTTCATTGCCATAAGGATCCGGTTTTACTGTAATGGTAATATTTTTAGTTTGTCCTCTTTGATCTGTTATCATTAATGTTGTGGTGCCATTTTTTATGCCTGTAACAGTAATTATATTTTCTGTAATAGTAGCTTTGGCAACCGATTCGTCTGCTATTTTTACGGTATAGCCTCCGTTGCCATCGGTAATATTCAGCGTTCCTGTTTTTTCAAATTCAACAGAGATGTTTTCGGCTGAAAGCGTTAAAAGTTTTGGTTTATCTTCCTTTTTGCAACTTGCAACTACAACTATTGCCATTATTACCAGCAGCAGTTTTTTTATAGTATGTATATTCATATCCTGTTAATTTTTTATGTTATTTAACTTCTATTCTTTTTTCTATGGTTGCTTTTCCGTCGGGGGAAGTTGCTTTCAGTATAAATATACCTGCGCTTTCTATCTGCCACCAGCTTGTGTTTTCCGGTAAGGCTTTGCCGTTTACTTCCCATTTGGCTTTATCAAATATTTTTTGTGTATCGCCTTGTAGAACAAGCGATATAGAAGAACCCACTTTAATTGTTTTCTCATCTATGGATAAAGTAGGAGGAAATAAACCTCCTTGAGGCTGTATTACAACTAATATTTCATCCGAGTAAAATATTTTGTCTTCATTTGTTATCGCATAAGCTCTTACATGATATACAATATTGGGTTGTAAGTTATTAGCAATTGCAGTATATGAGCCTAAAACATTCAAACTACCGGTTATCTTACAATCATTGATAGTAGGTTGCTCTGTTGATGACAACACAATTCCCTGTTCTTTTATATTTATATCTCCATAAGAAGAAAAACTTGTTGCTGTATATGTTACAGTAGTATTACTTGCATTATATGAAAAATCTTTAAATTGCGGAATACCTTTTAATATCACTTTAAATCCTTTATCTTCAAAAATCTTTTTCAATTCTTCTGTTGCCACATATATAGTTAAATTAGGATTAAAATTTTTGCTTGTTAATATGGTGGAGCTTGTCCCCCTTTTAAAATTTACATTCTTTAAATTTACAGCTTCACTTAAATCAATTGTTAATAGATCTTTTGAAAAGAAAAATGCATCAAAATTTAGATAAACAATTTTACTTTTTGCTGTAACTTTTTCCAATACATCGCACGATGAAAAAAGATAATGTTGTATGGTATCTAATTTTTCCGGTAATGTGGCAGACAATAAATTTTTATCCATCCAAAAAGCAGCTTCACCTATTTTGGTAACTGTATTAGGAACTGTAACATTAGTTATTCCTTTACAGCTAGAATATGCATATCTTTCAATAGAGGTTATTTCGCTGTTCATAGGAATTGTTTTTAATGCATTACAACCCTGAAATGCCCATTCCGAAATAGCCTTAATGCTATTAGGTATATTTATATTCTCTAGCTTCTCACAATATATAAAAGCTGCAGGTCCTATAGTAACTAATGAATTGGGTAAACTAATATTGATTAAGGATATACATCTACTAAAAGTTCTATCCATTATTATTTTTATTCCTTCCGGAACGTTATACGAAGTTGTTGTTTTTCCACTGGGATAGCAAATTAACTCAGATTGTTGCTTATTAAATAAAATTCCATCAATACTACTAAATGTTGAAGATGAAGCCTCCACGTTGATATTTACTATCTTTGATTCCGAAAATACGCCAGGTTCAATTTTTTGAACAGATGCAGGAATAAATAAATCAGTAATAGTAGGGAAATTTGTACTTCTCTCAATTGACGTAACAGACGATGGTATTCTATAAGAAGTTTTTCCTAAAGGAAAAGCAATGATAAGGGTTTTATCTTTATTAAACAATACCCCATCTTCACTGCTAAAATATTGTGAATTCACATCAGCAACATACTTTTTACTTGGAGGTAAAGAATTATTAGCAAGTTTTTTAACAGATAATGGAACTATCAACTCATCCACCGTTTTAGTTGATGAAAACGCATCCACACCTATTTCTTCCAATGTGTTGGGAAGTTGTGATATATATAGATTAACACACATATTAAATGTAAATTGGCCAATAGTTTTTAATGATGTAGAAGCTAAATTTATTGAACTTAATTTTCCACAATTACTAAAAGCATATTCCCCTATGGATATTAGAGATGTAGATAATACTACTGATTCCAAATTTTCACAATCATTAAAAGCGCTTGCTCCAATAGAAAGCACAGAATTAGATAACACTACTGATTTTAAATCCCAACAATGATAAAAAGCAAAGTTTCCTATAGAGGTTAAAGAACTAGGCATGGTAACACTTGTAATAGACCAATTTGTTCGAAATGCATAGTCCCCTACTTTTGTAACCCCATCGGGTATTACAATATCTCCGGTGGCATTGGGCCAACTGATTAAAACTCCGTTTTCAATAACGGGTTGTGCTTTTGCCGCTATAAGTAGCAGCATAAAAGCAATCAATGTAAATGTTTTTTTCATAAGTTGAGTAATTTAGTTGATTAAAATGTTAGAAGAATATTGATATAGGAAAACATGTAAAAGCCAAATGGCGCGGAAATAAGAAAACCAATACTTTATATAAAGCAAGTCTTCTTGAATTATACCTTATTATTAAACAGGTGTGCATGCGGTTAATAAAAATATTAATAACTACTCAGATACATCACAAGGGAAGCTTAAAATATCAATATTTATATTATATTATATTATATATTGAATATATTTTAGGATACAAATTTAGGATAAAATTTTACAAATCGAAATTTTGGACTGGTACTTATCACTTCCCTTTTAATTTATCTTTCAGAAATTGGGCAGTGTAACCTTTGCCTGAAGTTATTAATTGCTTGGGTGTACCTTCAAATATAATGTTTCCGCCTTTTTCGCCGCCTTCGGGTCCTAAATCTATTATCCAATCAGCAGATTTGATAACATCCAAGTTGTGTTCAATAATGATTATGCTATGTCCTTTAGCCAATAATTCGTTAAATGCTTCAAGCAAAATGGCTATATCATGCATGTGTAAGCCTGTTGTGGGTTCGTCGAAGATAAAAAGGGTAGGGGCTTCATTGCTGCCTTTTACAAGGAAAGATGCAAGTTTAAGTCTTTGTGCTTCCCCACCGGAGAACGTGTCTGACGACTGCCCGAGTTGCAGATACCCGAGTCCTACTTTTTGCAGCGGATGTAGCTTGGCTGCAATACGTTGTGCCGCTGTATTTTTTTCTGCTTTTTCAAAAAATAATATGGCATCGTCTATTGTCATCTCAAGTATATCGGCTATGTTTTTATCTTGAAATTTTATGTCGAGTATTTCATCTTTATAGCGTTTGCCTTTGCAAACTTCGCAGGTGAGGTGCAAGTCTGCCATAAACTGCATTTCAACGGTAACAATACCTTCACCTTCGCATTCTTCGCATCTTCCGCCTTCGATATTAAATGAAAAGAAACCCGGTTTATATCCGCGAGCTTTAGCTAAAGGCTGTTCTGCAAAAAGGTTACGAATATCGTCAAAAGCTTTAATATAGGTTGCCGGGTTTGAACGTGATGACTTTCCTATAGGATTCTGATCTATCAATTCCACCAACGATATTCTTTTATAATCGCCCTCCAACTTATCAAATTGTCCGGTTTTTTCGCTAAAGCCTCCGTGTAGCTTTTTTAAAGCAGGGTAGAGTACACGTTTCACGAGCGTCGTTTTCCCTGAACCGCTTACACCTGTTACAACGGTTAAGGTTTTTAGCGGAAATTTTACATTTATATTTTTCAGATTATGCTCCCTTGCTCCCTTGATTTCGATATAATCATTCCAAGGACGGTGTGATATAACAGAGGAAACTTCCATTTTTCCGGAAAGATATTTGCCCGTCAGGCTATTATCGTCTTTCAATATTTCCTTGTTTGTGCCTTGGAATATAAGCTTTCCGCCGTTAGTTCCGGCAAAAACGCCGATATCGATAATCTGGTCTGCCGATTTTATAATTTCTTCATCGTGCTCAACTACAATTACTGTGTTACCTAAATTGCGTAAATCTTTCAACACATTGATGAGTAGATGTGTATCGCGTGGGTGTAGCCCTATGCTGGGTTCATCCAAAATATATAAAGACCCCACAAGGCTGCTACCTAAGGAGGTTGCAAGGTTAATGCGTTGCGATTCGCCACCGGAAAGACTATTGGATAAACGGTTTAATGTAAGATAAGGCAGTCCTACATTACAAAGAAAGGTGAGACGATTTATAATTTCAATTAATATTCTGTCTGCAACCTTTTTTTCATATTCCGTTAATTTTATGGTATTAAAAAATTGTAGTACATAGGAAATGGGCATGAGCAATATATCTACAATTGATTTTCCGTTGATTTTAACATAACTTGCATCTTTGCGCAAGCGTGTGCCGTTACATTCCGGACAAATGGTTTTACCTCTGTAGCGTGAAAGCATTACGCGGTATTGTATTTTATATGTATTGCTTTCTACCATTTTAAAGAAATCGTTTATGCCTTCAAAATAATTATTTCCTGTCCAAAGTAATTTTTTTTGTTCGGGAGTCAGGTCATAATAAGCCCTATGAACGGGGAAATCAAATCGGTGTGCATTTTTTACGAGTTGCTGTTTATATTCGCTCATTTTTTCTCCTCGCCAACAAGCAATGGCATCTTCAAGTATAGAGAGGCTTTTGTCCGGTATTACCAAGTCCTCATCTATGCCGATAACGCTGCCGAAACCTTCACATGTTTTGCATGCTCCATAAGGGTTGTTAAATGAAAACAAATGTAGCGAGGGTTCTTCAAAACTGATACCGTCTAATTCAAATTTATTCGAAAAACTGTGTTTGCTTTGTTTTTCACCTATTGTAGCTATCACCATGCAATTGCCGTTGCCTTCAAAGAATGCGGTTTGTGCAGAGTCGGCAACACGCGCGGCAATATCTTCATCTGATTTATCAATATATATACGGTCTATAAGTATGTATAAATTATCAAAACTATAAGATTTTATATCGTTTAAAACTTCTTCTATTTTTACAATCTTATCATTATGCATTACGCGGCTGAAGCCTTGTTGCAAAATAATGGTTAAGGTATCTTTTAGCGAGCGGTCATTTTTAGATAATACGGGCGCATAAATGTTAACGTGTGCCCCGTCAACAAGTTCGGAAATATAATTTGCCACATCCGTAACGGTGTGTCGCTTCACTTGTTTTCCTGAAACGGGAGAATACGTTTTGCCGATGCGGGCAAATAACAGCTTTATATATTCGTATATTTCGGTGGATGTTCCTACCGTAGAGCGCGGATTGCGTGTGTTTACCTTTTGTTGTATGGCAATAGCCGGCGCTATACCTTTTATATATTCCACATTAGGCTTGCTCATTCGCCCCAGGAACTGCCGCGCGTAAGCGCTAAGACTTTCTACATATCTACGCTGACCTTCGGCATAAATGGTATCAAAGGCTAAAGAGGTTTTTCCCGAACCCGAAACACCTGTAATAATAACTAAATTATTACGGGGGATAGCCACGCTTACATTTTGCAGGTTGTTAACGTTGGCATTTTTAACAATGATATATTTTTTGGGATCTAAATTGTCAGTATAATGTTCCATGTAATGCTGTCAGAAAACAGTGAAAATAGAGTGAATAATTTGCAAAACTACATAATTAAAGAATAAGCTATAATTAATAATTAATAATTAATATTGGAAAGTAAAATTTATATTTTTTTATTAAAAATAAATTCATATTTTTGCTTTTTACTAATTACATATTTTAACTAAAATATACTTTATAGAATAGTTTTTACGCTTTACCTCATTTTTTTAGTGTTAACCCGAATACCTTTTACACGTGAAAAGTTTAAGCGATCAGGAACTTATTCAATCTTACTTGCAAGGGAGACATGATAGTCTCGAAATTCTTATTAACAGACACCAGCAAAAAGTTTTATCTTATATTTTAATGGCTGTCAGAGATAAACATCTTGCCGATGATTTGTTTCAGGATGTTTTTATCCGCGTAATCCACAAGCTTAGGTCCGGCATTTACCAAGATGAAGGTAAATTTTTACCCTGGGTAATACGCATTGCGCATAACGTTATTATCGACCATTTTAGAAGAAACAGCCGGATTAAAATAGTGGAGGCGCAAGAGAATGATGATAGTTTATTGCTTTCCTCAGAGCTCAGTGAAGTTTCTGCTGAAGATAAATTAATCTCTCTTCAGATAAAAAAAGATGTAAAAAAACTCATTCAATTCTTGCCCGAAGACCAACGCGAGGTTATAATTATGAGAGTATATGAAGATATGAGTTTTAAAGACATAGCAGACTCTACTAACGTAAGTATTAATACGGCATTGGGACGTATGCGTTATGCTTTGATAAATCTCAGAAAACTTATAGAAGAAAATAATATTTCCATAAATATTTAGAAATAAAAAAGCTAAAGATACAATAAATAGCACGATTTTTGCGTTTACTATGTAAGTTTAACAAAATGAATGCTATGATCAAGAAATCTACCCCTAATTTTTTATTATCTTCAAAACAAATACACTCGGTTGATGCTGTATGCAAAAAGTGTGTGAACCCTTTAAACAGGGTTGATATGATTATTAACTATTCCAAAGCTTTGCATGTAGTTAATACGAAAAAAATTCCGGTTGCATGGTATGTAACACTCAATTAAATTTCATTATCAGGTTTTTTAAGTGTAAATGGTAAAAGAAAAAATCGGAATAAAATCCCGTTTCCAGTTTGTAATAGCGTATTTTCAACAAACAATGCCCTCTGTTGATACGGAATTACATTATACTAATCCATATGAGTTGCTGGTAGCGGTAATTTTGTCAGCGCAGTGTACCGATAAGCGCGTAAACATGATTACACCCGCTTTTTTTAAAGTTTATCCCGACTCGGCTACACTTGCATCTGCTGATACGGATCAGATTTATGAATTGATAAAAAGTTGCTCGTATCCGAATAATAAGGCGAAAAATTTACTTGGAATGGCGCAGGCTTTAGAACATAAATTCGGAGGCAATGTGCCTGACAATAGAGAAAGTTTGGAGTCTATTCCGGGAGTAGGACGCAAGACGGCTAATGTTATGCTTGCCGTTGCTTTTAAAACGCCTGCATTAGCAGTAGATACGCATGTGTTTAGGGTGTCTAACCGCATTGGATTGACTAATAATTCAAAAAGCCCGTTGGAAACAGAAAAACAATTGGTTAAATATATTCCTGAAAATTTACTTTGTGATGCCCACCATTGGCTTATTTTGCACGGGCGGTATGTATGTGTGGCTCGCAAACCCAAATGCAATCAATGCGGACTTGTTGAAGTGTGTAAATATTATAAAGATAATGCAATCTCTTTATAGCGTTATTACATTTTTTTTGTAACAATTTGAAAAATAAAATGTTATAAAATTCAGAAATTTGTTTACTTACAAAATTGTGAAATGACGTAAAGCATGTTATTTGGTGTAGCAGTAAAAAAATATCTTTCATACAAATTAGCTCCAGCGTTGTTTATAATTTCATTACAAGTTTTTTCTTTTATGTTTAAGATATAATTATAATTTTGTCACGATAAAGGAATTGGATGCAGAAAAATTTACTCTTATTTATATTTTTATTATCAAGTACTTTAGCGTTTCCACAAACGGAATGTAAGGTTTATCCACCTCAGGCGCTTGCGGAGGATATGGATTTCTTTTATAGTAAAGTTACTCCCGTACATCCTTTGCTTTTCGAGCGCATATACAAATTTAAATGGAACAGAGATTTTACTTTTGCCAAGTCGCAATTAGTGAATGATTTAAGCATTGACGACTTTTACAAAATATTGGCTCCATTGCTGGCTTCATTGGGTGATGCATCCACAGTAATAAAACTTCCCGAGGAAGATTCGGTGCAGATGTCGAGAATGGTATTTCCTTTGAGCATAAAAATTAAAAACGATAAAATTTTTGCGGCAAACTTTTATTACCAAAAGAAAAAAACGATACTGGAAAAAGGTGAAGAAATTGCCGAAATAAACGGTATCACATCTGAAGAAATATTAAAAGATTTGCGTAAATATGTGAGTGGTAATACTATATCGGTAAAAAACATAACGGTAGAGGAGAATTTCCGTACATTCTTTGCCATGCGCTATGGTTTTTATGAAAAATATAACGTATTGATTAAGAGGGTGGAAAAAGATGTAACCATAGCCATGAACGGTATTCCCGAAAAAAACATAACCATGAAAAATACTTTGCAAGAGCAAGCTAAAAAGAAGCCATATGCTTTTGCAGTAGATACGGCACGTGATTGTGTAATATTTACCATACGTTCTTTTTCTGATACTGACGCTTTTAATACCTTTGCCGATAGTGTTTTTTATCTGATAAAAGAAAAACAAATACAACACTTAATTATTGATGTCCGCAACAATATAGGAGGCAAAAATGCCACACTCGACTCCTTGATGAATTACATAGCCCTGAAACCCTACCAGCAATATCGTAAAACAGTTGTCAGAACAAGTGATGAATTAAAAGCATATTATGAGGTGAATGCACCTGAGAAATATGCAGAATTCAAACGTTTTCCCATAGAAAAACTTATTGTTTTTTTGGGAGAGAAAGTAGAACCTCATGCTAAAGATAATCGTTTTACAGGTGATATATATGTTTGGACAAATGATTTGACATCGGGTATGGCAGCCACCTTTGCCGGAGTTATTAAAAAACTGAAACGCGGTAAAATTATAGGCACTGAAACCGGTGGTACTATTGTTTATTACGGCGAAAGCTTATATTATACCTTGCCTCATACGGGACTAAAATTTTATGTTTCGCCCAAAAGGTTTATGCAGTATGGAAATCCAGATAGCGACAGAGGTGTAATACCCGACTATAAAGTAGCCGATAAAAATAATGATATTGAACTGTTTACCTATGATTTAATGGACAATAATAAAGATAAAAAATAAGATGACTTCATCCTTAAAACAACAAATTCAATTTTTGCTTGAAATAGACAAGCTTAAAACCATTATAAGGCGTAATTATATTGCTGATGGCTCAAAAAGAGAAAATGATGCCGAACACTCATGGTTTTTTGCCGTTGCAGCCATGATATTAGCAGAGCATGCCAATGAAAAGGTGGATATAGACAAGGTGATAAGGATGGGACTTATTCATGATATGGTGGAAGTATATGCCGGAGATACCTTTATTTATGATGAAGCAGGTAAAGAAACACAAAAACAACGTGAAACGGAGGCTTCATATAAAATATTCGGTATATTGCCCCAAGACCAAAAAAAATATTTTTTAGATTTATGGAACGAGTTTGAAGAAGGCAAAACAAATGAGGCTAAATATGCCAAAGCGATTGACAGACTTTCGGCTGTATTGCTCAACCTTAATTCCAACGGTAAGTCGTGGAAAGAAAACAGCATAAGTTTTGAAAAAGTTTACCAAATAAACAGCCATATTGCACAAGGTTCTATGCCTATATGGGAATATATAAGCCAGATGCTGGAAGATGGGAAAAATGAAAAGTTTTACAAAGAAAACATACAGTAACTTATTCAGTACTAATTATCTTCATGTTTGATAACTACCCTGCCCGATATTTTTCCCTTTAATATTTTGTCTATATATTCACCAATTTCATGAAGAGGCACAACCTTCAGTTCAAGTTTTTCAAAATCGGGTTTCCAGTCGGTTGAAAGATGTTTCCAAACTTCTGTACGGTTGCGCATAGGAGTTGATGCGGAATTGATTCCCAATAAGTTAACTCCGTTTAATATAAAAGGAAATATTGTTGTATTTAATTGTGTGGATGAAACATTGCCGCAAGTAGTAACATTGCCTTGTGGAAAAGTGCTTTTCAACACATTGGACAACGTATTGCCTCCTACAGTATCAATGGCGCCTCCCCACTGCGGACGAAGCAAGCCTTTGTTGTTTTCTACTTCTAATGCACCGCGAGCTATAATTTCAGAAGCGCCTAATTTTCTCAGATAATCAGCCTTATCCATTTTAGATGTGGAAGCTCCTACTACAAATCCAAGCTTAGCCGCGATGGCAACAGCTACACTGCCTACGCCGCCGGTAGCTCCGGTAACCAACAAAGGACCTTGTTCTTTGGTTTGCCCAAAGCGTAACAATTGAAGCATAGATAATCCTGCCGTAAATCCAGCCGTTCCTAATGCCATGCTTTCCATCAGCGATAAATTGTAAGGCAATGGGATAACCCATTCACAAGGAACATTAATATATTCGCCAAACCCACCACAAGTGTTCATGCCTAAGTCAAAACCGGTTACCAACACATTGTCGCCGGGTTTTAAAATGGGAGAGTCGGTTGCTACAACTACTCCGGCTGCATCAACCCCCGGGGTGAAAGGATATTTTCTTGTAACGCCTTTATTTCCTGTAGCCGATAAAGCATCTTTGTAATTCAAAGAAGAATAGGCAACTTTTATAAGCGTTCCATTTTGTGGCAATTCCGAAGTATTTTTTGTTGTAATATTTCTCTCAAAACTACCGTTGGCAGTTTCGGTAATTTCATATGCTTTGTATGTGTAGTTTTCCATGCTGTATTGATTATGCTAAGATATTCGTATAAAGGTATATAAAATCAAAAAAAACTCTTGGATGCAAGAGAAAAAGCTTTAATCATCGTGCCGGCGTTCCATTTCACGCCGATTATCTTTTGTTTTGAGTGTTTCGCGCTTGTCATACAGTTTTTTACCTTTTGCAATGGAAATGGTTATTTTGCACAACCCTTTTTCATTGATAAAAAGTTCGACAGGAATAATCGTTAATCCTTTTTCCTGCGTTTTTGCATGTATTTTGTTAATTTCCTTTTTTGTTAAAAGCAATTTACGTTCACGCTTAGGTTCATGGTTATATATATTGCCGAATTTATACTCGGCAATATGCATATTAATGATAAAGATTTCACCGTTACGAATTGTGCAGTAGCTGTCGGTAAGGTTGGCTTTGCCATCGCGTATGGATTTAATTTCAGTGCCTGTAAGCACAATACCGCACGTGAACTTTTCAAGTAGAAAATACTCAAAGCCTGCCTTTTTATTTTTTATATTAACGGTGTTATTTGCCATAAGTTTGCAAAGATAATGCTTATAGTTGGAAATTGAAAACATAAAGCGAATGAGTTGATAGTGTGGAGTTAGGAGTATTGAGCTTTTTGTAGGCTACAATCTATTATAGCTCTTCGTTTTTGTAATTCCGTATTCCCTATTTCACTAAAAACCCTTATATTTGCTTTTACTAATACAGAATGAAAATGAAAATTATAATTATCAATGGACCGAATCTTAACTTATTAGGTAAACGTGAACCACAAATTTATGGAAATCAATCGTTTACTTCATATTTCGATGTATTGAAACATACCTATCCTCAGGTAAATTTGGAGTATTATCAATCTAATGTAGAAGGTGAACTGATTAATAAAATACAGGAATGTGGGTTTGATTATGATGGTATTATACTAAATGCAGGAGGCTATACGCATACTTCTGTCGCTATGGGTGATGCTGTAAAATCCATCACTACACCGGTTGTAGAAGTGCATATTTCTAATTTGCACGCACGGGAAGAATTCAGGAATATTTCCATGATTTCTGCCGGAATGAAAGGTATTATTCAAGGTTTTGGAATGGATTCGTATAGGTTAGCAATTCAAAGTTTTTTATAATGAATGAAACTACAGAACAAAAGATAGTAAGCATCATACGGGCGCAAAAAGATTTTTTCAACACCCGCCAAACAGGCGATATCAATTTCAGGATTGATACGTTAAAAAAACTTTTACAAGCTGTAAAAGAAAATGAGAAAAAAATAGCGGAGGCACTTTGGTCTGACCTGCATAAGAGTTTTGAAGAAGCTTATTTTACAGAAATCAGCTTGATTTACGAGGAAATAAAAACCCATATCAGGCATGTGAAGAAATGGGCTAAACGTAAATCAGTTTCAATGCCTTTGCACCTGAAACCTTCCGGCGGATATATTTTACATGAGCCTTTAGGAGTTGCTTTTATAAGTGCACCTTGGAATTATCCTTTTCAATTGCTCATTAATCCTTTGATAGGAGCAATATCTTCGGGTTGTTGTGCGGTGATAAAGCCTTCGCCTTATGCTATTCATACATCTCAGATAATAGAGGATATAATATCATCCCTATTTGCTGAAAATTATATAGCTGTAGTACAAGGTGGGAGAGAAGTAAATGAAATCCTTTACCGCCAACCTTTTGATATTATATTTTTTACAGGAAGTCCGTCGTTGGGTAAAGTGGTAATGAAAGCAGCTTCGGAAAATCTTGTTCCCGTTGTGTTGGAATTAGGAGGTAAAAGTCCTTGCATAGTAGATAAAGAAGCAACTATAGAAGTGGCAGCTAAGCGTATTGCTTGGGGAAAATGTTTAAATGCCGGACAAACATGTATTGCGCCTGACTATCTTTTTGTGCATCAATCTGTTAAAGAAAAATTGATAGAGGCTATTATTAAGAGCATAAAGGAAATGTTTGGCGATGATGCCAAACAAAGTAACTATTTCCCCCGCATTATCCGTACGGAGGGTGTAGAGCGTTTGCAAAAATTAATGCAACATGGCAATATTGTATATGGAGGAAAAGTGGATAAGGATGAAAAATACATTGAGCCTACAATTATTGACAATGTTGATTTTTCTCATCCTGTTATGCAAGAGGAAATTTTTGGACCCTTGCTTCCGGTGCTGACTTTCAATAATATAGAAGAAGTTATCGGTCATTTAAATAATTCTGCTAAACCATTGGCTTTTTATTATTTCGGTAAAAATAAGCAGGCAAAGGAAATATTGGCACAAACAACATCCGGAGGCGGATGTATAAATGATACCATTATGCATGTGGCTACCCATAAACTGCCTTTTGGAGGAGTCGGTAACAGCGGCATGGGTAAATATCATGGATATACAAGCTTTTTAGCTTTTAGCAACGCCAGAGCTATTGTGGATACACCTACTTGTATAGATTTACCTTTTAAATATCCACCATTTAAATATTTTAATAAGATAAAAAAAATATTGTAAGGAATTGATTTTCAAATTTTACATAAAGAGATTCAATCAATACTATTTTACGTTATGAGTAAGATCAACAGTTTGGAAAAAGCAACTCATGTTATTGATTTTCAATTGAGTGCGGGTTATACCAATTATAAATGCTTTCAATTTTTTGCAAGCAGGAAAGATGACAAGGAAATACTGCCCGGCTATATTGCGCCTGTAGTACAATATATTGAAAAAGAAGGGAATATTGCCAAAAGTATTACAGTTCATTATTCTGATATTCAATTTCTTACAGAAGAAAAAGAAAAGGCAACGCAATATCTGTTGTTATTGATAAATGCAGAGAAAGGCGATGAAAATGCCAAAAAGGAACTTTTCCAAATCAAAGAACGCTACTATGAGGAATCGCTTAAATCGCTAAAATCCTCTACTATAAAGGAAAATCTTTATATTGTACCTTCTATTACACGAAAACATTATAGCAAAAAGTTTGTAAGTCAGAAAGGGGTAAACTTACTGGAACTTACAAGGCAAGGTTATCCGGTACCCGATTTCTGCATACTTACAGCGCAAAGTTTTCAATTGCAGGGAAAAGTAAGAGAAAAGCATCTGAAAAGTGCATTAAAAAATCTTGAACAGCTAACCGGACGTACGCTCGGCGGAACTTTTAAGCCTTTAATTTTTGCCATGCGCTGCGCATTGCCCGAATATATTCCCGGGCTTATGCCTACTTATTTGAATGTAGGTGTTACCACAGTTACATACCCTGCATTGGTTAAGAAATACGGAGAAATTGCTGCCGACAAAATCTATTTTAATAACCTCAAAAATATCTATACCTTACTTTTTTCGGATGATGTGCCTGAAAATATTCCTTATACCCAGAATAACCTTAAGCTGAAAGAATATATAAAATTTTACAAGAAAAAAATAGCTTCTGTTAATGCCGATGTGCTGGACGATGCATATGCACAATTTATTTTCTTTTTTAATAAAATTAGTGAATTTTATCTGAATAACAAAGATTTAATATATACATTCCAAAAAGGAGAACATTCAACGCCCTCCCTTATTCTCCAAAAAATGGTATGGACTATCAGGGATGGGGACTCATATCCGGGTGTTATTTTCAGCCGCCATTCGCGCACGGGCATAGGCGTGCAAATACAAAGTTTAAAGAATATTTTTGGTGAAGATATCATGTCGGGGTTAATTAATTCGGAAGATACGGAATTTTTTGATAGGGAAGAAATCAAAGAAGAGTTTCCCGCTATTTACCATTTTTGCCCTAATATATGCAAACTGGAACAGGCAATGAAAGCCCCGGTTGCTATTGAATTTGCGGCTGAATCATTTGAAAAAAGGTATTTATTTGCCGTGCTTCAGCTTGATTTTGCTGAGCTTACCGGCAGGGGTATTTTGCTTTCAGCCATTGACATGTACCGCCATAAAATTATAAGCAAGCGCAAAGTGCTTAAATTAATTTATCCTTATCACCTGCGACAAATTTTTTCTGAAAGTATAGATGACAGCTCATTTAAGACATTGGAGTTTTTTAGTCCGGGCATTTCCATCCTGCCGCGTTCGGCTGTTTCGGCGCGTATCTTTTTCAGTTCTGCCGGTGTGCTTGAAGCCAAAAAAAGAGGAGATAAGGTATGTTTTTGCAAAGAAACATTTACACCTTTAGATCGCGTGCTGATTAGCGAAGTGGATGCCATACTGAGTCTTACACCCGCAGCCATACATGTTGTTACCGCCTGTTTGGGCTATGGAATTCCTTCGCTTATAAATTTGGATAATTACGGAGTTAAAATGCTGCCTGATGCCATTATAAATGCAAAAGGAGTGAAGATAAAAGAGGGCGAATGGATTACCATATCCAGCAAACATCACACTTTATTTAAAGGAAAAGCGGCATATAAACCGGCACGTTTTCAAAAATATTTGGAGGGACAGCCGTTGGAAATGGATGCGAAAGAAGAAAAAGTTTTTGTAAACATGTCTGATGCTTTTAAAGCATATCAGCAAATTGTCGATTCATTGGAAACAGGCGAAATTCATCAGCTTTCGGATTTAATAAAAATTATCCGTAACGATTTACATAAACAACCTGACAAGGCTGAAAATTTTGTAAATAGCTGGTATGATAAGCACACAGCACATTATATTGAACAAATTTTAAAGAGCGAATTAGGCACACACCTTGACCAGCATCGTATCTACAGCCTTCTTACTGTAGATAGGCGTGTAGATTTTATGAAGCGCATTATCCCTGTTTGTATAAATGAAAACCTCAAAGGTTTTAGTGCCGGATCATTTATGCTGGGAAGATTCATGTCGCAAATGCATCCTATGGCTTTTTGGCGCGAATTATCACCGGAATATATTGTGTTTCTGCTTAATGAATATGTATTGTTTGAGAAATATTTACAGGTATTAAACGACTTTGATGAAAGGCATATCAACAAGGTAAGAAATGAATTGCTAAACGATGGATTGAGCAGCATAGCCGTTTCACACAATAATGTAGAGAGTTTTATACCTTTAAAGCTATATGTGAAAAACTGGAACAGTATTGACGGAATTTTAAATAAATTACACGAAAAAGATACGTATGAGCTTATTCGGATTTTGCAACAGCCGTATGGTGAGATTTTTAATTATAACCAGCCTTGGTCAATAAGCAAGTTAGAAGAAATATGCGCCCAAGAAAATATAGCTTGTCCTAAACAAGAAGATGAATAAGTTTTCACTATTAACCTATAAAACTCCAACGTGGGGATGTTTTATTTTTTTAAAAAATATCTTCATTTGAAGATTTAAAAACTTATATGATATATAATTTATATACTTTTCTCTTTTAATTATCTTGTTTATTACAGCACGCATTGCAAATCCGCGCCAGTGTGGAACTACTATTTTTGAATTTCATTGGAATTTTCCGAAGCATCTTCTTCCGGCGCATCATCCGTCAAACCCGAAACCGTACGTTCTTTACCAAACATATCCCGATTCGAGCGTAAGCGGTTCAACTCTGACATCTCCATAACCGTGAAAAACAGAAAAAGGGATATCAATGGTGCTGCCAGCGCAGGCCAATAAACCTCCAACCAGCGCTTTGATAGTATCAGGCTGACGATAAAAACCACTACCACCAAAAGAATGGCAAGCAGGAAAAATCGGTATCCCTGTTCCATACCTGCACCCGGCGCATCCTGACTTCTTGTGGGGATAATACCTGCTAAAAGCCAAGCAATAACAAAAACCACAAAAGGATAAGCAATAGCGTCTATAAGAATGAAAAGGAGTTTCTGTTTCATATTATTTGGTTTTTTTGTGCAAAACATAATCATTGTTTGATTTGCTCATTCTATTTCTATAAGTTCTTTATCTTGAATGATTACCGATATGCCAAATTCTTTATCCGATTTTGATTGCAACGACAATTCGTAGCTATTTAAGTTCGCATCCCATGGATAGATACATTCCAAACGTAAGTCGAATAGATTTTTATCTTTATATTTTTCGTTTAAGGCTGGATTTTTGTTTATTGTATCAATAATTTTGTTATCGATTGTTTTTAAGTTTTTAATAATCCAACTGACGCTGTCTAATTGTTCTTTCTTCGGATTATAGCCATTTCCATCAAGTAGTATTGTAATTTCATCGGAATAATTTTCGATTTTTATGACACTTAACCAAGTGATTTTTTCTGCTGTTCTTTCATTTCTTACTCTTGCTTCAAATAAACCAAGATGTAAAGTCTCAAAAAACTTCTTTTTCCCAAATAGTATATCTTTGATTCTCACTATTTTTTAATTAATGTAGTCTGATTTTAAACTACCACGCATTACGTTTATAACGCATTGGCACCTTGCAACTACTTTTATTTTATCTTCCAATACAAAGATACACTTTTTTAGGAAATGCCCTTTGCTGCATACTATCGAAAAAGGAAAAGATACGTGACTGTTTGCTTTGACCATCTGATACAATCCGCCCGGGAGCGGGGGGAAATGCTCAATTGCAGACTTATTTTTCATTCGAAAGCCTATAAAAACATATTATTTTTATAAATTTGCATGAAAAACCTTATATTTGCAATGGCCAAACGAATAAAGGCGATAAAATGCCCTCAATGTGGTAGCACAAAAGCAAAAGAATTACGTCCGGACTACTATAGGTGTGATAGCTGTCACACAGAATTTTTTATTGATAGTGATGATATAAATATTCATCACAAGTACGAAACGCCTCCTGAATACATAAATGTAAGAAATGTAGCGATAGCAATAGGATCTTTTGTCGTTTTTTTCATTTTTATAAGGATACTAACTTCTGCTTTTTCATCAAAGCCATCGGGTAATGATTCTCATTCTGTATTAGATGTCAAAAAGGAAAAAGAAGTTGTTTTCTGGGATAGAATTTACGAATTCAAAGGTTTTGCCAATGCAAACGGCGAAGGCATGATACTCATTATTGGCAGCAGAGGAGTGAAAAAGGGCTATTCCGTATCAGGCGATAAAGAATCTTGTTTCGGAATTTATCAGGCAATAGACGAGAAAGAAATCCTGATTCAACCGATAAAAGGTTTTGAAAAAGTCGAGATATCCGATGTGGATGTAAAGTCGTTTGAAAACGGAGATGTTTATGCCATTATCAACAAAAAGAAACTTTTCAAATTGAATATTGCGACTTATGAACTCAAGGAAATTGTATTTGAAACGCTGAATTTGCCTGAACTTGCCAAGGGAGTTTATGAAATTAAATTTGCATACGATGGGGATGGTTTTGAGGTAGTGAATGAGTTGGGTAAAGAATTGTATTATTTCCCTATAATCAATAAAGTTTACTCGCAAGATGCGTTTTACAAGGCTCGTTCCAAGAAAATGCCCGACGCCAAAAAACAGGTTGCGTTTCAATTCTCTAAAACTTCCGATTACTTCCCTGATGAGAAAATACAATTGATCAAATATTATTATTGGCGTCAAATAGGATATCCTACCCAAAGGGTCGGCTTTCAATGGACAAAAGACTTCGGAGGTTCGGGCATTTTTACCGACAAATCACCCTATCGCAAGGTGCTTGTATTACCTTATGTTGCAGAAACTTCACGCTTAATATCATATAGTGATTTTACGCCTAAGCGTGAGTATATGTCAGGAAACGTTGGCACCTATGACGACAGCGAGGTGCTTATTTCATTCAGCCCGACTCTTTCGGGTAATAGAATTGTGCAACTGCTCGATACCGAAACGGCAGCCATCAAATGGACCATGCCGGCAGATATGCCTTATCTTATTAGTGAGGACGTCGTTAAAGTGAAAAACGGATATCTGTTTACGGCACATGAAAAATCATGGTTGTTTAATACGCAAACCAAAGAGGGCAAATATATCGAATGGAAATTCGATAAATATTAATACGACACAACATCAATGATGTAGATCATAAAAAAAATAAGTATGGGCTTTTTTAATCTTTTCAATAATCAACTTTCAAAAGTAATCCAGTGGGAAAATCCGAATTCCGAAATACTTTGGTATAAGTATCCGAATAAACGCGACGAAATCATAAACGCGAGCAAACTCATCGTAGAACCCGGACAGGGTTGCTTGTTGGTATATGAAGGAGAAATTGCAGACATTATTGAGACGGAAGGTATTTTCAATCTCGAAACGGATAATCATCCGTTTATCACCACCTTGTCGAAACTTCGTCAAAATTTTGAAAGTGAACATAAATTGGCAATTTATTTTTACCGCAGAGCTCAAATCATCAATCAGCCTTGGGGAACACCCACCCCGATTAAGTTTATCGATAATGAATATAAAATTCCTGTGGAACTGGGCTTAAATGGCAATTACTCTTATCAAATAACGAATCCGAAATTCTTTTTCGCCGAAATAATAGGCGTCCGCAACGAGGTTGAAACCAAAGAAATGAATATGGTTATTACCGAGCGTATTTTGCAACTTATTGCGAACGTCATTCACGAAAAGAAATATTCGTATATCGAGATTGACGGACGAATCAATGATATGGCTCAAGAGATATTCGTAAAAATCAATGAAGAATATACACTTCTCGGATTGCAACTTACCGATTTTCGGATTACAGGTACTCAATTTGATGAACAAACGCAGGAAAGGATAAGTCGGGTTGCAGATGTTTCGGTTGATATAAAAGCCGCTGAACAGGCAGGATTAAGCTATGTAGAACTCGAGAAACTGCGCGCTTTGCGTGACGCCGCTCGCAACGAAGGAGGATTGGCCGGTGCCGGACTACAACTTGGTGTGGGCATGGAAATAGGCAAAAAATTCAATGAGCAAAGCGATGGTTTTTTATCGGCAGGCAACACTACTGCAACGGAGAATCTACGAAAACTTAAAATTCTGTTAGACGAAAAAATCATTACGCAAGAAGATTTTGATGCTAAAAAACAGGAGATACTAAGTAAATTATAGCACATATTGATTATTTGAACGAACTGCTATCGAGAACCATCGTGTATAAAGAATCAAAAAATAAACAGATGAAATATATTATCGGAACCATTATAACGGCATTGATCCTGTGCATCGCGGCTTATTTTACCTTAGACCTCTGGGGAATTGAAAATCCCATTACTCTTGAACAGCTACAAAAAGGGCTTATAACGGCGATGATTGTCGGAGTAACTTCTATATTGTTGATTATCGTAATCCCTTTTTTCTTCAAGAACAATAGTAAAGGTTATGACCGTAACAAAGGCAACGTGGCAAAGCCAAAATAAAGAGGAGCATTGCAATGCCGGTAACCGATTTAAAGATTGTTGCCGTTATCTACTGTGCAGTTTGTTATTGAATGAATAGGGTAAATCCACGTTACCGTGCGTTATAAATGCGCGATGCCTGCGTAATTTTTTATTTACCACGCGATACAATCGCGCGGTAGCAGAGGGTATTGTTTTTATCATCTGTCTGGATTTGGTTTATTGAGCTTTTTACCTATTATTGCATACTGTATATCGCACGTGCGTGTTTAAAAAGCTTGCTATAATAAACGTAATAAATAAACGTAATAAATAAATGCGCATTTTTATTTTTATTTCATTGATTATTAAAAAGTTGTAGTCTATTTTTTAAATTTTACCGTCAAATATTTTATGCGTTTATTATATTTTAAGAGTATAAAAATGATGATTTATTCATTGAAACTGTTGATGGCAAAAAGAAATAAAATGATTTTTATACAGATTTACTAATTCTATATTTTTGTAAAGTTAAATATCAATTACCGCTTCCATATAAGCGCATAAGGTAAAAAATACGAATTAATCAAAGGAAAAATCCAATTTATCATGAAAAAGTTAGCCGTAGTTTTTTTAATGGGATATCTGATGATAATGACATCATGCGATGCGCTTAAAGTTATGCAGTTTCATAAACAAATTCACCCCGGTGAGATAATCCTTAGGGATGGCACTTCAATTGAAGCCAATATAAATATGCCGACCGAAAAAGGGAATTTAAGGGGTACGCGAAAAAGTGATAATACACCCTTTGAATATTCCCTGAAAGAGGTAAAAAAAATTCAAGGTTTGGCAGGAATCGATCCCTGAAAACAAAAAAAGTTTTATTCCCTCTCGGATAAATAAAGCAGAATTAATCAATACTATATTATATTTTATTATACTTGATTTTCCTTTTTTGTTTCTATTTTCTTACTTTTAACACATCCTCTTGAATTGAGCAATTTTTATTCAACTTGTTTATCTTAAATAATTTGACTTACGTGATTTTTGGTATCTACCTTGGTAATAATTTTTTCGATTATTCCGTTTTCATCAATTATAAAAGTAGTGCGATGGATACCATCATAGGTTTTACCCATAAATTTTTTAGGACCCCATACGCCATATGCTTTTATAATTTCTTTTTCCATATCAGCCAATAGGGAGAAAGGAAGTGCATATTTTTCGGTAAATTTCAGGTGTGATGATAATGAATCGGCACTTATGCCTAATACAACATAGCCTTTTTTGACTAAATCTGTATGGTTATCCTTTATGTTGCATGCTTCAGCGGTGCAACCGGGCGTATTATCTTTAGGATAAAAATAAATGATAACTTTTTTGCCTTTTAGCTTTTCCAATGAAATCTCATTGCCATGTTGGTCGGTAGTAATAAAAAGAGGAGCTTTATCGCCCTGTTTCAATTGTATCATAGATTTATATTTTAAACCATTAAACAACTTAAACAGGAATAAAGTTCCTCTTTAACTGAAATTATGGGAAAATTTTATTTTTCTTTTAGTGTGTTGGAAATTTCAATCGTTTCTTTCTCTTTGAATAATTGTACTTTTCCGTTTTTATCAATATTTACATTGAGGTTATCTTTTTTGGCATCAAAAATAATGGTAGTATGGTAAGCAGGACATTCATTACGTTTACATCCTGAGGTTTTGTAAATACCGTTATCGCTTACAATAGGAGTTTCAACATTAAAGTTTTTAATCATCATATCATATTCGCCTTTTATAAGTGCTTTTACACGATCACTCAAAGTTTTATCATCCCACAGTTTGATTTCGGCGGGATATTTGCCCTCGTTAGATGTAATAATACTTAATGCTGAAGCAGAAGTGGCAGTGTTTTCCAGCGGTACAATTTCCTGTCCTTTTGACAAGATATAATTCTCAGGCATGTTTTCGCTTTCTTTCAGATTATTTTTGTCGTGTCCCAGAAAAGCTATCTTATTTTCATCTTTTATAAGGAAAAAATCTTCTTTTTCTCCTTCAGGAGCATTATCATAACTGATTTTTATAATGTCTTTTTCTAAAGACCACTTGCCGTTTATTACTTCCTGAGCAGAAAATTCTTTACAATCTACATATTGTTGTTTTTTTACGGCAGTACCATCATTATTCAAGATGATACTTGTATTTATGCCACCGCAATCAGCAGCCGGCAATTTAGCTGCGTAGGTACCTTCTACATGGGTTACTTTTTTTGAATTGCAAGCTGTGAAGGTAATAGCAAAAATTAGAAATAATGCTGGTAAAAGCAGGTAATTTTTTTTAAATAATGTTTTCATGTGTTTATTTTTAATGTATTAGACAAACCCCAAATACCCGCGTTTTAGCAGGCTGAAATCAAAGGCATCGCTAAATTCATATGTGAAATCAGTTGAAAGCAACGAATAACATTGATTATCAATATTATATCAATTTAATAGATCTGATTCAACAATCATATATTCATTTAACAATGCCTTTTTAAACAGTATAAAACAACCACAAACCAATTATTGTTTAGTCATTTTACGCGGTTTAATCATATTTTTTGGTTCCAAAATATCATCCAATTCTTTTTTAGATAACAAATTGTTTTTCAGTACCAAGTCATAAACACTCGCATTTGTGTCAAGTGCTTCTTTGGCAAGTTTGGTTGAAGCTTCATACCCAATAAACGGGTTGAGGGCGGTTACCAATCCTATGCTATTGTAAACCATATCGCGACAATGTTCTTTATTGGCGGTAATACCTTTGATGCAACGGGCATTTAAGGTGTGCATTCCGTTTTTAAGAATTTCAATGTTTTCGAACAAGCTGTGAACGATAATAGGTTCCATTACATTGAGTTCTAACTGTCCTGCTTCTGCTGCCATAGTAATGGTGAGGTCGTTACCTATAACTTTAAAGGCAATCTGGTTTACAACTTCAGGAATAACAGGGTTTACCTTGCCCGGCATGATGGTGCTTCCGGGTTGCATCGGAGGCAGGTTTATTTCGCCTAAACCGGTGCGAGGTCCTGATGACATTAAACGTAAATCGTTACATATTTTTGAAAGTTTTACGGCTAAGCGTTTAAGCGCTGACGAATACATGATGAATGCACCCGTATCTTGTGTAGCTTCAATCAAGTTAGTTGCCAACACGTAAGGCATGTCCGTAATTTCTTTCAAGTGTTTAACCGCCAATGCACTGTAAGCAGGATCGGCATTTATGCCTGTGCCTATGGCAGTACCGCCTAAGTTAACTTCTAAAAACAGTTGCGCATTTGTGTTTAAACGTGTAATTTCTTCTCCAAGCATGGTGGCATACGCATCAAATTCCTGTCCCAGTGTCATAGGTACGGCATCTTGCAATTGTGTACGTCCCATTTTTATAACATCGGCAAACTCACTACCTTTTTTCTTAAAGGATTCGATAAGAGAAGTAAGAACGTTTACTATTGTTTTATTACTTAAAATTAATGCTACTTTTATAGCTGTGGGATAAGCATCGTTTGTAGATTGTGATAGGTTAACATGGTTATTGGGATGGCAATATTGGTATTCGCCTTTGTTATGACCCATAATTTCAAGTGCACGGTTGGCGATAACCTCGTTTGCATTCATGTTTGTGGATGTACCAGCGCCACCTTGAATCATATCTACCGTGAAATGATACACAAATTTGCCGTTTATAATTTCCTGACAAGCTTGGTCTATGGCATCGGCAACTTTTTTATCAAGTAGTCCCAGTTCATAATTTGCTCTTACGCATGCTTGTTTAACAATAGCTAAACCTTTTACGAAAAGAGGATAAAAATTTAATTTTACACCTGAAATATTGAAGTTTTCCATGGCGCGAAGCGTTTGCACGCCATAATAATATTCATAAGGAACTTCTTTGTTGCCAAGCAAATCATGTTCCATACGTGTACGACGAGATTGATACTGGGCTGCGGAGTTAACCATGCGGGCATTGCTTAAACTTGTACGCCTGGATATAATGCGTGTGATATTTGAATATATTTTTAATGCAATTTTACCGTTTTCTTCAAAAAAATCGGGTGTTAATACCAACGCTTTAACGGTTGCCGAAACTTTTGCGCTGGTGCTGTGGAGTGTATGAGGTAGGAGAGAGCCTTCGCCTATAAAATCATAGCGGTTAAAAAAGCTTACTTTGTCTTGTTCGCCGTTTTCATTTGTCTGAAAAAGTTCAACTTCGCCACTTTCAATTAAAAATATTTTTTCACGTGGAGCGTTTTCTTTAAAAAGGTATTCATCTTTTTTATATTCTTCTTCTTTAACAGCATCGGCTACCTTTTCCAGTTCTTTTTCTGTTAAGCCTTCAAACAACTCAATGTTCAATAAAAATTCATAAATTTCTTTTTTTCTCATATCGTTAAAATTTTTAGTGCAATTTCAGTAAATAAAGCAATAAAAAGTACTGCAAAACTCAAGCAAAAGTAATAAATAAAAGATAAGAAAAAAGATTTACATAGAAAGATTTAAACTATTGTTTTATGTTATAGTTTAAATCTGTTTTAGGTTGGCAAACCTATATGTTTTTATAGCGTGTTTGGGAATAGCTTATGGCATGAATAGCGCCCTGGGCTTGGGTTATTTTTGCTCCCCAATGTTCGCCGAAACTGTTTTTGCATTCATAAACGGCGGCATTTTGGGCGTAGTCCAGCCCTTTGCCATATAGCAATACAAAATCTTTCATATCCTGATAAATATCACTTAAGGCTTCGGCAATGCTGTTTTTTATTAATTTGCCCTTTATGGCGGATTCATACATATCGTTTGTGCCAAATAATTTGCGCAACTCGTTAAAAATGTCCTCCCATTGTTGTTCGGTTACAAACTTTTCCCCAAAAAAATCTTCATCCAATTCTACATCGGGCAACAGGGATCCTTTTAAATAAAGTAAAGGAAGAATTTTCGTGTAATATTGTAAGGCATCTTCCATTTTATAATTACCTGCTTTTTCTGTGAACAGGCAATACTCGTTAGCTACCGTGTATAATTCAATTATATGGTGATTATTTGTATTATTTTCAGAATGTTGCATTTATATTTTAAATTTTTATTTTTTTGCGTCTAACGGTTTAATGCTTTAAGAAGTCGTGGAGTGCGGACTTGTAACTTTCAATATTTCAGGAACAATTAGGCGGGTTAAAAAGTTTGAATTTTTCACAGAAACAGCCATTTCTTAAAACCTATGTTAGCCTATCGCCCATTATCTGTTAAAGTTCAATTCTGTTCTGTATTCTGCTTGTGGTTCATTTACCAAAAACAATTCGAGTTCTTTTTTATTGTTGAACCCGCCTAATTTTTGTCGGTAACTTTCGGCTGTTCGTGGATTTTCTATCTCTAATTTTCGGTTTTTACTTATTTCTAAAAATTCTTCTTCTTTATCAATACCGAGAAATCGTCGGTTTGCCAAGTTTCCTGCAATACCTGTTGTACTACTGCCTGTAAATGGGTCTAAAATCCAAGCGTTTGGTTGTGTGGAAGCCAAAATAAGCCGTGTTAAAACTGAAAGCGGTTTTTGTGTAGGGTGTTTTCCGCACGATTTTTCCCAAGGGGCAATGGCGGGAAGTGTCCAAACGTCTTTCATTTGTTTATCACCGTTGAGTTGTTTCATTAATTCGTAGTTGAAATAATGAGGAACTTTTTCGTTTTTTCTTGCCCAAATGATTTGTTCGGCGGAATGGGTGAAATAGCGACAAGAAAAATTAGGCGGCGGATTGGTTTTTTGCCAAGTGATTACGTTCAGAATTTTAAACCCTAACTCCGTGAGAATTTGCCCGACAGAAAAAATATTGTGCATTGTTCCGCTTATCCAAATGGTGGCATTCTCTTTCATTTTTTCTTTAACGAATGAAAGCCACTGACGATTGAAATCGTTGATAAATTCAAATCCTTCCGACTTGTCCCACTTGCCTTTGTTTACGCTGACGATTTGTCCGTTTTGAATGGTCAATCCGTTATTCGACAGAAAATAAGGCGGGTCGGCAAACACCATATCAAACTTATGTTCAAATTGAGGCAAAAGTTCCATCGTATCTCCGTGAAGGAGATAGAAATTCTTATCTTCGGATTTGAAATAGGGAATATATGCCACCAACTTTAAGAATAATATTCGTTAACTCCATCATAATAGCCTTGTACATATGCAGCGTGTGGGCTTTTATGTCTTTGGGCTTTTGCTTGACTATCTTCTAACGAGTTGAATAATGTGCCTAAATTTATTTGCTCAACAAGTTTAGAGCCATCAATAAATCCTTGTTCATATGCACAAGCAGCACATTTGTGTCTTCCTTTTCTTCCTTGATCAATAGGAAGATTTTTCATTTTTTCTTGAATCATAGAATGATCCTTCTTACAAGCCATAATTATTAATTTTTAAAATTCTAAAACTTTTTCTTCTTGAATTTTCTTGATAAATTCTTCAAGCGTTGTCAGATTATACAAACTTGGAATAATGTTATACGCTTCTTCCAACTTGTTTTTTGCAGAAAACCAACCTTGCCCGTCCGTAATCCAAACAAATTCATAATTCGGATATTGATTTATTTTGGGTGCAACATCGGAATAAGCTCTTGCAACTTCGTTCAATTTAGAACCGCCTGTATTGTAAAAATTTGTTTCAATTAAATAGGTTTTCTTTTGGGTTTTTATTACAAAATCAAAGCGTTTTACATCGCATCCAAGACTAATAATTTCGGGGAAAATGGTGTTGTTTACTTCCTTTTTATAGACTATTCCTGCTTTGTCAAAAATCAAAGAAACAGCTTTCGACATATTGTCGCCACCCCTGTTTTTGCGAGCATTTGTGTCTAATCCAACTTCAACGCCAAACACATAATCGACAAGATTTGTTATGTCTTTATTTCTAAAAACTTCGGATAGACCAGTTTCTTCTATGTATTCTAAAATACTTTCGGGCGTTGTGAAATAGGTGGTCAGCAAAACAATCTCACCTTTACTGTTGAACGTTTTGGCGTTTTTATTTTTGCGAATGGCAATCAAAATATCCAGCACTTCAAAAACCGTTGGGTTTTCATCGTATAGTTCACGTATGGCTTCTTTTAGATTTTTCTTGCCAATCAAATAGTTAAGTTGGTTTAATTTGATTGATATTTTGTTTACATTGCTTTTTATTTTCTTGAAATCAGTAAAATAATCAAGCGTGGCGTTTGTTTCGGAAAGTTGGGACAAAAACGTTTTAAATTGCTCTGACATACGGTTGATTATTTGTTTGATTGGTAATTAGTAACTCTTTCAATGTTCCTCTTTTTTCGGGGTTTGCATTTATACTTCGCTTAGCATCAACGCGTTGAATGTAATAGCCATCGTATAAGTCGTCAAAGAAATTATCGTTGGCGTTTTTTCCTTTCACGTCCGAATTACTTAAAATCCACGTGTGATTTAAGTTGTTTAATTTTGTGCAAAAGTCTCGCAAACGGATTTGTTCGCTGTCGTTAAATTCATCTTTTGCGTAAGAGTTAAAACTTGACGTTTCGCTCAAAGGCTTGTAAGGCGGATCGAAATAAAAAAGCGTGTTATCTGTCGCGTAAGGCAATGTTTGCTCAAAGTCACCACAAAGTATTTCTACTTTTTTCAATGCCTCGCTTACGGCTAATATGTTTTCTTGGTCGCAAATGGTTGGTTTTTTGTAACTTCCCATTGGTACATTAAATTCGTTTTTGCGATTCACCCGATATAAACCGTTGAAACAAGTGCGATTTAGAAAAATAAAGAGTGCGGAATGGTCGGTTTTTGTGCTTTTTCGGGTGTTGTATTGCGTGCGTTTTTGGTAATAATATTCTTTTTTATCGTCTTCTTTTCCGTCCAAAGTGTGAAATTCGTTTTGTAAAATTTCAAGTATTGAAATCAACTCTTTTGGATTTGAAACAATTGTTTTATAAGTGTTTGTCAGGTCGGCATTAATATCATTTATTATCGCTTTTTTGAGGTTCGGAAAGTTGCTCAGCATCCAAAAAAGTACGGCTCCACTTCCCACAAATGGTTCAATGTATGTGAATTTACATTTGTCCAAATGCTTCGGCAGCGACTTTTTTATATCGTTCACAAGTTGCGTTTTTCCGCCTGCCCACTTCAAAAAAGGTTTTGCAGTTTTATTGTTCATTGTTTTTAATGTCAAAATATTGTCTTACCGCAAAGTTACATTTTTTTTGTGGGATTAGTGTCTGATTTTCGGATTTTAAAATTGGTTAATGGTCGTGGTGTAGTTTCATTGGGTGTCGTCTAACATTTTCTTATACCCCAACATTTCATCTCGCAAGCGTGCAGCTTCCATAAAATCAAGTTCTTTAGCTGCTTTTTCCATCGCTCTTTTGGTCTGGTTATAAAGTTTTTTTATTTGGTCAAGCGGCATATAGCTTACAACAGGGTCAGCAGCCGTGTTGATGTCTTCATGTTCAACATAGGCTTTGGCAGGTGTTTTAAAATCAATGGTTTCTTTCCAAACTTTGCCGTCTTTTATTTCTTTAACAATAGGGGTGGGTGTGATATGATGTTTGGTGTTGTATGCAATTTGTTTTTCTCTGCGCCTGTTGGTTTCGTCCATGGTTCGTTGCATGGAGTCCGTGATGGTATCGGCATAAAATATTACTTTACTGTTAATATTACGTGCCGCACGTCCTGCAGTTTGTGTGAGTGATTTTTCGGAACGCAGAAAACCTTCTTTATCGGCATCCAGAATGGCAACTAAGGAAACTTCAGGCAAATCGAGCCCTTCGCGCAGCAAGTTCACGCCTATCAACACATCAATGCTTCCTGCTCTTAAATCATGTAGTATTTCCACACGTTCCAAGGTATCAACTTCGGAGTGAATATATTTACATTTGATGCTCAAGCGTGTCAGATACTTGGATAATTCTTCTGCCATGCGTTTGGTTAAGGTAGTAACCAGTACACGTTCGTTTTTTGCCGTGCGTTGTTCTATCTCATCAAGCAGGTCATCAATTTGGTTGAGGCTTGGTTTTACTATAATCTGTGGATCTAACAATCCCGTGGGGCGTATAAGCTGCTCTACTACCACGCCTTCAGATTCGCGTAATTCGTAATCGGCTGGTGTGGCGCTCACATAAATTATCTGGTTGAGCAAGGTTTGAAATTCTTCAAATTTCAACGGGCGGTTGTCTAAGGCGGAGGGCAATCTAAATCCATATTCTACAAGATTTTGCTTGCGTGAGCGGTCGCCTCCGTACATGGCGCCTATTTGAGGAACCGTAACGTGGCTTTCGTCAATTACCATCAAAAAGTCGTTAGGAAAATAATCGATAAGACAAAACGGGCGTGAGCCTGGCGCGCGTCCGTCAAAATATCGGCTATAGTTTTCAATGCCTGAACAATACCCTAATTCGCGCATCATTTCCACGTCAAAAGTAACCCTGTCTTCCAAACGTTGGGCTTCCAGATGACGACCTATTTCTTTAAAATAGTCCACTTGTTTCACCATATCCTGCTGAATTTCCCAAATGGCACCATGCATCTTTTCTTTTGAAGTAACGAAAATATTGGCAGGAAAAATGGTGAGTTCCTGCAGTTCATCTATCGTTCGACCTTCTATAAAATTTAGAGTAGCAATGCTCTCTATTTCATCGCCAAAAAAGATAATGCGATAAGCAATATCTGATGATGCGGAGAAAATATCCACCGTATCGCCTTTTACGCGGAATTTGCCGCGCGATAAATCCAATTCTGTACGTGAGTAGAGGCTATCCACCAGGGCATACAAAAAATGCTTGCGGTTAACTTTATCACCTGTTTTAATGTGGATAACTTTGCTGTTAAAATCGGCAGGATTGCCAATGCCATATATGCATGATACAGAGGATATTACAATTACATCCCTGCGCCCCGATAGCAAAGCTGATGTGGCGCTGAGGCGCAGTTTTTCTATTTCTTCGTTTATGGATAAGTCTTTTTCTATATAAGTGTTGGTTGTAGGGATAAAAGCTTCGGGTTGGTAATAGTCGTAATAGGAAATAAAAAACTCCACGGCATTATCAGGAAAAAACTCTTTAAATTCCGAATAAAGTTGTGCCGCCAATGTTTTGTTGTGGCTTAAAATAAGCGTAGGACGTTGTACATTTTTGATAACGTTTGCAATGGTAAAGGTTTTACCTGATCCGGTAACACCCAGCAACACCTGTGATTTATCGCCACGCATAATCCCATCCGTTAGCTGTTGTATGGCTTCGGGTTGGTCGCCGGTAGGTTTGTATGCAGATGTTAATTTATATTTCATTCGTGAATATTTTTAATTGTAAGCCGGAATGTAATTACTTGCATCCTTAAGTTTATTCTTTCTTTTTTATCAATCCCAAGGTTGAAATACTGGGGTAGTGATCTGAATAGGCTTTACGGATAATCTTATAATCAATAGAATGAAAATCGGCTGAATGAAATATATAGTCTATGCGCAGAAAAAATAAACTATGTACATACGTATATCCTAATCCGTTTCCTGATTCGATAAAGCCATCGCTTAAAATATTGGTTATCTGCCTGTGGGCATACGAAACAGGCGTATCGTTAAAATCGGCGGCAACTATCACAGGATAAGGCGAATCTTTACTATATTCTACCAAATTTTTAACCTGTGCACTTCTTTTTACGTAAGCCCTTTTCATTTTTGCCATTATAGCTCTTGACTTTTCCTTTATCTCCTTATTAGTTGTTGTTGATTTTTTTGATGTTATATCCGAAACAAAACTGTAATCATCTTTGCCAAAGCGGATGGACTCCAAGTGCGTGTTAATTACACGGATGGTATCATTCTCCATAAGTATATCGCAAACCTGCATAAAATTGGTTGTACTATTATCATAAGGTATTCTTTCCGAATTAATTATAGGATATTTAGAAAAAACAGCGAAGCCGAAAGGTAATTCTTTGCCTTCTTTTTTAATAAACTCAACGCTTGAATATTTACAATCCAGCGCAGAAGTAATAAGTTTCGCAAAATCCATATTTATAGCCAACCCATTATAATATTCCTGTATGCAAAGAACGGAGGGCTTTTTGTCTTTAAGCAAGTCCATAATTTGATCTTTGGTATAGGAACTCTTGTCGCTTCGCCAATTATACAAATCAAATAAACGCACGTTGTATGACATTACGCTTAATGTGTGCTCAACCGTATTTTTGTTTTTTGAAGGAAAAGAAATATTAATATAACATCTCAATTGATTAAATCCTATTAATATGATAATCAATGATAATATAAAAAATTTTTTTAAAAAGAAAATCCAAAATATAACAAAAAATAAATTAAGTAAAAGAAATATAGGATAAGCAAAGCCTAAAAAAGCAAGCGGATAAAATTTTTGCGGCGACACAAACATAGCCAAATAGGAAAGAAGCAAAAGCACGATGGCAATAAAATTGAAGAAAAGCACCATTTTTGCAGGTATAGATACTTTTCTTTTAGCTTGGGTAGTTGGCGCTTTATTTAATGTTACATCTTCCACTTACTTGTTGCTGCTTTTAAATAATAAATCCTTTTCTTCTTTAGACAGACTTGCATAGCCACTTTTAGCTATTTTTTCTAAAATAATGTCTATTTGGTCTTGCGAGGAGTGGGAAGCGTTATGATGGGGTGTATGTGGTGTTTCGTTTTTTATTTCCGTAAATTTAACGTTTTTCACGCGCATGCGGCTACGTTTTGTTTTAACCGTCTGTTTTTCTTTATGTTTTGTATATAAATATGTTATGCCGTAAATTACAAAACCCGTTAAAGCTCCGCCCAAATGAGCAAAGTGTCCGCCCGGATTTTCGTATCTAATCATTAATACATCAATAACCAAAATAACAATTACAATATGCTTGATTTTGATATTGCCCAAAAACAAGAGGCTAAGGTTATAATTGGGAGATAAAAATGCGGTGGCAACCGTAATGGCAAGCACAGACGCCGAAGCACCAATGCACGATGCCATGGGTAATGCACCTGCAAATACAGGAAAAATATTGTAAGCGACAAGAAAAGTCAACCCTCCGAATATGCCTCCTAAAACATAAACCATCAATAAATATTTTCCGTTTTTAAATTCGAGAAATATTTTACTGAACCAATACAGCCATATCATATTGAAAAACAAATGCCAGAAAGATTGGTGGGTGAACATATACGTAATCACAGTCCACGGTTTTAATGACAATTTCATAACATCGGCAGGGAGTGCAAAATAGGATATTACGCTTTCGGCGGGCAGTGCATTTAAAAAATGAACCAGTTGTAGTAACGATAATAAAATCCACACACTCACATTGGCTATGATAAGCCAAAACAAAACAGGACGTTGTAGTTTTTCGTTTTTTATCCTGTCGCTCAATGATATATGGTAAGGGCTATACATTTCAATAAGGTTATTGCCAACGTTGTATATATTTATTTCTGTCCTTTTTTCTCCAGTATAAAATTAAAATCAGCCCGAAAAGCATGCCTCCCAAGTGGGCAAAGTGTGCTACATTGCTGCTGGTATCGTAGAAACCCGAAAACAATTCCAATAGTCCGTAAATAATTACAAACCATTTGGCTTTCATGGGTATAAAGAAATAAAGGTAAATCATTGAATTGGGGAACATCATACCGAAAGCGAGCAACAAACCGAAAATAGCGCCCGAAGCTCCAACAACCACAGGCATATTAAGAAATTCTTCTTTATACAACGAAATAAAATTCACGGCACCTTGCAAAGCTTGTGTGTTGGTAGGTTCTGTTTGAAGCATTGCATAATAATTATTGAATTGGTCAAATGCTACAGATAGTTCGGACGATGAACCTTGCACATAAAACTTATGGCTTCTTACAAATTCGTTTAAAGTTTGCAATGAAGGGTGGGTTAAAAAAGCATCAATACCTTGAATAATAGGTTGTGTTTGATAATAGAAAATTAAATAATGTACCAATGCCGCTCCAATGCCCGTAAATAAATAAAAAAACAAATATCTTTTAGAACCCCATACTTGTTCTAATACCGTTCCAAACATCCATACGGCAAACATATTAAAGAATATGTGTGAAAATCCACCGTGCATAAACATATAAGTAATAAACTGATAGGGGGCAAATTTTGAAGCTTTTATATAGTGCAAGCCGAGAATATCAATTAAATCAATACCCCTTTGCGCCAAAACCAAGGTTGCAAGAAAAAGCAAAATATTGATTATCAATAAGTTTTTGGTAACAGGAGGTAGTATTCTAAATCCCGAAGGACTATATGTATCATTATTATTCATGCGTTTCTTTTTTTACTTCAAATATTCAAATTCTTTTTACTTATGTTGTTCTTTAAAATTTTTTATGTACTTATTTTTAACTCATTGCTTATATTTCTTGTTCATTTTATCGTATAATTTTATCTAAATCCTGAGGTTGTAATATTTTTAGGACTTTATTTCCGTCAGGGGCTACTTCTGGCATCTTACACAAGAATAATTCGTCAATAATGCCTTGCATTTCTTCGTTTTTCAAATTTTTTGCAGCGTTTTTTGCCACATTTCCTGCCATAATCCGCAATAGTCTTACACGTTGGTTCTTTTCCGTTTCTATTTTGTTTTTTTTATAATCTTCAATAATATCATCAATAAAATCTACAATTTTTTCAAATGGCATGTTTCCGGGAACGGCGTTGAGCGCATAGGTGCCACCGCCTAAATCGGAAAACTCGAATCCCGACAAACTTAAATCGTCCAGCAGTTCTTTAAACACCACTTCATCCTGCGGAGATAGTTGTATGTTTTCAGGAAACATAAGCTTTTGCTTAGCCGTAAAACTATTCTCTGCCTGTTTCACAAGTTTTTCAAACATAATACGCTCCAAAGCCCTTTGCTGGTCTATAACTAACAACCCCGATTTTACTCTTGTAATAATGTATTTATTATCAATTTGAATAAACTGTTTTTGTTCGGTAACAAGGTTTGTTGTATTGATAAGGCTTTCTTTGTTTTCTCCTTGTAAAGGTGCAATTGCTTGGGCGGGTGTGCTTTCTTCGGTTTGTTGACGGGCAACTTCATAGAGGCTCTCCCAATTTTCCTTATTGGGCGACAGCCCTGAAGATGGTTTGTTGTATGCGCCGGTTTTAAAAGGGTTATATTCAGGATTAAAAACAATACCGGGCTGTTTAGGCACATGCCCTTTGGGCAACTCAACCTGAAAAGAAGGTTCTGTTTCAAAATCAATAGTAGGCGAAAGTGTAAACATTCCCAATGCATGTTTCACGGCTGAGCGTAATGTAGCATAAATAATTTGCCCGTGTTGAAAGTTTACTTCAGTTTTGGTTGGGTGTATGTTCACATCTATTGCGGACGGATTAACATCCATAAACAAAAAGTAGGAGGGAATAGCCCCGTCGGGAATAAGCTCTTCAAAAGCCTGTTCCACGGCATGATGAAGATAGGGATGGCGTATATACCTGCCATTGGCAAAAAAATATTGTTCGCCTCTTGTTTTGCGGGCATTTTCAGGACGACCGATATAGCCTTGGATTGTTACATCTTCGGTTTGCACATCCACAGCCAATAATTTCTCATTCATTTGTGTGCCGAAAATATGCACAATGCGTTGTTTGAGGTTTCCTTTAGGCAATTGGTGTACTAATTTTTCATTGTTGTAAAATGTAAATTCTATATCGGGATTAACCAATGCCACCCGCTGAAATTCTTCCAGTATATGTCGGTATTCCACATTATCGGATTTCAGGAAATGGCGGCGTGCAGGCACATTGTAAAAAAGATTCTTTATTGAAAAAGAAGTTCCTTTGGGCGTGGCTACAGGCTCCTGCGATTTTACCGTTGAACCTTCTATAATCACACAGGTACCTATATCTTCACTTTCTTTACGCGTTTTAAGCTCCACCTGTGCTATGGCGGCAATAGAAGCCAAGGCTTCGCCCCTGAAGCCCAATGTTCTTATGGAAAATAAATCGTTAGCTTCGCGTATTTTTGATGTAGCATGGCGCTCAAAGCACATGCGTGCATCAATTTCCGACATGCCCGTGCCATTATCTATAACTTGTATAAGCGTTTTTCCTCCATCTTTTATAATAAGTTTTATTTGAGTGGCGCAAGCGTCAACGGCATTTTCAAGCAATTCCTTTATTGCAGACGCAGGGCGTTGGATAACCTCGCCGGCAGCAATTTGATTGGCGACAGAATCAGGTAAAAGTCTTATTAAATCGGGCATGTAGTTATTATTCTTCAAAACACTTTTCAGCGCTGTGTGCGCCGAAAATATAACTTGCAAAGTTACCGTATTTTTATTTTACATTTGCAGAAATAATAAGCTTTTATCATTTAGCATGTTAAAATAATAAAATTTAAAGATGAGTAAAATGTTAGATAAGTTGCATTGCATAGGAGATAAAATTTTGATAAAACCAACGACACCTTCGCAGAAAACAAAAGGCGGTTTGTTGCTTCCGCCCGGCTATGCCGAAAAGGAAGAGATACAAAGCGGCTATATTGTAAAGGTAGGTCCGGGTTATCCCGTATCTTCGGATGTGGAAGATGCCGAGCCATGGAAACAATCTGAGGCAAATGCTGTTAAATATATTCCTTTGCAGGCAAAAGTAGGAGACTTGGCTATATTTCTTCAAAAAGGAGCCATAGAAATAATGTATAAAAACGAAAAATATTTTGTAGTACCTCAGCATTCTATTTTGCTTATAGAAAGGGACGAATCCTTATTCGAATAATAAATGAGGGTGGTAACAAAGCATTATTTATATCTCATTTAAAATTTTATTACTCAATATTAACAATAAATTTAATACAAATGGCACATACAGCAACAGTTACATGGAAACAGAATATACAGTTTGATGCATCACTCAACGGACATACCATTACGATGGATACTGATATAGAAGTGGGTGGCGGAAATAAGGGACCTCGTCCGAAGCTTATGCTATTAGCCGGTTTGGGAGGATGCACGGGCATGGATGTTATCGATATACTTAAAAAGATGCGTGTAGAACCCAGTGCTTTTTCCATGGAAATTTCAGCAGATCTAACTGAAGAGCATCCGAAAGTATATAAATATATAAAAATTAAATATATTTTTACGGGTAGTAATCTGCCTTTGGACAAACTGGAAAAAGCCGTTAAACTATCCAAGGAAAAATATTGCGGCGTAAGCGCTATGCTTTCAAAAACTGCGGAAATAGAAGCGGAAATAGAAGTTATAAACGTGTAAAATCGTATTCCGATTTATGGGTTAACTCTTTTATTATACACATTAATTCGTTTATAATCATGGCGGAGGCGCCCCACATAAATTCGCCGGAAACCATAAAGCCCGGAGCCGAAAAGGAAGAATTTTCGGTTGTGTGGAAAATTTTGCTTACCACATGACAATTTTCTAAATCTTTCAGCAAATCCACTTCTATAATGCGTTTAACCTCATAACTGTCAGGTGTTAGCATTGGTTTATGATTGCAAAAAACAACATAGGGATATATTAAAAAACGACTTGGGTGCACATAAAAAGGAGTAAGAGCACCCAAATATGTAAGTTGCTGAGTATGTATGCCTATCTCTTCATGTGCCTCACGCAATGCCGTGTCAAAGAGTGTTTGATCACCGTTTTCTTTTTGCCCGCCCGGAAAACTTATTTGTCCGGAGTGTGCACCATTATAAGTGTTACGTAAAGTAACCAACGTATATAAAGAGCCTTGATGCGGATATATGATAATAAGAATGGCGCTAAGTTTATGATTATCGGGAATGATTCCGCTTTCAATATCCTTTATACGTATGTTGGGCGAAAATTCTAAATGGGCTTTAACTCCGGGCAAGGAACCAACTAAACATTCTTTTAAATTACCAATAAAATCGTTTACCGATAATTTCTTTTCTTTCATCTGTTTTTTTATTTTTGCTAACACAAACCAAATTGGTCTATAATTTGTTTATAATAAAAACAAAAATAGAAAAGTATTTATACTTTATAACTTAATCATATGGAAAAGTATAACGAGCAACTGTCAGATCAACCTAAAGATACCACTACAAGTGAGATGCAGGTTATTTTGTTTAATGATGACCATAATACTTTTGACTTTGTAATTGACAGCTTGATGGAAATATGCGACCATGAAGAGGAGCAAGCCGAACAATGTGCTTTAATAGCTCATCTAAAAGGGAAATGCACCGTAAAAACAGGAAACTACGAAGAGTTGAGTGCTATAAATATGCTTTTAAGAAAAAAAGGCTTACACACTATATTATCATAAATTTATGCATTAACAAATTACAACCTATACCTTTTAAAAATGAAAAAAATAAATAATCTATTCTTTCTTTTCGTAATCTCAGTATTATTGACTTCATGCGGCAAAGCTCCCATCACCGGCAGAAGTCAGTTATTATTGGTTCCGGAGTCTATGGTAGTAGATATGGGAAGCCAGAACTATCAATCTTTTATGCAACAAAATCCTTCTATTGTTCCACCTACGGCTGATGTTTTCATGACAAAAAGAGTAGGACAAAACATAAGTGAAGCTGTTGAACGATACATGAAAGCCACCGGCAATGAAGAAGCAATTAAAGGCTACCGCTGGGAGTTTAACATGACCCGCAGTCCCGAGGTAAATGCTTGGTGCATGCCGGGTGGAAAAGTAATGGTATATTCGGGCATTATGCCTTTAACAAAGGATGAAACCGGCTTAGCCGTGGTTATCGGACATGAAATAGGACATGCCGTTGCGCAACACACCCGCGAAAGAATGAGCCAACAATTAGCCATAGTAGCAGGAACAATGGCGCTGGATGTATTTATGCAATCTAAGCCTAAAATGACCCATGATATCTTTATGACTGCTGCAGGCGTAGGTTCGCAATTAGGAATGTTGGCATACTCAAGGCAACAGGAATATGAAGCCGACAAATTAGGACTTATTTTTATGGCTATGGCAGGCTACAATCCGGAGAGAGCCATATCATTTTGGCAGGATATGGTAGCACTTAAATCAAAAGGCGGAAAAAATGCACCTCCTGAGTATTTAAGTACACACCCCAGTGATGCTAACAGAATTGCTGCAATACAGTCTATAATGCCCGAAGCCATGCAATATTATAAGGCATCAACAAAAAACTACCCTGTTAAGCCGAATACTACAACAAAAAGCCGCTAAAATTATTATATACAATTTTTGTTAAGCCTGGGTAGTGTAAGAATTGCTCAGGCTTTTTTTAATTTATCAAGTATAACGTCAATGTATAAGAAAGAAGACCTAAAAGAAGATTTGTTAAAATCATGCAGCTACATAACTAATCCTAAACAGTTAATTGCCATAGAAAAGGCTTTTGATGATGTAGTTGTGCATGATGAAACTATAAATAAAGTAAAAAGCAATTTAATGATGTATGTTTCTACGGCTATCATACTTTCAAAAGAGTTTGGATTAGATGAAACCAGTATTGCTGCATCATTGCTACAACACATTCCGTTGTCAGATGAGAGAAGTGCCGATTTTTCTAAAAAATATGGTAATAAAGTATCAGATATTTTAAAAAATATAGCCTTTTTCAATAATCTTAAAACTTCAAAAATATCACTTGATATAGACGGATTTATACAGCTTATTCTGTCTTTAACTAATGATATAAGGGTTATATTAATACTATTGGCAAATAAAATCAATATGTTCAGGCATATTGAAATATACGATGAGTTGGAGCGTAAGGAAATTACTTTTGAAGTGGTAAATTATTACGCACCTTTAGCTCACAGGCTGGGTTTTTATAAAATTAAAAATGAACTGGAAGATAAGGCTTTGCGCTATGACCAACCTGAAATTTATCAAAATATTTCCAATCAAATTAGGGCTACCGAGAAGCAACAACACATCTATTTTAAAGAATTTTTAATGCCTATAAAAAAACAGTTGCACCATGCAGGTTTGAAATACGAAATTAAAACACGCACAAAGTCAGTACCTTCTATCTATAATAAAATGAAAACCCAAAAAGTAGGGTTTCATGAAGTTTACGATTTATTTGCCATACGCATTATACTTGATAGTGAGCCATCCAAAGAAAAAGAAGATTGCTGGCGCACCTATTCCTTAATTACCGATATATACCAACCACACGTGGAGCGATTGCGCGATTGGATTTCTGTTTCAAGACCCAATGGTTATGAATCCCTGCATATTACCGTAGATGGTTCGGAAAATAGGCTGGTTGAAGTGCAAATACGGACAAAGCGTATGGATTATAATGCGGAAAACGGTATGGCTGCACATTGGCGATATAAAGAGAAGAATACAGGCTACTCGGATATTGAAGGGTGGTTAAGAGAAATTCGCTCACTTGTAGAAAACTATGCGCCATCTCAATATGCAACGTTGGAACAAAGTTCATCAAAAATAAATAACGATTATATTTTTGTTTTTACTCCGGAGGGGCATTTACGTAAGTTGAAAAAAGGCGCCACTGTACTCGATTTTGCTTTTGAAATACATACGGATGTAGGAAAACAATGCACCGGAGCCAAGGTAAACGATTTGTTTGTCCCCCTTAAGCATGTGCTTTGCAATGGCGATAGGATAGAGGTTACCACTTCTAAAAATCAGAAACCCAATGTAGATTGGCTTAACTGGGCAATTACCGGACGTGCATTGAGTAAAATTAAAAGGTTTATAAAAGAACAGGAATTTGCTGATGCGGAGCAGGGTAAAGAAATTTTGTTGAGAAAATTAAGCCAACTAAAAATAAATTATACGGAAGAGGTTGTTAAAAAGTTAATATTATTCTATAATACACCCAATCCCTTGGCATTATTTCATGGTATTGCCAACGAAACATACAATATACAGGATGTAAAAAATGCCTTAAACGAAGCACAAGATGAACCTTTAAGTGCAGCCGTAATAAAACCTGCAAGCATTGAGAAAAATTTTATACAAAATACCGATAATGAGTCCGTTATTGTGATTAATGATGAAACATTAATGAAAGGTGTAAAGTTTGCCAAATGTTGCTCACCTATGCCTGGCGACGAGATTTTTGGTTTTGTAACCGTAAGTGAAGGAATTAAAATTCATAGAATGAGTTGCTCCAATGCAAAAGAAATGTTTAGGAGATATGGCTATAGAACCGTAAAAGCAGATTGGGATAAAAGTATTGATAATCAGAATTTTAATGTAAAATTGCGTGTGATAGGAGAGGATAGGAGTAACTTTTTAAATGATATAACTCATTTATTGTCAAACGATTTAAAAATAAATGTAAAATCAATTAATTTGCAAAGTGAAAACGGAAAAATAAACGGAATAATTGTTATTGATGTAAGCAGCCAAAAGCAGCTTCATATGATTTTATCAAAATTGACACAAATAAAAGGCATTAAAAAAGTATCGAGAGAAAATTAAAGAATATCAATAAAAACAAAAGAAGGAACCTTAAATTCCTTCTTTTGTAGTGTTTTTAATTATAGAACAAGCTTAACTTTTATATGTAAATTCCTTTTTTGCTAAAGTATAGCAAAAAATTCTCACTTATGAAAGTTTATTCCTAAATTTTGTTAATTATCTTCTTTTTCAAAAGAAGTTTCGGCTTCTTCAGTTTCTTCTTTCTCTTCACTGTCTTTCATATCAAGAGAACTTTCGAAGAAATCTTCATCTTTTTCAGATTTGGTATCAATTTTAACGGGAACTTTTATTAAATAACTAAACTCATCATCTTCCGCGGTTATAGCATAAAAAAAATCCCCTGAGGCTGTAGGAACTTTAATGGTGTTGTTTATCCAACCCAACGGATATTTCTTTCGGATAATTTCCATGAGTTCAGCACTTACATCTGCATAGTTTATGATACGTTTTTTACGAGTTGTATTGTTGTTTTGCATAAATGAAAAACTATATAAAAAATCAATACAATAATACGAAAATTATTTATACATGCAAAAAACGTGAAAAAAAATGAAATTTATGATATGGTAGCTTTCATTACGATGGCCGTGCGGGTGGGTAAATATACCTGTAATATATTACCTTTTGGAGTTGGTTGTGATGAATATATCATATTTTCGTCAACCCTGCCTCTACCTCCCAAAGCAACACTATCAGTACATAAAATAATTTTGTATTTATTTGCTTCTTCTACCGCTATTTTATATCCGGGAATAGATAAAGATGAATTGAAGTTAAAAATAAAAAGTAGTTTGTTTCTTCTGAATATAAGGCATTTGTTTGTTTCATCACAAGACAAAAGTTGAGGAAAATCGGAAGTTAAAATATGGTTTTCCTGCACTATTTTTATCATATTTTTATCAAAATCAAGAAGATAATGATATTGAAGTAAAGGATTATCAGCTAACGACCATTTCCTTTGGGCATATTTATAACTCCAATTATTTCCTGCCCGAGGAAAATCAATCCATTCCGGATGTCCGAACTCGTTGCCCATAAAATTAAGATACGCCTGTCCGCCTAACGCAATGGTAATTAGCCGTATCATTTTGTGTAAAGCAATTCCTCTTTCCACTATTATATTATCTTCAGACGAATTCATGTGATGATACATTTCCTTATCCATAAGCCTGAAAGCGATAGTTTTATCGCCAACCAAAGCTTGGTCGTGCGATTCGCAATAGGCAACAGTATTCACATATGAGAGCCTGTTTGTGAGGGTATTCCATATTTCCTGCATGCTCCATTTGTCGTCTGTGTAATTGCTCAGGTAATTAATCCAGAAATCAGGAATTCCCATTGCCAAACGATAGTCAAATCCGATGCCACCCTCATCGCACGTAACAGTGAGCGCGGGCATACCGGTTACATCTTCGGCAATGGTAATGGCATTTTTATTAAGTTGATGTATAAGTTTATTTGCTAATTGCAGGTATAATATGGCATTATTATCTACATCGGTAAAATAGTCGTCTATGCGCGAAAACGACTTTTCTAATCCATGATGAAAGTATAGCATGGAGCCTACACCATCGAAACGAAACCCGTCAAAGTGAAACTCCGATATCCAGTAATGGATGTTAGATAATAAAAAACGTAAAACTTCATCTTTGCCATAATTGAACAGTTTAGAATCCCATAGGGGATGTTCGCCTTTTATTCCCGGATAAAAATATTGCGTTTCCGTGCCGTCAAAACAATTAATTCCCTCATTTATATTTTTCACGGAGTGTGAATGTACAATATCCATAATAACGGCAATTCCCATTTCGTGTGCCGTTTTTATAAGCAATTTTAAATCTTCGGGGGTTCCAAAGCGCGAAGAAGGTGCAAAAAAATTAGACACATGATACCCAAATGAGCCATAATAAGGATGTTCCTGAATAGCCATTAGCTGAATAGCGGTATATCCTGACTTTTTAATACGGGGTAAAACATAATCCGTAAATTCCTTATAAGTTCCAATACCTTCTTTTTCCTGTGCCATTCCCACATGAGCCTCATAAATAAACAAATTGGAAGGTTTTAGGAATGTGTCGTTTCCCCATTCAAAAGGGGACGGATTCCAAACCTGACCGCTGAAATTTTTACTATCCTCATCCTGAATAACCCTGTTTATATATGCAGGAATCCTGAAGTGCTTACCTTTTTTTGTTTTTACAAATACCTTAACTTTTGAGGTATGAAAAAATTTATCTTTATAAAAATCTGCGTTTAATTTTATTTCCCATATCCCGTTCTCTGTTTTTCTCAAGGGATGTGAGTGTTTATTCCATTTATTAAAGTCTCCCGTTAAATACAACGCTTCTGCTTCCGGAGCCCATTCGCGATATATCCAGCAATTCTCATCTTCCTTGAAATGTATCCCTAAGTATGTATGTTGAGAAGCAAACGCTTGTAAACTTCCGTAAAGCGCTTCAATTTCTTTACATTTCTCTTCAAATTGCTGCTTTCGATGTATGATTTCTTCTTTTTTTTGCAACAACCACGGATCTAATTCGAAAACTTTCAGCATATTTTTTGTCATCAGATTAATAAATTGGGAAATAAATATTCATTTTCCATTGTGCTGTATCTTTTACTATTTCGGGGTTTGTTATATATTCTTCAATCACAGTACCGTCCGATTTATATTTTTTGTATGCTATATAACGCTCCATCGCTTCATAAATTTCATTTGTTTTATAATAATCGCCCGTGTACGTAACCATAACACATTTTTGCGCAGGCTTTTTGGTTATCAAATTGCCATAATGCGTGGTAATGTTGTAAGGCAAATTCAATCCGGCTTCTATCGAAAAATAATTATCGTTATAATTATGAAAAATACAGAAAGGAGAGGATATTTTTTTTATGTTTTTTTGTTTAGCCCAAACAGACAAACGATTGAACATTTGAACCATTTTTTTATTTACCGTTTGTGCTGAAGCTGTATCTTTTTGCGTGATAGTAAATCTTTCGGGTAACGTTATTTCTTGCATATAAAATTGGTTTACCCATTCATTTTCAATACTTTCTTTTAAATTATTAAGGATAATGTCAATTTCTTTATTGATATTTTTTTTTGCTGTTAAAGCCAGCCAGCGCCACAAAGGATTATTGACAATACTCCCTTCAATTTTTAAGTTTATATTGCAAATGCTATCATTAGCTTCACTAAGCGTAAATAACCCAACAGAGCTTCCTTTATCTTTAAGTTTTACAACATATTCTATTGATTTATAATTTTTTATTGATGAGATGTAAATTATACCTGATTCATAATTTTTAGTGTTTTTCTGAAAATTAACAATTCCGTAATGGTTCTCATCGGTGTATGTTTTGTATTGCAATGAATCTTTAAATAGGGGATGCCAGTATTTCCAATTGTCTATTTTTTTTATTTTTTCAAATACTAAAAAGGATGGGGCATGAACAGCCATTTCCTTTTGACAGGAAATTTTTGATGGCAAAAAATATCCCACACCTGCAACACATGCACAAAAAAGTATAATAAAAAAGAATATGCGTCTTACAATTTTCATCCGTCAAAATTACCAGTCTATTATTTCATTATCAATACCTTAGTAACTTAATTTTTTACTTATTATAGGCAGACAAATCAATTATTCATGTCCACTTTTATTTATATTATAACAAAAAACAACTGTGAAAATACTCAAATAATCAGAAATAAATAAAAAAAGATATACTTTTTTATTGTAACAATAAATTAGGAATAATTTTTGATAGAAATTAAATAAAACATAAATATCGTAACGTATGAAAAATAGTGTAAGAAAATTTATTTTATACTCTTTGGTAATATTTCCTTTTGTATTTAACGCTTGTACAAAAGATACATATATTGAACAAAAGAGAACGCAATCCTACCGATTTACAGTAGATCCAAAGTCATGGGTTGAAATAAATGCACCCTTAGGCTCGCAAGGTTACGGATTTAGGAGTGAGCAACTATTTCCCGAAATTACGAACGATGTTATGATAAACGGTTCTGTAAACCTCTTTATTGAAATTGATGGCACGTTGGAACCTTTACCTTTAAATGTATATTTCAAATCAAAAGAAGGTGTTCCATATCAAGGAAGATATACTTATTGGTTCAAAGCCGGTCGTTTGTTTATAGAGTATTACGAAAGTGATTTTAACACCGGCAAACCCACCAACCCGTTAAATTTTAAACTTGTAATTATACAATAGATAATTAAAAAACAATCTACAAAATGCTTCCATACAGGAGGCATTTTTTTTGTAAATTCGAAGCCTAATTAAATAGCAAATGGAAAAAGATTCCCAAATTATTTGTCCGCATTGTCATAAACCTATTGATGTAAACTCCGTGCTTTCTTCACAGATAGAAGATCGCTTTAAGGAAAAATATCAACATATAGAAAGAGAGTTTCAACAGAAAGCCGAAGCCGAAAAAAATAAACTCACAAAAGAAAGAGAAGAGTTTGAAAGAAAAAAGCAACAAGAAAATCAGATATTTCAAGAAAAATTGGAAACTAAGTTGCGTGACGAGCGCATTGTGATTGAGAAAAATTTGCGCTCTAAAATAAACGAAGAACAATCGCAAGCTATTGGCTCTATGCAGCAGGAGTTAAAAGAAAAAACAGAACAATTAAAAGAGTTAAACTTAGCAAAAATAGAGATAGAACGTATAAAGAGAGAAAAAGAAGCCTTAAAAGAACAAATTACAGCCGAATCGGAAAAGGCTTTAAATCAAAAACTTACGGAAGAAAAAGAGAAAGTGCGTAAGCTGGAGCAGGAAAAACACGAATTGCGCATTAAGGAATTGCAAAAACAATTAGAAGATCAAAAACATCTTACCGAAGAAATGAAACGCAAGCAGGAGCAAGGCTCAATGCAATTGCAAGGAGAGGTTCAAGAATTGGCAATAGAGGAGTGGCTAAGTATTAATTTCCCCTGGGATACCATTAGCGAAATAAAAAAAGGCGCGCGTGGAGCAGATTGTTTGCAAACAGTACGTTCAAATTTTGGACAGGAATGTGGCATTATTTATTACGAAAGCAAACGTACCAAAGATTTCCAGCATACATGGATTGAGAAATTTAAAGCTGATATGCGCGAAAAAAATGCAAACGTAGGTGTATTAGTTACCGAAGTGTTGCCTACAGGCATGGATAGAATGGATATAAAAGACGGTATCTGGATTTGTACCTATGAAGAGTTTAAAGGACTTAGTAAAGTGCTGAGGGAACATGTTATTTTACTTTATCAAGCATCGGCATCACAAGAAAACAAAGGAGATAAAATGCATATGCTGTATGATTACCTTATCAGCAATACTTTTAAATTTCAGATAGAAGCCATAGTGGAAGGTTTTGTGCAGATGCAAAGCGATCTTGATAAAGAAAAACGCTCTATGGCAGCACACTGGAAAGCACGCGAAAAACAGTTGGACAAAGTTATTACCAATACCATAGGTATGTATGGTTCCATTAAAGGTATTGCCGGAAATGCGTTGCCAACCATTAAAACACTTGAATTGCCCGAAGGCAATAATGATTAGTGCATAGTTTGCACATCATGGATAAAAAAGAGATTATTGATATGGATAAAAAAGAGATTATTGATAAAACGATTGATTTTGTCAAAAAAACGCTTGAACATGCCGAAGGTGGACACGATTGGTGGCATATTTACCGTGTGTGGAACAATGCTAAAATAATTGCCGCCTCAGAAAATGGCAATATAAATCTGTTTGTTGTGGAATTAGGCGCTTTGTTGCATGATATTGCCGATTCAAAATTTCATAATGGTGATGAAACTGTGGGTCCACAGATAGCCAGGCAATTTCTTTCGCAATTTAATATTGATGAAAATATTATTGTTCATGTTGAACTTATTATTCGTCATATTTCTTTCAAGGGAGGAAATTTTGAACAAGAATTTAAATCTCCCGAACTCGGCATAGTGCAGGATGCAGACCGGCTTGATGCCATGGGTGCTATAGGCATTGCACGTACATTTAATTATGGCGGTCATAAAGGCAGAGCTATTTATAATCCCGAAGTGAAACCTAACATGAATTTGGATAAGGAAGAATATAAAAAAAGGATGTCGCCTTCACTTAATCATTTTTATGAAAAACTTCTGTTGCTAAAAGATAAGATGAATACAAAAAAAGGGAAAGAACTTGCATTGGAAAGACATACGTTCATGCAAAAATACTTGGAACAGTTTTATAAAGAATGGAATAACGAATAATAAAGCGTTAGAAATGAGTTACTTGATACTTTTCTATTTTTCTTATAATTTATATTATGTTAAATAGAAAATGATAAAAAGAATAGATGCTTTAAACATCTATTCTTTTTTTATACTTCTATAGAAGTATTCTTATTTCAAATTTCCTATTTTTTCTTTAAGATTTAATCTTGTATAGATTTCTCTTAAAGATGCTTTTGCTGCATCATTGTTAGGATCTTTTTCTAATATTTTTTCCAAATAAGGCATTGCTTTGGCTAAGTTGTCATTTCCATCTTTCAACATTGCATTATATTTTTCAGTTTCATTCATAGGCAATGCATTTGCAGCATTTATCAAATCACCTCCTTTGTTATAATACAAAGCACCTAAGTTGAAAGTAGCATCTGTATTTTCTGGATCTATAGCAACTATTTCTTTATAAGTTTCTTCTGCGGCTTTAAATAATTTAGCTTTTACATCAGGTGAATATTTTTCATTATTTTTATTCACATCATAGTTAACGGCTATTGCATACAAAACCGGTATATTCTTGGCATTATCCTGTTTAAGTTGGCTTAAAATACCATCTGCTTTGTTATAATCGTTATTTGCAAAATGTATATTAGCTTCTGTAATCATCAAATCAGGATCCTTAGGGAAAAGCGTAGTTGCTGTTAAAATAGTATTCATAGCCATATCCATTTTTCCACTTTCCTTATACAAGTTTGCTAAAACAGCATAAACCCTTGGGTTTTTCATTTGCAGTTTGGTTAAATACTCATATTTTTCTATGGCAGTATTAATTAAAGATTTGTCTATAGCAGCTTTGCCTTCATAACATAATGCGGTGCCATAATAAGCCATCGTATCCACAAGTTTATTATCTTCATTGATTTTTATGGCTTTCCCAAAATTGCTTATACCTTCATCAAATTTCTTGTTTTCATAGTTTTTGATACCGGCGTTAAAAAATTGTCCTGCAATAGCATTCAGATTTGTAATTACGTCTAATTTATATTTACCATCTAAGCTATTTACTTTGTAAAATGCATCATACGCATCGTTTAATAAAGCACTATTGATATTTTCCTGATCTTTTGCACCTAATGCCATATATATTTTTCCTTTATAAAGCCAAGCTTCAGCGTCGTTAGCAGCTTCAGGATATGACATTGTTTTGTCAATAGCTTCTTTGGCTTGTGTCAATTCTTGCTTTTCCAAAGCTTTTATGGCAGCTTTTTTATCTTTTTTAAATTGAGCAAAAGCACCACTTGCCATTATTACAAGTGCAAGTAAAATAAGTGTTCTTTTCATCTTTTTTTAATATTTGATTTTTATTTAATTATTCGTTTTAAATTTATTTTATTTTATTTTATTCTTCTATAGTAACGTCATTCTCGGTGTCTTTGTTGCCTTCAGCATCATAATTTTCATCTGTTGCATCATTTTCATCCAAATCTTCAAAAACATCTACTTTTGCTACTGCTGCAATTTCGTCTCCCTCTTTTAAGTTAATGAGTCTAACGCCTTGGGTTGCTCTTCCTATAACTCTTAACTCTGATACCGGCATGCGGATAATAATTCCTGATTGGTTTATGATCATCAAATCATTTTCGTCCGTTACATCTTTTATGGCTATTAATTTTCCTGTTTTGTCAGTTATGTTTAGGGTTTTAACACCTTTGCCACCTCTGTTTGTTACTCTGTAATCTTCTAATTGTGAGCGTTTTCCGTATCCATTTTCTGAAACCACTAAAATAGATTCTTCGTTTGAATCTTTATTAACACATATCATGCCAATTACTTCATCGTCCTTCCCTCCTAGCGTTATACCTCTTACGCCTGTAGCGGTGCGTCCCATGGGGCGTACGGTAGTTTCGTTAAAACGTATAGCTCTTCCGCTGTGCAATGCCATTAAAATTTCGTTGTTCCCGTCAGTTAAGCGTGCATCCAATAGTTGGTCACCTTCATTTATATTAATGGCGTTAATACCATTGGCTCTCGGACGAGAATATGCTTCCAATGAGGTTTTCTTGATGGTTCCCTTTTTGGTACATAATATAATGTAGTTGTTTTTTACATACTCTTCATCCGTTAAATCTTTAAGATTGATGATAGCGCGTACCTTATCATCAGGTTCTATATTGAGCATGTTTTGTATGGCTCTGCCCTTGGAAGTTCTTGTTCCTTCAGGAATTTCAAATGCTCTTAACCAGAAACACTTGCCTTTTTCGGTAAAAAACAGCATATAATTGTGGGCAGTAGCTATATAAAGGTGTTCTACAAAATCTTCATCCCTGATATCTGATCCTTTAGCTCCTCTCCCACCTCTGCTTTGCCTTCTGTATTCAGCAAGTGGTGTGCGTTTCATGTATCCCATATGAGATATGGTGATAACAACAGCTTCATCAGCAATGGTATCTTCTACTTTAAAATCTTTAGCTGCAAATTCGATACGTGTTTTACGTTCATCTCCATACTTATCGCGGATTTCAATCAATTCATTTTTGATAATCCCATATTGCAAACTTTCATCGGCTAAAACCGATTTGTAATAGTCAATAAGCTTGAGTAACTCTGCATATTCTTCTTTTAATTTTTCAATTTCTAAAGCTACCAAACGTTGCAGGCGCATATCAAGGATAGCTTTTGCCTGTATTTCGGATAAGTTGAATTTATCCATCAAGGCAAGTTTAGCCTGTTCAGGAGTTTTAGAAGAACGTATTATGGCTATTACTTCGTCAATATTATCGAGCGCTATGAGCAAACCTTCAAGTATATGGGCGCGCTTTTCAGCTTCTGATAATTCAAAACGTGTACGTCGTATAACAACTTCGTGACGGTGTTCAATAAAATATGAAATAAGTTGTTTTAGATTTAACTGATACGGCCTTCCTTTTACCAGGGCTATGGCATTTACACTGAATGAGGACTGTAAAGAAGTGTATTGATAAAGTTTATTAAGAACTATATTGGTAATGGCATCACGCTTTAGTTCATACACGATGCGCATTCCGTTTCTATCGCTTTCATCGCGGATATCGCTGATGCCTTCAATTTTTTTCTCGTTAACCAAATCAGCAGTTTTCTTAATCATTTCTGCCTTGTTCACTTGGTAAGGAATAGAGGTTACCACAATACATTCATGACCTCTCGAATTTGTTTCAAAAGTGGCTTCGCCACGCATTAATACACGTCCTCTTCCTGTTTCGTATGCATCTTTTACGCCTTCATATCCATATATTATTCCTCCTGTTGGGAAATCCGGAGCGCTAATATATTTCATTAATTCTTCAATCGTAATATCCTTATTATCTATGCAGGCGATGCATCCGTTTACTATTTCCGTTAAATTATGTGGGGGTATATTTGTAGCCATACCCACGGCAATACCGGAAGAGCCATTTATTAACAAGCAGGGAACTTTAGCCGGCAATACGGTAGGTTCTTCCAGCGAGTCATCAAAGTTAAGTTTAAAGTCAACAGTTTCTTTATCGATGTCCGCCAGCATCTCTTCTGCTATCTTACGCAAACGTGCTTCGGTATAACGCATGGCAGCGGGGCTGTCGCCATCTATGGATCCAAAGTTTCCTTGTCCGTCAACTAATGGATATCGCATAGACCAATCCTGAGCCATACGAACCATAGCATCATATACTGAGGTATCGCCATGCGGGTGGTATTTACCTAACACTTCTCCCACAATACGTGCCGATTTTTTGTAAGCACGGTTTGACAATACGCCCAAGTCTAGCATGCCATACAATACGCGCCTGTGTACTGGTTTTAAACCGTCTCTTACATCGGGCAGTGCACGTGACACAATGACAGACATTGCATAGTCAATGTAGGAACCTTTCATTTGGGTTTCTATATTAACCGGTACTATTTTCTCTCCTTCAAATCCTTCCAATTTGTTACTCATTTGTTAACTTATTCATTTATAATTAATTAACCTCTATTAAAAGAGTTAACGAAATTACAGCTTTTTTTGATACCAAAAGCATTTTTGTTGTTTTTTATGATTTTTATCGCGTGTTTTTATTTATATTGTATGCTCCTATTTTATCTCATTTATAACTGGTTTATTATCAGTATTAAAGTTGTAAAAATTTTTAGTCATCCTGTTTTTACTGCCATATAGGCACAATATACGGCTAATAACATATTAAATTAAATATTTAATAATCAATATTTTATATTTTTATTTATACTTATTTTAAATTAATTGTATTATTTGGATTAATGTTTGATGCGTAAGGAGAACAAATAAAAAAATGAAGTTGAGCATAATGTTTGTCAACTTTAGTTTGTACTTTTGTTAAGGATATTCTAAGGATTAAAGACGAATTTAAATAAAATATATGGAAGCAAAATTTTCACAAAGGGTTAAAGATGTTTTGTCATACAGTCGTGAGGAAGCATTGCGCTTAGGTAATGACCATATTGGCGTTGAACACCTTTTACTGGGAATGATACGTGAAGGCGAAGGGTTGGCTATACAGATTTTGGGTTATTTAAACGTGGATTTAATAGATTTACGTAGAGCTATAGAAACAGCCATTATAACAACCGTTTCTCCTAACAAGGTAAATGAAAACTTGCCTTTGGTAAAACAATCCGAGAGGGCTTTAAAACTTACTTATTTGGAGGCAAAACTCTTCAATAGCGATTTGATAGGTACTGAACATTTATTGTTAGCCATACTCAAAGATGAGGATAATTTGGTAAGTAAATCTATGAAAAAATACGGTATAGACTATAATTCTTTTAAAGAAGAGGTAAAATCATGCTTGCTAAACGAAGAAGGTACTCCTCTCTCCCGCAAGCCCATTCAAAACAATCCATCACAAAAAGATGAGGATATAAGAAATGATGTTTCCGGAGGTGCTTATGATGAAGACCCTGATGATATGACAGGTGGTGTGGAACAACCCAAAAAGCCTACGGATAGCAAATCGAAAACTCCGGTATTGGATACTTTTGGAAGAGACTTAAATAAAGCTGCAGAAGAAGGTCGTTTAGACCCTATTGTAGGACGAGATAAGGAATTAGAACGAATTTCACAAATTTTAAGCCGCCGAAAAAAGAATAACCCCATACTCATTGGCGAACCAGGCGTTGGAAAGTCAGCTATAGCCGAAGGTCTAGCGCTACGTATAGTGCAACGTAATGTTTCGCGTGCTTTATTTAACAAAAGGGTATATACTTTGGATTTGGCATCACTTGTAGCAGGTACTAAATATCGCGGACAATTTGAAGAGCGCATGAAAGCCGTATTAAACGAACTTGAAAAAAATAGGGATATTATTTTATTTATTGATGAAATACATACCATTGTAGGTGCAGGTAATGCAAGCGGTTCGCTGGACGCGAGCAATATGTTTAAACCTGCATTGGCACGTGGCGAAATACAATGTATAGGCGCTACCACATTGGACGAATACAGGCAATATATAGAAAAAGATGGCGCATTGGAAAGAAGATTCCAGAAAATTATAGTAGAACCCACAACTGCCGAGGAAACCATCACGATTTTAAATCAAATAAAAAGCCATTACGAAGATCATCATCTCGTACAATATACTCCAGAAGCTATTGAAGCATGCGTTGCGCTTACAAACCGTTACCAGACAGACAGGTGCTTGCCAGATAAAGCCATTGACGCTCTTGATGAAGCCGGTGCACGGGTGCATATTGCCAACATGAATGTTCCTGCTGAAATTATTGCTGTAGAAGCAAAAATTGAAGATATCAGGCAACGCAAAATGAAAGCTATTAACAGTCAAAAATACGAAGAAGCTGCTCTTTGCCGCGATGACGAAAGAAAAGCACAGACGGAGCTTGAAACATTAAAGCAAAAGTGGGAAGAAGATGCCAAGATAAACCGTGTGGTTGTTACAAAAGAAAATGTAGCTGAAGTTGTAGCCATGATGACAGGCGTTCCGGTGCAACGCATTGCCGAAAATGAAACATCAAGGCTGGTGAATATGGAAACGGAATTAGCAGATACGGTTATCGGTCAAAATGAAGCCATAAAAAAGGTAGTACGTGCCATTCGTCGCAATCGTGCAGGGTTAAAAGATCCCAACAAACCCATAGGAACTTTTATTTTCTTGGGACCTACAGGCGTTGGTAAAACATACTTAGCCAAGGTGTTAGCCAAGTATTTATTTAATTCCGAAGATTCTCTTATACGCATAGATATGAGCGAATATATGGAGAAATTTGCCGTATCGCGCTTGGTAGGCGCTCCTCCGGGATATGTAGGTTATGAAGAAGGCGGACAACTTACAGAAAAAGTGCGCCGTCGCCCCTACTCTATTGTATTGCTTGATGAAATCGAAAAAGCACATCCCGATATTTTTAATATATTACTTCAAGTGCTGGATGATGGCGTTTTAACAGATAGTTTAGGAAGGAAAGTAGATTTCAAAAATACAATTGTTATCATGACTTCTAACATAGGCTCCAGACAATTAAAAGATTTTGGCGTGGGTGTTGGCTTTAACACAGCCGCACGCAATGCACAAAACACAAGTTTGGCACGTGGGGTAATTGAAAATGCCTTGAAAAAATCTTTTGCTCCCGAATTTTTAAATCGTATTGATGATGTTATTATTTTTGAATCGCTACAGCGTGAAAATATTCATAAAATTATTGATATAGAACTTAAAGGACTACTGACACGCGTAAATGAAATGGGCTATACCGTTGAAATTACAGAAAAAGCGAAAGACTTTATCATAGAAAAAGGATGGGACGAACAATTTGGCGCACGTCCTTTAAAGCGTGCCATTCAAAAATACGTTGAAGATTTAATTGCCGAAGAAATCATTATGACAAAGATTGAAGCCGGAGATAAACTCATCGTGGACTTTAATTCTGAAATTAATGACATGCAGGTTACGGTAGAAAAATTTGTTCCTCATGAAGAAATTTCTGAAAAAAATTAAAAAGCATTTATAAACAAAATTTCAGGAAAGTTTTCCTCCATTTTGTAATTTGGTAAAGCTCATTAGCCAATAACACAAAGAAATTATATTTAATATATTCATTATTAGGTGTTTATTTCTTTGTGTTATTTCTTTTATATCTGCATATTTTTTATTTTTTGATGGAAATATATTTTACAATGCTAATGATTTTTTATAGTTTATCCACGCTTGAAAATAATCATATATAGCCTGCAAGTAATCTGTTTCGGCTTGTATTACTGCATAATGGCTTTTCTGAAGATCAGCATGTAATAATCTGCCTTCTTTAAAAGATTGGGCGTTAGCTTCATAGCTTTCGTTTGCCAATCGTATATTTTCCTGCTTTATGGAAAAGCTTTCACGTTTGCTTTCCATATCCTGTTTATATTGTACAATGTTAAAATCATGCAGCAACATGTTATTTTTTAGTTCCATCCTTGCTTTTTCCACATTTAAGCGATTTATTTTTGTTTCGCTATCGGTATGCAACGCATTGGATATGGGGATTTTTATGCCGACGGCAATAAAACTATTCCCAAACCAACGATTCGAGTCGGTTAAATTTAATTTATTACCGAAAAAATTTGTTCCGTAAAACCCTGATACAGAAAGTGTAGGTAAGTATTTTAATTGAACGGATTGTAATTCTGTTTCAATTGATTGTATCTGTAATTCACTTTTTTTATTTACAAGAGCAAGCTTATTGTCAGATAAATCATTATTTTGAGCTTGTTTTAATAATTCATCTAAGTCATTGGTGAGTTTGGTATCTTCAATAGTTTTTGCAGAAGCTACTATTCCCATATCGTTTAATAAAGTGGCAATCGACTTTTTATAAACGTTATCAGCTTCAATCCACCTTGCTTTAGCATTATTTACATCTATTAATGATTGGTTTAAATCTTCTATAGTAGATTTTCCTTCTTCGTGTTTTGCTTTCATGTATGAGTACAAAGCATGCATGCGTGAGGTATCATCCGAGGCAAGTAAAATTTGCTGTTTAGCTATCAAGGATGTACCGTAGTCAATAGAAACAAGAGAGGCAAGGTTTATCCTTTCTATTTCTTCAGCTACATTTGCTATCTGAAGATTTATCTTGCTTTTTTTTGTATCATTGTATTTTTCAGGATTAAATATATCATATTGCATATTAATTCCCATGTTGGCTGTCCAGTTGGTGCCAAATTTCATAGGCGTTATTTCGTTATCGGCGGCATTGGGATTAAACATTTTAGCGGGTACGGGCGTAGATGCCACAATAAGGTTATTTTGCAGGTTTGACGTGCCATATATATCCGGTATATTAGCCATTTGGGTTGATATAATTTTTTGTTTGGCAACTTGGGTTTCGGTTTTCTTTAAGTTGTATGTTATGTTGTTTTGCATTGCCATATGTATGGCATCATCAAGCGATAAGTTAAGCTTGCTTTGCGCACTGATACTCAAGGCGGTTATCATAAAAAAGCAAAAACTCAACAGAAATTTATATATAATATTTGTCTTCATTTTCTATACGCTGTAAATTAAAGTTTTGTTTACTTATAAATATTCTATCTAAATACGGAGGCCGGTTCTAATTTCCATAGTTTTACCACGGCAAAAAACGACCCTCCCACGGAAATAAACAGAGTCATTAAGAGCAGTTCGAATACCAATGTTAATGGAATTTGCAATATTAATCCGGCTTTGGCAACAGCGGCTTTCATTGCAAAAAGTAATATCATGGCTACTGCAAACCCAACAATCGCATATAAAAAAGATTGCAGTATTACCAGTTTGCTGATATAGCTGTTGTTGGCACCTATGGCTTTAAGGGTTCCATAATCTTTAACCCTGTCAAAAGTGGAAGAATAAAGTGTAAGTCCTATGATGAAAAAACCACTCACGATGGCAAATACAACCAATGAGCCAAAGCTTAACCCAATATTTGATTCTTTTACGATTTTGCTTACTGTGGTTTGTTTAAAATCACCGCGTTTCCATGCTCTTACACCATAAAAACCATTGTTAATGGCGTTTTTAACCTCATCTATCCTGTTTTTATCCTTCACTTCTACTATCACGCTGCTTACTTTATCTCCGGAAAAGTTTCCATAAGAACGTGCGTTGGATATATCTGAATACATGTATGAATTTCCATAACCTCTTGCATTTTTTGTATTTACGGCAATATAGGCAGATTTTCCGTTAATTTCTACTTGAGTGCCAATAGTAATAGGATGTAAATAATTGCGCTTATCAAAAAAGTCTGCCGAAAAAGCCCCTTCTTTTATTAATTCGTTTAGATTTCCTGCTTCTAACTTAAGAGGGTTAGGTCCTGCTATGAAAGCCGGATACTCGCTTCCTATGAGTGTTACGGAGGTAAACTGGCCATTATCGAATTTCAATTTTCCTTGGGCAAAAACCACGGGATAGGTGTTTTTTACACCGGCTACACTTTTTAAACTGTTTACCAGTGAAATATCTATATTGCTCAGTTGATTGGCATTTTGGGTTTGGTTTGTTACAACCCACAAATCGGCAACAGCAGGGTTGGAACTTTCTACTACACCTCCCATCAAACCGGTTAAAAAGCCCAAAGTACCCAATTGCTGTCCTATCAAAAAAATAGAAATAACGATACCTATGGTAATACCAACGCTTTTCGACCTTTCAAAATGCATAAATTTTATGGCGGTACGTATCATTTTATTTAGCTGTTTTTATTATACAATTTACTTTGGTGCCTAATAGCAGCTTATTGCTACTATCGAGTTTTATTTTAATTTTTCTCACTCTTCGGTCTTCTTTTTCATCATTACTACCTGAAAAAATAGATTTTTTACTTAAATAATTCACTGCCCACACTACTTTTCCCGTAGCTACTACATTGGGATAACCAATAATGTTAATAGTTGCAGTTTGCCCTAGTTCTATGTAATTAGCAAAAAGCTCGTCAACTTCCGCCTCCACTACAATAGGACCATCGGGTGCAAATGTGGCATATTGTGTAAAACCAGCCAACACATCCCCTTGCTCTACTTTTACATCCATAACAATACCATCAGCCGGCGCTTTAAGGGTCATGTCTGTAAGACTTTTTTCATTCATTTTTAACTGGTTTTTTAATTCTTGCAACTGTCGTTGATTAGCAATTACATTTTGCTCGTTTTGGTTTAGAAGATGTTTTTGTATTGTAATATCGTTTTCCAGATTTGTAAGGTTTTCTTTGGTTTCAGCACCTTTGGCATACAAGCGTTTACTTATTTCCAACTCTTTACTTTTATTTTCGATATTTTGAGAGGTTTGTCCGCTTTGTGCTTTTGCAACCTCTATATGAGCTTGTTGGGTGGCTATTTTTAACCGTATGTCTTGTACGGTTAAACTTTGATTGCTATTATCTAACAATAGCAACGGCTCTCCTTTTTTTACATGTTGTCCGGCTTTAACATATATTTTTTTAATGGTTCCTGCGTTTTCAGAAAGTAGTGATTGTAAACCGTTTTCAGGCAATACTTCTCCTGTTGCTTGTACTACAAGCACTTGCTGTGGTTGTTGCAGGTCGGGAACTGGCTGTTGTTTACTTTTTTCTTTGCATGAAACCATCATAAACAAAGTTGCAATAAATATAAACGAAATCTTTTTCATTTTTATATATTTTTATTTAATGTATTACTTTAGGTAAATTATGATAACATGTTTATTTACACATTATAAAAATTATTATTTAAAAACACTATCAGCAGGAGCTTTTTCGCTTGCCTTGCCGTCAATAACATAAATAATACGATCGGCAAATTCGCGCAGGCGTTCATCGTGTGTTACAATTACAACAGCTTTGTCCGATTTGGAAAGATTTTTTAAATCGCCCATAATTTGGTATATGCTTTTTGAATCTAGTGAAGCGGTGGGTTCGTCGCATAAAATGATAGACGGGTTTGTTACCAATGCCCTCGCTATGGAGACACGCTGTTGTTGCCCACCACTGAGCATTTTGGGTAAATTCTTTATTCTATTGCCCATATCCATATTTTCTAATGCATCAAAAGCTCTTTCATACGCTTCTTTGCGAGGGATGTGCATTAAACTTAAAGGCATCATCACGTTTTCTATGGCTGATAAAGGTTGAATAAGGTTAAAATTTTGGAATACAAAGCCAATGTGATGCAACCGGATTGCAGCTAATTCTTTTTCTGAAAGTCCGTTTACGGGTTTTTCATTTACTATTACTGTGCCCGAAGTAGGATAAATAACGCAACCCAATAGCGAAATAAGAGTAGTTTTTCCTGAGCCGGAAGGTCCTATTATTAATGTAAGTTGATTGTCGTTAATCTTCACCGAAGTTTCCTCAAGTGCAGTAATTAACGTATCGCCGCTTTTATACTCTTTTTTTGCTTTTACAAGTTCAGCAACTGCTTTCATGCTTGATTTTAATTTTTAAAAAATGAAGTTAAATAAAAAATGACATTGTATTAATAATTGCAAATATAATACAATATTGTACTAAAAATGTTTATTTTTATAAAAATTTTTTTACTTTTATTCATTCAAATTAAGAGATCAATGGAAAAAAAAGCTTTATTAGTGGAGATAATCAGCTTGTTTGAGGAATTTGCAGCACATAATGACAAAGAAAATTATAGTATAGAAAACTTCGTTGATTTTGTTAAATCATCATATCATTCTTTTTCTCAAAAAAATTCCGCAGGGCAATCTTTGGCAGTGGATATTTCAAAAAATATAACATATTTGCATCGCTATGCTAAAGTATATTTACGTAAAGCTATAAAAAACAGCTTGTTACAAACAGAAGACGAATATACCTACTTAATGATTCTATTAAACCCGGGACGCATGAATAAAACAGAACTTAATAATTTGAATATTATGGAAAAAACTTCCGGTTCTGAAATTATAAGACGACTATTAAAACATGGTTTAATTGAAGAATTTGACGATCCGGATGATAAACGCAGCAAACTGGTAATGATTACCGATAGAGGTAGAAAAGAATTACAGAACATTTTATATCCTCTCCACATGGCTTCTGATATTATAACATCAAACCTCACAGAACAGGAAATGTACACACTCAACCATTTAATGAGCAAGATGAATAAATATCATAATAATATATTTTTGTACAATCGGCAGCAATCATTAGAAGAATTGAATGAAAAATTAAATAAGCCCTTATAAGTATTTCAGCATTAAAATATGGTTAGCGTAGCACCTATGCCGGTATTTTTATATTTAAAATTTTTAAAAGCCGTAAATACACCAATGTTCCATATGCGATTGCCGATACCATATCCTACTTCTGAATAATTTTTATAATGAGGAACATATAAATAGCCGACACTGATTTGCTCACGCCACGCGCGCCTATGTAAAAAGGAAAAATGTTTGATTAATAATTTAGGTGCAACATATTGAAAATGAGCTTCCCCAAAATATTTGTCAGTTGAGTGGCTGTAATAGTCCATTATTTTAAAAGCAGGAAAAAAGTCGTTGGACTGAATTGTTTTTGAGCGTACATCAAAATGATAAAATTCATTAAAAAATATGTTACGTGCTTGTGTAAACCATCCCATATTCAACTTGTAGTTGAAAAAGCGCGACTGTCCCACGCTTTTTTGTTGCAATACTTCAAACCGGAGTAAATCATAATCGGTAAAACTCTTATCACGCGGGAAAGCCTTTCTCCAAGAGATTGTAAAAACAGGCATTTGCGTTATTTTTTCTCTATGTTTTTCGCCATTCTTATAATAGGTAGTATATAGTCAAACATTTATTTGCACCTTTGTTTTAGAATTTAATGCAATATTCTAGTTAAAATTGCATTATTCTGAATCACTAGTTTGTTATAAAATTTACAGATTTCCAATAAGAAACAAAAGTTAAGCTGTCTCAAAATAATTTTAAGAAACAAAAGAGCTTGAAAAATTGAAAGTAAAATTGTATCTTACTTAAGTTGTCAAAAGTTGATTGTTGAAAAGAAAGGATGAGTCCATGTAATTGATAATCAATAAACAGGAGGCATTCTTTCAAAAAAACAATGCTAAGTAAAAATACAATAAAAAAAAATATGCCCACATCTTAATTTGGAAACAGTATGGGAAACAAAAAGGTTAAACTATATCAGGTAGTTAAGGCAATTTTGCATTGGTTGAAAACTAGTTGTGAATAGCGAGAACTGGCGATGAAAGAATTTTTCAAAGTTAAGTATAGCTGGTAAAGTGTATACCATCATCATCAGAAAGTTATGCAAAGATGGGGGTTGGTAATAGATATGGCAATATGTGCTGGAAAGGAACAAACATTTGCTGGACATGTCCAGTGTGCAGTTGGACGGCACCCACACGCCGGAAAAACGCGGCGGACAGGAGGTGTCCTATCAGGGGCGAAAGAAGTCAAAAACCAGCAATATGCTAATTTTGATTGACAGTCGGGGCATCCCTTTGGCATGTAGCGACCCTGTTGGGGGCAACCATAACAATGCTTTTGAACTTGTCCCGACAGTGGTTAAAATGATTAGTAAAATCCAATCCAGCGGGATAGCGACTAAAGGTTGTTTTTAAACACAAATGTCGGGTTTGATGATGTGGAAGAATTCCGCAATTATTATTATCAACAAGAAATAGTAAACAACATTGACCAAAACCAGAGGAACTGTAATGTAAAGGAACATATTTTTGATGAAATGTTACATAAATGCAGGTTTGTCATAGAACGAACCAATGCACGGCTGGATGCTTTTAAGGCTATCCTGATACGTTTTGAAACAAATGCTTTGCATTGGAAAGCATTGAATTTAATGGCTATGTGCGTAATAATTCTTCTTCAACTTTAAACAACTTTACTAAATAACACTCTTTATGCGCACTCCGTAAAACTATGGAAAGCCGAAATTGAGTAAATAATACTTATAATCCGTACCTCTTAAAGGTTATTTTTTCTTTTGAGACAAAATCATTTAAAGTTGTAGTTCTTTTTTTACGGCTTTCATTTCTTCGGGAATATGTGGAAGAAACTCGTCCAATAACTCTACAATTTTTCTTGATCTATAACTATCAGCAAGTAACGGTTGAGTAAGTTTTACAAAATCAGCCACTAACTTTTCTTTATTTATATGCCCTTCCATAAACTCGGCAATATAAAAGTAAAATTCTATCACCGGGAGATACTCCACATGAAATACATTTTTCTTTTCTAATTGCAAGAGCTTGTATCTTTTAGTGATGAATATTATTTTGTTGTATATCTCGGCTTGAAGCAGCACATAAAAATAAGAACTTAAAAACAAGTGCCACCTAAATTCAAAAATTTCCTTTTTATATGCTTCGAAATACTGAGAAGCGTACTGCACAGCTTTATCTACCTGCTTATTTATTACCAAAGTACGCATGTAAAAAGACACGAAACCTATCTTATAATAATTATTATTGGTATTTTTTAACTCAGGAATGGACTTGCGCATAATCTCCAATGTTTCTGCGTTTTTGCCTTGTTTTATAAGTACTGAACAAAGATTTAACAAATAAAAAAGATAATCGCTATTTTTATTTTGAAGAGAAAGATGCCCGTATTTCTCTGCTAAATGCGCTTCATTTAGCTTAGAATGCATCATAGCGCGGTTAGCGTAGTAATTTGAAAGTATTCTTTTTGAATAAAAAAGGGGCGTTTTAAGTAAATCGTCCAAGTGGTGGTAAACAATTAATTGTTTGTCAAACTGACGGTTATTATAATAAAAAATGGTTAAACGCACCACCGCTCGGTAACGAGTATAAGCGTCTAAGGTTTCATTGTAATAGATTTGAGATAAAAATTGTTCCGAATTATTTTGCTCTTCAATGGTAAGCTTCGTTTTTTTTACAATTTCTGCCGTAACAGTATCTAATTGATTATTAATATCTTTTAGGTGAAAATACTGTTCTCTATGACTCTCTAAAAATTCCATTACTATTTTTATATATTTAGTTCTGTTTCTTACCATTAAGTAATCCCGATAATACAGCAACAGTTCATAGAAACGGATAAAGTTATAATTTGTTGAACTCATTTTATGCATGTTGCTCAAAATTTCCGTTTCATCAGCTGGTATAATCACATCGGTAAGTACTTTTTTTTCAGTGGCGATAAGCCATTCAAAAAAATAATCCACATCTATTTTAAGCAACGTTTCCGTAATCCAGTTTTTCAAATAGGAATAAGTGCGTTTATCCACCTCGATGTCAAAATCCTTGGGCGGTTTTGACGAAGTATTATTATTATATATCTGATTTAATATGGTGATATTAATGCTTTTATTAAATGACTGTACAGACATCAAGTATTCCAGCTCATGCGGAAATAATGAACGGGCAAATTCTGAAAATATATTTAACTTGGTACGCATATCGTTTTTTTTAGATTGACGGCATAAAAATACAAAAAAGAGAACATTGAAAATTTTTTCAAAATCCTCTTTTTGATTTTTTAAATTGTATTATTTTAAATATGAAACAAAATTAGTTTAATATATTTTATAATTTTGATTTAAATTTTATCCCTAAGGTCACTAAAAACACAAAGTGTTGTTTGAATGAAATATATACTGATTTTCTTAGTGTCCCGAATTTTGGGGATATTGTCTTAGTGGTTTAATATTAATTTAAACTAATTCATGTTCGGCACTTAATTACTTCATTGATTTGAGAAAATTAATTGTTTCTACGTTAAAAACTTCCGGCTTTTCAAACATCATAAAGTGTCCGGTTTTCGGTACCATTACCAGTTTACTGTTTTTGATTTTGGAAGCGCCGTACTGTGCAATGTCTCGTGTAAGTCCTGGATTCAGGAAACGATTAGGTATCAAATTATCATTTTCTCCGAAAAATATCAGCGTTGGCACCTGTATGTCTTGCAGGTAATCAATCACAGGCTCGTCTACCATACCATTTACAGACTGCACTACCGCGTAACAGTAAGCGTTGAAGTCTTCCGACGAACGCATAGCCAGCCTGTCCGTAATCATAAAGTCAGCTTCTTTCGGCACACGGTAAAAATTGGTTGCAAGATTGGTTTGAATAGCGTCAGCCGGGGTTAAACGCACACCATCCAGCGTCATTACCTCTCTGAACCATTGTTTTTGACCTTTATTAAAGCGTTCAAAGCCGGCGGGATCTACTAAAATAAGTCCTCTTACCGCGTTGGGATATTTGAGCGCGGTAGTCATAGCTATTTGACCGCCCATAGAGTGTCCTGCAACGACCACATTCTTTAAGCTCAATTCTTTTATAAATTCATTAACTACTCCGGCATAAAAAGTCATTGCGCCGCTGTGAGGCTGTTTGCTTGATTTTCCGTAACCCGGCAAGTCAATGGCAATTACGCGTGCATTTTTACTTATCTCTGTTATATTTCTTTCCCAAGCGCGCAAATAGCTTCCCAGTCCGTGAATCATTATAACCGTTTTATCGCCGCTGCCCAGATCAGTGTAGGCAATATCGTATCCGCTTACTGGCAAGTGTACTTTTTTTACGGGATGTTGGTATTGCAACTCTTCAAATGTTCTTAATCCCTTTACTGCCTGATAAGGTGTAGAACAACCGCTAACTAATGCCATAATTATCAATAAATTAAATATGTTTTTCTTCATTGTGTAATTTCCTTTCATTTTTTAGAACATCAACCATTTGAAAACCAAAAAAGCTGTCCACGGATTAACGGGACGTCCGTCAATGCCGCCATTTATCGCGCTTCCGTAAGAGGCTTGTTTGCTGTCGTAAAAATTACCCAACATCATGTAAGCGCCGTGCAGTTCTAAACTCATATAGGGTCCGAAATTATATTGTACGTTGCCGTTGAGTTCAGCACCCATAAATGAGCCACCATCTGCCGGCTGTACGTTGCTGATAGCCGCTGCCGCGCCGAGTTTCGCGTTCAGTTTATGAGGAATAATACCGCGGGAAGCATTTAATGCCGCAAACGTTATCCCATAGCCCATATTTGAAATATCGGGTACTGCGGGGGTGTAGCGGTTTACCACATTGCCGTGCGGCATCAGCAGGTAAGCGCCTGTGCCAATATTTATAGCGCCGGGCGCTCCCCATTGGTTTCCGGTAATCACCCCGTTATAAGCGCCGTCTTTCAGTCCATCCGCATCGCCTGAGGTGTAAATCACGTCCAGAGATATATTGTCGTTGGTCGTTTGTCCATAGCGGTATGAACCGCGAATATTGGCTGCAAAACCAAATATGTCAGCGGCCTTTTTCCACTCTTTTGTCTCAGCGAGTTTGTTTACAATCGTATCGGCTTTTCCTACATTGAAATTCACAAATCCGGAAACAACCCAAGGATCTAAATATTGGTCTGCATTGCGGCTGAAAAACGTTCCAAACCAACCTATATCGGCTCTGTAATGAGCCCCGCCAAACGGGAAGCGATACACGCCATTATGGGCTGCCAGCAAGCTGTTTAAACCTTGACTAAGAATGGAAACGCCGCCATCACCGTTTCCGCGATCCCGTAAATAATAAGCCGAGCCGCCTACTTTCCACGCGCGGGAAATGTCTTTCTCGCCCGTGAGTTCAAAAAGTGAAACATCATCATTCAACTGCACATAATTTTCGTACAGTTTATAATAACCGGCTTTAACGCGGGCAAAATCCCAATCTTTACGGGCGGAAATGCCTACGCCGTCCGTTCCGAAATACATCAGCCGGTAACCTGTGGTGGTTATTTTATCAAACGTGGTACGATACGGATTATACGGCATATCAAAAATGCGTTGAAGCCCTAAATTAATGTAATAGCCCTTGGCAGGATTTAGCTCTATTTCAAGGTTTTGCGTTTGGAGGTTTACCTGATCGGCAGAAAATCCGCCGCCAAAATTTCCACCCACGCCATAAGCCGCGTCACCCCACGTCCAGTCTAGTTCAAACGAAGCTCGCAGTGTGGCTTTGCCGTTAAACAAATGCGGCGTGTATATAAAAAACGGGATAAACCGCTGCTCCACGTATATACTTGTGTTATCCTTGCTTGTTTTGGTGGTATTTCCACCAAACAAACGCCCTACCACTTGTCCTTTAAGAAAATCGTTTTCCGCATGCATGTTGGACATAACACCCTGGTTAATAAAAAAACCGATAAACTGGAATTCTTTATTGGCTTTTTCGGGTATTTCTTTGGTAAAATACTGATTGGAAGGCAACTGCGCGAAAAGCGACAAGGAAAAAACGGCAGTCAGTATAAGAAATAATATTTTTTTCATTTTGAAGAGATTAGAAGATTTTTCAAAACGTATAAATTCAAAAAGATTGAAATAAAAAAGGTCAGGATACTTTATAATACTTATTCCGACCTTTTACGTAACCAGAGATTTTTATTTTACGATTTTAATGTAGGTTTGAACGTTAGTGCCTTTGTAATCCGCGCCAAATCCTTTTTGAGGCGTGGGCAAAAGTGCTTTAATATCAGGCTCAGTCTGAACCACCTCATATTTCATCATAAACTTTGGGCCAGTTCCTGATATTTCAAATATACCTTCAGTAGTAATAGCTGCCGGTTTACTTTGGCTTAACTTTATGGTCCAGATATTCCCCACACTTGATTTTGATTGTGTATATACTCCGGTAAATACTGTTTTTACTTTAGCTTTATCAAAGCTCTCAACATAGTAAGTCTTATCTGCGTTAAATTTAGCATAGATAGAGTCCGTTTTCATTAAGTTCACCAATAATAGTGCTACATTTGTTCCTGACGAATACCATTCGCCAACAATACCGTCCGTAGCAGGATTATACACCACTACATCAGAATCGCTTTTTTTGCAGCCGGTAAAAATGAGAGCGGCTGAGATTAGAATAAAAAATAGTTTTTTCATGATTGCTTAATTTTTTGATTTGTTATTACAAAAATGATAATTCATTTTATAATTATACGATAGAATAAATAAATATAAGCGTTGACTTTGTATACATATTCGGATTTTTAATAAGTAAAACGCTTATTTATTGATTATTATACTATTTATTATAGGCATTGACCAATACTTATCCCCAACGAATTACGTTAGCGCCCCAAGCATACCCAATACCAGCGGCAATCATAGATATAACGCTGCCTTGCTTTAATAAATTGCGCTGCTGTGCCAAATGTAATATGAGGATTTGATCTACCTGTCCCATGTGACCGTAATTTTCTATATAAATGCTTTTATCCTGACTTAAACCGAGTTCGGCAAGCATAAAATCATACATGCTGCGCTTGAAATGAAGACAACAAAGAAACCCCAATTCCTCTTTGGATATGCCCGATTTTTCAAACGCTCTGTCAATGCAGTGAAACCAGTTTTTCATGGAAACTTCATTCAGGCGGTCTTTCATGTGCTTTTCGTCAAACACTTTTAAGGATTTATAAGCCACATCGGCATTCTCGCACGTAACGGGATTTTCCGTGCCGCCATACACCACGCCCGCATCACGCGCCATGGTGCCGTCGGTAATAATATGCGTCCCCAGAATGAGATTTTTACCGTAATCGCGTTTTACAATTATGGCGCCCGCGCCCGCCGAAAGGTTAAACATAAAGGAAACAGCGCTGTCTTCATAGTCAATAAAATCACCGTTCCGATAACCGCCCACAATCATTACCGTTTTCAGTTCTTCATCGGCAGTCATCATATCTTTGGCAATCTTTAATGCTGCCACCGTAGTACAGCAGCGCTGCTGAATGTCAATAGCCCACGCGTTATGGGCGCCTATTTTTTCCTGAATGTAAATGCCGGAAGTGGTCAGCGGATATTCTTTCCACTCCTCGCCGATACAAAGTATCAAATCAATTTCCAAAGGATTAACGCCCGTGTTTTTCAGACAATCCAACGCGGCTCTCACTCCCATTTCCTGTGTGCCGTCATTATTAGTGGGAACGGGTTTTTCCACAATTCCGAGTTTTTCAACCACCGCGTTTTCAGTCCAAACACCGTTAGTTGCCGCGGAAATTTCTGCCGCCGTCATTTTTTTTTCAGGGATATAAATACCTGTGCCTACTATTCCTACGTTTATCATATATAAATCTAGCCTGCCCCCTAACCCCCTGAAGGGGTAATAAGAGAGCGTTTAAGGTTATTTTTTTATTAAGAGAATTATTTTTTTAGTGAATTTTTAACGAGTATTTTTGTCACAGAAAACTTTGACTGAAACTACAAAATAATCCATTCAGGGGGTTAGGGGGCAGTTTTAATACACCAACAAATTGCTTCCCACCGATAATCCCGCGCCCGAAGCCATAAATAATACTTTGTTACCCCGTTTGATTTTTCCGCTTTCTACCCCTTCATGAAAAGCCATCGGAACGCAGGCGGATCCTGTGTAACCATACTTATCCATCACGAACATGGCTTTTTCCACAGGCTGTTTGAGTTCTTCCATTACTTTCAGGATAACCGATTTATTGATTTGCGTAAAAATATAATGGTCAATTTCATCGGTATGGGTTTCGTATTCTTTCAGTAATTTCTTTACTACCATGGGCCACAGTCGTACATTACGGTCGCCGGGCAGCGGTTTCAAACTTAATAATCCGTTTTTGTTTTCATCCAACACTTCTTTGGTAACGGGCTTTTTAGCCCCGCCGGCGTAAATTCCGATGAAGTCAAACTGTGTTCCATCGGTAAGCATTTGATTTCCGATATATTTAGAACCCGCAATTTCATCTTTTGCAAGGACAAACGAAGCGGCGCCATCGGCAAAAATCGGATAACTGAACGTGTCGTCATCCCTTATAAACGCTGGCATATTATACACACCGGTAATAAGGGCGTACTTTATTTTCGGATTGGTAGCAAGTATCCGCGAAGCCGTATCAAAAGCCATGGTAAAACTAGCGCAGGAAGCTGCCACATCAAATGCCATGCTCCACTTTTCGTGGCCCTGAATTCTACCTTGCACTAAAATAGCGGTGGCAGGCGTAATATATTCCGGTGTGTCAGTAGCTACGATTATCAACCCGATTTCGTCCGGCTGTATTCCCGCTTTTTTAATGGCTTTTTCAGCCGCGTGGGTTACAAAATCGGCGGTAGTTTCCTGCAAATCTCGCAAACGGGCAATGTGCCTTTGCTTTATGCCGATTTTATCTTCAATTTTCGCAGCATCAAACTCAATTCCGGTAAGTTTTTTTAGTTCCGAATTATCAATAGGCTTACCAGGAACATAAATGGCTGTACTTATTATCTTTATTGGTAACATCTTGGTTGAATGTTTAATTGGTTAATAATTGGTTGATGGGAATTTCCATATTCCAACTCCCAACTCCCGAATTCCATATTCCATATTCTGTCTTTTATTTCCCATCTTTCTTTCATCTTTCATCTTTATTTTTTTGCTGCCGCAAAATCATGAAAAGAATATCTAAGCTCCCATCTTCTAATTCTGGACTTCTTAACTTCTGAATTCTAATTTTATAAATATCCCATTTCTTCCGCTTGTTTTCGTAGCTCTTGCCTGAAAGCTGGGTGCGCGATAGAAATTAGCAGTTCGGTGCGTTCTCTGACCGTACGTCCTGTGAGTCGTGCGCTTCCGTACTCGGTAACTATGTAATCCGTATTGCTGCGGTGTAACGTAACGCCCGTGCCTATGGGCAATACAGGCACAATGGTGGAAATAGTGCCGTTTTTGGCGGTAGAACGGCAAGCGATAATAGATTTTCCCTGTCCGTCCAAACCCTCGGTAGCACCCACGGCTGTATCGCTTTGCCCTCCGGTACCGGAATACTGATCAATACCCATACTTTCACTGGCTACCTGACCCGTAAAATCAATCATAATGCAGGTATTGATAGAAACCATTTTGGAATTTTGACGGATTAAACACGGATCGTTCACATAACTTCCGCGAAGAAATTCTACCGCCTGATTATTGTCTAACCATTTGTAAAGTTTTTCGCTTCCCATGGCGAAAGTACAAATGAATTTGCCTTTGTGAATGATTTTCTGCTTGTTGGTAATAACACCCATTTCATAGAGTTCCATCATACTGTCCACCATCATTTCGGTATGTACGCCCAGGTCTTTTTTATCTTTCAGCATCAAAGCCGCGGCATTGGGGATTTCGCCTATGCCAAGCTGAATGGTGGCGCCATTGTCAATTAAATCGGCTATATTTTTCCCGATAGCCATGGCGGTTTCATCAGGAAGAGGTTCGGGAAGTGTGGGAGGCAACTGTGAGTTTTCCGTAAAATAAGTTACGTCCGAAATGTGCACTTGCGTATCGCCAAAGGTGCGTGGCAATTGGTCATTGACTTCCAAAACAGTGATTTCCGCCGCTTCGAGAATGTCTTTTTCGTACGTTATTCCCAAAGACAGGGACACAAAGCCTTTTTCGTCGGGGGGCGTGCACGTGCCTACAAACAAGTATGGACGGCGAACTTTCATGCGGTCGGAAGCGGCTCGGTGAAGCATGTTCGGCACATAAGTTACGGTGCCGATTTTTTCCTTCAACGCCTTGCGCGAACCGGGCGCGTGAAACCAGCTGCAAAGCTCGAAATGTCCTTTCATTTCGGGCTTCATATAAAACTCATACGGTTTCAGCGTAAGTACCGAAAACACTTTTACATCGTGTACACGGTCTTTCGCCAAATGAAAATGCGACATGCATCCCTGCGGCTCCGAAGCGCATTGAGCCACAATGACATCTGTATCGCTTTTTAGCAAATCAGCCACTTTTTCAAGCGGAATAAGTTTGCTTTGGTATAATTCTTTTATTGTTTTCATAATAAAATTAGAAATTAAAAGTCAGAAGTGAAGAAGTTGGACGTTATGGTGCAAACTGCTTACCGATTACTATTTATTGTTTACTTTTTACTTTTTACTTTTTACTTAGTCGATACATAAACGCTTCCTTTCCCTTTTCCAATCAATTGTCAGCACTTGTTCATCCAGCATATAAAGATATAAAATACTTATATTGCATACATGTTTTATCCATATATTTTTTCTTGCCGTTTATTACTCAAATGTACAATTAATCCTACGGTTAATGAAATAACAATTGCAGTGGCAGCCGCGATAGCGGGATTTTGCACTTTATCGGCAAAATAAAGATTAAAATGTCCGAAATCCACACCCTTTTTCATCATTGACGGCAAAATATAATACACCGTATAATATACAATCAGCGCTGTGATTGATCCTGAAAGCGCAGCTTTTGTTTTTGCGTTTTTGAGAAATATACCGAAAATTATTGGAACAAAGAGAATGGAAAAATACGCATAAACACCGTTTTGAGCAAAAATAGCCACACTTAATTTAGGGTAAAGTATCTGATTACGAGCCATAAAAAAAGAGACAAGAGCTAAGCCGGCAATTACAATGCGGTTTATGGTAATATATCGGTTTTCATTGGTGATATTTTTTCCGAATAACGGTTTAACAATGTCAGTTGTAATGGTGGTGCTCAATGATTGAATAAGCCCTTCAATAGTAGAAAATCCTGCGCTTATCAGCCCTAAAATGACCAGTAAACCAACCAAAAGCGCACCTATTCCTCCTGAAAAAACATCAATCACATACGCCGGAATAATGCTGTCCACATTTAACGCTTTGCCATTTTGCATCAAATCAGGGAAGTGAATGCGTGCAAACAGTCCTGCCAACACAACCGAATAAAATAAAAACTGAACGATTACCGTAACAATCAGAAACTTATTGACATCGCTTTCTTTTTTCAGCAGAAGTGATTTGGTAATAATATGCGGTTGGCAAACAACGGCTGCGCCTACAATTACCTGCGCCAAAATAATTTCAAAGAAATCACGGAAAAGCGGACTTTTCGGATTAGTGGAAGTTATAAGGTTCGGATCAATTGCCGCTAACTTACGAGAAAAACCGCCCAGCCCTTCGTTAAAAAACTGAATGCCGGAAGCGATCAAAATCACCGCCACCAAAACCATTACACTTGCTTGGATAACATTAGTATAAACCATTGAATTAGCGCCGCCGAACATCATATAACCAAACGTAAAGGCGATAATAACGCCGAGAACCACAATTTGGTCAGCATTCAGCGCTTGTGAAATTACTTTGGTTAATGCTACCAATATCAGCACCACAAAAGCAATTAAAAGCGCCGTGAGAAAAGCCACAAACAACGCGTAACCTTTGCTGTCGTATTTCTTGCCTATCCAGCTGGAAAGTGACAGCGCATTGACTGATTGCCCAAATTTACGAAAACTTTTTGTGAGAATAATGAGTGAAACCAACGAAGCAGCCGGGAAAACCAGTCCAAATGAAATATACCCGCTTATGCCATAGGCGGCAATTAATCCGGGATTAATGACAAATGTAGCGGCGCTGGTCATTGCGGCAGCCAACGAAAGCGCCACAAATACGGGCGAAAAAGTGAAGCTTCCCACCGCGTAATCATTGATGTTTTTTGTTCCACGCGCGCCCTTTACCACGAAATATAGGACAAATGCTGCGTATAACGCGAATAAAAGTGCCGCACCTATTACTTGTTCTTTTGTTGCCATAATATTTAGTCGATAGTCAGTAGTGTTTAATACATAGCTTACAGGTTGCATAAGTTGCAACGATTTGAAATTTAAATAGTTATTCCCCCATCTACGCTCAATACCGCGCCGTTAATATACGCGGCGTCATCGCTGGCGAGGAAAAGATACGCGGAAGCTATTTCTTCGGGTAACCCTAACCGTTTTACGGGAACTTTTTCTTCCATGGATTTCAGTACTTCGGCAGGCATTTTTTTAACCATTTCGGTGGCAATAAATCCGGGCGCTACGGCATTAACCGTAATCCCTTTTTTGCCTAACTCACGCGCGAGCGTTTTAGTCATTCCTATTAACCCTGCTTTGGTAGCTACGTAGTTTGTTTGTCCGAAATTTCCATACAAAGCTACCACGGACGAAGCGTTGATTATGCGTCCGTATCCTTTTTCTACCATTACATCCGAAGCGCATTTACAGCAGTTAAAAACCCCCGTTAAATTTACGTCAATTACTTGCTGCCAAATTTCCGGGGTCATTTTTTTTATAGACGCGTCGCGTGTAATGCCGGCGTTATTGATAATAATATCCAGGGTTCCATATTTTTCCACTGTCTTTTTTGTGGCGTCATCTACTTCTGCGAAAACACCCGTATTTACTTTCATAAATTCCGCTTTTCCGCCGTTTTTTATAATTTCCTGAATGGTTTCATCGCCTTTTTCGGCGTTTAAGTCCCATATGATCACCGTAGCGCCTTCTAAGGCAAATTTTTCGGCGGTGGCTTTTCCTATACCATCAGCGCCGCCGGTAATAATAGCAATTTTGTTTTCAAGTTTTTTCATTGGTATATTATTTTTATTTAAATTTAAATTGTAGAATGCATATCTGATTATCAATTAAATAATCACATTTCCATATTCACATATTTATTAAATATTTTCCACAATCAAAGCAGTTCCCATTCCACCCCCAATACAAAGTGTGGCAAGCCCATTTTCGACATTTCTGCGTTTCATTTCATAAATCAATGTCGTTAAAATACGTGCGCCGGAAGCGCCTACCGGGTGACCAAGGGCAATGGCGCCCCCATTTACGTTTACAATTTCAGGATTCAGATTCAAATCGCGCGTTACGGCAATGGCTTGCGCCGCAAAGGCCTCGTTTGCTTCAATCAATTGAATATCCGAAATGGTCATCCCTGCTTTTTTAAGGGCTTTTTGAGTAGCGGGAACGGGTCCGTAACCCATAATTTCAGGTTCGAGCGCTACCGTGGCGTGTGATTTTATTCTTACGAGCGGTTTTAGCCCGAGCGCTTTTGCTTTTTCAGCAGACATTACAATGAGCATAGCAGCGCCATCATTAATACCAGAGGCGTTTCCGGCAGTTACTGTTCCGTCTTTTTTGAATGCCGCCTTTATTTTTTCCAAATGTTCCAATTTCACACCTTTTCGAGGGAATTCATCCGTGTCAAAAATAATAGGGTCGCCTTTTTTTTGAGGAATGGAAACGGGGACTATCTCATCTTTGAATTTTCCTGCCTCTTGAGCGACCTCACATTTATTTTGGCTCAAAACGGCAAATTCATCTTGCTCTTGACGTGAAATCTGCCATTTTTCAGCAATATTTTCGGCTGTCATTCCCATGTGATAATCGTTAAAAACGTCGGTCAACGCGTCTTTTATCATGCTGTCGAACACTTGTCCATTTCCCATTTTATAACCATTTCTTGCCTGCATAAGCAGGTATGGCGCGTTAGTCATACTTTCCGTACCGCCGGCAAGTATCATATCGGAATCACCCGTTTCTATCATTTGCGCAGCCAAAGAAACCGCCCGTAATCCCGAACCACAAAGAATATTGAGAGTCATAGCAGGGCTTGTAATGGGAACACCGGATTTTACACTAATCTGACGAGCCGGATTTTGACCCAAGCCTGCTGATAATATGTTTCCCACAATGGTTTCGTTGATTTCTTTCGGGTCGATTCCCGCCCTGCGAATAGCTTCCTGAGCAGCTATAACACCTAAGTCTATGGCAGAAAAAGAGGACAGAGCACCATTAAAATTACCGATAGGGGTGCGTGCTGCTGAGACAATTACTATTTCTTTTTGCATTAGTTTTTATTTTTTTTCTCAAAACTATAGCAGAAAAATTGTGCATCATGTGTTTATAAAAAAAATAGAAGATTGACAATTGATGTTATCTTCTATTAATATAAAAATAAACATCTAAAAATCAAAACATTGTATATCAATCATTAAATATTGACTTTCAGATTTTTTCTTTAACTCTCTATACACTTTTTCATAAAGCGGAACTTTCAGTTTATGTTTATGCGCCAAGAGCACAGTCTCACCCGTAAGTGTTTATACTTTGTTGGTTTCGCCCTGCCAAAAATCAATATGGATAGAGGTAGTGGTACCCGCAGGCCAAATCTGAGGACGTTTTACCGCATCCTCTACGGCATTTTCATCAAAATAAATTCCTTCTCTTTGAGCTACCGATAAAAACTCCCGTGAAAATTCAAGCGCGAATTCCCGCCTTTCTTCGGTTTTTGATAAATCATTAAAATTAACACTAAAGTAAGAAGTTAAAGACTCGGTAACCGAGATGAAATAGAACTTTTTCCAGACACTTTCAACTTTCACATAGATTGGTAGACCATTCCGCGTCAATATCCGACTCTTACATGATGTTTTCAAACGTGCATCGTCCTTACACTCACAACAGAAAATCATTTTACGGTAGGATTCTGAAGGGCGAATTTCACCCGGCGCTGTTCGTTGGCGAGGTCGGTCATCATCACGTCTTTTACATCAAAGCCCGCCATGTAAAGCGAGGAAGCCGTTTCGCGCTCGCCGTTGGTTCCTTTTTCGCGGATAATGGTAGCTTTTATACCGCTTTATTTATGGTCAGACGTTAGGTTGTGCGTTGATAGTAGTTTTCCTTTGAAATCATTGGGGAATTTAAATTCCTAAGGCTGATTTTTATAGTTTGTAAAACTTTCTTCGGCTTTGGTTTCACCACTTTGTTTACTATCCAACAGATAAGAGGTTTTATACCAAATATCGCTCATTTCATTGATTGAAAATGGATAAGCATGTTTTTTCTTTTGAATTTACAATCTTTGTTCGGCAATAGGATGGGCTATTTTTGCAAAGCCTATTCCGTTGGATTTCACTATTTTTTCTAATGATGTTTCGTTTTTTACCGGAATAAGTACTCCCGAATTTTCGGGGAAAAGAATTTTTACTAACGACGATTCCGATATTTGTTCCAAATTCACACTCAAACTGTCTTGCGTATTGGCAAAGTACATTTCGAGTGACGCCCGTAATCATTCCCTTATCGTATATATCTTGTCCGGCAAGGATAAGACGCTTGTATACGAATTCTTGAATGGTTTCAATTGCGACTTTGAAATATTTCGCCTCTTTTACGTTAGGTGTTTCGTCGCCAATTTCCCAAGAGTTTGTGCCAATACCGAACCGCCTAATTTTTGCGTATCAAACCAAAAAATCGATGTGATAAAGGGCTGTTTGGGAGAAGTGGGCATCTTAGTCCGAATTTTTGCAGTACCACATCCTGTTGGCGGAGAGTGAAATGCTGTCAAGGCCTTTTTTAGCGGCGCCCCCACAATGTTGGTTTACGCTTAGGCAATGGCAAGTACCGAACCTGCTTCGGGATTGATAATCGCAGGTAGAGGCGCATGTCCGATAGAGGTGGCAATACCCGATTTCCCACTATAATCCAACGACACCACACTGAGGTTTGCAAACGGCAGTTGTGCAACTCGCCCCCGCATTCCTGTTGCGCTATTTTTCCCGTAACGGAACAGTTTACTTTGTTTATAAAGTCTTTGTGGGCTATGGCTTCCATTTGAAGCACCTTGTGCAGATATTCCTATAATTTTTTATCGTCAAATTCAACAGAGGCAAATTCCTTTTGCTTCTTTTCTTTGTTTGCCTTTTTCGTCAAAGACAAAGAAGCCTCCAAAACTTTTAGGGTTTTGAAGGCATTCAATCATAAAAAACAGCTTGTTACAAACAGAAGACGAATATACCTACTTAATGATTCTATTAAACCCGGGACGCATGAATAAAACAGAACTTAATAATTTGAATATTATGGAAAAAACTTCCGGTTCTGAAATTATAAGACGACTATTAAAACATGGTTTAATTGAAGAATTTGACGATCCGGATGATAAACGCAGCAAACTGGTAATGATTACCGATAGAGGTAGAAAAGAATTACAGAACATTTTATATCCTCTCCACATGGCTTCTGATATTATAACATCAAACCTCACAGAACAGGAAATGTACACACTCAACCATTTAATGAGCAAGATGAATAAATATCATAATAATATATTTTTGTACAATCGGCAGCAATCATTAGAAGAATTGAATGAAAAATTAAATAAGCCCTTATAAGTATTTCAGCATTAAAATATGGTTAGCGTAGCACCTATGCCGGTATTTTTATATTTAAAATTTTTAAAAGCCGTAAATACACCAATGTTCCATATGCGATTGCCGATACCATATCCTACTTCTGAATAATTTTTATAATGAGGAACATATAAATAGCCGACACTGATTTGCTCACGCCACGCGCGCCTATGTAAAAAGGAAAAATGTTTGATTAATAATTTAGGTGCAACATATTGAAAATGAGCTTCCCCAAAATATTTGTCAGTTGAGTGGCTGTAATAGTCCATTATTTTAAAAGCAGGAAAAAAGTCGTTGGACTGAATTGTTTTTGAGCGTACATCAAAATGATAAAATTCATTAAAAAATATGTTACGTGCTTGTGTAAACCATCCCATATTCAACTTGTAGTTGAAAAAGCGCGACTGTCCCACGCTTTTTTGTTGCAATACTTCAAACCGGAGTAAATCATAATCGGTAAAACTCTTATCACGCGGGAAAGCCTTTCTCCAAGAGATTGTAAAAACAGGCATTTCCGTTATTTTTTCTCTATGTTTTTCGCCATTCTTATAATAGGTAGTATATAATACAGGCGTATATGAAAGACTTAATTGTGAATATAAATCTTCGTGGTTTTTCATTTTATAAAATTCATTATCAGGCATGTTAGGAGAAAATTCTTTTTTGTTTCTGAACCAAAAAGAATAATCGGAATTGTTTTCTAAAGGCATATTTCTGCTGTATGATGCGCTAGCAATAAGCTTTAAATTACTGAATATTTTAATTTCATTGGTTAATCGCATGTATTCATGCATATATTTTCGCGCATAGTTTTCACGTAAAAAAAGTGAAAATAACGAATTGTTCAGCTCTGAAGGTCCGCCTAACGTATTAACCTGAGTTCCGTTTAAGAAAAAAGTCAAAAAAATTAGGTAAGTAAGCAA
>CALBZC010000039.1 GCA_937889945.1 uncultured Bacteroidales bacterium
CGTTACCGGCAAGGCAAGAGCGACCACGAACATTTGTGCAAAGTTGAAAAAAATAGTAACTTTGCGACAATGATTTTCAAAAACGACAAAATGACATTTAACGAGCAATATATCAATAAAATAATCTGCGGGGACAGTTTGACCGTGATGAAACAAATGCCCGATGAGTGTTTGGATTTAGTTGTAACTTCGCCACCGTACAACCTGAAAAACTCGACAGGCAACGGAATGAAAGCCTGCACCACAAGCGGAAAATGGGCGGGAGCCGCCTTGCAAAACGGCTACAGCCATTATGACGACAATATACCACACGATGAGTACGCTGATTGGCAACATAATTGTTTAAAAGAAATGTATCGGTTGCTCAAAAATGACGGGGCAATATTTTACAACCACAAATGGCGAGTGCAAAATGGGTTAATTCAAGACAGACACGATATTATCAGAGATTTACCCGTTCGGCAAATTATAATTTGGCGACGAAAAGGTGGAATAAATTTTAATCCCGGCTACTTTCTACCAACCTATGAAGTCATTTATTTAATAACAAAACCCGATTTTAAGCTTGTACCAAAAGCAAACGCACACGGCGATGTGTGGGAGTTTACACAAGAGATGAAAAACGACCACCCAGCGCCATTTCCGGTTGCATTAATCAACAGGATAATATCGTCCACAAACGCACAAATCATTCTCGACCCATTTATGGGAAGCGGCACAACTGCCGTTGTTGCTATGGGTTTGAAACGCAACTATATAGGCATTGACCTTTCGCCTGATTATTGCGAAATGGCAGAAAAAAGAATAGCAAAAAACAAAATACAAAGCGAGCTAATTGGGTTACGCCCTCTTTTACTTTTTCAAGACGACTATAATGAAAATATATACCAAAGAACTGTTAATAAATGAGTTAAAGGCAATAGCCGAAAAAGGTTGGATACCCAATGCACGTCACGGAAATAGTGGCGGCATAGGCAACACGCTTGAAGACTTATTGGGAATTGAAGAAAACAACCTGCCTATTCCCAATGCCGCGGAATGGGAATTAAAATCACAACGGCTAAACACAAGTTCGCTCACAACATTGTTTCACATTGAACCTTCGCCAAGAGCAATACGTTTTGTTCCGCAAATACTTCTTACTCAATACGGTTGGGCACACCAAGAAGCCGGAAACCGCTATCCCGAAACAGAAATGAGTTTTCGCCAAACCATACACGGAAATTCGCCAAGCGACCGTGGATTTATGGTGAAAATCGACCGCAAAGAACGAAAAGTACTCATATCTTTTGACAACAAAAGTGTATCGCCACGACATAGCGAGTGGTTAAAATCCGTAGAACAACGTATTGGATTAGAGCAACTAAATCCACAACCCTATTGGGGATTTGATGATTTAGAGCATAAAGCCGGAACAAAATTGCTAAACTGTTTTTACGTACAAGCAGAAGTCAAACGAGAAGACGGACAAGAGTTTTATCATTACCGCAAAGTGATGATGTTACAGAAATTCAACTTTGACGGTTTCCTAACCCAAATTGAAAAAGGTAACATTCTCGTTGATTTTGACGCAAGAACCCGACACAATCACGGCACAAAATTCCGTATGCGACAAAACTGCCTTCCCGAACTTTACGAAACAACAACAATAATAGTATAAAACTGCCCAGCCGGTAACATAGGTTTTAAGAAATGGCGGTATGAGTGCAAAATTCAACCTTTGTGGCCCGCACAAACATTAGTGAAATGCCGAAAGTAACCCGCCCGCAATCCGCCACTTCTTAAAGCCTCATTCCGTTGGCGGTCAGCTTAGGACGACCTACACGAAGCGAAATAACAACAAGGATTTATAACAATGACAGACATACTTTTGATAATCGGACTTCTACTCTTAGTAGTGAACATTCTCATCTCTTTTCTCAAAAAATCCAACGTAAATACTGATGACCTAAAAACGGAAATAACAAAGATAAATTTGGACGTTTCTAAAATTGACCCTTTAATACGTTCAGAATTTTCCAGTAACAGAGAAGAAATCCAAAAAAGTTCAAAAGAATCAAGACAAGAATTAAGTGCTTCACTAAAAGACTTTTCAGAACAACTAACAAAAACCGTAAAAGAATTAGCGGACAGTCAAAAAACACAATTAGAAACATTTTCAAATTTTCTTCAAACAATGACTAAGAATAATGAGGAAAAATTTGAAAAACTTATCAAATCAAACGAGGACAAGCAAACAGAATTTAAAACCCAATTCACAAAACTTTCAAATGAATCAAAAGAAGCGATAACAAAATCGTTAAAAGACAACGAAGAAAAAACTGCTAAATTGGTTCAAAGTTTTGCTGAAAACTCAAAATCGTTGAACGAGCTTTTGACAACTACTTCAAAAGAAAACAGAACGGAATTAGCAAATGGGTTAAAATCATTTGAAGAAAAGTTTACAAACAACGTCAAAGATTTCAATGAATTGCAACGCCAAAAATTCAACGACTTAGCTTTAAAACAAGAGCAAATAAAAACCGATACGGAAACCAAACTTGAAAAAATCCGAGAAACAGTAGAAACCAAACTTAAAACTCTTCAAGAAGACAATAGCAAGAAACTTGAAGAGATGAGAAATACAGTTGACGAGAAATTACAATCAACTTTAGAAAAAAGGTTTAACGATTCATTCAAGTTGATTAGTGAACGACTTGAATTAGTTCATAAAGGTTTGGGCGAAATGCAAACTCTTGCAAGTAGTGTCGGAGACATCAAGAAAGTAATGACGAATGTAAAATCAAGAGGAATTTTAGGCGAATATCAACTTGCAAACATTTTAGAAGATTTGCTTACGAACGAGCAATACGAGAAAAACGTAAAAACAAAATTAAACAGCGGTGCAATAGTTGAGTTTGCTATCAAAATGCCGAACAATAATAATTTAGAAAAGACACTTTGGTTACCTATTGACTCAAAATTTCCAAAAGAAGATTACGAAGCACTTGTTGACGCTTATGATGACGGAAATCCAGAAAAAATTGAAGAACTGAAAAAGTCATTCAAAAGTGCGATTATCAAAAACGCAAAAGACATAAAAGAGAAATATATTGACCCGCCAAACACCACAGAATACGGAATTATGTTTTTGCCGTTTGAAAGTTTATATGCAGAAGTTTTAAGAACACCAGGATTATTTGAGGCAATTCAAAAAGACTATAAAGTAACAGTAACGGGACCAACTACGTTGAGTGCGTTATTGAGTAGTTTACAAATGGGTTTTAGAACATTAGCAATTGAGAAACGTAGCAGTGAAGTTTGGGACTTGTTAGGTGTTGTAAAAACGGAATTTGGCAAATTTGGAACTGTATTAGAAAAGACCAAAAAGAAATTACAAGAAGCAACAAACACGATTGACCAAGCAGGCGTTCGTAGCAGAGCAATTGAACGACAGTTAAAGAAAGTTCAAGAACTTCCTAATTCAGAAAAACAAAAATTAATTGAAGCTGAAATAAACGAAGAAAGCGTTGATATAGTTGACAACATTGAGGATATATTATTTAATGACGAACCGAATTAATAAAAGCCGAACCGCCAACACGGGCTTTTGCGTCAGGCGGGTGTAACGCGGTTTGCGAAGTTTCGTGCCCCCTGTCTGCCGACAGGCAGGCGCACGAGCGTTCGTCTCGGTTTGACTGGGCTGCGCCCGCCAACCCGCCCGAACGCAAAGCCCCGAACCGTTAGCAGTAAGCTTACAGAAATGATACAAACAATGAAATTTAGACATTTATTATTTATTCTATTTACATTAACCTCAACAATTTGCATTGGACAAAACAATGTTCAATATGCTGACTCAATCCGTAAAGCATATAATATACCTGAAATAAGTTACGCAGTAATTGACAGCAAATCAACATTAGAAATTACTGCATTGGGTTTTCATTCCATTGAATTACCTGACACCGCAACTTTAAATGACCGATTTCATTTAGGTTCAAATACTAAAGCAATGACAGGTTTTATAATTGCAAAATATGTTGAGAAAGGGAAGTTAAAATGGACAACCAAGTTTTTTGATGTTTTTCCGGAATGGAAAGAAAATAGCAGACCCGAATTTGCAAATATTACGTTACAATATTTACTTTCTCATAAAGCAGGAATACAGCCATTTCAAGGCGAAAACGACCCTAAAATTCCAGATTCCAAAGGGACAAAGCAGGAGAAAAGAGAACAATTCGGGCAGTTTGTCTTAACGTTGGAACCTGTATTCCCTGATGAACAAAATCCTTTTATTTATTCAAATGCAGGTTACACTTTGGCTACCTTGATGTTAGAAAAGAAGACAGGTAAAAGTTGGGAGCAATTAGTTGAGAAAGTATTCAATAAAGATTTAAAGCTAAATGTAAAATTCTCGTGGCCCGAAAACCAAAGACAAAAAGATACTTGGGGACATACCTACGAAAATGGTAAACTTATTCCCGTTCCATCAACAGTTGATTATCATTTGGATTATACTGAACCGGCAGGTGATCTTAATATTAAGTTGAAAGATTACATCAAATTTATTCAATTGAATTTACAAGGTCTTAATGGCGTAAACAACTATTTAAAAGCTGATACCTATAAATTCATTCATAAGGGAATTGAAAATTATTCGATTGGCTGGTTTAATATTTATGAAAACGGAAAAGAGTTTTCAACACATTCAGGCACAGCAGGAACATATTATTCACTAGTTCAAATTGATAGAATAAATGGGAAAGCCTATATAATATTTACTAATTCATTTAGGCAAGATACACAACAAGGCGTAAGACTATTAATGAGAAAACTTAAAGAAAATTACGGCAGTTAAAACCGTTTTTATTTTGGTTGAGTATCTAGATGCAGAATTAAACCGTTTAACCGTAAGTTTACAAAAAATCAATAAACAACAGATATAATAATGACACGACTAATTTCAACCATATTTTTACTATTTTTCTTTCTTTCGGCATTTAGTCAACAAAAAAGGATAGACAACAAACAAGAAATTAAGAAAGTTTTAAATACATTTATGGAATGCCTTGTTAAGAAAGATAGTATCAAATTTTATTCTCTTTTTCATACAGACCCTGTTGTTTGGGTTGGCGTAACACATCAAAAAACTTATGCAGAAGAATTGAAAAAAGACATTACTTCAAAAGACAATTTCAAAGCAAATTACAAAGCCTTTTACAGGCACTTTTATAACAAATCCATTGAAGAAAAATTTTATAACATTCAAATACTTGAAAATGGTTATATCGCAACTGTAATTTTTGATTATAATTTTAGTGAAAACGGTAAGAAATCAAATTGGGGTAAAGAAAGTTGGGCGATGATAAAGACAAATGGAAAATGGAAGATTACTTCTGTTATTTTTTCAACAGAAGATGAAGCAATTAACACAGAACCCAAAACTAAAAAACAAATTGGAAACTAATACTTGGAGAATTTAACATTTGAAAAACCATTTATTAAATTAATACGAAAAATAATAAACAAAAAATAAAACCTACTGCCAACATTGGCTATACGTAATGCGGGCGAAAGTGCTAATATGAAAGCAATTACATTAAACAAACTTTTCGGTAAGCGGACAGTGAAGTGCCTTGAAATCCCGCACTACGCATAGACGAGACCGTTGTAGACAAGGCTTCCAGAAAAACCGCTCAAAACAGAATGGACGACAAAATTGAAAATAACCCCTCATTCCAAGAATTTGGTAAAAATATTAAAGGAGCAAAAGCTATTAAACAAATAGCTTCCTTTCTTGCACCGTTTAGTAAGACCGCAAAAAATATTTCAAACTCATTAGACGGGTTTGACGATTTAGAAAAACAATTTAATGTACTTTCAAAAAGCCCTGATTTGTTCAATCACCATTTTAGTGAACTTGGTTGGATAGCTCACGAATCAATGAATCAAGATTTAATGTTAGAGTGTATTGAGCTTGCAAGTAAAAATGAAATTAACAAAGCAGAAGAAAAACTTGCAGACTATTATACATCTGACAACTTAAAATGGCTATCAAGACAACTAAAAGGAACTCCTGAATTTCAAAAAAGATATAAACTCATCAGACTTGCGTATGAAGACACAATAGCAAAAAGATTTCATTCATCAGTGCCTATTGTTCTTATGATAATTGATGGCGGAGTTAATGATATAGACAAGAATAAAGGATTCTTCACTGAAACAACTGATTTGACTGCTTGGGACTCTATTGCTGCTCATAGCACAGGATTATCAAAACTAAGAGACATCCTCAATAAAGGTAGAAATCGTACTAACACAGACGAAATATTTTTACCTTACCGAAACGGTATTTTGCATGGCAGAGACTTATCTTACGCCAATAAATTTGTTTCGGCGAAATGTTGGTTGATATTAATTGCGATTAATGATTGGGCAAAGGCTTTAAAAAAGAACAAGGAGAATCCACCAAAAGAGCCGAAAAATTTGTCATTTAAAGAATCGCTATCTGAACTAAAACAAACTCTTTTAGACTATAGTAAACACCAAGACAAGATGAAAGAAACACGCAAATATCTTGACGCTTGGCAGAAAAGAGAAATAATAGTTAATCAAGACATTCCATCAAGTGGAAGTCTAAGCGATTACAAAGATTTTACTCCTGAAAGAGATGCTGTACAATTCTTAAAAAATTGGGAAACCAAAAACTATGGAGGCATTGCGAAGCAAATAAGCTATTTTAAAAAGGATATAAATATCGGTCAAGAAGCTGGAAGGGTTAGAAAAATTTTTGATAAAAAGAACTTAAAAAGGTTTGAAATTACTTCTGTTGAAGATTGTGCACCAGCAATTACAGAAATTATGGTTGTTGTCAAATATGAATTTGAACAAAAAGAATTTGAGACAGAAATAAAACTTCGAATGATTTATCAAAATGAAAAGGGTGAAAATCTGGTATTGGGTCAAGTAGGCGGACAATGGAAATTTATAGACTCATTTTTCTTTGATAAAATTGGATCTACAACATAGGTATCTGTTGCACAACCACCACTTTATAAAATATACTTTCTAAATTACACCAAATTCGCCCTTGTTTAAACCGTTTTAAGCGGGGGTAGATTTTTACCCCTATAGTTGGCATATAGAAATTTAAGCGGCTTAAAACAGCTCGTATAAAGCCGGATAAAACGATTTTTATTGAAAAAGACGTTCTTCCGTAAGGTTTCAGTAGCGCCACGCCCGGATATTGTTCAAACAGCCTACCAAAAATATCTTAAAAAACACAACGGGATCAATGCTTTCATACCTTTGTGTGCCGTAATACTTTTTAGGGGATTTATACAGAAAAATCAGATCAAGGGAGCCGAGCAGTCTGCGGTAGAAATTATCGGGTCCGAACCATATCTAACAGGTTGACCGATATGAAGACTTGGGGAGTGAGTATTTTTTTGCCTTGCATAGCGCTAAGATGCAAAAAACAACACAATAAAATGATTGTCATGCATTTAACAAACAATCTACTGTTGTGTCTTTTTCTAAAAAAATAACTTATCTTTATTTTGCAACAAGCACACGCGGTTAGCGGTAATTTGTGGGCAAAACATTGATTCCAATCATATTGAAAAGTTTTTTTGTAATTTTACAGAATGAAACTCGAAAAAAGAACGAACAACAGTTTATCCGACAAGATAATCGAGATATTGAATAAAGCTCGTGAACAAGTTGTCCAAAGCGTAAATAGAGCAATGGTTTATGCGTATTATGAAGTTGGACGAATGATTGTTGAGGAAGAACAAAACGGAAAAGAACGTGCCGAATATGGAAAACAAATTTTGAAAGAGTTGTCTGAAAAATTGACAATAGAATTTGGCAAAGGTTTTTCTGAGACAAATCTCAAGCAAATGAGACAATTTTATCTTGTTTATCAAGACTATGAAAAAAGTCAGACACTGTCTGACGAATTCAAGTTGAGCTGGTCGCATTATTTGAAACTTATACGGATTGACGATACAGCGGAAAGAAGTTTCTATGAAATTGAAGCAAGAGATAATAATTGGAGTTTGCGCGAGTTGAAGCGTCAATGTGATAGCGCGCTCTACCAAAGATTGGCGCTTAGCAGAGACAAAAAAGGAATAATGGAACTTGCCGAAAAAGGACAAATCGTAGAAAAACCGCAAGACTCGCTTAAAGACCCTTATATTTTAGAGTTTATCGGACTTCCTGAAAGCACAACATATTCCGAAAGTGAATTAGAACAAAGACTTATCGACAAAATAGAGCATTTCCTTTTAGAATTAGGAAAAGGCTTTACTTTTGTTGGCAGGCAAGTAAGAATTACTATCGACGAAAAGCACTTCCGAGTTGATTTAGTCTTTTACAATCGCCTTTTGAAATCGTTCGTTTTAATTGATTTAAAAATTGGAGAATTGCGACACCAAGACATTGGACAAATGCAAATGTATGTAAACTATTATGATAGATTTGTACGTCTGCCTGATGAAAACAAATCTGTTGGAATCATTTTATGTCAAGACAAAAGCGAAACCTTAGTAAACATAACTTTGCCCGAGAATAACGAACAGATTTTTGCAAGTAAATATCAAACTGTTTTACCAAGCAAAGAAGAACTAAAAAAACTAATGGAAAAGAAAGTATAACCCACTGCTAACATAGATAGCCGTTTCACAACCCCATTTCAAAACAAAATCAAAAATATATATTATCTAAAGTCCTTTGCTCTCGCATGCTATGACAAAAAGCAAACAAAAACAAACAAATAAAACATATGAAAATATTAGAAAAATTACTTATCCTTATTCTTTTTCTATATGGATGTAGTAGAGAAAATGAAGACACACTTGATAGCTATTTTGTAGGTGAGATTGTTAATTTTGATTTTAACTGTTATACTTGCATACTGAAATTTCCCAATGATTCAATAAAAATCAAGCAAGCGATTGGAACAAGTCGAGATAATAACTACCAAACTATAAATTTAGAAAAAGACACATTTAAAATTAGTCAAAGGGTATTAGTAAAGATAAGAAAGCCAGAAGCCAATGAACTAAAAGCATGTATTACATTATATGCTTCTTACGATTATAAAAACATATATATTATTGATTTTAAACCTGTGAAATAAAAATTTAATGCTTACCAACACCACCAGCTCTTCCTCAACTCCTCAAAAAGAAAAATTTAACACCCTGCCTAAAAACAAGCAACCATAAAATCATTACGCTTTTAATACATATTTATCATATTTATAAAAAAGTTGAAAAAAGGTGATTTTTAGAAGAAAAAATGAAATATCTTTGATTTATTAATTTTTAGATAACAATTCAGTTTTTATTTATACAAAAAATAGTACCCTAAAATGAACATCTTAAAGCAAAAAACGGCACTTATACTTATGTGCGCGCTTGCCACCTCGGCTATTTTAACCTCATGTGCTACCAACATGGAGCAAATTATTCACAATGATTTAGAACCCTATCAACATTATGGATATATTATTGATGAATCAGGACAAAAAATAAACGGATTGATTGAGCTAAACGCTTTTGGAAATATCTGGATGAATCAAGGAACTATAGGATTTTATCCGCAAGCAAGTATAAATAAGGCAAAACAAAAGGGCAAAAAATCCATACGGGCAACATGGTATAAATCGCCCGAACTAAAAGGCTATGGTTATGGAAATAAAACCTTTGTAACCAAACAAGTAAATTTAAATATTGGCAGGAAATACCGCATGCTCGAAGTGTTGTCCGAAAATGATAAAACCTATAAATTTTACAGTTCGGAAAATGGCCAGTCTGATCCTGCTGTTTATAATATTCTTCGCGAAAAGCCCAATGGGGAGTTAGAATGGATTAAATAATAAGTGCGTTCAAGCATGCAGTAAAATGAAGATGGATATAAAAGCGCAATAAATAGGCAACAATTTAAACCATGTGAAGAGAATAACAAAAACGCAATTCTTCACGCTATTGTTGGTGGTTGCGTATGGTATATACGAGTTGCTGTACATTGCACAATGGGAAAAAACGGTTGTAGGAGCGCCTATACGCATAGACTTATTCGTAATTTTACCTGTTTTGCTTGTTTTTGTAGCCCTTTCTATTTATCAGCTATTGCGGGGCAAAATTAAATAAGTGTTATCTTTGCGCGCTATGCCCCGAAAATCAAAGAAAATATTAAAGGATATCACGATAACCGGTTTACATCCCTCGGGAAGAACCTTTGGATACTGGGGCGACAGAAAAGTATATATCGACAACGCGCTTGTAGGCGAAACGGTGGATGTGGAAATATCCTCCCACCAACGCAATTGGCTAAGCGGCAATTTGTTGCAAATAAAAACGCAATCCGCGCACAGAGTTAAACCATTCTGTAAACATGCCGATATTTGTGGGGGCTGCATTTGGCAACATATAGCATACAATCATCAGCTACAATTAAAAAAGCAAATAGTAGAAAACTTTTTAAGTAAACAAAAATTAGACTTCCCTCCTATTGCCGATGTGGTTGCATCACCACAAACCACCTACTTCCGCAATAAACTGGATTTTTCTTTTTCGTCGCGCCGCTGGTATTATGAGGATGAAGGCAAAGTAATTAAGCAAGAAGATCGCGTGGCTATGGGTTTTCATCCTGCCCACATGCCCGAAAAAGTTTTTAATATTAATGAATGTTATCTTTTGCAAGAGCCTGCTTTAGCAATAGCTATGTTTGTTAAAGAATATGCCTTGCAACACGGCATACCTTTTCACGACCCTAAAGAAAACACAGGACTACTACACAGTGTGAGCGTGCGCATAAGTTCTTTGTTTGAGATTATAGTAAATATTGTTTTCACCGAAGCAAGGGAAGATACTATCAAGCCAATGATGCAAAGCATCCGAACAGAATTTCCTCAAATTACCTTGCTGTGTTACGAAATTTTAAATTTAACCCATCCCGATTTTTCTTTACCAACAACATATTGCAGCAATACACAAACCTCCATTAAAGAAACATCGAATGGTTTAGTTTTTGAATATGGCAAAAACGCCTTTTATCAACCCAATCCTAAACAAGCAGAAATTATTTACACCAGAATTAAAGAAATTGCAGCTTTAAAAGGCACAGAAAATATTATAGATTTATACTGCGGCATAGGCACTATTTCTCTGATATTGGCAAGTAAAGCAAAACACGTAACAGGTATAGAGGGTAATCTACAAGCGGTTGAAAATGCCGGAAACAACGCTAGTGTCAACAATGTTGAAAATGCGACTTTTATTTGCGGCGATATTTTACAAACCTTTACTCCCGCATTTTTAAATATGCAAGAGGGTGTGGATTTAATCATACTCGACCCACCTCGTGCCGGAACACTCATCAACATAAAAAAGACCATACTGGCATCCGGCGCCAAACAAGTAATTTACCTTAGTTGCAATCCCGAATCTTTAGCCACCGACTTAAAAATGCTTTGTGAAAAATACACTATCGCAAGCATTGAGCCTTATGACATGTTTCCACATACCGCGCACGTAGAAACTTTGGTGTTGTTAAAATTAAAAAAGGAGGCAGAATAGCAAACACTATCATCAGCGTTTGTGAAACCACTATAATTTAAAAACATCGTATATCCTGGCAATATGGAACCCATTTTTCAGCACTTCTTTTGTCTGCGGACTTTTTGGATCGAACAAAGGGTTTGAATGATTGATATGGATAAAATATACTTTTCCCTTTTCTGATGCGGGCACGTTTTTAAGAATATCCATACTTTCAACCACATATGAATGAGGAATTTGCGAAATATACTTAGGATTTACTTCTTTTGTGTCGAAAAAAGTAGCGTCAATAAAAGCATAGTCCACTTTAGACAATTCTTCGGGCAGCTTTTTATCCCATTTTTCCCATTTATCAATATCAGGAATAAACAATGCTTTTTTATTGGGACCGGCAATAACAAAGCCTACCGTTTCGGAATATTCATCACGATGAGGAACCAAAATAGGCGTTACGGTTAGGTTTTCGGTAACTTTTTGCGGCACTTCGTTTGCCAATTCCCTGATGTCTATATTTTGCAACTTCACCAACTGATCCCATGGTCCATTTGTTTCTAAAAATTTTTTCAGGCGCGGCATAGCATACACAGGAACTTTATTTGCCCCTGCACCTTCTCTTCCTAAAAACATTAACCCCGTATAATGACCAATGTGGGCATGTGTAAGAAAAATACCGTCAGGCATTTCTTTGTTCCCCACATCGGCATAGCGGTTTAGCATATATGCTTGTACAGTCATGTCGGGCGTGGCTTCAAACAAAAATTTCTTTTGCGCTACGGGATCCACCACCCCCAAAGCGATTATTTTTTCACTAAAATTGTGTTGTTCAAACCTTTTCTCACAACATTTTTTGTTGCAGCCTATTTGAGGAAAACCCGCGTCTTGCGCTGTACCCAACACAATCAAAGACACATCCTTTTTAATAGGCATAACGTTGGGCTGCGCCATTGAGGCAATGCCAAATCCCAATATACATAAGGATAAAAATAATCGCTTCATATTATTTTTAGTTTTTTATGAATACAAAAGTATCTATACTTTATTTTTTTGCTTTTCCTTGATTGGCAACTTCCTCCATTAATTTTTTAATGGTTTCGGGATCGCCGAGAAAGTAATCTTTCTGAAAATTCAAATCATCGTCAAACTCAAATACATAAGGAATGCCGGTAGGCAAATTTAAATTCACGATATCGGCATCGCTAATGCCTTTTACATGTTTGATAACCGCTCTGAGACTATTGCCGTGGGCAGCTACAAGAATTTGGTCGTGCGTTTTCAATGATTCGCGAATGTTTTGCTCCCAATAAGGCACCATTCTGTCAACCGTATCTTTCAAAGATTCCGTAACAGGCGCTAAGTCGCCAATTGCTTTATAGCGTGGGTCTAAACGCGGATTGCGATCGTCATTGTCAGCCAAAGGGGCAGGTGGAACATCATAGCTGCGACGCCATATCAAAACCTGCTCATCACCATATTTAGCAGCCGTTTCGGCTTTATTTAAACCTTGCAAATTCCCATAATGCTTTTCGTTTAACCGCCAGCTTTTTTCCACGTCAATCCACATCAAATCCATTTCTTCCAACATGTAGTTTAATGTTTTAATTGCCCTTTTTAAGTAAGAAGTATAAGCCAGTCTGAAATCAAAACCATTTTGTTTTAAAACTTTCCCCGCTTCACGTGCCTCATTTGTGCCTCGCTCGGTTAAATCCACATCCGTCCACCCCGTGAAACGATTTTCCTTGTTCCATGCGCTTTCGCCATGACGAACCAAAACTAATTTCTTCATAATATTTTATTTTTAAATTGAAAAGTATGCAAATATAATAGAATCCGACTTTATTATGTTTTTATTTGTTTTTGCAATTTCTAATTTTTTGTTAATTTAGCAACATGTATTACTTAAAAACTACTCCTTGGTACATAAGAATGTTCCAGCCTAAAGGATTAATTTGGGACATTAAAACCACCGCCAAAGAAATTTACCTTACTTTCGACGACGGACCTATACCTGAGATAACTCCTTGGGTAATAGACTTATTAAAAACATATAATATTAAAGCTACTTTTTTCTGCGTGGGTGAAAATGTAGAAAAGTATCCTGATATTTTCAACCTTTTGATTGAAAACGAACATGCAATAGGAAATCATACTTATCATCATGTTAATTTAAATGCCATAGCCCCTGAAATATATTTGGAAGAGGTTCGCAAGTGCGATGATTTGGTAAAAAGTACACTGTTCAGACCACCACACGGAAACATAAGCAAACTCACAGCCAAAATACTGCGACAAACATACAATATTGTAATGTGGAGCGTTATTGCCGCCGATTTTGATAAAAAAATAAGTAAGGAGAAATGCCTGCATATCGCCACCAAAAACATTTATCCCGGATGCATCATTACATTCCACGACAGCCTTAAGGCGCAGGAAAATATGCAATATGCACTTCCGCGCTTTATCGCCTTTGCCCTCAAAGAAGGATATACCTTTAAGAAACTTCCGGAAACGTTGCTCTAATTTTGTTTTACTTTTTCGGATAATGATTTAAATCCTTTTCCAAGGATTTCATAGGCATCCAATACGGCAATAAAAGCATTGGGATCTATCTTATGAATCATTTCCTGCAACATATATAGTTCGCGTGGATTTACCACCGTGAAAACAATTTGTTTTTCAACATGGTTATACATGCCTTCGCCTTTCAGGAAAGTACCTCCCCTGCGCACGTCATTAATAAGTATATCTCTAATCTCATTGTGTTTCTCAGATATTACGAATAAGGTTTTATCGTAACTAAAGCCACGCATAATCATATCTACAGTTCTTCCATACACAAAAATCACCACCCAACTATACAAAGGAATACGCCAGTCGCCAAAAGCAATAAAACTCATCAATACAATCACAGAATCCACAATCATAATCAATTGACCAATAGGAACCCGCGTATATTTTTCCAATATCATGGCTACTACATCCGTTCCGCCACTACTTGCCTTGGCTTTAAACGTAAAAGCTACTCCTACACCAATAAACAAGCCGCCAAATATACAAGACAACAACACATCGCCTTCTACCAAAGGCTTATTACCATACCAATAACTAAGAGCATCAGAAAAAGCTGCCGTTGAAATGAACGCAACAATGGTTTTAGGACCAAAACGAGGACCCAATACTTTTGTTCCTATAATGGTAAGTGGTATATTAAATGCTAAAGCTGTTAAACCCAAAGGTGTACCTAAAAGGTGATGCAACATGATGGATATCCCGTATATTCCGCCCGGAACAACTTTATTAGGACTAATAAATAAAACATACCCTACCGAAACTAAAAAAGTGCCAATAATTATGTATATATAAGAACGAAACCATTTACCCGAAAAAAGTTTCTCTTTATTAAAGGGATTATTTTTAAACATGACAACAGAAATTTGCAAAAAGAACTTGCAAAAATAAGAATATTTACTAAGTTTACATTATTCTTAAAAAAACATATGATTATTTTAAAAATATATTTATCTGAAAATCAGCGTTTTAATACATTTTTTGAATTAAAAATATAATTATTAACAAATTTTTTGTTAAAAAATACAAAAATTTATTACCTTTGCATTTCGCTATAATTTATGCAAATGCGTATTATGAACTTCACACTTTCAAACAAAAACACAAGTTTCTCATTTACAATATTTTATAAAATGAAAAAAACTTTACTTATTTCCCTCATTGCTTTACTTCTTGCAAGTTGTAAAAATAACGGTAATGGCGAGCTTGTAGGAGTTGCAGGCCGGCGTAGTTTTTACCAACCTGACCCTTACGGCATGGTATCTATCCCCACAGGGAGCTATACGATGGGTGTTGGAGACGAGGATATTGAATATTCTCATTTAAATCCGGCACGTACTATTACGATTTCCCCATTCTTTATGGATGAAACAGAAATTACCAATAACGAATACCGACAATTCGTTTTTTGGGTAAGAGACTCTATCACCCGAAAATTATTAGGACAGATGAAACCTGAATTCCTAATTAAAAACAATAAAAAAACAGGTGAAGTGTATGACCAACCGGTTATTAACTGGGATACAAAAATAAACGGGAAAGACCCTAACTTAAAAAAATCCCTTGAGCCCATGTATTTACCTAAAAATGAAAGGTATTTCGGCAAAAAAGAAATAGATACGCGTAAACTTTTTTATGAATATTATTTTGTAGATTTAATTGCGGCTGCTAAAAAATCTTATACCGGAGCATATGAATCTAAATATGCAGGTTTTGCAAACCGTCCGCAAGGTATGAAAGACCGTTCGGTTTATGTTCATAAAGATGTAATTAATGTATATCCTGATACGCTATGCTGGTTGCACGACTATGCATACAGCTATAACGAACCTATCGCGCAAAGATATTTCTGGCACCCTTCATACGACAACTACCCTGTGGTAGGTGTTAACTGGAAACAAGCCACCGCATTTTGTATTTGGCGTACACGCTTATATGAATCTCATATCACCAGCAAACGTATTGCCATGCCTAGCGAATTTCGATTACCCAGCGAAGCTGAATGGGAATGGGCAGCCAAAGGAGGCAATAGTTTAAGCGCATATCCGTGGGGCGGTCCTTATACCACTACCGACAAGGGTTGTTATTTAGCTAATTTTAAACCTTTAAGAGGAAACTATACCGTTGACGGTTTTGCCCGCACAGCTATTGTAGGGCACTATCCCGCCAATGATTTTGGATTGTACGATATGGCAGGCAATGTTGCCGAGTGGTGCGCCGATGCATGGGACGAATCGGCATCTCAATTCACATGGGATATGAACCCGGGCTACCAGTTTAACGCAAAAGAAAGTGATAAGCCTAATTTTAAAAGAAAAGTTATCAGAGGCGGTTCTTGGAAAGATATAGCCTACTATATCAGAACAAGCACCCGCTCATATGAATATCAAGATTCTGCTAAATCCTATATTGGCTTCCGCTGCGTGCAAGATGTGATGGGACAACACAAAAAAGAATCTAAATCTGGAAAAAGCTCCAGAGTTTACAATTAAAAAGAAGACATAAAAATAATTTGGCAATTCATTAATTTTTTTTAACTCTATAACATTACTCTAATTATGGCAAATTTCTTACATTCAAGAGGCTACAAAAATTTCATGTCAAAAGTATATGGTATTGGCGCCGCCGTAGCTATCACTGGTGCTTTGTTTAAAATCACCCACCTCCCTTACGCTAACATATTGCTAACACTTGGGCTTGTTGCTGAAGCTGTTATCTTTTTCTTTTCAGCATTTGAGCCCCCTTACATAGAACCCGATTGGAGTGTAGTTTATCCCGAATTAACATATCAATATCACGGGATTGGGGAAGAACCGGAAATTTCCGCCGGCAGAACTATCAGAAAAGGCAATACCAGTATGCTTCCCGAATTGGATGAAATGCTTGTAAAAGCAAATGTTTCACCCGATATTCTTCAAAATTTTGGTGAAGGAATGCGAAAAATGAGTGAAAATGTAGCTCGCATGAGTGATATATCAAGTGTTTCCATTTCCTCAGGCGATTTTGTTAAAAATATCAGCAATATCGGACAATCCGCAGGCGAACTTTCTTCTGCCTATAGAAAAGTAAGCGATGTTGTTTCCAGAGATGCCGACTCTATTGGTAATTTTTCTGCAAGCATCCATTCTGCAGCATCTTCTGCAGGCAAATTAGCCGAAACTTATAATGATGTTTCCAATGCTATACGCAAAGAAATGTCTGCATCGGAATCTTTTTCTAACAGTTTGGCAACCGCCTCTGAATCTGCAAATAAATTAGTGGAAAAATATAACAGAAGTGCTGACATGTTAAGCCAATCTGCAGAAGCATTAAGTTTTACTTCCTTAGATAACAAAGCTTACAACGAACAACTTCAAAAATTAGCATCTAACTTAGGCGCTTTAAATACAATGTATGAAGTTCAGCTAAAACAGTCTTCTGATTATACTACTTCTAATAACCAGTTAAAAGAAACGATGGGTAAATTCTTAGATTCTTTAAACAACTCATCAACCGACATGGTTAAATACCAACAAGAACTTGACACATTAACCAAACGAGTTTCTGCGCTAAATCAAGTTTACGGAAATATGCTTACGGCTATGAACGTAAACCTGCAAAGGTAAATTATCAAAAAAGAATTAATTTATTTGTTTAACGCATAAACCCTTATAAACTATGGCCGGATATAAAGAAGTCCCACGGCAAAAGATGATAGCAATGCTGTACTTAATTTTAACAGCAATGCTTGCGCTTAATGTATCCGTGGAAATCCTTAACGCATTTACACTTGTTAATGAAAGCATATTAACAACAAATGAAAATTTTAGTTCTAAAATTGACAATAACTACAGCAGATTTTTAGCATTATACAACAACTCTCCTGAAAAAGTTGCCCCTGTATGGGAAAAAGCGCAGAAAGTAAAAAAATCTGCTCAGGAAATGAAGCAATATATTGAAACTATAAAAAATGAAGTAGTAGCTAAAACCGAGAACATTTCACTTGATCAAGCAAAAAACACACCTCTTCGCGAAATAAAGAATAAAGATAATTATGATACTCCAACACGTTATTTTATTGGAGAATCTAATGATGGTTCTAAAGGCAAAGCCGGAGAACTAAGAAACAGAATAGATAAATTTCGTCAGGAGTTGCTAAGCTATCTTACTCCCGAACAACAAAAAACCGTTAATATCGGCTTAAAAACCGAAGGAACGTTTAAAGACGCTTCCGGTAGTAAATTAAATTGGGAGATGTTTAATTTTTATCATACCATTTTAGCGGCAGATGTAACCATTTTAAATAAACTTTATAATGAAGTACAAAATGCCGAATTTGACATCACCAGCAAATTAATGTCTTCTATAAGCGAAAACTCGTTTAATATTGACCAAGTTGGCGCCACTATCGTACCAAAAAGCCAATATGTATTCCTTGGCGAAGCTTTCGAAGCCGAAGTATATGTTACGGCAATGGACACTAAACAAAGTTTTAGCGCTAACATAGGTGGAAGCACATATAACAGCAGCAACGGTTCGGTTAAAATTACAGCTCCGGCAGGTTCCATTGGTGCAAAAACCATCAACGGGGTTGTAAACATGAAAGACCCCACCGGTCAAATGAAAGCCTATCCTTTTTCTTACGAATATATTGTAACACCTCCTGCATTGGCAGTATCAGCTACCAAAATGAACGTATTCTATATTGGTGTTGATAACCCTGTAGCTATCTCTGCCGGAGTACCTCCTTCGCAAATAAGTGCAAGTATGACTAATGGTAGCATAAACCGTAGCGGAGCCGGATGGGTAGTACGTCCAAGTTCTCCGGGCAAAGCAATGGTTACTGTTAATGCCAACCTTAACGGGAAAGTAAAACGCATGGGCGCTGTTGAATACCGTGTTAAATATTTACCTTCACCTACTGCTTATATCGCAAATACGGACGGAGGATTAGTAAGTAAGAGTTTATTGGCTGCCTCTTCAGCCATTATTCCGCGCATGCCACAAGATTTCGAATTTGATGTTAATTATATCGTTACTTCTTTTAAAATGTCAGCTAACAGGAAAGGGGATTTTGTTGAAGTTAGAGCTGACGGAAATAGATTAACACAACAAATGAGAGATCTTATCCAGTCTAGCCGTTCCAGAGATAAAGTTAATTTTGAAGATATCATGGCAAAAGGTCCGGATGGAAAAGTTCGCAAATTGAACTCTATTGTAATCACAATTCAATAAACAATGAAAAAAATTATTGTATTTATAAGTTTTTTGTGCATTATCTTCTCATTTACCAAGATTAGTGCACAAGTACAAACTTCTACTAATCCCCAAGCTATTCCTGAAGAACAAAAAATTCAACAGGAAGAGCCCAAGAAGGATACGCTCATGGCTACACCCATTGACGGGATTACAGACATGAGTGAGAAGTTTAATAAAACTCCCACACCCTATCCTTATGTGAGAGACGCTGATATAGGCTGGCAAAAAAGAATATGGCGCGTTATCGACTTACGTGAAAAAATGAACCAACCTTTATATTATCCTGAAACGCCTCACAATCATTGGAAAAGCCTAATGACCGTATTTTTGGATGCAATTAAAGAGGGATCTCTTACTGCCTATGATGCAGCTATAGGAGATGAATTTATCACTCCATTATCATATAAAGAACTACTTGAAAGAGTAGAATCTAAACAAACAACTCAAATGCAAAGGCCTGACCCTCCTTATGATTATTATGATACTGTAATTTCGATAAAATTGGAACCAACAGCCATAAAGAAATACAGAATCAAAGAGGATTGGTTTTTTGATAAGCAACGCTCCATGTTTGAAGTAAGAATTATTGGAATTTGTCCGGTAGTTGATGTTTTAGATGAAAAAGACGGTACTCTAAGAGCATATAAGCCACTCTTTTGGATATATTTCCCCGAAGCTCGTCCTATTTTAGCAAAGGCTGAAGTATTTAACCGCTTTAACAGTGCTGCCCGCTTTACTTATGATGATTATTTCTGGAAAAGGCTCTTCTCAAGTTATATTTATAAAGAAGATAACCAGTATGACAGAACCATTGGCGAATATGCAAAAGGTGTTGACCGCATTCTGGAATCAGACCGCGTAAAAGAAGAATTGTTTAACTTTGAACAGTTTCTTTGGGAATACTAAAATTGGTTTATTATTATAATTTACAAAAACAACTCTCATATGGGAGTTGTTTTTTATTTGTACCTTAGCCATTCTTTTATTTTATCTATGCAGGTGGATATACTTGAAACTCCCATTGAATACTTAAAAGGCGTTGGTCCAAAACGTGGTGAAATCTTACGTAAAGAAGCCAATATAAAAACATATTACGACCTCCTCTCCTATTACCCTTTTAGGTATATGGATAAAAGCAGATTTACTCCTATTGCCGAAATAACATCTGATGCTGTTTATATTCAAATAAAAGGGAAAGTTATAAAGCAAGAGCTCATAGGCAACGGACGCGCCGCGCGACTGGTAATTACACTACAAGACAGCTCAGCATGCATTGATTTGGTATGGTTTCAAGGTATTAACTGGGTGAAAGACAAATTTCCTTCCGGATCAGAATGGATTGCTTTTGGGAAACCTGCTGTTTTTAAAGGACGTTATAATATTCCACATCCTGAGATGGAAGATATTGCAAGTTATTTTTCGCAACCCGCAGACCCCCTACACCCTATTTATAATACTACAGAAAAAATGAAAGCGCACGGACTTACCACCCGCAATATTTCTAAACTCACTAAAAGCGCACTTTTACAATGTCAAGGAATTATAAATGAAACACTACCTGCAAATCTTATTAAAAGCCTAAAATTGACAGACCGAAATAGCGCTTTACAAACTATACATTTCCCGTTAAATGCAGAGGCTTTGGAGAAGGCTCGTTTCAGGTTAAAATTTGAAGAACTTTTTTTTATACAACTCAAACTTTTACAATATAAAAATATTAGGTTGACCAAATACAAAGGGCTCGAATTTCCTGTTATTGGCGATTTGTTCAATAGTTTTTATGCAAATTATTTGCCTTTTGAATTAACATCAGCACAAAAAAGGGTTATTAAAGAAATCAGAGGCGATTTAGGTTCAGGCAACCAAATGAACCGGCTACTGCAAGGCGATGTAGGCAGCGGCAAAACGCTTGTAGCGCTCATGTGCATGCTTATGGCGCTAGACAATGGATACCAAGCCTGCCTGATGGCTCCTACCGAAATTTTGGCAACACAACATTATAACACCATTTGCCGTTTTTTGCAAGATATGCCCGTAAGTATCGACTTGCTCACGGGAAGTACGAAACAAAACAAAAGAAAACAAATGTTACCTTCTTTACAAGATGGTGCATTGCAAATTTTAATTGGCACCCATGCTCTGATTGAAGATAATGTTAAATTTAAAAGCTTAGGTCTTGTAGTAATCGATGAACAACACCGTTTTGGAGTTGAACAGCGGGCAAAACTTTGGAACAAAAGCACAGATATTCCTCATATACTGGTAATGACTGCAACCCCCATACCTCGGACACTGGCAATGACCGTTTATGGCGACCTCGACATTTCTGCTATTAACGAACTTCCTCCCGGACGAAAGCCTGTAAAAACCTATCACTTCTGGGAAAAAGACAGGGCAAAAGTTTATAATTTTATTAAAACAAAAATTGCCGAAGGACGACAAGTATATGTTGTTTATCCTTTGATTGAAGAATCGGAAACATTAGATTTGAAAAATTTGCAGGAGGGTTTTGACCAATTGAAACAAATATTCCCTAATCCTACCTATAACCTCAGCATGGTACACGGTAGGATGAAACCAGGTGAAAAAGATAATGAAATGCAACGTTTTAAAAACGGAGAAACTCATATTATGGTTGCTACTACCGTAATTGAAGTAGGTGTGGACGTGCCCAACGCATCTGTAATGGTAATAGAAAACGCAGAACGTTTTGGATTATCGCAATTGCACCAATTGCGCGGACGTGTAGGACGCGGAGCCGATCAATCGCACTGTATCCTATTAAGCAGCTATAAACTTTCTGCTGACGGCAAAAAACGTATAGAAGCCATGGTACGCACTACCGACGGATTTGAAATATCAAATATCGACTTACGGTTGCGCGGTCCCGGCGATTTGGAAGGAACCAAACAAAGTGGAATATTAGATTTAAAACTAGCCGATATTGTGAAAGATGAAGCTTTGATAAAACTCGCCCGACTACATGCACAACAAATTATAGCAACAGACCCTACACTTGCCCAAGAACAGAATAAACGCCTGCATCAGCAACTTATCTTTTTAAATAAATCCCAAAAAGGGTGGTCTATGATTAGTTAGCACAAAAAGGAAACACTTTAATTTGAACGTTATCAGGCGAATTAAGAATTACTTGATAATTGCCATAAAGAACAGAGTTGTCCGGAGTCCAAGTAATGGTATTATCCCCAACCCACAGCGTATCTTTTAATAATGTTTTAACCTTTTCTCCTTTCTCATTCCTAATTTCCAACAAAACAAAAGAGCGTTTGCGCACTACAAAATTAATCTTAAAAGACATTTCATCCTTATCCCAATATATTGCTTTTAAAACAACATCTTTGCCTGCAAATATTTTATCTTCCCCCAAAAAACCAACTACAGGCGAACCCGCGTTTTTCCATGCGGTATATAATAAACAGGCATATGCATTTGAAGCTCTTTCCAATAAAGGTACTGTAAAATCACTTGTTTTATTCCACATTTCTCTATAATACATATCACCATCTGAGGCTCCTGCCATCTTTTTTCCATAGGTATCCCCCTCCATTATGCCTTGTACATAGCGGTAATTGGAATATAAATAACCGAATATATATGATTGCGTATTTTTTATTTCTTTCACATCCAAACCATCATAATTAACCTTATCCATAAATCGGTTCATCATATTTTCTTCATACCTGCGGTGAATACCTTTATTATTGGTTTGCTGCCCATCATAATTAGTCGTAAGATGCAATGGCATATGCCCGTCGGCGACATAATGCGCCAATTTTGCAGTCCATATTTGCGCATTTCCCCAATCAGCAGATTTGATGGCTACCACCAACGAGTCGTAGGCATGAAGAGTTGCCCACGGTAAAAGTCCCTGTTCGTCCACAAACTTTTTACCATATGTCACAATCAAATCATTATAATCAGGATTAATTGAGCCTTTTTCCAAAAATTCGGCATAAGCATCCAAATCAATAAAATGATTTTTACTTTCTTCAGGTAATGTTTCTCTTATCAAATCGGGAAGAGAAGCATACTTTTCCAAAAAAGGAATCCAAGCTTTGAAGCCATACATTTCATCATTAAAAGACAATGACGATTTGCTTACAATTTTCTTATGTGTCAAAGGTCCCCAGCCCGCACATAAAAAAACCAAGGTGATTAAAAACAGACTATTTACAATTATTTTCTTCATGTAATTTTTAGCATAGCAACAAACATTCCAATCTTCCACCCTTTTACTTTAACTTAAATCCTTCCATTACCTTTTGCATCTGCGCCAAGTAATTATCGTAGGCTTTTGGCTCCGCCGAATAAGTTAAAACATATGCATTATTATTTTTAATAAAATCATATTGAAGAAATTTAAACGCACGACCGTTTATATTGGCATTAAAAACCATTTTTTGCCCCGCATTACCATTTACATTGATTGGCTTACTTTCCAAAAGTTTTCCGCTTGTTTTAATCTGGCTCTCGGTAAGTTTTACAAAGTCTTGCAATGTTTCCGCTTGTTTTTCGGTTTTCTGAATCAATAAGTTGAGATTTTCAACAAAAACATCTCCATCTCCTTGCGGCTCGGTAAAAAGCAAAAACGCTGTACCATTTGCGCCGGACGTATCTATTTTTAAATCGGATGGAAAAGAAATGGAATAATCATTTCTATCAAACACAGACCAGGTAATATTTTTAGGTTTTGCGTTATTTTTTTTGTTGCCGGGTTGGCAAGCTACCCATTGCAAAGCTACAAGCAGCAGTAAAATAAAGGTTTTCCTCATAATAGTATTTTTTATATATAAAATAAACCCTAAAAAGAGTATAATTATTAATGTTGTTTACAAAATTAGGTAAACAAATAAAATAATTTATCGCTAAATTTGCATACTTCAAATTTTAATAATCAAATATAACGAACATGATTCGTTAAATAAAGAACAGGAATAAAAATTTGCTTCGCTACGTTCCCATTAAACGGCATTAGGCGAACTCTTTCTCAAAACTAATTAATAAATAAAGGATGTGAGTAATTCCATCCAACCTTAATTTTAAAATTATTTACGGATGAAAATATCTTATAATTGGCTTAAAGAGTATATAAACACTAACCTAACAGCTGAAGAAATAGCTAAAATCCTTACAGATTGCGGACTTGAAATAGAATCTATTGAAAAATACGAATCAGTAAAAGGCGGGCTCAAAGGCGTGGTTATCGGAGAAGTTATCAGCAAAGAAAAACATCCGAATGCAGATAAATTAAGCTGTTGCAAAGTAAACATCGGCAATGAAGTTTTGGATATCGTGTGTGGCGCACCCAATGTGGATAAAGATCAAAAAGTTGCGGTAGCCACAGCAGGAACAGAGTTATACTTTAAAGATGAACCTTTAACTATAAAAGCGGGTAAAATACGGGGCGAAATAAGCAATGGCATGATATGTGCCGAAGATGAACTGGGCTTAGGTTCATCACACGAAGGCATCATGGTTTTGGATTCCAAAGCAAAAATCGGCACACCGGCTTCCGATTATTTTAAGGTTATAAACGATACCATCTTAGAGGTAGCCATAACCCCCAACCGCAGCGATGCCATATCACACATAGGAGTTGCCAGAGACTTGGCAGCGGCAATCAATAACCGCGAAACGCACCTTCCTAAAACAACTTTAAACAAACCTGATGTAAGTAATTTTAAGATAAAAAATAATAATTTATATATACCTATTGAAATTGCTAATCCGGAAGCCTGTGCACGTTATACAGGTATTACAATATCAGGCATTACCGTAAAAGAATCTCCTGAATGGCTTGCAAACAAAATAAAGGCTATAGGGTTACGTCCCATTAACAATATTGTGGATATAACCAATTTTGTAATGATGGAATTAGGACAACCTTTACATGCCTTTGATGCCGACAAAATAAAAGGCAAAAAAGTTATTGTCAAAAAATTGGAAGAAGGAACACCTTTTATTACCCTTGATAATATAGAACGCAAATTACATGCTGAAGATTTAATGATTTGCAATACCGAAGAGCCCATGTGTATTGCAGGTGTGTTTGGAGGTGCCAAATCAGGAGTTACAAACAACACTAAAAATATTTTTTTGGAAAGCGCCTATTTTGATGCCACGCATGTACGTAAAACATCTAAAGGTCATGGGTTGAAAACCGATGCATCATTTCGCTACGAACGTGGAGGCGACCCCAACATTACCATTTTCGCCATCAAACGTGCAGCCGCACTAATTGAAGAAATGGGAGGAGGAAGCATTTCATCTGACATTGTGGATGTATATCCTTTCCCCATTAACAATAAAGCGGTGGCTTTAAGTTTTGAAAATGTAAATCGCCTCATCGGTAAAGATATACCTAAAGAAACCGTTAAAAACATACTGCATGACTTGGAAATTGATATTATACAAGAAACCGAAAACGGACTGAGCCTTTCCATTCCTCCTTTTAAAGCTGATGTAACACGCGAGGCTGATGTTATTGAGGAAATTTTACGCATCTACGGCTACAATAATATCGAAATCAGCCATAAGCTAAACGCATCGCTATCATACAGCCAAAAACCCGATCCCGAGCATATCCGTCGCAAAATATCCAATTACCTCAGCAATAACGGATTCTTCGAAATAATGACCAATTCACAATCGAGCGTGAGCTATTACGAAAATTCGGATATTTTTGACCAGCAAAAATGCGTTAAAATACTTAACCCTTTAAGCAAGGAATTGGAAGTTATGCGTCAGACTCTGTTATTCTCAGGATTAGAAAGTGTAGCGCGCAATATTAATTACAAGCAACATAATCTTAAGTTTTACGAGTTTGGCACGGTTTATCAATACAATGCCGATGCCTCTTCCGATAATGTCACCAAGCGTTATACCGAACGCAAAAAGATAGCACTGTTTATTACCGGCAAGCAACAACCGGATAATTGGAACACCGTAGCCAAAAACGCAGATTATTTCTATTTAAAATCCTTTATTTTAAGCGCGTTTAAGCATATCGGCATAGATTTACATTTACTCAAAAATGATGCACCAAACGAGAATTTATTTACCCAAGGCGAAAGTTTCTCTATCCATAACAAAAACATACTTTCATTAGGACAATTAAAAACCAAGGTACTCAAAAGTTTTGACATCAAGCAACCTGTATATTATGCCGAAATTGAGTGGAATGCGTTGCTATCCACATTAAAACCCGATACACTAAAACAAACCGAGATTTCAAAATTTCCTGAAGTGCGGAGAGATTTAGCTTTGTTGCTTGACAAAAACATAACATTCAGCGAAATAGAAAGTATTGCCAATAAAATAGGGAAAGGAATATTAAAAAATATTAACCTTTTTGATGAATACAAAGGCGAAAAAATAGGCAGCAGCAAAAAATCTTATGCCATAAGCCTTCTGTTGCAAGACGACAAAAAAACCTTAACGGATAAAGAAATCGATAAATTTATATCGCAACTCACTTATACACTTGAAAAACAATTAGGCGCAGAAGTAAGAAAATAATTATTGATAAATTATAGTTATGAAACATATATTATTTCTAACATCATTCTTATTTGTTGGATTGTCTGTATGGGCTCAATCCAAGTTAACACAGGAACAAATAAAAAAAGGGCATTATCAAGAAATTAATTTTGGCATTGGCGCAGATACAATAAAGTTGGACTCATATCCCATGTATCCCGGAGGACTAAATGGTTTTAATAACGACATAGCTTCAAATTTGTCTTATCCTAAGCAAGCCTTAGATTTATCTATGGAAGGAGTGGTAAAAGCATCTTTTATTATTGATACCTTAGGTTATATGACCCATTGTAAAATTGTAGAAAGCAACTATCTACCCTTTAGTTGGGCATCTCAAGAAGCACTTAAAAAGATAAAAAAAGATGGATACCTGCATATAAAGACGGGAAAGCGGTACGCGTTCTTTTTACAACATCTATAACTTTTGCCAAGCCATAATCTAACCTTTAGAATACTTTTTCAGCATCCTCTTTTTTGCCATTTTGTCATATTTTATGACAAAAATCTTTTTCGTTTGTTAATATAGCTTTACTTTTGCATAAGTTTAATTGAAGTAAACTTTTTAATGGAAATACAAGCTATAAAACAACGTTTTGGCATAGTGGGCAACTCTCCTTTGCTTGAGCGAGCCATTGACATCGCGCGCCAAGTAGCTCCAACAGACCTCTCGGTGCTGATAACAGGCGAAAGCGGAGTTGGAAAAGAAATATTCCCTCAAATTATTCATTCGCTAAGCGCTCGCAAGCATGGTCCTTATATAGCCGTTAACTGTGGGGCAATTCCGGAAGGAACAATTGACTCCGAACTGTTTGGTCACGAAAAAGGATCATTTACCGGCGCGCACGAAGCACGCAAAGGCTACTTTGAAGTTGCCGACAAAGGCACCATTTTTTTGGACGAGGTAGCAGAATTGCCCTTAGCCACGCAGGTGCGTCTATTGAGGGTATTGGAGTCTAAGGAGTTTTTACGCGTTGGAAGTTCCAAAAGTCAAAAAACAGATGTGCGCGTAGTAGCTGCCACGAATGTGGATATTTTAAAAGCTATTGAAGAAGGTAAATTCAGGCAGGATTTATATTACCGTTTAAACTCCGTTCCTATTTCCATTCCTGCTCTTCGTGAAAGAAAAGACGATATTGTGTTGTTGTTTCGGAAATTTGCCTCCGACTTTGCCGAAAAATACCGCATGCCAACTATGGAGCTGACCGATGATGCCAAACAACTTATCACCAACTATCGTTGGCCCGGCAATATCCGCCAATTAAAAAATTTTACAGAACAAATATCTATTATAGAAAGTAATAAAATTGTGGATGCTTCTGTTATCCAACGCTATTTGCCAGAGAGCATGCGCCGAGATTTACCCATGCTTATTAAAACAGAAGAAAAAAAGAATAATGATTTGTCCGAAAGGGAAATTCTCTATAAAGTATTGTTCGACATGCGCCGCGATATCACGGATTTAAAAACATTGGTTGGGGAAGTTATCGGTCACGATGCCGTGGATGCGCATTTTGCATCAAGAGAGCATCAAAAGGACATTTATTACCACGATTTGCCCAAAAACGATTTCAACAAGGTAATCGTAAGAGAAAAACCGCCCATAGATGAGCCCGATGAAGATTTTGACCAAAGTGAAGTAATAGAAGAATCGTTGCAATTGCAAGCACAGGAGTTAGAGTTAATCCGAAAAGCCCTTGAAAAATATGATGGTAACAGACGCAATGCAGCCAAAGAACTTGGAATTTCGGAACGCACGCTATACAGAAAAATAAGGGAATATGGCATTAACAAATAAATTTAGAATCATGCAGAAAAAATTTAAACATGTATCCTTTTTGTTATTTATTGCAACGGCAATATTAAGTCTGCAGGGATGCTATACCTTTACCAATGCAACCATTTCGCCCGATACAAAAACCATATCCATAAAACAATTTCCCAATAACGCACCATTGGCGCAACCCACACTAAGCACTGTTTTAACGGAAACAATAAGAGATAAGTTTACAAGCCAATCGCGATTGTCATTGGTGCGCAGTGATGGCGATTTAAATGTGGAAGGCGAAATAAAAAATTACGTTTCAGAGCCTATTGCGCAAACGAGCGACCAACGTGCCTCTATGCAACGTCTTAGCATTACCATAGATGTACGTTTCACCAATAAAAAAGATCCTAAAAAGGATTTTCAAACTTCATTTACGCGGTTTGCTGATTTTGAAGCGAGCAAACAATTATCATCAGCCGAACGGGAACTTATACCTCAGATTACAGAAGCCTTAGCACAAGATATTTTTAACCGCGCACTTGCTAATTGGTAAAGCAATGCAACACATAGAATAATGACGGACAACTTCGACAAATATTTACGTAATCCAAACCTACTGAACGAAAACACGGTAGATGGTTTGTTGAAGATTATTGATACTTATCCTTTTTTTCAATTGGCACACATACTGTTAGCCAAAAATCTTCATATTATAAAAAGCACCGAATATGAAGCTGCCTTGCAAAACGCTGCCGCCTACACAGGCGAACGCGGAATATTGAAAGATCTTATAGAGGGTAGAAACAAAACGCAAATGGAAGATTATAATTTCAATGAAAAGGAAGTTTCTGCCACACGTACCAATTTAAAATTCTCTTCTTTTTTAAACGATATCCGCTCTCGTTTGAGCCATGCCGACTTTGTAGAAGAGCAAACGATAAATGAAAAAACGGAAATTCCTGTTATCACACCATACAAAAAACAAGATTTGCCTTTCACTGAAAACACAAGTGAAAAAGAAAGCATAAAACAAAACAGGCAAGCATTGATAGACAAATTTATAAGTGATGAGCCTAAAATAAGCACGCCAAAAAAAGATTTTTTCAGCCCTACTGATATGGCAAAAGAAAGCGCTATGCTTCCGGAAGATATGGTAACAGAGACTTTAGCCAAAATTTATGAGCAACAAGGACTTTATTCCATGGCAATAAAAATTTATGAGAATTTAATGTTGCTTATTCCCGAAAAAAGCAGTTACTTTGCATCCCAAATTGAAGAAATTAAACAAAAACGTAAATAACACATTATAAATACTTTACAAAACAACACATGGGCACTTTTATTTTTCTTTCGGTAGTACTTATCATTGCAAGCATTCTGATGATTTTAGTCGTATTGGTTCAAAATTCGAAAGGTGGCGGTTTAGCCTCTAATTTTTCATCCTCAAACCAATATATGGGCGTACGTAAAACAGCTGACTTTTTAGAAAAGTTTACATGGACTTTATCTATTGTAATCCTTGCTGTTTGTTTATTTTCTTTTATTGCTATTCCTAAAGGAAATTCGGCATCTAAAGCTGATACGGAAATACGCGAAAGCATGAACAAAGCTCAACCTGTGCAAAACTTCAAAACGAATGCCGCTCCGTCAAGTACAGCTCCTGCAGCCCCTGCCGATTCAGCCAAGAAATAGTTTATACAAAAAATAAAATAAATGTCAGATGGTATATTGCTGCCAATCTGACATTTTTATTTAATTTAATGTGGAAATTTATTAATACCTTTTCTTACCTATCCTCCATTAAAGGCTTATTTATCAATAAAATAGCTCCTCGTATCTATTTACAAATATACCCTGACAAAAATATTCGCCGTGTAATTTGGCATAAAATATGACAATACTCGGGTATCATATTCTTGAAATATTTTTATATAGTATTAACAACATAAAAAAATAATAACAATTTATTATGGCAAATAAAGTTAGCATAAAACCTTTGGCAGACCGCGTATTGGTTGAGCCTGCCGCAGCCGAGCAAAAAACCGCCAGTGGCATTATTATTCCCGACACAGCTAAAGAAAAACCACAAAAAGGCACTGTTGTAGCTGTAGGTAACGGCAAAAAAGACGAACCCATGACAGTAAAAGTTGGCGACGTTGTTCTTTACGGAAAATATTCGGGAAACGAACTAAACGTGGATGGCGTGGATTATTTAATCATGCGCGAAAGTGATATTTTAGCTATTATTTAATTGAATTAAAAAATTCCAAGAAAAAATGAAATCAGCAAAAGAAATAATTTTCGAAACAGATGCACGCGAAAAACTAAAAAAAGGCGTGGATACCCTGTCAAATGCAGTAAAAGTTACCTTAGGTCCTAAAGGTCGTAATGTAATTATCGAAAAAACATATGGCGCTCCCCAAGTTACAAAAGACGGTGTTACTGTTGCTAAAGAAATTGAGCTTAAAGACGCAGTAGAAAACATGGGCGCTCAAATGGTGAAAGAAGTGGCTTCTAAAACTGCCGACGTGGCAGGCGATGGAACTACTACTGCTACTGTTTTGGCTCAGGCTATTTATACTACAGGTTTAAAAAACGTTACTGCCGGCGCTAATCCTATGGATTTGAAACGCGGTATAGATAAAGCCGTTAAAGCAGTTGTGGAGTATTTACATTCCATTTCTACTGAAGTTGGCGACAGCAACGAAAAAATAGAACAAGTAGCTACTGTGTCTGCAAATAACGACTCCTCTATCGGGAAATTGATTGCAGAAGCTATGGCTAAAGTTAAAAAAGAAGGCGTTATCACCATTGAAGAAGCTAAAGGTATCGAAACTACAGTAAAAGTGGTTGAAGGTATGCAGTTCGACAGGGGTTATATTTCTCCTTACTTTGTTACTGACGGGGAAAAAATGGAAGTGGTTTACGAAAATCCTTACATTTTAATTCACGACAAAAAAATCAGCGGCATGAAAGACTTGCTTCCTGTATTGGAAAAAGTTGTGCAAACAGGTCGTCCATTATTAATTATTGCTGAAGATGTTGATGGTGAAGCATTGGCTACTTTAGTAGTTAACAAAATACGCGGTTCGTTGAAAATTGCAGCCGTTAAAGCGCCCGGATTCGGTGATCGTCGCAAAGAAATGTTGCAAGATATTGCTATCCTTACCGGCGGCACTGTTATTTCAGAAGAGCAAGGCTATCGTTTGGAAGATGCTGACCTTTCTTACTTAGGTCAAGCCGAAAAAATCAATATTGACAAAGATAATACAACCATTGTAAGCGGCAAAGGAGAAAAAGAAGCTATTGCAAGCCGCGTAAGTCAAATTAAAGCACAAATTGAAACAACTACTTCTGATTACGATCGCGAAAAATTACAAGAGCGCCTTGCTAAATTAAGCGGTGGTGTAGCTGTTATCTATGTTGGCGCTGCCAGCGAAGTGGAAATGAAAGAAAAGAAAGACCGTTTTGACGATGCATTACACGCAACACGCGCCGCTAATGAAGAAGGTATTATCCCCGGCGGTGGCGTATCATTTATCCGCGCCATTGAAGGTTTGGAAAAATTAACCGGCGATAACGAAGACGAAAAAATCGGTATCGAAATCGTACGCAAAGCGTTGGAAGCTCCTCTTCGCCAAATAGTTACCAACAGCGGACTTGAAGGCTCTATCATTATCCAAAAAGTAAAAGAAGGCAAAAAAGATTTCGGGTTCAACGCACGTACCGAAACTTATGAAAACCTACTTTCATCAGGTGTTATAGATCCTACTAAGGTTGCACGCGTAGCATTAGAAAACGCGGCTTCTATCGCAGGCATGCTGTTAACTACCGAATGTGTTATTTCTGAAATTAAAGAAGAAAAAGAACCTGCTATGCCAAATCCCGGCATGGGCGGTATGGGCGGCATGTACTAAGAGTGCAATAAGCCTTTACAATAAAAAAGTCGCCTTAAGGCGACTTTTTTTTAGCATAAAAGAAAAAATAACAGTTATAAAATATTAAAAGAGTAATATAAAACTTTACTTTTTATCTACATTTGGTATAACCACTCTAAACCCTATGAAATTAAACTTATCGTGAGAACATCCGTAGTCTCTAACTGCGCTACGACAAAACTGTCCATTGTTTGCCCAACTTCCCCCTCTAATACTTTTGCAGGAGCCTAAAGAGGGCCCGCGAGGATTATAGTCACTACTTATCAAGTAATAATTTTTGTCATACCAATCATAACACCACTCCCATACATTTCCATGCATATCATATAAGCCCCATTTATTGGGTGCATATTTTCCCACAGGGGTTGTTTTCTTTATATATTCATCCTTTGACTTATCATTATATGGATAATTACCATTATAATTTGCCTTTTTAGTGAACGTTTCTCCTGTATTAAAAGGAGTATTAGATCCGGCCCTGCAAGCATATTCCCATTCAGCCTCGGTTGGCAAACGTCCTCCAATCCATTCAGCAAATGCTTGCGCATCATATCAGCTTACATTTATGACAGGTCTGTTTCCTCTTCCCCAACCTTCATCAGAGGGCTTTTTCCTTTTGGTAGCCTCACAAAAAGAATCGTATTGTAAAAAAGTAATCTCGTATTTGCTCATTTTAAAACCGTCTACACTAACTTCGTGTGTAGGACCCTCATTATTAAACCTTCCTTCTTCATCATAGGGGCTTCCCATTATAAAAGACCCTTCAGGAATATCTACCCAATCAATTTTGGTGTCGGAAATTTTCTTCCATGTTCCGTTGTTGCAAATGAGAACAACCTCCCCTGATGGAAGAGTAAGTTCAGCCAAAATATTATTTGTTTTTAAATCTTGATTTGATGCATTATCCTGAGACAAACATCTTATTGAAGTAACAATTAGAAATAGTAAAAAAAAGTAAAAATATTTCATAGGCTAAAAATTTTTAAATTTATTCATTGAACAATAAGTCAAGTTTATGTATAAGAATTTTGTATTCTTTTTTTATCTCTTCTGCGGTAATGCTGTGTCTTTCATTATTTAGACATTGATTTACAAACCTTTTAGACACATTAAACTTTTTTGAAAAATTAGATACAACAACACCATTCAAACTTCTATCTTTTTTTTTATTACTTTTACCCATTTGGTAAAATTGTTCTCTTTAACAGCACAAAAATACAAACAAATGATATAAAACACAAACAAATGATATTTTTTTTTAAAATTATATTATATATGTTCTAAATTCAACTAATAAATGCAACTTTTGGAAAGATAGCGGAGAATATTTTTTT
>CALBZC010000040.1 GCA_937889945.1 uncultured Bacteroidales bacterium
AATCGCCTGAATTTGATAAGAATTTTTACTGACACAGTTTATTTTACGCTACCAAGGATAACACGAAGCCTGCAACATTTTCTATTGCAATAATGCTTTGTGTTTTCCTTACTTTGCCTTGGAAGTTTATCTCTTTTTTACTTTTAAGACATTGCTTTTGCTTTAGAAATTTAAAGCCGAAATAACACCAATAATTAAAAACCCCATTATATAGCCCGAATATACTTGCCAAGGTGTGTGTGAATCTTCTTTTAATTGTGCATATCCGGCAAACCCGCCAAATATGATGCTACAAAACAACAATAACAACAACCTTCCACTTCCTAATCGCAACGAAGCCATGTAAATAGCGGTTATAAGCGCGCTCCAACCTAAGGCATGAAAACTGATTTTATAAAATATATTAATAACGATTCCCACCAACACAGTAACAGTATAGGCATAATATATATATACTAACACAGGTGGCAGATAGATGTTCCTGAAAAACACCAGCATCATCAAATAGGCAGAAGCCATTACCAGCAAAGGTAAAGTACGTTGTTTGCGGTCGGCAAACCTTATATCCGAAATAAGGTTTAATCTATATAGCAAGAAAATGAGAGAAAATGGAAATACCAAGGTAAATAAAACAACCATCAACAACACATATAGTTTGGCTACCACAGGCAATGCTATAGGTGAAAGCCCTCGCATAAAAAAAAGAAGCACCGCACTAATAAAAGTAGGGATAATTGCGGGGTGAAATATATAAGAAAAAGCTGATTTTTTTGAAGAGTCCATAGCTATTTTAAATGGTTTTTCTTAGCCTTGCTACCGGAATGCCTAATTGCTCACGATATTTGGCAATAGTGCGACGGGCAATAGGATAACCTTTACCCTTTAATATTACAGCTAACTCTTCATCGGTAAGAGGTTTGGTTTTATTTTCCTCTGCAACACAATCCGTAAGTATTTTTTTGATTTCTCTTGTTGAAACTTCTTCTCCTTCCTCATTTTGAATAGATTCGGAAAAGAAACTTTTTAATAAAAATGTACCATAGGGTGTTTGCACATATTTGCTGTTTGCCACCCTTGAAACGGTTGAGATATCTAAACCTACAATTTGAGCAATATCTTTTAATATCATGGGTTTAAGAAGCGTTTCGTCACCTTCGAGAAAATAATCTTTCTGGTAATCCATGATAGCCTCCATTGTTACCTGCAATGTATTTTGGCGCTGTTTTATGGCATCAATAAACCACTTGGCTGAATCTATCTTTTGCTTAATAAATATTGCAGCGTCTTTTTGTGCAGAGGTATTATCTTTTCTGTTGTCAACAAGGCTTTCCAACATTTCGGTGTATGTTTTGTTAAGCCTCAATTCGGGCATGTTTCGCTGATTTAGCGAAAGCTCTAGCTTTCCATTGTTATTTTCTACCGTGAAATCGGGAATAATATATTGTGCTCCTTGCGCCTGAGAGCCAAACACGCTTCCCGGCTTGGGATTTAATTTCAGGATTTCACTAATGGCATCTCTTAATTCATCTTCAGTACATCGGGCACGTTTTAATATTTTGTCGTAATGCTTTTTTGAAAAATCTTCAAAATATTTTTCGATAATACTAATAGCCAATTGATTTGCCGAAGTGGGAGAATTTCTTTTTAACTGCAATAATAAACATTCCTGTAAGTTTCGTGCGGCTACTCCGGCAGGCTCAAGCTGTTGTACCACATCAAGCATTTCCTCCAATTCTTCCAGCGTAGCTGTAATACCTTGGGTGAATGCCAAATCATTTATCATCGCTTTCATGTCGCGCTGTAAATAGCCTGAATCATCCAGGTTTCCTATGATGTTAGCCCCTATAATTTCCTGATTTTCAGATAAATTTTTAAGTTTTAACTGTAATAATAAACCTTCTTGTAAACCGGTTTCTCCTGAGGCAAAAAGAACCTCTTTGTTATCCGCGTCCTTAGCGTTATTGTTTGCATTTAATTTATAAGACGGAATATCGTCTTCGTCCAAATAATCGGAAATGTCAACCTCATTGCTGTTTTCCTCCCCGCTATTTTCCTCTCCGTAATCTTCTTCTCCATTCATATCACTTGCTGCATCTTCTTCCGAATCGCCAACCTCCAATACCGGATTTTCTTCAATTTCTTGTTTAATGCGCTGTTCTAACGCCATAGAAGGAATCTGCAAAAGCTTCATCAGCAATATTTGCTGTGGAGACAATTTTTGCAAAAGTTTCTGTTGTAGGCGTTGATTAAGCATATTATAATTCTCTTTTTATTAATTTAAACAATTATCAAGTGAAGGAGTTTTTGAAATTTTAAAATTCAGCATTTAGCGGCGTGCGTGGAAAAGGTATTACATCGCGTATGTTAGCCATTCCTGTAACAAATAATATCAAACGTTCAAAACCCAATCCGAAGCCGGCATGCGGAGCAGTGCCAAATTTACGTGTATCTATATACCACCACATTTCTTTTTCCGGAATATTCAACTCTTTGATGCGGGAAACAAGCTTTTCGTAACTCTCTTCGCGTTGCGAGCCACCTATAATTTCACCAATACGAGGGAATAATACATCCATGGCACGCACGGTTTTCCCATCCTCGTTTTGCTTCATGTAAAAAGCTTTTATATCCTTAGGATAATCGGTAAGTATAACGGGGCGCTTATATTCTTTTTCTACCAAATAACGCTCGTGTTCCGATTGCAAATCAATTCCCCAAGAAACGGGAAATTCAAATTTTTGCCCCGAAGTTGTAAGTATTTCTATAGCTTTGGTATATGATAAACGTTCAAACTTATTTTCAATCACGAAATTCAATCGTTCAATAAGTTCATTATCATACATTTTCTGTAAAAATTCCAAGTCGTCCATGCAATTGTCGAGTGCATAACGGATAAGATATTTGAGAAAGTCCTCAGCCAAATCCATATTGTCGTCAATATCACAGAAAGCCATTTCGGGTTCAATCATCCAAAATTCTGCCAAATGGCGGGGCGTGTTGCTGTTTTCAGCTCTAAACGTGGGACCAAACGTATAAACTTCCGAAAGAGCCATAGCGCCAAGTTCTCCTTCTAATTGCCCTGATACGGTGAGGTTGGTACTTTTACCGAAAAAATCCTGTGTATAATCAACTTTACCATCTTCTGTTTTAGGTAAATTGTTCATATCAAGGGTAGTAACACGAAACATAGCACCGGCTCCCTCTGCGTCGGAACCTGTAATAAGCGGCGTATGCAGATAGCAAAAGCCCTTATCGTTAAAATACTTATGAATAGCATAAGCCATGGCATGCCTGATGCGTAATACCGCACCAAAGGTATTGGTACGCGGACGCAAATGTGCTATCTCCCTCAAAAACTCTAATGTATGTCCTTTCTTTTGCAGAGGATAGGTTTCGGCGTCAGCTGTTCCGTAAACCTCTATGGCTGTAGCTTGCACCTCTACTGCTTGTCCCGCACCTTGTGATGCAACCAGCAGCCCTTCCACGCAAATGCATGCGCCGGTAGTTATAAGTTTCAATATATTTTCATCAAAATTGGCAACATCTACTACAACCTGAATATTATTTATAGTTGAACCATCGTTCAATGCTATGAAAGCTACATTTTTGTTCCCTCTTTTTGTGCGTACCCATCCTTTTAAAAGCACCTTGCTCCCTATGCCTGTGTTTTCAGGCTTTTTAAGCACATCAACTATTTTTGTCCTTTTACTTTGCGACATACCCAATATATTTTAATAATAAACAATTAATTTATTCATGCAAAGATAAGGAATTATGAATTTATAGCTTTAACTTTTCTGTGTCTTTTAAAGTTGCAACGTAAAGTTTTATGTATTTTTACACCTTAAATTAATATGACACCTTTTTTAGACATAATACCCCTTAGCGAATATTTACCGGTGGGCGAAAAACCTTTGGTAATAAGCGGTCCGTGCAGTGCCGAGACAAAAGAACAAGTGTTAAAAACTGCGCATGAACTTGCAAAAATTCCGCAGGTTAAGGTTTTCCGTGCCGGTATATGGAAACCCCGTACACGTCCCTCGGCATTTGAGGGAATTGGAAACAAAGGACTTGATTGGCTTAAAGAAATAAAAACTCAAACAGGACTTTTAACTGCTGTAGAAGTAGCGCAACCGGAGCATGTAGAAGCATCATTACATGCAGGTGTTGATATTATTTGGATTGGTGCCCGCACGGTAGTAAATCCTTTTTCCGTTCAGGAATTGGCTGAAGCTTTGAAAGGTGTGGATATTCCCGTGATGGTTAAAAATCCACTGAATCCTGATGTTGCTTTATGGGTAGGCGCGTTGGAAAGGCTCAACCGTGTGGGATTAAAAAAGCTTATTGCCATACACCGTGGCTTTTATTACTATAAGCATTCTCTTTATCGCAACCAACCCATGTGGGAAATACCTATTGAGCTACAGCGACTGATACCCAATCTTCCCATTATATGCGACCCAAGTCATATTGCAGGGAAGCGCGATTTATTGCATGAAGTTTCACAAAAAGCCTTAGACCTGGAAATGGCAGGTTTGATGATTGAATCGCACATTAACCCTGATGAAGCTTTAACAGATGCTTCGCAACAGCTTACCCCCGATGCTTTAAAACAATTGATTTCCACTTTAATATTACGTACGCCCAAAGGAGATATAAATTTTGAGTCAAAACTTGAGCAATACAGGCGGGAGATAGACAAGATGGATGCCGAACTCCTTGACATTTTAGGCAAACGCATGCAGATTATTGATGAGATAGGACACTACAAAAAAGAAAACAATATTACTATTTTGCAAATATGCCGCTGGCGCGAAATGTTTGAAGACCGTTTGAATATAGGCTCCAAAATGGGTATAGATAAAAACTTCCTGATGCGTATTCTTGAGTTGGTGCATGAAGAGTCTATAAAAAGGCAGGAAGAGATTATGCGGAAAGAATAAGCAGAATAAAAATTATTTTAATTATACTAAAATTACATCCACTTCCTTTTCTTAAAATAATAAATAAAGATAACCGAAAGCAATACCATTGTTGCTATAAGAATCCAAAAAGAATGGTGGCTCCCGCTAAAAGGCAACTCTACATTCATGCCGTAAAGGCTGGCAATAAATGTTAGAGGTAGCAGTATAGAAGAAATTAAGGTAAGGGCTTTCATGATTTCGTTGCTACGATTGGTCTGCATGGAATCAAATGTTTTAGACAAGCCTTCTATCAACTCTTCATAGTCTTCAATCATATCCCACATTTTTTGGTAATAATCGAGAATATTACCCCAGTATTCTTCCATATTTTCGGCAAAACCTTCAATTTGTCCCGATTCAAATTTTTGGAACAGCCTTAATTGGGGTTTAAAAATGGTATTCAGCAAAATCATGTTGCGACGGGTGAGGGATATGCGTTCAATGGTTTTTTCTGCTTTCTTACTGAAAAGTTCACGGTTAATAAGCTCTAACTCTATACCTAATTTGCTGATTAAAGAAAGCGTTTCCTGCATCAAACGTTCCAATATCTTGTATAACAGAGTATCGGATGTGCCAACCTGTAAAATTTCGTAAGGATCGCTACCCTCTTTGGCGCTATTAAACAAGCTGCTTACTACCCAGTGGGGTTTGCCTATGGTAATTACATAATCCTCTCCCCAGAAAATTTTAACTTCTTTGGTTTTTAAAAAACGATTCCACCTGTCGTAGTGCGGGAAATGTAAAATCAAGAAATAATAATCATCATAAATATCAATCTTGGGTCGCTGGTTGTAACTTCGGCAGTCTTCAATATCTAAAGGGTGAAAGTGAAAATTTTCCCTTAAAAAATCCAAATCCTCATCTCCCGGATTTTCAATATAATGCCAACGAAGCGTTCCTATTTTAATGGTTTGAATCATAGTTTAACCGCTTTTTAAAAAATTGATATTTTAATGAATTTCTACATTCCTTATATGTTTTTTGAAATGAAATGCAAAGATAGTTTTTTATTCTGAAGTAAGTTAGTAAAATAGTTAAATAGTAAATTAGGACTTGCTATTATGTCAACAACGTGATATAAAAATCTGTTTTTGAAAAATTTACAAATACCGTGGCTACTTTTGGCATATTTATATAATTCATCAGTAATCCGGAAGCTATTTTTAAAATTTTTTACAGATAAAGATATTTAAGATTATTTAGTTGTATGCAATCCCTTGCTTTACTATTTAACTATTTGCAGCTATTATCCAATCATTTTTCGCGGATCAACCCATTCATTGAACTGTTCATCGGTTAGTAAACCTAAAGCTAACGCGGCTTCGCGCAATGTAGTTCCTTCTTTATGCGCTTTTTTAGCAATTTTAGCAGCGTTTTCATATCCAATATGTGTGTTTAAAGCGGTAACAAGCATTAATGAATTTTCAAGATTTTTATCTATAAATGCCTGATTAGCTTCAATACCCACTGCGCAATTATTGTTGAACGAAACACAACCATCGCCTATTAAACGGGCTGCCATGAGAAAGTTATAAATGATAACAGGCTTAAAAACGTTTAACTGAAAATGACCATGTGTATTGGCAACCGTGATGGCGGCATCACAACCTATAACCTGCGCGCAAATCATGCTTAGCGACTCGTTTTGCGTAGGATTTACTTTGCCCGGCATAATGGAAGACCCGGGTTCGTTTTCCGGCAAATGGATTTCACCAATGCCACAACGCGGACCGGATGCCAGCAGGCGTATATTATTGGCAATCTGCAACAGGCTTGTTGCTACCGTTTTTAGTGCGCCCGAAGCCTCCACAATATTATCATGACTTGATAAAGCTTCGTATTTATTGGGAGCCGTAACAAAAGGAAGTCCTGTTAACTGCGCTATATGTTGGGCAACTTTATCGGCATAACCCTTGGGCGTATTAATACCTGTTCCCACGGCTGTGCCGCCCAACGCCAACTCTGCCACATGCGGCAAACTGTTTTTGATGGCTTTTATACCATGTTCTATTTGGGATACATATCCAGAAAACTCCTGACCCAATGTTAGAGGTGTAGCATCCATCAAATGCGTGCGACCTATTTTCACTATATCTTTAAAAGCTTCGGCTTTCTGCGCCAACGTATTTTTGAGTAATTCCAAGCCGGGCAAGGTTACCTCCACCAACATTTTGTAAGCCGCGATAGACATTGCCGTGGGAAATGTATCGTTGCTGCTTTGCGATTTGTTTACATCATCGTTCGGATGCAGCGGGCTTTTACCTTCTCCCAGCTTGCCTCCCGATAATACATGCGCACGGTTACTGATAACCTCATTTACATTCATATTGCTTTGTGTGCCTGATCCCGTTTGCCAAACAACCAAGGGAAATTCGCCGTCAAGCTTTCCTTCGTTGATTTCATCACAAACTTTGCCTATCAGTTCGGCTTTTTCGGCGCTAAGCACGCCTAAATCCCTGTTGGTTAAAGCAGCAGCCTTTTTCAAAACAGAAAATGCCCTGATAATTTCTATGGGCATGTGTCCGTCGCCAATTTTAAAGTTATCTTTAGAACGTTGCGTTTGCGCACCCCAATATTTTTCTATGGGTACCTGCACTTCGCCCATGGTGTCTTTTTCTGTACGTGTGTTCATATGTTGAATATTTTTAATTTTTATTTTTGGAGAATATATGTATTATAAAACTTTATCTATTTCTGTTACATCTATTCCTAATACGGCTTTATGTTCCTTAGCAACAATTGGACGCTTTATTAATCGCGGATTTTCGAGCAAAATTTTTATCCATTCGTCATCGGTAAAATTCTTTCCTTTATATTTATCTTTATATTCCTGCTCTTGTGTTCGCACAATATCAAAAGGTTTCATGTTTAATTTTGCCAACACGTTTTTTAAAGATTCTTCGGTAAAATTATTTTTAAGATACTCAACAACTGTAAAATCGACACCTTTATCTTTAATATATTGCAACGCATTGCGCGATTTACTGCATTTCGGATTGTGATAAATAGTAAGCATAACAATATGATTTTCAACTTTTAACTCTTATTATTGGTTCCGAATTCCATTAAATAGGATTTTATAAATTCATTCAAATCGCCGTCTAATACTTCAAAAGCGTTTGAAGTTTCATAATCTGTGCGCAAATCCTTAACCATTTTATATGGATGCAATACATAACTTCGTATTTGCGAACCCCATTCTATTTTTTTCTTATTTCCTTCTATTTCGGCTTGTGCTTCTTTCTTTTTGCGCAGTTCTATTTCGTATAATTGCGATTTAAGCATTTGCAAAGCTTTTTCGCGATTTTGTTGTTGTGAGCGCGTTACCTGACACTCAATTACAATGCCGGTAGGCTCGTGCCTGAGGCGTACGGCGGTTTCTACTTTGTTCACATTTTGCCCGCCAGGACCACTGCTGCGAAAAGTATCCCATGTAATATCCGAAGCGCTTATGTGAATGTCAATATTATCATCTACAACAGGATATACATACACGGATGCAAACGAAGTATGCCGGCGGTTTGCCGAGTCAAAAGGCGACAAGCGCACCAAACGATGCACGCCGTTTTCACCTTTTAAATACCCAAAGGCATGATCGCCTTCAATTTCAAGCGCTACCGATTTTATGCCGGCAACGTCACCTTCACTCAGGTCAAGCTCTTTTACCTTGCAGTTATTGCGCTCAGCCCAGCGTATATACATGCGCATAAGCATTTGCGCCCAATCCTGACTTTCTGTTCCTCCGGCGCCTGAATTTATCTGTAAAATGGCATTAAGCGAATCTTCTTCGCTACTCAACATGTTTTTAAATTCCAAGGCTTCAAACAATTTGGATGTGAGTGCAAATTGTGATTCCAAATCTTGTTCTGTAGCTTCTTCCGCCTGAAAAAATTCGTATAAAACCTGCAAATCACCAAGAGAGTTCTCCACTTCAGCAAACGCGTTTGTCCAGGTTTTCTTTTCCTGAATTTTTTTCATTACGGCTTCTGCTTTTTTAGGATCATCCCAAAAACCGGAAGCGTGCGTTGTTTGTTCCTCTTCTTTTATTTGCGTTATTTTTGTGTCAATGTCAAAGATACCTCCTCAACGCATCAAGGCGTTTTGTAAGCTCTCTTAAAGTGTCCGTAGTAACCATACTAATTATTCTATTTCTATTTTTAATACAGAAAAAACCAATGCCGATTCAAATCCTTTGGATATAGCATATTGCGCTGCTTTGTTTTTGACTTCAACAGATTTTCCTGCTCCCATTTTCAGCTTTTTCTGTAACAGCATTTTTAAAATATTTTCATACACTTGCTTATCTATGCTATCAAGCGCATGTTGTATATATTGCTGAGGAATGTGTTTTGTTTTCAATTCAGCAGCAATTTTTATTTTACCCCAATGGTTATTTTTCAATTTACCTCTGGCAAAGCTTTCTGCATATCTTTGCTCATTTATAAAATTTTCTTCTACAAGTGTATCAATAATTTTAGCGTGTAGCGCTTTATCTATATTCCACTGTACAAGTTTTATTTTAATATCAAAAATACACTTTTCCTGTTCCGCACAGTATGCAGCCGCTTTTTGACAGGCTTGCGCTTGGGTAAGCATTAGTTTTGCGGGAAAATATCAATAAGCTCTATGTCAAAAAATATAGGCGTGTTAGGATAAACTACCGGAATACCGCCATTGTTATATAGTCCCCTGCTACCATAACCTAATGCGGAAGGAATATATAATCTTATTTTTCCACCAATGCCTATTAACGGTAAACCTTCTTGCCAGCCTTTAACTCTCCCCTGTAAATAAAATGAAGAAGGATTACCGTAAGTATTTGCCTCAAAAACAAATCCGTCTGTACGAAATCCTTTATAATTTACAGAAATCTGGTCTGTAACCTTCGGATGGTTGTTATCGCCGGGCGTCAAAATGGTATAATACAACCCTGAAAGTAAAGACTGAGCGGTATATCCTTTTTTTGCTATATACGCTTTAATGGTATCAGCATCTTGCTTACTGTAGTCGTCTTCGGTTTGTTCTTTAGTGCATGCGGCAAAAAAACCTATCCCTGCCAACACTATAAATAATAAAACTTTTTTTATCATATTATTTTAATGGTTTTTATTATTAATTGTTCACGCTTATTAAATCAATATCAAAAATAAGTACCGAATTAGCGGGAATAGCGCCTTTAGCGTGCTCACCATATCCTAATGATGAAGGAACGTATAAGCGTATTTTCCCACCTTCTCCTATCAAAGGCAATCCTTGTTGCCATCCCAAAATCAATTGGTTTAAGAAAAATGTTCTTGGCTCAGTTGATGTTTGGTCAAATATTTTACCATCCACAAGATAGCCTTTATAATTAATGGTTATATTACTTTGCGGCAACGGATGCTTTGTGTTTCCTTCCTTTATTATGGTGTAATATAATCCGGATGGAAGAGATTTTGCTACATATTCTTTTTCCTGTATATATTTTTCGATAATTTCCTTATCTGTTTGGGCGCGATCCACCTCTTTTTTACACGATTGCACCGTGCCTAATACTGCAAATAAACAAAAAATAAAAGATATTTTTTTTAACATAACTTACTCTATTCTTTTTAAAATACAACGTTATTGCTTTTTTAATAAATCACCTACCAATTCCGGAACTCCCATCCCCGCTTTTTCTTTTATAATGGTAAGATTGGGCATAGCTTGCATGGGTTTGGCATTAGGGTCAATCAAATAAATGGGGCTACCGGGCTTCACATAATAAAGCAAACCTGCAGCAGGATACACATTCAAGGATGTTCCTATAACTATAAATATATCGGCTTGCGAAGTAACCTGCTGGGCTTGTTCAATCATGGGCACAGCTTCGCCAAACCAAACAATGTGCGGACGAAGTTGAGAGCCTTTTTCGCACACATCTCCTTTTTTTAACTCCCATCCCTCAAGGGTATAAACAAGGCTATCATCTACGGTGCTCCTCACTTTTTTTAGCTCGCCATGCAAGTGCAATACTTTTGTAGAGCCTCCGCGTTCATGCAAATCGTCCACATTTTGCGTAATTACGGTAACATCGTATTTTTTTTCCAATGCGGCTAATGCAAAATGAGCGGCATTAGGCTCAGCCTCTAAAAGCTGCTTACGCCTGTCATTATAAAATTTTATAACTAAGTCGGGATTACGCTCCCATGCTTCAAAGGTTGCAACATCTTCAATACGGTGTTCTTCCCATAGCCCGTCAGAGTCGCGGAAAGTTTTCAACCCGCTTTCGGCGCTTATGCCTGCTCCTGTTAGTATTACAACTTTTTTCATACGTTTTAATTTGCTAATTAAATGGTAGGCGGATAAACTCCTTACTCCTATGTCCAAGCTAACTTTATTTTGCTTCTATCAATGTGCCACAAGTATTACCTTTCAATATAGCCGGCAAATTTCCTTTTTTATGCACATCGAAAACAACCACGGGCATTTTATTTTCACTGCACATGGTAAAAGCAGTCAAATCCATTATACTCAGCCCCTTTTCATAGGCTTCGTCAAAAGTAAGCTTATCAAATTTTACCGCGTTTTTATCTTTTTCCGGATCGGCAGTGTAAACTCCATCTACACGCGTTCCTTTAAGCAAAACATCGGCATGTATTTCCACTGCCCGCAAGGCTGCTGCCGTGTCGGTTGTAAAAAAAGGGTTTCCCGTGCCTCCTGCTATAATTACAACTTCTTTATTAGTGAGCTTTTCAATAGCTTTGGCGCTACTAAAACGTTCAGCCACAGGCGAAACTTCCATACCTGACAACACACATGCTTTAATGCCTATATTCTGCAATGCTGCTTGCAATGCTAAACTATTGATGACAGTAGCAAGCATGCCCATATAATCGCCTTGCACGCGGTCTATGCCCACATTGTTGCCTTTCAAACCCCTGAAGATATTACCGCCGCCCAACACTATGCCTACTTGTGTCCCCATATCAACAGCTTCTTTAATTTCGTGCGCATATAAATCAATCATGCTTACATCAAAATTCTGTCCCTCTTTACCTGCAAGTGATTCTCCGCTAAGTTTCAGTAAAATACGTTTATAGTTCATTTTTATATAATTGAAAATATTTTATTCTCATTTTTAATCATTGCCGATAAACGCTTTTCAATTGCGTTCCATTCAAAATTTCCCTTTAATAGATTGATATGTTCTTTAAAATTTATATCTTCAAAATACGAAAGGGCTTTTAATACCGTTACTTTATTGGCGTTTATGAATTTTTTATTATAAGCGTCTAACATGTTATTTAGCGACATTTTTGTTGACAAATAAGCAATATCTATAAAATCTTTCAAGCGCGTACCATTATAAGTAATTGCAGATAACTTCATTGCCGCTATATCTTCCAAACTTAGCAATCTTATTTCATCTTCAATAAATACGGGATTTATAAAAGGATAATTATGTGTAATACAATAAACTTTTATTCCTTCAATAGAACCTTTTAAGGTATTTTTTTCTATAAAATCCTGTTTAAAATTATATTTATCTATTAAATAATCTTGCAGACGTTGCACATCAAACGCATCTTTTGTAAACAAGTCCAAATCAATACTTGAGCGATGTCCCAAATACAAAGCCAAAGCAGTTCCTCCCACGAGGTTGAAAGCAACCAGTTCCGAGTCGTGCATAATAGCCTTTAAGAGTAAATGCGTTTCGCGCGTAATTGTTTGAAAGTGTAACATTTTAAATCTTGTTTCTTTAAATCAAACACCATGCATACAAAACTTATTTCTTTTGGTGTTAATATAGGTATTTGCTTTATAATGCTTCTAAAATTCTCTATTCCTCCATAAATTCTGAATCCTGCATAAAAATCTTCAAACCAACCCCTTTCTATAATGCGCTGCACAACCATAACTTTCATCCCTTCCCAATCAAAATCAGCCAAATCATAATCCCAAAGCAAGGCTGTAGAAAGCTTGGCTTCTTTTGATTTTTTTTCCCAATCGGAGAACATAATAGGCTAATTTTATTTGTTATTCGTCTTTCCCATGACAATTTTTATACTTTTTCCCGCTACCACAGGGACAAGGATCGTTTCTGCCGACTTTTTTCTCCACCTTAACCGGCGTATTTACAGGAGCTTCACGCGTATCCTGCACTATATCGCTTCTATTTTCTTTCAAATTGCGATTATCCGAGTGCTGAACCTGACCTTCTTTCACATCTTCCGCATTTTGTTGAGGCAAATCGGCACGTGATAAGAAACCAATGATTTCCTTATTGTTTTTTTGAATCATTGCCTTAAACAAGTTAAAAGATTCAAGCTTGTATATCAATAACGGATCCTTTTGCTCATAACTTGCAGATTGCACACTTTGACGCAAATCATCCATTTCGCGCAGGTGCTCTTTCCAAGCATCATCAATAAAATCAAGGGTTATGTTTTTCTCAATGGTCAATGGCACTTCACGACCTTTGTCGTTGTATGCTTTCTTTAAATCGGCAGCTACCTGCATGTTCTTTATACCGTCAGTGATAGGGATGGCAATATAAACATAATGCTTACTTCCGTTTTCGTAAACATCTTTGATTACAGGATAAGCTTGATCGGCAATACGTTTAGATTTCTCTACGTATTCCTTATAAACATGTGAAAAAAGTTTTTCTGTTAAAGTGTTTTTATTTTCCTGCCTGAACTCTTTTTCGTCAAAAGGACAATCAACGGCAAAAGTAGTAAGCACTTCAAACTTAAGCCCTTCATAATCTTCATCGTTCTTATAATCTGTGACCATGTTTTCGCACAAATCATAAGTCATATTAGAAATTTCCAAAGCCAAGCGTTCGCCATACAAAGCCTGACGGCGTTTACGATAAACAACTTCACGCTGGGCATTCATTACATCGTCATATTCCAATAACCTTTTACGTATGCCGAAGTTGTTTTCTTCCACCTTACGTTGTGCCCGTTCTATGCTTCTGGTAATCATGCTGTGCTGGATAACATCACCTTCTTTAAGACCTATTTTGTCCATCACGCCGGCAATTTTATCCGAACCGAACATACGCATCAAATCGTCTTCGAGGGAAACAAAGAACTGTGAACTTCCGGGGTCTCCCTGACGACCGGCACGTCCGCGGAGCTGCCTGTCAACCCGGCGCGACTCATGACGTTCGGTGCCAATGATTGCCAAACCACCCGCTTCTTTTACACCGGGACCCAGTTTAATATCGGTACCACGTCCTGCCATATTGGTAGCAATAGTAACAGTGCCTGCCAAACCTGCTTCGGCAACAATTTGCGCTTCTTTCTGGTGCAGCTTGGCATTCAATACATTATGTGCAATCCTTTCGCGTGTGAGCATACGGCTCAACAATTCGGATATTTCAACAGAGGTAGTACCTACAAGTACCGGACGACCTTTTGCTACCAATGATTTAATCTCATTAATGACCGCGTTAAATTTTTCACGTTTGGTTTTATAAACCAGGTCTTCCTCATCCTTACGCACAATGGGGCGATTAGTCGGAATTACCACTACATCCAATTTATAAATATCCCAAAACTCTCCTGCTTCGGTTTCGGCAGTACCCGTCATACCGGCAAGTTTGCCATACATACGGAAATAATTTTGTAGCGTAATGGTAGCATATGTTTGCGTGGCAGCCTCTACTTTCACGTTTTCTTTTGCCTCTATGGCTTGGTGCAAGCCATCACTATAACGCCGACCATCCAAAATACGCCCTGTTTGCTCATCCACAATTTTAACCTTATTGTCCATCACCACATATTCCACATCTTTCTCAAACAAAGCATACGCCTTAAGCAATTGGTTAACAGTGTGGATGCGTTCAGACTTAACGGAATAATCGCGCAAAAGATCAGCTTTTAACTCCGCTTTTTCTTTTTCCGGAAGTGTTTTACGCTCTAATTCTGCAATTTCTCCACCCACATCAGGCAATATATAAAATTTAGGATCCTGATAAGAGTGTGTAATCAGGTCTATACCTTTATCGGTAAGCTCTATGGTATTATTTTTCTCATCAATTACAAAAAACAGTTCATCATCAATAATGTGCATGTTTTTGGATTGCTCCTGCATGTAGAAGTTTTCTGTTTTCTGCATGATAACTTTTATACCCGGCTCACTCAGATACTTAATCAATGGTTTGTATTTGGGCAATGCGTGAAATGCACGCAATAGCGCCTCACCTCCAAGTTTTTCATTATCCGTCGATATTTTTCCACTTCCGTCAGGGGTAAGTTTATTTTTAGCTTCGACTAATAATTTGGTAACCAAATTACGTTGTTCGTTGTAAAGTTTGGAAATTTCGGGTTTTAGTTGTTCAAATTCCTGATTTTCGCCTCTGGGTGTAGGTCCTGATATGATTAATGGTGTACGAGCATCATCAATCAACACGGAGTCAACCTCATCAACAATGGCATAATTGTGTTTACGCTGTACCAGTTCTTCCGGATTGCGTGCCATATTATCACGCAAGTAGTCAAACCCGAATTCATTGTTTGTTCCATAGGTAACATCTGCCAGATAAGCATTTCTTCTTGCTTCGGAGTTGGGCTCGTGCCTGTCAATGCAATCCACGCGCAAACCATGAAACTCGAACAACACGCCCATCCATTCAGAGTCACGTTTAGCTAAATAATCGTTAACGGTAACTACATGCACTCCTTTACCGGGTAAGGCATTAAGATATATGGGTAAGGTAGCTACCAGCGTTTTCCCTTCTCCGGTTGCCATTTCGGCAATTTTACCTTCGTGTAGCACGGTTCCGCCGATTAGCTGCACATCGTAGTGGATCATATCCCACTTAATCATATTGCCCCCCGCCATCCAACTTGTATTCCATACAGCTTTATCGCCTTGAATATTCACATTTTCTTTTTTAGCTGCCAAATCGCGGTCAAATTCGGAAGCTGTAACTTCTACCGTTTCGTTCTGTGCAAAACGACGTCCTGTTTCTTTGACAACGGCAAAAGCTTCGGGCAAAATTTCTTTTAATATTTTCTGTGTTTTATCATATTCTTCCTTTTCAATGGCATCAATTTGTTTAAAGAGTTCTTCTTTCTCATCAATATCCATTTCTACAGACTCTTCTATTTTGGCACGTATAGCCGCTATTTTTTGCTCTTCCGCTTTAATATTCTCCGCTATTTTTTGCTTAAACTGAGTTGTCTTATCACGAAGTTCGTCATTGGAAATATGTTGTAATTTTTCAAACTCTACGCGCGCCTGATCAACCAAAGGCATAATTTGTTTTATATCTTTACCGGACTTTGTACCTCCTCCGGAGATAAGTTTCAAAAAAGAATTGAGCATGTTCAAATATATTAAACCGTTTTTTTATTAAATAGGTATGCAAAGATAATTAAACTAATAAAATAGCAATCAGATTAATTCCAGTTTCTGAATGTTTAACAATCAAATATGATAAGAGGTGATTTTATATTTCTAAAAAATACAAAAATGGTGGGTTTGTATTGCTTAATCGATAAATTAGTCTTCCAGATTGTGTAGTGTAGAAAGTTCTTTCGCCAATTTACTTACCTGTTGCGGATTTATATCTTTCATACACTTAAAATGCCCTTTGGGACAAGCATCCAAGCCCTTTTGTGTACACGGACGACATGCTAAATTCATTTCGGCTACACGACTTTTTGCAGGCAAAGGGAAAAAGCCCAATTCTTTAGTCGTGGGTCCGAAAACAGCAACAACAGGTGCTTTCATGGCTTGTGCCATATGCAACATGCCTGTGTCATTGGTTATTACAACATTTGCTTTGCCAAGCATAGCAGCAGACTGCATAAGCGTTAATTCGCCTGCAAAAGAAACGGAATGGTGTCGCAATAAAGGCTGTATCTGTTCAACAATGGCTATATCTTCTTTACCACCTATAAAAACAGGTATTGCAGGGATTTTATCACAAAAGTCGTTGATTGCCGAAGCATAGCCATCTGTTGTCCAGCGCTTGTTTGCCCACCGTGCACCCGGTGCAATTGCAAGTATGGCTAAGGATTGTTGTACAGCTTGCTGATTGAGTTTATTTTCCACATTTTCAATATCCGAAACAAAAGGGAAAACCTCCGTTCCTTCACCATCATATCCTACACCTAACTTTTTTAGGGCTTCAAAATACCGTAAATAAACAGGTTTTGTTTCTTTATAGATATTGCAATGAAAACGAATGAGCAGGTAGCGTGCAAAAATTCTTTTAGAAAAGGTCGAATATGTTGCTTTTGAGCCGCAGCAAATGAATATGCTGCGTATGTTTTTCTGCAAATCAATAATATGGGTATAGTGATTTGCCTTTACAAGTTTCTTTATCCTGCCAAGCTCCTTATCTGCTTTGGTGTCAAAAGTAATAATATTATCAATATGAGGATTGCCGGCAATTACATCCACAAATTGTTTTTTTACCAAAAAATCGATGCGGCTTTGCGGATAGGCTTTTCGCAAACACCTGATCAACGGGGTAGTTAAAATAACATCCCCGATAGAACTTAAGCGAATAATCAAAAAGCTTTTCTCCTGCATGACAACTGCTTATTAATACAAGAAATTATTATACGGATAACGTTTGATGTGCATTTCCCTTACTTCATCATAAATTAATTTACGAAAACGATCTATGTTTATTTTCTTTTTAGCAGATATAAATATAGCCGGCTGGTTTTCTTTAGCCATCCACGTTTTTTCCAACTCTTCCAAACTAATGTTTTCTTTGCCCGCAGGCGTTAAGTCATCAGGGTCTTTTTCAATATGCGTATAAGCATCTATTTTATTAAAAACCATGATGGAAGGCTTATCAGCACATCCTATTTCTGCAAGGGTTTGGTTTGCCACGGCTATTTGCTCGTCAAAATTAGGGTGAGAAATATCTACCACATGGAGCAACAAATCGGCTTCTCTCACCTCATCCAAGGTGGATTTAAACGACTCCACCAAATTATGGGGTAGCTTGCGGATGAATCCCACCGTATCGGTAAGCAGAAATGGCAAATTGTCCACTACAACTTTGCGCACCGTAGTATCGAGTGTAGCAAAGAGTTTATTTTCGGCAAAAACATCGCTTTTGCTCAACAAATTCATGGTAGTACTTTTGCCGGCATTGGTATAACCTACAAGCGCCACACGTATCAACTCTTCACGACTTTTGCGCTGTGTGGTCTTCTGCTTGTCTATCTCTTTTAATCTTTCTTTGAGCAACGCTATTTTATCTCGTATAATACGGCGGTCTGTTTCTATTTCTTTTTCTCCAGGACCACGCATGCCTATACCTCCGCGCTGTTTTTCCAAGTGTGTCCACATGCGCGTAAGGCGCGGCAACAAATACTGATATTGGGCGAGCTCCACTTGCGTGCGTGCTGTATTGGTACGTGCACGTTTTGCAAATATATCAAGAATAAGTAAGGGTCTGTCCAGCACACGACAACCCAATGTTTTTTCTATATTACGTGTTTGGGAGGCGCTTAATTCATCGTCAAACACAGCAATATCAATATTTGCCGCGCGCACATATTCGGCAATTTCTTCTAACTTGCCGCTACCTACAAACGTGCGGGAATCCGGCATAGGCAACTTTTGCATAAAGCGTTTATCGGGAATAGCGCCCGCCGTATCAAGCAAAAAAGCCAACTCTTCCAAATAGTCCTCAATGGCACGCTCATCGTCTTTAGGCGTTACAATGCCTATCAACACTGCTTTTTCGGGTTTTATATCTTGTTTAAGCATTCTCCTAAAATTTCTTAAACCCGATAATTTCACGCACATCCATGATGGTTTTGGCAGCGCTGGCATGTGCTTTTTCTTTGCCCATTGCCACAACTTTCTGCAAGTATTCATCATTTTTCAGCAGATCCAAAATACGTTCACGAAAGGGTGTTGTAAATTTAATTACATCTTCAGCCAATTGCTTTTTCAAATCGCCATAGCGCACCGTGCAATTATTGTAACTATCTTCAAAATGTTTAATTGTATCCGCTGTTGATAGCGCTTTCATAAGATTAAACAGGTTTTCGATGGCTTGCGGTTTAGGCTGATTTGGCTCTGTAGGACCACTATCGGTAACAGCACGCATTACTTTTTTACGTATAACCTCAGGCTCGTCAAACAAAAAAACGGCATTGCCTTCGCCCTCGCTTTTCCCCATCTTGGTGCTACCGTCTAACCCTGGTATTTTAACCAATTGCTCGCCAAAGTTATACGCAACAGGCTCCGGAAAATAGGTTGTTTTATACATCCTATTAAAACGGTTTGCAAACGTACGTGTCATTTCCAAATGCTGCTCTTGGTCTTTGCCCACGGGAACTTTATTGGCTTTGTGTATAATGATATCAGCAGCCATAAGGGTAGGATAGGTTAATAATCCCGCGTTCACGTTTTCGGGTTGCTGGCGTATTTTATCTTTAAAAGAAGTGCAGCGTTCCAATTCGCCCAAATAAGCATTCATATTTAAAAACAAATATAGCTCAGCAGTTTCGGGCAAATCGCTTTGCAAATATAAAGTAGCTTTCTCCGGATCAAGACCACACGCTAAATATTCCACCAGTATCTGTTTCACATTGCCATGCAAATCAGCAGGTGTAGGATGCGTGGTAAGCGAATGATAATCGGCAATAAAAAAATAGCAATTGTTGGTTTCCTGCATTTTTATAAAATTTTGCATCGCGCCGAAATAGTTCCCCAAATGTAAATTGCCCGTTGGGCGAATACCGCTAACAACTGTATCCATAAGATTAAATTAAAAAGTTTAAATTTTAAAGGTGCAAAAATACGAAAAATGAACGTTCTGCCAATATGCAAAAATTTCTTGCCTTACAAAACAAATCTATCGGAGGTGATTAAAACCTATAGTCTGATGGTAGCCGTTCTGCTTTCAAACAGCGGAAACATAAGTTTGATTTTAACTTCATGAAAATTTATATTATGCATGCTGCCAAACACACCGGCTTTCCACAATCCGTTGCCTATAGCATATCCTAACTCAGCATAATGATTATGGTTAGGAGTGAATAAATAATTAAACATTAAACTTTCTTTCCAGAGGCGATTGCGGATAATGGGCAAACGCTTCAGCAGCAATAGGTCAGAAGTATATTGCGTATGTAATTCCGCATACCATTGGTTTGTGCTATGTGTATAATATTCCGTATTTTGAAAAGGTTTACCAAAATCTTTAAGCCCTATTTCCAACGGCTGAACGGCAAAATGTTTATACTCGTTAAAATAAATATGTTTTGCATTTACAAAACAACCGGTTTCCAATGAATATTCAAACGACGAACGCTTGCGAAGATCTATTTGTTGGGAAATCCGGGCAAAGAGCAAATCGTAATTGGTGTTAAAAGGGGCTATGGGCAACCCTTTCCGCCATGTTATAGACAAAGACGGTGTTTCGTTATAATATTCATACCGCGGAATACGTTTACCACCCTTTATGTAATAGTAAGGCATGGCTTTATAATACAAGGTAAACTCAAAGGTAAGGTTTTTATGGTTTTCCATTACAAAATCAGCGCTGTCCGGTATATTGGGATTATAGTTTTTATTCTTGTAAAAAAATGAAAAGTCGGAATGATTCTCAAGCATGGTATTGTTCTCCGCCAAAAGACTTCCTCTTAGTGAAAACTCAGGGCTTAAAGATACACTTCCATCTATCTTCAAAAAGTCACGCAAGTAAAGTTTTGATTTATTTTCTTTTAAAAATAACGAATACAGGGTATTCTCAAAACGTGTGGCTGCCTGTGGGTTATAATCCAACGCACGCGATCCTCCCTGCAAACCGATAGTGTACCCACCACGTGTCCAGTCGGAAAATCTTATATCTGCTTCTCCGAATAGGGATTTTCTCAAAAAAGCATACCCCGGATTAAGCTCCCACCGCCAACCCTTGCCTTTTGAGATTTGCTGCTCGTATTCAAGCTTTGTTTCATATGTTACACCTTCTACGGCGTTAAAATTTAATCCTTTTAAATTTATAAGTCCATCGGTTTTAAACCTGATAAGAGAATCTGAATAAAGTGCACCTCCCCAAAATATAGCTTTTAAAGGTTTCTCAGTTGGTTTTTTAAACCCTTTGCTTGTAGAATCAACGGCATCTTTACTTTTGCTTTCTTTTAAACTTATCATTTCAGCCGAATCGAGAGGCACGGTACGCACCTTGCTCCAGAAAGCGCTGTCTTGCTTTTGCGCCAGTGAATCTTTCTCCCATTTATAGGTCTCAATGTATTCATGATTATTCCGTAAAGAATCTCGCATAAGTAAATCGTTGCGCTGCATCTGCGCTTTTGCCAATTGTGAAGATTGTTTGGTGGTAAGTTTGTCTATTGCCGATAAATCTTTTATCTTTTTATCTAATTTATTTACTTTTATCAATGCCGATTTGCTGTATTGATAAGGTTTTTGGCTACTATTCTTTTCTGTTGCCATTGTGGCAGGCATAATTTGCGTGTTTATAACTAAAGATTTATAAGTAACTGAAGCATTATATGCAGCTTTCATCTCGTTGCCCATGGTTTTTACATGTAAACTCATCCTGTTGCTGATAGGAACCCATGCATTGGGTTTTAGCTCACTGTAATTTTGATGAATAAGAATGCTGGTGTTTAAATTTCCATTCACGGTTAAATCCACTGCCGACAGGCACCACAAGTCATCCACGACATAAATATAACCAGAACAATAATCCGAACTATTCCCTTTAGGAACTATCTGGATTTTAAAAACATTTTTACCTCCTTGCGTTACCGAACCCCTGAATATATATTTATAGTAGTTGAATGCTCCCGACACTATGGGCGATTTAAGCCCTCCCCTGCTGTCTTTATAGAAATTGTATGTGAGATACGTAATACTCTCTCCCGACTGCCCGTTGTTTTTTGGCATGGAACTTTGTATGGACTTCACTTTGTGTTTAAAGATGTTGGGCGCTTTAAAATCGATTTCGTTAAAAGATTCCTCCATGTATGTTTTCCCTTCTTTAATTCCCGATTCTTTAAGCTCCTTACGGGCAAGTATTTTTACGGCTCCCGATAATTTTAGCACTTGCATGCTGCCACGTATATAAACATCTGCGTTGTATGATTTAATCATATTGGCAAAATATGGCGACTTTGCCATTACATGACGCATAATAGGATAAGCGGGATCTTCGGAGCCAGGCGTAACGGTAACCCCCTGCAATGCATAAACTACCGGATTAAGCACTATTTCCAACGGTTTCGTGGTCTTGTTTATTTCTATGGTTCGGGTTACTTTTTCATATCCGATACACTGAAACGTGCATTGGTATTGACCTTCTTTAAGCTGTATGGAAAAACGCCCCTTCTCGTTTGCTACAGCTCCCATATTCAATTCCTTAATAAAAACAGTGGAAAAAGGTATGGGGTTACGTTCATTATCTAAAATAGAACCTTGCAATGCTTGTCCCCAAAGAGAATTATATGTAATAAAGAATAATAAAAAGAGAATAAAAAAACGTTTCATAAACAACAAATTATAAATCAAAAGTAAGCATGTTAAATATTTTAAAAACAAAGCATTAACTATTTTTAACAACATCCCCAATACCAAACACATAACTGTCTGATAAACTTGTTTTTATTAAACTTATACGCTTTACACGATGTGTTTTTTTATAACCTAAGCAAATACGCGTGACGCATTAAGATATAAATGCGCATTTAATAAAATACTTATCTTTGTAAAAATTTATTTTATTCGTGAAAACACCTGAAGAAATTAAAGCTATTGCCGTTAAAACAATCAACGATGAGTGCGAAGCTATTGAAAACTTAAAGCACAGCATTGACGAAGATTTTGTGAAATGTGTGGAACTGATTTACGGTAGTGGCGGTCGTGTGGTAATAACAGGTATTGGCAAAAGCGCCAATATTGCAACTAAAATTGTTTCAACTCTTAATTCCACAGGCACACAGGCTATTTTTATGCATGCTGCCGATGCCGTGCATGGCGATTTGGGCATGATTAAACCCGAAGATGTTATTATCTGCATATCTAAAAGCGGTAACACACCAGAAATTAAAGTGTTGGCGCCACTCCTGAAATTGGCAGGGAATAAACTTATTGCTATTGTAGGCAATAAAGATTCTTATCTTGCACAAGAGGCGGATTTGGTTCTTGACACGACTGTTTCGCGCGAAGCATGCCCCAATAATCTTGCACCCACCTCAAGCACTACCGCCCAATTAGTGATGGGTGACGCGTTGGCGGTTGCTTTACTCGAATGCAGGGGTTTCACCGCTATGGACTTTGCCAAGTATCACCCCGGCGGGGCTTTAGGAAAGAGGCTTTATCTCCGTGTAGATGATATATATAAAAATAATGCAAAGCCAACAGTAGCTATGGAAACAGGCATAAGAGAAATTATTATCGAAATTTCTTCTAAACGCTTGGGATGCACCGCTGTGGAAAAAGACGGCAAATTGGTGGGCATTATTACCGATGGCGACTTGAGGCGCATGTTACAAAGTAAAAAAGACGTAACCGATATACAAGCAAAAGATATTTTAACGCCCAACCCCAGCACGATAGAGCCTACCGCATTGGTTAGTGATGCGTTGGACAAAATGCGCGCAAAAAACATAACACAACTTATTGTGGCGGAAAATAACGAATACCTCGGCATTATTCACTTACACGATATTTTAAAAGAAGGGATTATTTAATATGTCAAATCCGGTAGATGACTTCAACGCTTATCGCGCCAAAATGAATGAGCGCATTTTAGCGGTAGATAATAAAGTGGTAAAACGTATTTTTAATGTGGATACCAACGCTTACATGGAAGGCGCGTTGCCCGTGAAAACCAAAGAACTGTTAGGGTTGGTTTCATCATTGGTATTGCGCTGCGATGATTGCGTAAAATATCACTTGCTGCGCTGCAAGGAAAACGGCGTTAATGAAGCTGAACTTTTTGAAACCCTTGGCATTGGCTTGCTTGTGGGCGGCACTATTGTTGTTCCGCACATGCGCCGCGCTGTTGAATTTTGGGATAGTATAAAGTAATACGTTTAATTTTTTAATTACTTTTGCCTTGGTCAAATAAAAACGATAGCCTTATTGGACATTTGCATATAACCTTTCCCATGCATGTCTGATAATCCCTATCTAAATTACTCATACCTGTTTATGATATTAAGAACCGATAATCTTGTAAAAAAATACCGTCAACGCACGGTAGTCAATAAAGTTTCTGTAAACGTGAAACAAGGAGAAATTGTAGGATTGCTGGGTCCTAACGGCGCCGGCAAAACCACTTCTTTTTACATGATTGTCGGTTTGATAAAACCATTGGAGGGTCGTGTTTATCTTGATGATAAAGATATTACGAACGAGCCTATTTATAAGCGCGCACAACTTGGTATTGGATATCTGGCGCAGGAGGCTTCTGTTTTTCGCAAGCTTTCGGTAGAGGATAATATTAAAGCGGTTCTCGAATTTACCGGTCTTTCTAAAGCCGAACAAAAAGATAAGTTAGAGAGCTTACTTGATGAGTTTAGCTTGCAGCACGTGCGTAAAAACATGGGTATCCAGCTTTCGGGGGGCGAACGTAGGAGAACGGAAATTGCGCGGACGTTGGCTAACGACCCTAAATTTATTTTGCTTGACGAACCCTTTGCCGGCGTTGACCCTATTGCCGTGGAAGATATACAAAGTATCGTTGTAAAACTTAAAGAAAAAAATATCGGTATATTAATTACCGACCATAATGTGCACGAAACGCTAAGCATTACAGACAGAACCTACCTCCTGTTTGAAGGCTCCGTATTGAAATCGGGTAGCGCCGAAGACCTTGCCAACGACGAAACCGTGCGCAAAGTGTATTTAGGAAGTAATTTCGATTTAAGAAGTATAAAATAATCAATAAAGAGAGAACTTTCCTTAATAATAAGAATTGCACTTTTCTTATTTAGCTTCCGCTTTAAAAAATACAAGAGACACTATAATATACACAAGTATGCTGAGCGGTATAGCTAAATAACTGAATAGCATTAAGAATAATAGCGTACAAGCTGCCCATATAAACTGCGGTTTAGCATCCTCCCATTTCAAACTATCCATCTTTAACGAAAACAAGCGCAACTCTGACAAAAGTAAATAGCTAAATAGTATGGTTATTGCACTTAACACATAATAATTTCCTATTATGTGCGTAAACCAATTGCTATTACCCGTAATGAGGTCATGAAAATAAATCAACCCCAGCGAACCTATAAAAATAGCATTTGCGGGCACCGGCAAGCCTATAAAAAATGTTGTTTGTCGCGTATCAACATTAAAACGTGCGAGGCGCAGTGCCGAAAACACCGGAATCAAGAGCCACACAAAAGCAAAAACATTATACGGCTTATCCGAAGCCGGCATATAATTGCTTGTGAGCATCATCTGATACATGATAAAACCCGGTAACACACCAAAAGAAACCACATCAGCCAACGAGTCTAATTGTTTACCTATTTCACTTTTAACGTGTAGCATACGCGCCACCATGCCGTCCAACAAATCAAAAGCTGCTGCTATGCCTATAAAATAAGGTGCGTATTGCACTTTGCCCTGCAATGTCATAATAATACCAAGACATCCGGAAATCAAGTTGAAACAGGTAATTGTATTGGGAATATGTTTCTTTATCATGAATTATAAAAATTTTAGCGTAAAATTAAGCATTTCCCCCTAAATGGTGTTTATATATACAAAAGTAATTTTACCTCTAAATTGGATAAGCACAATTTCATAAAACTAACTCCATTGCAACAAGTGGAAACCCTTTTTGAGCAAGGAACAGAAATAGCGTCCCGTATATATTTATTTTTCAATATTCACCTCTACGTAATGGACAATTTTTTCGTGGAGATTTGGTATAAACAAATAAGTAACAAGATAGAGCGCTTGGTAGTGTTAGATGCTGAAGATGTGGTGGATATTTACAACAAAGAAATAGGCTTGGACGACCTTTTCAAATAATGATGTAAATTTGCATTTTTAAAATTCAGAATAATGACAGACGCTTTGCGCGATATAAAAATTGAAGATTATAACTATAACCTGCCCCCCCACAAAATAGCCCAGTTTCCTTTACCTGAAAGAGATGCTTCAAAGTTATTAATCTATCAAAATAATTCAATAAAAGAAGATGTTTTTAAAAACATAGCTTCTTACCTGCCTGCCGATAGTTTGCTTGTTTTTAATGAAACCCGCGTAGTACATGCCCGTTTATTATGTAAGAATGCAACCGGCGCACGTATAGAAATCTTTACTTTAGAACCTGTTTCTCCCACTACGGATATACAATCCGCATTCACATGCAAAGGACAATGTACATGGAGATGCTTGGTTGGCAACGCACGCAAATGGAAAAACGGCAATCTGGAACTCATTGCTGAAGGCATTAAGCTTTCAGCTTCATTGGTAGAAAGAAACGAAAAGGATTTTATTGTAGGTTTTAACTGGCAACCTACTCATCTTTCATTTGCTCATATCTTGGAAACTTTCGGTAAAGTTCCTTTGCCTCCCTATATTAACAGGGATGCAAATAATGAAGACAATACACGTTATCAAACTATTTTTGCGCACAACGAAGGCTCTGTTGCTGCTCCTACTGCAGGATTACACTTTACGGAAGAGGTGTTCGCAGCGCTTAAAAGTAAAAATATAGCCACCGATGCCGTTACTTTGCATGTGGGGGCAGGAACCTTTAAACCTGTTACATCAGAAACTATTGGCAATCACGAAATGCATAACGAGCAAATTGTAATTACAAAGCATTTGATCGAAAATATATTGAAATATACATCTAAACATATTACTTTAGTAGGCACTACAAGCGTAAGAGCATTGGAAAGCGTTTATTGGCAAGGTGTTAAATGGCTTGATAAAATGCCCGAGCATCCCTATCTGCACATAACACAATGGGATCCGTATGAAATATCGGCAAATAAAACCATATCTACCGAAGAATCTTTGCACCGCGTGCTTGAAGTAATGGAAAACGCCGGAATAGAAGAATTGCACGGACAAACATCACTGCTTATTGCTCCCGGTTATACCTATCATATCCCCCATGCTATTATTACTAATTTTCACCAACCTTGCAGCACATTGCTGTTGTTAGTAAGCGCTTTTATAGGTGAAAACTGGAAAAACGCATATGATTATGCACTACAACACGATTTTCGCTTTTTAAGTTTTGGAGATAGTTGCCTGTTTTTGAGGTAATTATGCACACATTTTTGTTTTCTTGATTTATTTTTTGTAACCCCAACAAAAAAGGTGCGTCATATAATCAAACAAAATAAAAAATAAAAAAATGGAAAACGTAAAAAGATTATATCGTTCAAGAAATGAAAGAGTTATTGGCGGAGTTGCCGGCGGATTAGCCGAATATTTTGGACTCGACCCTGCATTAATCAGAATTGCTTTTGCCCTCCTTTTCTTCGGAGTGGGCTCCGGATTGCTCCTCTACTTAGTAATATGGATAATTGTACCATTACGCCCCCTCGAATTGCCCGAAAATTCTTGTGTTATAAACACATGCAACAAATAAACATGTTATTAAAATAATTAACTTTTGAAAACTTAATACATAAAGAAATGGAACACAAAAAACGTTTATATAGATCAACTCAGCACAAAGTTTTAGGTGGAGTTGCCGGCGGATTAGGTGAATATTTTGACCTGGACCCCGTAATACTGAGAGTGTTGTTCGTGATTTTATTATTTGCAAGCGGCGTGGGGTTTTTAGCTTATATCATTTTATGGATAGCTGTTCCGCAACGAGAAGCTAAAAATGCGATAAATGAAAACCTGCAAGCAAGCGTAGAAGAAATAGTGCCTGAGGAAATTCCCGGCTCTAAACAACGCAACAATCTGGTTATAGGAATTATGCTTATAGCGCTGGGGCTTTTATTCTTCATGCATCTGATAATTCCCCGATTCGACATGGATACCCTATGGCCGCTCGCATTCATCATATTGGGAGGAATTCTGATATATGGCGCTTATAATAAACAAAAGAAAACCGATAAAATGGATAATGATTCGGGCGATTTTTACAAATCCCATACCGACACCCGCGAATTGCCCAAACATGATGATAGCAATATCTCCTCTTATAAAGAGCCTACTGATTTTTAACCGGAATATAAAATAAAGCATGCAAAACAAGTTCTTTAAAAATAAATAATTCCCTGCTTGTAAACATGCATACAACAATAAAATAAAACTACGACATTATGAAAGAGTTAAGTTATAAAAAAATCTTCTGGGGTGTTTTGCTGGTAGTAATAGGCATCCTGTTTATACTGAAAAACTTGGGCATTCTAAGTTTCTCCATATTCTCCATCCGCTATCTTATTCCTTTGGTATTAATATTATGGGGCATTTCGCTTGTTCCTCTAAAAGATTGGATAAAACTTTCGGTTTCCATCGGCATAATTGTGCTTTTTGTTATCATTATTCAACAGTTTGATACAAAAAACCATTGGTTTCACTCTTATGGAAAAGAATATGTTTGGAACGATGAAACGGATGATGATGACAATGAAAGCGATTCCACAGCCAACTATTCTTATAGTCCCATTGTACAAGCATACGATGCAAAAACTAAAAATGCCATATTGAATATGGAATTAGCCGCGGCATCTTTTAACTTGGCAGAAACAAGTTCAAATTTAATAGAGGTTTCGCAAGACAAAGCAACCAACAGGTATGCTATGACGGCTAATACTGTTGACAGCCTCACTACAATTGACGTTTCGATGAAAAACAATAAGGGCGCAAATAGTAAAGGCTCTACTACCACTATAAAATTGAACTCGGCTCCTGTTTGGGATGTACGTATGAAAGTAGGAGCTGCAAATGCAGATTTAGATTTTACTGCTTTTAAGACTAAATCCATTTCTATCGATGGAGGTGCGGCTGACATAGACCTGAAAATAGGCTCGCTATACCGCGAAACAAAAATAGATATAAGCTCGGGAGCAGCCTCTATGAATATAAAAATACCCAAGGATTCGGGGTGCGAAATTGTCTCGAATATCGTTTTAGGAAGTAAGGATTTTGTAGGCTTTGAAAAAGTGAGCAAGCAAAACTACCGAACATCAAATTACAACACCAGTAAAAATAAAGTTTACATCACGTTAAAAGCCGGTGTTTCAAGCATTTCCGTAGAACGATACTAATTATTATACAAATAACGTTTACAAAAAGAGGCTTTGTCCTCTTTTTTGTATTTTTGACGGCTCCAATCACTAATATTGATAAACAAATGAAAAAAATCACCTTCTTTTTTACACTACTTTTTGTTTTTTCAGTGTCTGCATACCCACAAACAAAAGCAGAAAACGCGGACGAACTTCTCAATGCCACGGTGTGGATGCAACGCTCCGGAGAATATAAAGCCCTCACGGAACAAGCTTTCAACATAGGCACCCTGCGTCTTTCTCAAATACTGATACAGGATAGTTGCCAAAAGCCTAAGGCTATTGTATTGGATATTGATGAAACCGTACTCGACAACTCGCCTTTTGAAGCTTACGAAATTTTGCAAAAACGCTCATTTAAAAAAGAAGATTGGGATAAATGGGTTAAAAAAGCCGATGCAGAGCCTTTGTCCGGAGCTTTGCGTTTCTTGAATTTTGCCAAGGACAATGGCGTTCAGGCTTTTTATGTTACCAACAGGGATGAAAAAGAAAGAGCCGCCACACTGCTTAATCTGCAAAAAAAGAATTTCCCTTTTGCCGACAATGAACATCTGATTTTAAAATCGGAAAAATCATCAAGCAAAGAAAGCAGAAGACAAAAGATTGCCCAAACTTATTCTATCGTTTTGTTTTTTGGTGATAATCTAAACGACTTTTCGGATATTTATTACTATGCAAATGATGGAAAATCAGCGGCTGAAAAAGTAACGGAGAACCCAGAAGTATTTGGACAAAAATATATTATTCTCCCCAATGCCATGTATGGCGATTGGGAAAAGGAAATTAACAAGCGTTTCCCTCAAAAAGGGCTTTCGCCCAAAGATAAAAAAATAAAAGCGCTTCAATCTTTTGAATAGAAGCGCTTTGAGAAACGTATGCGTTTTTACTTTGTTTTATTAAGCGTTTGTATCGCTTTTTGGAACGTTTTATCGGTACGGAGGTATAAAGGATAAAAACCTTTAAAGTCGTATAAATCACGGGCTATATAACTTTTCATTAAGTCTGTTATTTCCGTCTTTGCCTCTTTTACTTGTTTTTCTTCTCCTTTGATGCCATGTTTTTTTGCATACTCCACATATTCGTTATATAAATACGAGGGGATTTTAAAATATTGGTCAAACTGTTCGGCTGTAGCATATTTTTTGAGTGCTGCACGGTTTTTATCGGTATAATTAAAAATAAACTGATACAAAATCCCTTTGCCCACAGACTGCCTGTAAAAATCATTATTGCCCATCCTTTCTATAGGTATAAAAACATCGGGAATTATCCCTCCTCCTCCATATACAATCTTGCCTTTGGGGGTTTTATATTGCAGGCTCTTATTTTTCTTAATGCTGTCAACACTTTCCAATTCGCCGTCTTGTGCACGGTGTAGAATATCCATAAAATAATCTTCAGCGCCTTTTGTATAAGGTTTTTGGATGGAACGTCCGGTAGGTGTATAGTAACGCGCAACCGTCAATCGCAAAGCCGAACCATCGCTCAATTTCACTTGCTCTTGTACCAATCCCTTGCCGAAGGAACGTCTGCCAATAATAGTGCCTCTGTCATTATCTTGTATAGCCCCTGCCACTATTTCGCTGGCTGATGCGGAGCCTTCATCAATCAATACTACCAACGGTTTATCGTCCCACAGACCTTCGTCAGTAGCATATGCCATTTGTTTTGACCTGTGCAAGCCTTTGGTGTAAACGATAAGTTTTTCTTTAGGCAAAAATTCGTCAGCCACGGCAATAGCTTCCTGCAAGTATCCTCCCGAATTACCTCTTAAATCGAGGATTAACTTTTTCACCCCGTCTTTATTAAATTTTTCAAGGGCTTCGTGCAATTCTTTCTCCGTGGTAGCGCTAAACTTTGCTATTTTAACATAGCCTATTTGCGGCGTAGGCGCATAAGCCACATCAATACTCCAGGTGGGGATAACATTACGCGTAATGGTAAAATCAAGAAGCTTAGCTACCCCGCGCCTGTAAACAGAAATAACTACATTTGTTCCTTTTTTCCCTTTTAATAGTTTCATTACTTTATCGGTGGTAATTTTAACCCCCGCGATAGTTTTGCCGTTCACCTTCACGATGCGGTCTCCGCCTAACACGCCCACTTTCTCGGATGGACCACCTGAAACCGTATTGACAATCATTACCGTGTCCTGCTCTATGCGAAACTGCACGCCAATTCCTTCAAAATTTCCCGCCAATTCATCATTTACATCATTGAGCTCAGATGCCGGAATATATACGGAGTGTGGGTCAAGGCTTTTAAGCATACCCACAATAGCTTCTTCGTCTAATTGCTGCGTGTCAACGGTATCAACATAATTATTATCAATATAATTTATAAGCTGATAGAGTTTATTTTCCGAATTCAGATTTTTACTCATAACCCTACCCCCATTATTTACTGCACTGGAAGCACGAAATAAGTAATATCCCATGGCAAATCCAACAATCAATACTATGGCAAAAATAACCGGCAAAAAAATATAAATTCTTCTTGAATCTTTCATTCGTATTTGGGCTTAATTTTTTAACGACTAAAATTTGTGTGTAAACTATTTTTAAACATAAAAAGGCAAAAGTAGTTCATAAAATCATGAATTCTCTGCCTTTTCTTATATGTTTTAAAAAAGTTCGGCTTATTTCTTTTTTCGCCACGTGGGTTTTGCATACTTTTCAGCAGCCTGTTTTATGGTAACGGGAGACCACATCCTGAACATACGTGTAACTTTCTCCTCCGAATAGTTTTTACCTTCCTCCAAATATTCACTATCCTGTGTATGTAGTAGTTTGCCTTTGGCATCTAAAAATAAAAAAACGGGATATCCGAAACGCTGGGGAAAGTTGTATTGGGAAAGAAAAGCTATATTCTCGTTTTCCTGACTGTAGTTTACCAGTATCATTTCATAATTTGCTTTTACCAAGCTGTCGAGCGCTTTATTTTCTTCTACAAACTTGTGAAATTTGATACACCACGGGCACCAGTTGCCTCCTACCTTTATAAATATATGCTTGCCATTGGTAGCTGCTTTTTTTAAAGCTACAGCCAAGTCCTTAGCCGGATCGGCTTGCGTATCATAGATAGAAACAGCTTGCTGCGCCCACAAGCCAGAGGAAAATAAAAAAGCGCAAAATATAAAAACTATTTTCTTATTCATTGGTTTTTAATTGCTTATAAAGTTGGTGTTGTTAATTTTTCAAAAATACAAATATATAAATCTTTAAGCCCGAAAGTATGTAAATAGCTTTTTTTACATTTGCAACTAACAAAATTTTTGTTTCATAAAATCCTTTGCATGAATCTTGTTATAGACATAGGTAACACCTCTGTAAAAATGGCTCTTTTTGAATGCAATAAAATTATTGCTTCTCAAAGGCTTGAAAAAATAGATGTGAATATTATACAGGATTTTTGCGATAAAAACCTTAGTGTGTCGCATGTTATAATCTCTGCGGTAAAAGACTACCCTAAAGAAATAAACACTTTTTTAGAAAAAAATTATACCTTTTCCCTTTTCACACACCAACTGCCCATTCCACTCACCAACAAATACCTTTCGCCTGAAACCTTGGGCAAAGACAGGCTGGCTGCAGCAATAGGCGCTAACGCATTATTCCCTAATCAAAATGTACTGGTTATAGACGCCGGAACTGCGTTAAAGTTTGATTTTGTAAACAAATATAATGAATATCTTGGCGGGGCAATTTCGCCAGGCATACAAATACGATATAAGGCGTTGCATAGTTTTACAGGAAAACTACCCCTATTGAACAGCACCATAAACGCGGAACTTATTGGAACAACCACACAATCTTCAATGGAATCGGGGGTTTTAAACGGAATTCTGGCTGAAGTGGAGGGAATTGTAGAACAATACAACCAAAAATATACAGATTTACAAATTGTTTTAACAGGGGGCGATCATAATTATTTTGATAAAAGATTAAAAATTAAGACCTTTGTTGCCCCAAATATAGTTCTTGAAGGATTAAACTTAATATTAAACTACAACATTGAAAAATATTAATTTTTTAAAACCGTTAGCTGTTACCATTTTTATGATGGTGTGCACACTAAGTAGCAACGCGCAAAACTCCCTACCCTACTCGGTGTATGGCATAGGTTCGTTATATTCAAATTCTAATCAGATACAGATGGCAATAGGCGGAGTTTCGGTACCTTATAGCAGCCCTTATTTTATAAACTCGGGTAATCCGGCATCTTATATGGCATTTGATTCACTTTCTTTTGTGTTTAACGGATCTTTTTACCTGCGCAGCGGCACGCTCAGTTCCGCATCCTTAAAGCAAAAAACTACTGACGCATCCCTTGCCGACCTAAGCTTAGGCTTTCCCGTATTCAAGTTTTGGCGCACCGCTTTCGGACTTGTTCCTTTTTCAAAAGTATCTTACGAAATACATGACGAAATAATAAACCAGCCCAATATTGCCGGTCGCATTGTAAATATTTACAAAGGTTCGGGTGGGCTCAATAAAGTTTTCTGGGGTAATGCGGTAGGCTATAAAAACCTGTCTGTTGGTGTAAATATGCAATATCTTTTCGGAAATATAGAAAAAGAAAATCAAGCTACTTTCCCCGACTCTGTTTACTTTTTTAACATAGGTGATAAAAGAACTACCTATGCACACGGCATTACGTTAGATATGGGCTTGCTATACAAAATAGACCTGAAGAAAAATAATTTTTTGAATATAGGGCTCACTTTCAGCCCCAAACAAAATATTTCGGCTAACACAGACCGGGTAATATATCGGTTTAAAAAAGACTATATAAAAGGGGTTGATATTGTGGCAGATACCATCAATTTTAAAGAAGGAGAAAGTGGCAAAATCGTTATTCCCATGGCGGTAGGTTTTGGGTTGAGCTATGGCGAAAAAAACCGCTGGATGGCTGCCGCTGATGTTAAATGGCAACAATGGAGTAATTATAAATATTTAGGTGTTAACGGCGGACTCAATGACAATGTGCGTGTTTCTTTAGGTGGCGAGTTTAGACCTATGAAAGGAACTATCGGTAAATACTGGGAAAGAATTTATTATCGGGCAGGTTTCAGGTTCGAAAAAACGTATCTCACTATTAACAATAAACCCATTAATGATATTGCGTTCAGTTTCGGTTTAGGTTTGCCTACCATTAAATCTAATTCCACTTTCAATTTGGGGTTTGAAGCCGGCACATATGGCAATGCAGGAGAGGGCTCTATAAGAGACAACTACTTTAAAATCAGCATAGGCGGATCATTGCAAGAATTGTGGTTTTTAAAACAGCGCTACTTTTAAAACTTAGTTTTAAGTATATATAGTAATGCGATATGTATAAATCTTTTTTTAAATACAGTATTTTTTTAGCTTTCGCCTTGCCGTTTCTTTTATTTGCATGCAACAAAAAAGAACGAGATAATAACAAACAAGGCAATAAAAAAGATTCCATACCTGATATTTACATTACAAATATTAACCTCAAGCAAAGTGAAAGCGGTAACATAACGCTGCACCTTTCTGCTCCTTTAATGGTAAGATACAACACAGGTGAAGCCTATTCCGAATTTCCGAAAGGATTTAAAATAGAATCTTTCGATTCATTGAATCGTAAAAAAACCGAATTAACGGCTAATTACGGCATAAGCTGGGAATCAAGAAACCTTATGCAGGCTAAAGGTAACGTGATAGTGAAAAATCTGGAAAAAGAGCTGACACTGAAAACAGAAGAGCTTTTTTGGGATAAAAACACCAAAAAAGTATATTCAAAAAAAGATGTTTCTATCACAAGTCCAACCAAAACCATTTTCGGCTCAAGTATGGAATCGAATGATTTGTTTGAAAACTGGCAAATACCCGTAGATCCCAAATATAATAGCACTTTCAAAGTGGACGAAAGCAAAAGCAAAGAGCCTCAAACAAACAATACAAAAAAAGAATAGGCATGAACAATTACATGGTTATAATATTAACTATTCTTTTCTCGGGCTTTTTTTCAGGCTTGGAAATTGCCTTTGTAAGCGTAAACAAGCTAAAAGTAGAAATAGACAAGGGTAAAGGCAAACTCTCCTCCAAAGTTATTTCGCGTTTTCTCGCTCACCCATCCCGCTTTATAGGAGCCATGCTACTTGGCAACAATATAGCCTTGGTTATTTATGGTATTGCGGCAGCAGCCCTTTTAGAGCCTTTAATTATACAAATGTTGCCAACAGGATTAAACTCCAACTGGGTTGTGTTGCTTATACAAACTGTTGTCTCCACCCTTATTATTCTTGTAACGGCGGAATTTTTACCTAAAATGTTGTTTCGCTTAAACCCCAATGGTTTGCTTAATCTGTTTGCTATTCCGGCACTATTGGTATATGTTATCCTGTCTCCGCTTATGTTCTTATTTCTGGGCATTGCCGAATTTATACTAAAAAAGTTGGGATTTAGTAGTGTTGTAGAGCCTTATCGTTTTAGCGCTATTGATTTTAACGAGTATTTGAAAGATATTTATCAGCCCTCATCCGAAAAAGAAGAAGAAGTGCCTGAAATACAAATGATACAAAATGTATTGGAATTCCATACAACCAAAGTGCGCGAATGCATGGTTCCACGTAACGAAATTATCGCGGTAAGCGAGCAAACACCCATAGAGGAAATACAATCGTTATTTATTGAATCTAAACACTCCAAAATTCCGGTATATAAAGAAACAATAGACAATATCACCGGCTACATACACGTGCATGATTTGTTTAAAAAACCTGAAACCCTCACTTCCATAGTACGTCCTGTTATTGCGGTTCCGGAAACCATTGCCGCAAGCGATTTGCTCAACATGATGATAAAGCAACGCCGAAGTGTAGCCGTTATTTTTGACGAATTTGGCGGCACCGCAGGAATGATAACAACAGAAGATTTGATAGAAGAAATATTCGGCGAAATAGATGATGAGTTTGATGAAGACGAATTTGCAGAAACACAACTCAATAAAAATGAATTTGAATTTTCGGGCAGGTTAGAAATAGACTATATTAACCAAACCTACGGGCTTAATATTCCTGAATCAGACGAATATGAAACGCTGGCAGGATACATTATAAGCCATGTTCATGATATTCCTAAAATTGACGACCAAATAGAAATAGACAAATTCTCATTCATAATTTTGGAAGCCTCCGATACGCGCATCGATAAGATTTTGGTGAGAATAAAATAACTCTTTTCTCCTAACAAAAATCTCTTTTCTTATGCGTTAAACTCCACATATTTAAAAAAATATGCTTAACTTGCAAAAAATATTTTTACACTTATCGAAAAAGTGTAAATTTGCACCTCTTTATATAAAATAAAAAATTACAGACAAATGGCACTTATTGGTGAAATACGTAAACACTACTGGCTTTTGGTAGTAGTAATCGGGTTAGCATTAGTTTTATTTATTTTAAGCGATTTCCAACGCAAGTCAAACACCCATACCAATAATATGGGCGTAGTAAATGGCGATAAAATAAGCATGACCGATTTCAACAAAAGCGTTGAGCAAAACATGGAAGCTGCCAAACAGCAGTATGGAAAAGCCAGTTTAACATCCGAGGAATCGTTCCAGATACGTCAGCAAACTTGGAACCAAAAAGTTAATGAAATATTATTGGAAAAACAATTTGAAAAATTGGGGTTGGCAGTTTCTGCAGACGAACTCAACGATTTAATCAGAGGAAAAAATCCTGATCCTATGATTGTGCGTAGTTTTACAGACCCACAAACAGGGCGTTTCGACCCCAGAACAATCAATAATTTCCTTGAAAACTTGGATAAAGTGGACCCTGCCATGAAACAACGCTACTTGGCTATGGAAGCAAGCATAAAAGCCAACAAGTTATCGGAAAAATATGGTAGCTTGGTAGCTAACGGTTTTTATGTTCCCTCAGCATTAGCCAAACGCGGCTATAACGAAGCTAATGAAACGGCAAAGGTGCGCTTAGCCGGATTACGTTACCAAACCGTTTCTGATAGTACTATCAATCTAACGGATGCCGACTATCAAAAATTTTATGATGAAAACAAATATCGTTTTACTCAAAAAATTCCTGTAAGAGGCATTGAATACATGATTTTTGAACCTAAGATGTCTAAAGAAGATATGGATGTTTATCAAAAAAACATGGATAAAATATTCCAGGAATTTACGGCTGCTACTGATATTCCGATGTTTATAGGATCAGTAAACGGACGTTACGACAGCACTTGGCAAAAAAAAGGTTCATTTCCTGCATCCATCGACTCTGCTTTGTTTAAAGCGCCGGTGGGTACCGTATTGGCACCTATCCAACAAAATAATGTAAATTATATTTTTAAAGTAATGGCGCGCCAAAGTACACCCGATTCTTTAAAAGCAAGCCATATTTTAATTGCATACCAAGGGAGTGCTGCCCAAGGAAACCGCACCAGAGAACAAGCATCTAAATTAGCGGATAGTATATATAACAAAGTAAAAAGCACTCCTGCCGAATTTGAAAAACTTTCACTTCAATTTAATGATGACCAAAGTGTAAAAATGAAAGGTGGTGATTTAGGTTGGTTTGTAAATGGAACTATGGTTCCTGAATTTAATACTGCGGTAATAAACGGTAAAGAAGGTGAATTTAAGAAAGTTGAAACACAATTCGGATTTCATATCCTGAAAATTACCGAAAAAAAATCACCCAGCGAAAAAGTTCGCGTTGCTTTTGTTGACTTACCTATGGAGCCAAGCGATAAAACCATAGAAAAATATTATAACGATGCCAGCTCTTTTGCAAGTTCACATAACACCTTGGAAAAATTCAGCGCTGCTTCAAAAACCAATGATGTAAGAGTTTTTGAAAGCCTCACTCCAGATGACTATAGCATACCCGGTGTGAAAAACGGAAGAGAAATAGTAAGATGGGCTTTTAACCATAAAACAAAAGAAGGAACTATCTCAAACGTATTTGACGCTGATGGCACTTATGTTGTAGCTGCCCTCAAAAGCAAAGTGGAAGCCGGATTGTTACCCTTGAAATCTATTAAAAACATCATTAAACCCTTGGTATTACGAGATAAGAAAGCCGAAATATTAATGAAAAAGCTCAATGATGAACTTGCCAAATCTAAAGATTTATCGAATATTGCCGCTAACATTGCTAATACCAAAATAGATACGGCATCCGTTTCTTTCGCAAGTTCCAATATTCCTATGTTTGGAAGAGAGCCTAAGCTGGTAGGACAAATATTTGCAAGTAAAAAAGGAAACATTTCATCCGCAGTAAAAGGAGAACAGGCAGTTTATGTATTTACCACCGATGAACTTATTCCTGCTCCTGCCACCACCAACTATACTGACCAAAAAAGGAGAATGGAAATGATGTTCAGAAACAGTTTGCAACAACTTACTTCCATTTTGCAGGAAAAAGCTAAAATTAAAGATAACAGAATATTGTTCTACTAAAACTTAAATAACCACTAACAAAAGCTGTTTCCATTGAAACAGCTTTTTTTATGCCGTAAAGTTGTATAATTTCTGAAAATTTGTATTTTTAATGCACTAAAAATCAGAACAACAACTTAAAAACTTGTCCCAAGATGTCAACTTTATGGAAAACAAAATCAATAGCCTCGCTATTGGAACAAAACGACGATAATGAACATGCATTAAAACGTACTTTATCCACTTGGGGATTAGTAGCTTTAGGCATAGGCGCTATTATAGGCGCGGGGCTCTTTGTAAGAACGGCGGCAGCAGCAGCAAACAATGCCGGCCCGGCGGTTACTATAGGCTTTATTATTGCAGGTGTAGGATGTGCTTTAGCCGGCTTATGCTATGCCGAGTTTGCTTCTATGATTCCGGTGGCAGGAAGTGCATATACATACTCCTATGCAACAATGGGCGAGTTTATTGCTTGGATTATAGGGTGGGACTTAGTGCTCGAATATGCTTTAGGTGCTGCAACCGTGAGTATTGCCTGGAGCGAATATTTTAATAAATTGCTGCATTATTTTAACCTGCAAATGCCCTATCAATGGTGCCATTCGCCTTTTGAAACAAGCATATCGGGAGTGCACGGCATCATGAATATTCCGGCTTTTATTATTTTGTTGTTACTTACTCTTTTGCTTATCAAAGGTGCACGTGAATCCTCATTGGTAAACAGCATTATCGTTATCACCAAAGTTTCTATCGTAATATTATTTATCATATTCGGATGGTCGTTTATCAATCCCGAAAATCATACGCCATTTATCCCTGAACCTTCTATTTATGTAGATTCACAAGGAGTATCTCATCATTTTGGCGGAATATTAGGCATATTAGGCGCTGCCGGCGTTGTTTTCTTTGCTTTTATTGGCTTTGATGCCGTATCTACGGCGGCGCAAGAAACTAAAAATCCTAAAAAAGCGCTCCCATGGGGCATTTTGGGCTCGTTAGTTATCTGCACCGTGCTCTACATTCTATTTGCTTATGTGTTAACCGGTGTTGCCACTGTTAACGACTTCAGAACCGAAGGAAAAGAAGCTTCCATAACCTATGCCATACAAACCTACATGACGGGTTATGGATGGCTTGCCACGCTTGTAACTGTGGCTATTCTTGCAGGTTTCTCGTCCGTAATTCTGGTAATGCTCTACGGACAGTCGCGTGTTTTTTACTCCATGAGCCGCGATGGATTGGTACCCGATATTTTTTCGCAAGTGCACCCCCGATTTCATACACCCCATAAATCGAATTGGATTTTTTTGCTGTTTGTAGGTATTTTCGCCACTTTTATTCCGCAAGATATTGTAGGCGACATGACAAGCATAGGCACCTTGTTTGCTTTTATGCTTGTGTGCGCAGGCGTGTGGATAATGCGCGTTAAAAATCCTGATGTGCCAAGGGAATTCAAAACGCCTTTTGTCCCTTTTGTGCCCATATTAGGCATTATTGTGTGCGGCTCCATGATATACGGACTGGGATGGGCTAACTGGCTCAGGCTGGGCGTATGGATGCTCATCGGATTCTGTATTTATTTTGGTTACAGCCGCAAGCATTCTAAACTTAGAGATAAATAAGAAAATCTGAAAAAAGAATAACTTTTTATAACAATTTTAAGCAGGAGAGCATTTAAATATTAAGTACTTTTGTATGAAGAATTAAATATTTTATATTATGCAAAACATTGATAATTACGATTTTAAAAACAAACGCGCATTAGTAAGGGTAGATTTTAACGTACCCTTGGACGATAGCGGAAATATAACCGACAGCACACGTATAGACCAAGCTCTGCCTACAATTAAAAAAATTTTAGCCTCCGGAGGAAGCGCTATCGTGTGTTCACACCTCGGACGCCCCAAAAAGGCTGAACCCAAACTTTCTTTAAAACAGCTCATACCCTATTTAACAAAGGCGTTAGGACAAGAAATTAAATTTGCCGATGACTGTATGGGCAAATCGGCTGAAGAATTATCGGCTGCACTGAAACCGGGAGAAATACTATTGCTCGAAAACCTCCGCTTTTACGAAGCTGAAGAAGGTAAACCTCGCTTGCCGGAAACCGCCACCGATGAAGAAAAAGCATCTGCAAAAGCAAAAGTGAAAGAACAACAAAAAGAATTTACAAAACAACTTGCAAGCTATGCAGATTGTTACGTAAATGATGCCTATGGAACTGCGCACCGCGCCCATGCTTCAACGGCATTGGTTGCAAAATATTTCCCAAACGACAAAATGTTTGGCTACTTGATGCGCAACGAAGTAGAAAACATAAAAAAAGTAATGCATAATGCCGAACGCCCCTTTACAGCTGTGTTAGGAGGCGCCAAGGTTTCATCCAAAATAGAAATTATTAACAGTTTGTTGCCAAAAGTTGACAATCTCATTGTGGGAGGAGGTATGATGTTCACTTTTATTAAAGCACAAGGAGGTGAAATAGGCAGTTCTTTGGTAGAAAACGATTTTATCGAACTGGCAAAAAATATTATCTCTGGCGCAAAAGAAATGGGCGTAAATTTGATGATACCTACGGATGCCGTTGCAGCAAACGCTTTTGCCGATGATGCTCAAAAGCAAGTATGTAAATCAAATGAAATTCCCGATAAATGGTTGGGCTTAGATATAGGTCCTGAAAGCATTGCACAATTTAAAGACGTACTCCTCAAATCAAAAACCATTCTTTGGAATGGTCCGATGGGCGTATTTGAACTGTGCAACTTCCAAAAAGGCACCAAAGAAGTAGCCCTTGCCATTGCCGAAGCTACCTCTAAAGGCGCTTATTCACTCATTGGTGGTGGCGACTCGGTAGCCGCAATAAATAAGTTTAAACTTGCCGATAAAGTGAGTTATGTATCCACAGGCGGTGGCGCCATGCTTGAATCCATTGAAGGAAAAGAACTTCCGGGCGTGAAAGCAATACTGGAAAATTAACATATAATTGTATTCACTCACTAAAAAGTTGCTCTAAAAGCAACTTTTTTTGTTAAAAATAGTCCAAAGTGTAGCTATGATTTATATTTATTCATAAATTAGCAATATCAAAACTTATTAATTATGAAAAAGACAAATATATTGATATGTGCATTTATGGCAATTGTATTGCTAAACGTATCGTGTAAGAAAGATCCTAAACCGGAACCAAAACCTACTCCTCCAGAAAACATACCTGTTGTTTCTCAATTTGTGTATGACGGTTTATCTTTATATTATTTCTGGGCTGATGAAGTAAAAACTAAAAAACCAACGAGTGCAAATACAGACGCACAAGCTTACTTTAAATCCGTTTTAAACGCTACAGATTTATCACATGGATGGTCTTGGTTAACAGATGATGTAGAGGGATTATTAGCTGATTTTGCTGGAGAACCTAAAGATTTTGGATTTGCTCCAATGATATTATGGTATGATAAAGAAAAGACAAGATTAATAGCATATATTAAATATGTTTTCCCGAATACTCCTGCCTATAGGGCGGGCTTACAAAGAGGAAATGTGATTGAAAAAATCAATGGAAGTTATATTACATTAGATAACTATAAGAAACTTTTTGGAACAGAACAAATAACTCTAACCGTATTAGACGCTAACTTTTCAAATCCAAAAGATAATATATCAATAACTCCAGAAAAAATAGAAACAGACCCTGTTTTATATAGTAGCATTTATGAAATAGAAGGTAAAAAAATAGGATACTTGTTTTATACGGGATTTATATCTAATTATAACAAAAGTTTATATAGGGCTTTTGAAAAATTTCAACAGGCTGGAATAACCGATTTAGTATTAGATTTAAGATATAATCATGGTGGCGCAATTTCCGCTGCTTCTTATCTTGCTTCTTTAATTGCACCTAGATCTGTAGTTGAAAACAAGTCCACCTTTTCTATACTCTCTTACAACAACTCCTTAAATAATGAACTCAGCATTGCAAGGCGAAGTACAGTATTAGGGACATATAGTGAAGAAAATGGCGATCTTAATCCCTTGAATGCAAATCTAAATCTAAATACCGTTTATATAATTGCCACAGGAGATTCTTATTCCGCATCAGAATTAACAACTTTTTGCCTAAGACCTTTCATGAAAGTGGTTCACATTGGAGAAGAAACGGGGGGTAAATATACTGCATCCTTTACTGTTCATGGATATGATAAAAAAAATGGTGTGCCTGTATATGATATAAACACTATTTCGGCAGAAAACAAAGCATCTCTTAAAAATTGGGCTATGCAGCCTATAGTAGCTAAATATACCGACAAGGATGGTAAAGATTTTTCAAATCCAGGAACTTTAATTCCAGACTATCCGATCAAAAGTCAGGAATATAATACCAAAACATGGCAACCTATAGGAAGTGAAAAGGATTACCTTTTTGCAAAAGCCATTTCCCTGATTACAGGCAAACCTTATATTTATGCCTCTTTCAGAAAAACTTCTTTAGAAACTTTTACGCCAACTAATTTTACATCACAGAAAGATAAGCTGATTAAAGAGTCTGTTAATATTGACAATCCTAAAATATTAAAAAATTTAAAAGATATTGCATCCGCTAAATATAATTAATTATATTTATTTGCATGTTTTTAGTCATAGCCAAAAAGCCAACTTTTTGGCTATGATCTTTAATAAGAAAAACAAGGTTATATTCTGTTTATTATTTTTTTATAAACTCTTGCGTTTTCTTGGTATAATCTTTTATCGCGGGCAAAATTGTAGGGGCAAATGATGCAACAGGACGGTAGAGTAATGATTTTTCTTTGGTTTTTGCTGAAATAATTGCGTCCTGCACATCTACCTTGGCAAGCAACAAAAATATAAAACTAGCGATTAACACTGCTTTTAACAGCCCCAATGCCGCACCGGACAAGCGGTTTACGAAACCTAATCCAACACTTTTGAATACTGACGATAAAAAACGACTTAAAAAATATACACCTATCATTACCACTACAAAAGTAGCAATGGAAGCAATCAATTTTATATTGCCGCTTTTCACGTGCAAATCATTCTGCATCCAGTTTACCACTATCTCGTTGAAATGATAAATGGCATATAACCCCAATACAACACCTGCCAACGTGCTTATACTAAGCAAAAATCCGTTTTTATATCCTTTAAATATAAAAAACACAAAAAATATAACCAGTATAATATCAATAACTTCCATTATAAAATAATATTAAAATGCGTTTTGTTGATTTATAAATCTGCGTGTAAGCGCCGATGTAAATACAAAATCCTGTAACTCTTTGTTAGTAGTGGTGAGTATGCTATCCTTGTCTCCTTTCCACCATATTTGTCCGTTATAAATAAAATAAATATTTTCACCTATATTCAATACCGAATTCATATCATGCGTAACCACTATAGTTGTCATATTATATTCCTCAGTGAGTTCTTTTATCAACTCGTCAATTACTTGCGAGGTTTGCGGATCGAGCCCCGAGTTCGGTTCATCACAAAAAAGATAATTGGGATTTACTGCAATGGCGCGCGCAATAGCCACACGCTTTTTCATTCCTCCACTTAACTCGGCAGGTAATAATTTATTGGCGTTTGAAAGATTAACACGCGAGAGGCAAAAATTAGCTCTTTCTTTTTTTTCTTTTACCGTAAGTTTGGTAAACATCGACAACGGAAATATTATATTTTCCTCCACCGTTAAAGAATCGAACAATGCGCCCCCCTGAAAAAGCATCCCTATTTGCCTACGTATGCCTTTCATTTCCTTGAAGGACATGGAAGAAAAGTTAACCCCATCATACAATACTTTTCCTGAATCTATGCGCGTAAGACCTATGAGACATTTGAGCAATACCGTTTTGCCCATACCGCTTTGCCCGATGATAAGATTGGTTTTGCCTTTTTCAAAAGAAACGGAAACATCCTTAAGCACATGCCTATCGCCAAAACTTTTATTTATGTTTATTGCTTCTATCATACAAGCAAAAGTTGTGTTAACACTAAATTAGACAAAATAATGGCTACACTGCTAAAAACAACACCTTTGGTACTTGCCGCGCCCACTTCAAGCGCTCCTCCTTTTGTATAAAACCCGTTATAACTTGAGATGGAGGTAATAAGAAAAGCAAAAACAACTGTTTTTATGAGTGCATATACAATATCATACGTTTTGTAAAATGATTGTATGCCCAATACAAACTCGCTGGTAGGTACCAAATTGGTTAAACTGCCACCCAGCCAACCGCCACCCATAGCCAAAATCATACTCATAATAATAAGCAAGGGGTTTACAACCATGGCTGCAATTATTTTGGGCAAAATAAGATATGTAGCCGGACTAATGCCCATAATCTCCAATGCATCTATCTGTTCGGTAACGCGCATGGTGCCTATTTCAGAAGCTATTCGAGAGCCTACCTTGCCGGCTAAAATAAGACTTATAATGGTGGGAGAAAATTCTAATACTATACTTTGCTTGGCTGCATAACCTATAGCCCAAGGGGGCACCATGGGATTATCCAGGTTAAAAGCCATTTGAATAACCAAAACGGCACCCATGAAAACCGAAATAAGCGCTACAATGCCTATTGAGGCTATTCCTAAGTTTTCAAACTCAACCAATATTTGCCTAAAATAAACCGATTGGTTTTCGGGTCGTTGAAATGTGTGTTTCATCAACAAAAAGTAACGCCCTACATGATACAAAGCCTTCATTATATTGCTAATGGTATAATGGCGCTAAATTACGTTAAAAAAGGCAATTGAAAGGCATTGTCAAAAAAAATCTTGCTTTTTAATATCTTTTAATGTAATTTCACAACATTAAAATGATTTTATCTTTTTACCTTATAACTATCTCTATATGAATAATTTATTGTACGCTACACCAAGGAAATCCCCAAGAATAAGTCTTTTTTCGGCTTGTTTTCTTATCATAACGCTTATGTGTTCGTGCGCAAGTAGTCAGGATTATCCTTATGCAGTTCATACAAAAAAGAAAAGACTCAACGGCAGGGTAATGGGGTCAAATGTTGATCCTGCATATGATGCATATAATTCGCCCGAATTATACAGTTCCCGCAGGTCGGAACCCGATTACGGGAGAGCCGAAATTTCAGGTAGCCGCAGAAAAACATCATCCACACCTCAGGCTCCCACTTTCAAAAGATCCTCACGGGCATATAGCACCAACGAAGCTCCAGTTTTATCTTCATCAAGAAGAACCAAAGAAAGTTCATCGTCACGTATCAGTTTTAAACGTTCAAAAAAAGTAAGAGGCGGCGCTTGTAACGGCAATACTTGTACTTTTAAATAACCCGTTTTCTTCGTAATGGCATATAAGAGGTTAGCATTGGACGATGTGTTATTGTATTTCCCCACTACCACACGTTCACTTGTAGCACAGTTATTTACTTCTCACACTTTTGATTTTTCTATTACTTCGCCCAGACAAACCCGGTTGGGGACGTTTAGAGCGGCATATCAAGGAAATTTGCCCAAAATATCCGTTAATGGCGATTTAAAACCACATTATTTCCTCTTTGTTTTCCTTCATGAATTAGCGCATTTTAAAATACATGAATCACAAAAAAAACAACTAAAACCTCATGGCAAAGAGTGGAAAAATATTTATTACGCGTTGTCAAAACCTTTCCTACATACCGATTATGTACCTGAAAATTTAATTATAGAAATAGAAAAATTTTTTCGCTCCCGAGAAGCAACATTTAACAACTACCCCGACTTGTTAAACGCCCTTTCGCAAATTGATGGTAGCCCTACTATTTATACATTGAGAGATTTGCCGGAAAACAATCGTTTTTCACTATCCAACGGCATGCGTTTTATAAAACTCCAACAACAGCGTACCCGCTGCAAATGCCTATGCCTCAATAATAACAAACATTACTTGGTATCACTTTCCGCACAAATTAATTTGGAGTAGTAAAACACTAACCTAATTTATTATCTTTGTCCACAAAATACTATTAAAATACTAAATTTTAGGATTTTATATAGAGGAAAGGACGTTGTGTTTGAGAAAAGTGGATTGTTTTTATAAAGACATTTAATTTTTTTATCCTCTTTCTGAAACTATCAATCTCTCTTTCTGTTCATTAACAATGAAAATTTAGATACATGCATAAAAATAATTATTGTGTAATCATGGCTGGCGGTGTTGGCGCACGTTTTTGGCCCCTGAGCAGAAATGCACGCCCTAAGCAGTTTATTGATATTTTAGGCGTAGGGGAAACCTTTATACAACAAACATTCAGACGTATGACTTCTGTTTGTCCACCCGAAAATATATTTGTTGTAACACATCAGAATTACAAAAATTTAGTTTTAGAGCAATTACCTGCAATTAATCCCGAGCATGTACTTTGCGAACCTATGCGAAGAAACACTGCGCCTTGTATTGCATACGCGGTTTACAAAATAAACAAGCTTAACCCCGATGCAAATATTATTGTTGCACCCTCAGACCATGTAATTATTAAAGAAAATAATTTTACACAAACATTACAAACAGCGCTTTCGGCAGCCGAAAAAAACAATTGTTTGCTTACCATCGGCATAAAACCTACAAACCCCAACACGGGCTATGGCTATATCCAATGCCAATCTAAAGATGAAGAGCTGAAACTCAATACCGTGATGAAAGTTAAAACATTTACCGAGAAACCAAATTACGATTTAGCGGTTTCTTTTTTGGAAAGTGGTGATTTTCTTTGGAATGCGGGGATTTTTATTTGGTCGGCAAAAGCTATACTTAAAGCTTTTGAAAAACATTTACCCGAAGTTAATGAAATTTTTAATCAGGGAAGAGAAAAATATTTTACCGCTCAAGAGGAGGATTTTATAGAAAAGGCATATAATTTTTGCCCTAATATTTCCATAGACTATGGAATAATGGAAAAAGCCGATAATGTATATGTTATAGCTGCCGATTTGGGATGGAGTGATTTAGGAACTTGGGGGTCGCTATACGAAAACGCGCCTAAAAATGAAAGCGGGAATGCCATTACATGTGAAGAACCTGTGTTGTTTGATACGTATAACTGCGTTATTAACCTCCCAAAAGGTAAAGTGGCAGTTATTCAAGGCATGAATGATTACATCGTAGCCGAAGACAATGAAGTTCTTTTAATATGCAAACGGGATAAAGAGCAGCATGTACGAAGCTTTATGGATACCGTAAGAGCAAAAAAAGGCGAAAAATTTGTATAATTACCGTGTTTTACACTCATTTAAAAATATAACTATAAAACGAGCATGATTCGTTAAACATAAGTAAGGATGAAAATTCATCATGCGGGTTGCATCCTGCCTTACCTTTAAAATTCTTTACGGATGAAAAAAATAACATTTGCATTATTACTGTTTTTAAGCATATGTATAAAGCCCGTTTTCGCGGATGAAGGCATGTGGTTGCCTATATTCATCGAAAGGCTTAATTATGTTGATATGCAAAAACAAGGGCTACACCTTACTGCCGAAGAAATATATAGCATTAACCACTCGAGCCTCAAAGATGCCATTATACAATTTGGCGGTGGCTGCACCGGAGAAATTGTTTCCATGAATGGATTACTGTTCACCAATCACCACTGTGGTTATGGGGCTATACAGTCGCACAGCACTGTGCAACACGATTATTTAACGGATGGTTTTTGGGCGCGCAGCTATGCCGAAGAACTTCCCAATCCAGGATTAACTGCCCGGTTTTTAAACAGCATGTACGATGTTACCAAAGAAGTATTGACAGGCGTTACACCACAAATGAATGAACAGGAAAGAGAAAAAAGAATAAGCGAAAACACCAAAGCCGTTAAAGAAAAATATACAAAGGGTACACAATTGGAAGCCCGTGTAGGATCTTTTTTCAATGGTAACGAATTTTATATTTTCCTTTACGAAGTTTTTAAAGATGTGCGGCTGGTGGGTGCGCCCCCTTCTGCAGTAGGCAAATTCGGCGCTGATACGGACAACTGGATGTGGCCCCGTCATACCGGAGATTTTTCTATATTCAGGGTATATGCCAATAAAAACAACCAACCTGCAGAATATGCTTCGGATAACGTTCCTTACAAACCTAAACATTATCTTCCTATATCCATAAAACCTAAAAAGCAAGGTGATTTTACCATGATTATGGGCTTCCCTGGAACTACAGACCGCTATGCCACATCATATACCATTGATTGGGCTATTAACGAAATGAACCCCACAGTGGTAAAAATCAGAACTAAAAAATTAGATCTCATGCTTAAGGATATGCTTGCCGACCCTGCCGTTCGCATTAAATATGCTTCAAAATATGCGGGCTCATCAAACTATTGGAAGTTTTATCAAGGACAGACCAAAGGTTTGAAAGCATTAAAAGTTGCAGATAGAAAGCGAGAACTTGAAAATCAATTTATACAGTGGTATAATGCCGATAACAGCCGCAAACAAGAATACGGCGAAGCCTTGACTAATATTGAAAACGCTTATAAAATAATTAACCAATACGAGCCCGCCGTTAGATACACCATGGAAGCATTATTGCGCGGAGGTGAAATTATAGGATATGCGCGCGCTTTTACACCGCTGGCTGAAGAAATGGGAAAGGAAGGCGCGAGCAAAGCCAACCTTGAAGCCATGATTAAATCACTAAAAGCGCGTACTGAAGATTATTTCAAAAACTACAATCTCCCAACCGATAAAAAAATTACATCTGCTATGATGGAAATGTATTACAACGACGTACCTAAACATATGCAGGCTTCTGTATTCGCTGAAATTTATAAAAAATATAAAGGCAATTTCACAAAATACACCGAAGAATTGTTTGCAAAATCTATTTTTGCCAATGAAGATAAGCTGAATAATTTCTTAAACAACCCTTCTCTATCTGTGCTTATAAATGATCCGGCTTATAAACTACAAAAATCAATAAGTGAACAAGGTAAGAAAATTGATGCCATTACAGAACCCGCTAATGATTTATTAGCCCGCGGCAGACGGTTGTTTGTAAAAGGAATTCGCGAAATGCAAACAGACCGCAAGTTTTATCCGGATGCAAACAGCACCATGAGATTAACGTATGGAAAAGTAGGTAGCTACAGCCCTGCTGACGGTGTAGAATATAATTTCGTTACCACCTTGGACGGTGTAATGGCTAAAGAAGATCCTAACAACTGGGAATTTGTAGTACCGTCAAAACTAAAAGAACTTTGGAAAACCAAAGACTATGGAAGGTATGGAGAAAACGGGAAACTCGTTACATGCTTCCTGTCAAATAATGATATTACAGGAGGAAACTCAGGAAGCCCTATTATGGACGCTGACGGAAACCTTATAGGATTAGCTTTTGACGGAAACTGGGAAGCCATGAGCGGAAACTATGCCTTTGAACCTGACTTGCAACGTACCATAAATGTAGATGCTCGGTACGTTTTATTTATTATAGATAAATATGCAGGGGCTCAGAACCTTATAAATGAATTAAAGATTATTGAGTAAATTATATAATAATAGCAAGTACACGCGTATGAAACAATTGACCGTAATATTTTTAGTGGGGTTTACAGTCTGTAGCTTTTTGCAGGGCTGTAAAAAAGATGCAGAAACAGCCGAAAGTTTTGTACGCGGCGGCACTTGTGTAGTAGAAACTTCTGATGGACATTTGCTTGTAGGTGGTTATACCTATAAAACCTCAGCCGGATACGAAGCTATACTTATTAAAAATGATTGGACGAACGACCAAAAAAGCATAAAAAATTATTATGGCGCTAACAGCACCGATGCTTTTTATAAAACGGCACAACTAAATGATACTACCTATGTTGCCGTGGGCACTACTTTCGCGGGAAGCCAATCGCCACAGATGTTTGTTGTGCTCACAAAGGAAGATTTAACAGAAAGGTCGCGCATTGTACTTGGCGCGGGAAAAATTGCACGGGGCATGAGCCTTGCAATTAAAAATGATTCGATTATCGCCTTAGGAACTATCCAAACAAAAGTAAATAACGACCGTGATATTTATGTGGTAAAAATGGATAAAAAAGGAGGAAAAAAATGGGAAAAAACATTTGGTGTAAAAAGCATTGATGCTTCGGCAAATGATGAAGCCTACGATATTATTGCCTCTAAAAACGGCGGATTTTATATTACCGGTTCGATGAATAAGCAAAACACGCCTTCCGTTTTCTTAATGAAAATATCCGACAACGGCGATAGTCTGTGGACAAAAACATACAATCCCGGCATAGGATATTCCATTACTTACACACAGGACGGACAATTAGCCATCGGAGGCTCTTTCGGTAACGCAAATGAAGGACATATGGCAGTATTAAAGCTTTCTACCGATGGCACCATGATTTGGAATAAATCTTACGAAGATAAAAATCACTCCTTCGGCGCTACTTTAGTAAATCAACCCTCAGGAAACTTAGGACTTTGCGGCTATATAAAAGAAAATGGCTCCGATAAGAAAAATGCCGCACTCCTCATTTTTTCGCCACAGGGCAATATAGAAAAAGTAAATATCTATAGAGAGCAAGCCGGAAACAGCGAAGCATATGGTCTTACAAAAACCAATACGGGCGGATTTTCTATGACCGGCTCCACAACAACAGCCGAAGGTAGCTTTATTTCGTTATATGAACTCAATGCCGACGGTGCCGTAATAAGAAATAAAATATTTAACTGATAAAACGCATAAAGCCCATGTAATAAGGATAACGTAAAGCAAACAAATTTTTAACCTACTTACAGTAATTTATTTTTTTGTGTATTTTACGTTATCCTTTGGGGGCATATTGTTTATATTATTTATCGGTTAACTTTTTTTAGTAGTTTTCACCGTATTCTTCAAAATAAGCTTGCGGATGCTCGCATGCAGGACAATTTTGGGGCGGATTCGGTCCTTCATGAATGTAACCACATTTGCGACATTCCCATTGAATGGGCTTTTCTCTTTTAAAAATTTCTCCCTTTTCCAAACGCTCCAATAGTTTTAAATAGCGTTTCTCGTGCCAGGTTTCAGCTTTCGCAATTATCTTGAATATGGAAGCAATTTTGTCAAATCCCTCTTCTTTTGCAATTTCAGCAAACTCCGGATATAACTCTGCCCACTCTTCATGCTCACCCATGGCAGCTTCTTTTAAATTTTCTGCCGTGGTGCCTATAACTCCGGCAGGATAGCTGGCTGTAATTTCTACCATTCCTCCTTCAAGCTGTTTAAAAAAACGCTTGGCGTGTTGCTCTTCCTGCAATGCGGTTTTTTCAAAAATAGCGGCAATTTGTTCATAACCTTCTTGCTTTGCCTTTTTTGCAAAAAAAGTATAACGGTTTTTTGCTTGCGATTCGCCGGCAAAAGCTTTCAACAGGTTTTGCTCCGTGCGTGTTCCTTTGATGCTCTTTTCCATAATGTTCGGGATATATAAATTATTACTTAAATATGTCTTTAACAAAGTTAAATACTATTAACAATAATGTAAATCAAAAGGCAACACAACACTTCAATTTATAATTATTTTAAATAATGCTGTAAAATTTCCGAATATCCACTACTTTTGTTACTTAATTATGCCGTTAACAAAAGTTATCGGCTTTGTTTATTTGCATTATATGGAAGATAAAGTCATTCCTGAACACACGCCTCATTATTCTTTTGGTGTAGATAGCTTGCTTAATATATACAAACAAGATAAACAACTGAAGGAGTTAAGCGAATTACTAAAAGAAAACAAAAAGCAACGGGTATTATTAAAAGGGTTAACAGCTTCGGCAAAAGCATTTGCCGTGGGTGCCGTTCACCAAGCCACTCCTAACGTGCATTGGGTAATACTCAACGATCGCGAAAGCGCCATTTATTTTACCAATGACCTCGAAAACATATTAGGCGAAACGGATGCCGATTTTCATAGCAAACATGTGCTGCACTATCCTACATCATACAAAAGACCTTATGAATTAGAAAAAACCGACAACTCCAATGTGCTTATGCGCACCGAAGTGCTGAAAAGGTTAAGCACAAGAGCAAAAGAAACCATCGTAGTTACATACCCCGAAGCGCTATGCGAAAAAGTAGTAAATAAAAAATACCTGGAAAAATCAACTTTACGTATTGCCAAAAACGAAACGGTTGAACAGGATTTTGTATATGACATGCTGGATGAGTATGGCTTTGCACGCGTTGATTTTGTAGCCGAACCCGGACAATTTGCCTTACGTGGAGGAATTATTGACGTATTTTCTTATACCAATGATTTGCCTTATCGTATAGAATTTATAGGTGACGAAATAGCATCCCTACGCTCTTTTGACCCTGTTACACAACTTTCGGTGGACAATCTAACACATTTAACCATTGTCCCTAACGTGCAAGACCGTGCCTTGATAGAATCCCGCGAATCTATTATGGAGTTTATCCCATCAAATAACGTCCTGTGGATACAAGATATGATGCTGCATGCCGATAGGATAAACACCGAATTTGAAAAAGCGGTTGAAACATTTCAGCAGTTAGAAACTACAGTTACTCATTTAGCTCCTGAAGAATTATTTTTACAAAAAAATGATTTCCTGAAGCAAATTTTAAATTATGATATTATCGAATTTGAAAAATCGGGATTGATAAATACATCCTTATCTTTTGAATTCTCCATTCAGCCTCAACCTTCATTTAACAAGAATTTTGATCTTTTACTCGCTGATTTGGAAAAAAATTCGCAACATCATATTAAAAATATTATTCTCGCCGACAATGCAAAACAAGTAGAACGCATATATTCCATTATCGACGATTTGATAAAAAACAGGAAGCAAGAAGATGAAAATATTGACTTTGTAAGTATAAATCTTTCTCTACATGAAGGATTTATTGATAAAAACAATCGTATTGCATGTTATACAGACCATCAGCTTTTTGAACGTTATCATAAATATAAGCTCAAAGAAAGTTTTAGCGGCAAGCAAGCCCTCACACTCAAAGAAATGTATGATTTGAAGCCCGGCGACTACATCACGCACATTGACCACGGGGTAGGACGCTACGACGGGCTGGAAAAAATCAATAACAACGGCAAATGGCAAGAAGCTATACGCATCATATACCAAAACGACGACTTATTGTATGTGAACATACACTCTCTACACCGCATATCGAAATATTCAGGCAAAGAGGGGCATGTGCCCGGCATGGACAAGTTGGGTTCCAACGCCTGGAACCGTTTAAAGGCAAAGACCAAATCACGCGTAAAGGATATTGCGCGCGATTTAATAAAACTGTATGCCGAGCGTCTTTCATCCAAAGGATTCGCATACACCCCGGACACCTACTTGCAGCATGAGTTAGAAGCTTCTTTTATTTATGAAGATACACCCGACCAGGTAAAAGCAACACAAGATGTGAAAAAGGATATGGAAGCTGACCATCCTATGGACAGACTTATTTGTGGAGACGTGGGTTTCGGAAAAACGGAAATAGCTATCCGCGCTGCCTTTAAAGCAGTAGCCGACAGCAAACAAGTAGCTGTGTTAGTCCCTACCACCATTCTGGCGCTACAGCATTTTAAAACCTTTTCGGAAAGGCTGAAAGATTTACCTTGTAAAGTTGATTATATCAACCGTTTTAAATCTACTCAGCAGCAAAATGCTACACTAAAAGGCGTAGAGGAAGGAACTACTGACATATTGATAGGCACACACCGCATTTTGAGCGCCGACGTAAAATTTAAAGATTTGGGCTTGCTCATCATAGATGAAGAACAAAAATTCGGCGTAGGCGCAAAAGAAAAACTTAAAAAACTGCGCGTAAACGTTGATTCGCTTATACTAACGGCAACTCCTATTCCCAGAACATTACAGTTTAGCATGATGGGAGCACGCGATTTAAGCATTATCAATACACCACCTCCTAACAGATATCCTGTACAAACAGAAATCAGGAATTTTAATGAAGAGTTTCTCAGGGATGCTATTATGTATGAATTGGCACGTGGCGGACAGGTATTTTTTGTAAATAACAGAATACAGAATCTGCAAGAACTTGCAGGCATATTGAAACGCGTTGTCCCTGATGCCCGTATTGCTATCGGGCACGGACAAATGGATGGAAAAGTTCTGGAAAAAATTATGCTCGACTTTGTGGACGGCAATTATGATGTGCTGGTAAGCACTACCATTATAGAAGCCGGACTTGATATACCCAATGCCAATACTATTATTATTAACGATGCACACCAATATGGCTTGAGCGATTTGCATCAAATGCGCGGGCGCGTAGGACGCTCTAACCGTAAGGCATTCTGCTATCTGCTGGCGCCGCCTATGTCGGTTTTAAGTGATGAAGCCCGCAAACGGTTAAGAGCTATTGAAGAATTTGCCGATATAGGAAGCGGTTTTAATATAGCTATGCGCGATTTGGATATACGTGGGGCGGGAAATATACTGGGAGCAGAACAAAGCGGTTTTATAAGCGATATAGGTTTCGAGATGTACCAACGCATACTTGAAGAAGCCATGCATGAACTTAAACAAACCGAATATGCGGATTTATATAAAGAGGAAGAGCGCGTTTTTGCAAAAGACTGTCAGATAGAAACGGATTTGGAAATATTAATTCCGGATAGTTATATTGCAAATACAACAGAACGTTTGAGCATATACAAAGATATCGACCATTGTACGGATGGGGATAAGCTGAATGCTTTGCGCGAACAGATGATTGATCGTTTCGGACCTATTCCCTTAGAAACGCAAGAGGTTTTTAACGTGGTAAATCTCCGTTTGCTTGCACGTGAGTTAGGTTTCGAAAAAATAGTGCTAAAAAACGGTATGATGACCGGCTATTTTATTTCAAATCAAGAGTCTCCCTATTTTCAGAGTGCAATTTTCTCAAAAGTATTACACTATGTGCAAACCCACCCTTCTAACTGTCGCATGAAAGAAGGAATAGGCAAGCTAACGCTCACTTTTAAAAACGTAAAAAATGTTTCGGCAGCCTTATCGGTTATACAAGAAATAAAAGAAATGCAATAAAAAAACTCCGGGAAATCCGGAGTTTTTTATGAAAAGTGTACTTTAAATTATTTTGTTATCCCTAATTTCTTTTTTACAAGTGGTGTAATATCAGAACCATCTTCAGAATAAAGCAACGCGCCTGAACTTACAATGTGAGTATATCCGTTTTCTTTAGCCACTTCCCCAACAGCTTTGGCAGCTTTGTCGTATATGGGTTGCAAAAGTTTTGCGTTTTGTTCCTGTATCTGCTTTTGAGCTCCTTGCTGGAATGCCTGCATGCGTTGCATTAAATCGTTAAGCTCTTTTTCCTTGGTTTCTTTGATAATAGCAGACATGGTAGAAGCATTTTTCTGATAATCGGTAAGCTTGGTTTTGTATTCGTTTTCCATGGTACCTAACTGGGTTTCCAAATCCTTTACAAACTTCTCCATTTCTTTTTGCACGTTATCCACACCTGGTGAAAGGGCTACAATTTCGTCAATGTTTATATGCCCGATTTTTGATGCTTTTTGTGCTTGAGCTGTTCCTACAATTGCGACAAGGGCAATTACGGCAAAAATTTTAGCAATTTTATTCATTTTTTATAAGTATATATGTGTTTAATTTTTGTGTAAATTTATTACTTTATTTTCTATATCCAAGTTTTTTCAAAACATCATCACTGATATCTATACGAGGATCAGTAAAAACAATGTTGCTGTTTGATGCCTTATCAAATATAATGGCATAATTTTCAAACTTTGCAATTTCTTCAATAGCTTTATACACCTTATCTTGAATAGGTTTTATGATTTCCTGGCGTTTTTTGAACAAATCGCCATCCTGTCCAAAGCGTTTTTTCTGTAAATCTTTAGCTTCACGCTCTTTGTTTATGATTTCTTCTTCACGCTTTTTTCTGATATCATCCGGTAAAAGAACAGCATCATTTTGAAATTTCCTGTATAGTTTATCTATCTCCACAAACTTTGCTTCTACCTCTTTTTGCCATTGTGCTGAAAGATCATTAAGCTGCGATTGTGCTTTGCCAAACTCGGGCACCCTTTCTAATATATATTCTGTATTTACATATCCGAATTTTTGCGCATTTGCAGTAATAAATGCTACACATAAAATTACAGTAGTTAAAAATATTTTCTTCATAGCTATTAAATTTTAATGCATTTTAATTTAAGCAATAATATCTCAAAAAGCTTGCCAAATTTTATTAATCAATAGATGAATTCATTGAAAAGTGGAATTGTCCTTTATTGGCATCGGGCAAACCCGGTATTTTGTCAAATCCATAACCCCAGTCTAAACCAATAAGTCCAAACATGGGTAACATGATACGGGCTCCTATACCTGCCGATTTTTTCAGATCAAAAGGTCTTACATCCTTAAATCTCTCCCATGAGTTTCCAGCCTCTAAAAACACCAGACCATAAATTGTAGCGTTCGGATTGTTTGATAAAGGATAACGTAATTCAAACGTATGCTTGTTATATACGGTAGCGCCTATATTTTGGTTGTTGGGATTGGGAATCATACTAAAATCAGTATATCCCCTGAAACCTATAATTTGCCTTCCGTCAACCATGCCGGCAGCGCTTCCTGACATGCCGCTTCCTCCCATGTAGTAACGGTTAAAAGGTGTAGGTCCCATATTGCTGTTATAAGCTCCAATAAAGCCCATTTTGGTACGCAACATCATCACCAAATCGCCATATATTTGTTTATAAACGGTTCCCAAAAACTTTACTTGATAAAATTCTATCATTTTATATCTGCCATCGCCTGTACGGTTTTCATATTTGTTTGGGTTGAGCAACGAGTAAGGCAACGTGCCTTCCCATGATAATCTAAATTCCGAACCATATCTGGAAAAAATGGGCGCATCAACCGAATATCTGGTTAAGCCGATTGTATAAGAATAATTTTGAAATTTACCGGTTGCCCCTTGTGGATTAAAACTTGTTTGATATCCTTTGAGGTCATAAATCTGCGCTGATAGAACATGATTTAAGCTGAAATAGTTATCGGGCCATTTTAAGCGTTGGCTATAACCTACCGAAGCTCCAAATATGCTAAATGTAGAAGTAGAACTTGTTTTGAATTTAGATAAATAAGTGGAAACACTTAAATCATTGGGTCTTTTATCGCCTAACCAAGGTTTTACATAAGATGCGCTTAAGCTTATATAGCCCGAACCATAGGATTGTACCCTTAAGCTTAATTTTTCTCCATCTCCAGAGGGTACAGGGCGCCATGCTTTTTTGTTAAACAAATTACCCATGGAAAAGTTATCAAATGAAATACCTACTGTTCCCATAAAACGGTTATATCCCCATCCACCGGACAATTCAAACTGTGCCGTCGATTTTTCGGCAAGTTTATATACAATATCTACGGTTCCGTTTGAAGGGTCAAGATTGGGCGTTTCAACCTCAAACTTTGTTTCATCAAAATACTTCAGATTACGCAAAGACATTTGCGTGCGCATAATACCTGTTTTTCTGAATAAATATCCCGGTCGGGAGTCAAATTCTCTTACAATAACCTTATCGTTTGTAGTGCTGTTGCCTTGGGCAATCACTTTATTCAATTTCATTTGTTTGCCTTCGTTAATGCGTATTTCTATATCAATAGAATCATTAACGATAGCCGTTTCAACGGGAACTATTTGTGCAATTAAATAGCCATCGTCTAAAAACAATGTGTATAAATCAGTTCCGTTGGGATTTTGGTTTATTGCTTTTTCAAGCTTTTCCTGGCTATAAACATCTCCCTTCCTGATGCCTATAAGAGATGAAAGTTGTTCGGGCGTATAGCGTGTATTGCCCACAAAACTTATATTGCGGAAATAGTATTTCTTTCCTTCTTTGACTTTCAAATCAATATTTATATTTTTGTTGGCAGCATGGTAAACAGAGTCGTCAATAATCATTGCATCACGATATCCTTGGTTATAAAACTCTTTAACCAAATTAACCTTATCTTCTTCGTATTCTTTATCAATAAACTTTGATGATTTAAAAATCCTCAGTTTAAGGTTTTCTGCTGCTATATCTCTCACATTGTTACGATATCCATCCCAGGTAAACTTATGTTTAAAAATATAGGGGTCGAAAACAATATTTTGTATTGCTTTTAATGGTTTGTAAACGCCTCTCTCCTTTGTTTTTTTCATCGCACCTTTTAAAGCATAATCAGATACTTTTTCGTTCCCTATAATATTAATATGCTCAATGCGTGTACGCTTCCCTTTATTAATGTGTATGGTAAGTATAACACTTTTTTCATTTTTGGTGTCGTTTTTTTGAGCGAAATTTACAGTAGTATTATAAAATCCTTTTGTTTTATAATAGTTTTTGATGTTTGTTTCCAATTGCACAAGAAAACTGGAGGTAACCACATCGCCACGGTTAATTTTTACTTTTTCTTCAAGGTTTTCACGGTCTCCCTTGCGTATGCCGACAATAGTATAGTCTCCCAAACGTGGTTTTTCGATTACTTCTATTTCCAAAGACACTTTGTTGCCGCTCACTTGGGTAAGGTTAACCTGTATATCTTCAAACAAGTTTTGTTGCCATAATTTATCAATGGCATTACGGATTTGATCACCCGGAATTTCTACAAAAGTTCCTACTTTAAGCCCCGAAAGGGATATAAGCGTGGAATGATCTAAACTGTTAGCACCGGTTACTTTCACTTCGCCTATTTCGTACTTTTTAGGCGAGTTGTAATCAATGTTAATTAAATCTGTATGCTGCGCGAAAGCAGAAACAGAAAAAAAAGATATGAAAACTAAAATAAAAACGAGCGTTCTTCTGATGATCATTCTGTGAATTTTGTTATTTGTTCTCGGGTTTTCCCAAAACGTCTTTCGCGTTGTTGGTAATCAATAATTGCTTCATAAAAATCACTTTTCTTAAAATCAGGCCATAATTTTGAAGAAAAATATAATTCGGTGTATGCGGTCTGCCACATAAGGAAATTACTTATACGATATTCACCGCTGGTGCGTATAAGTAGTTCCGGATCGGGCATATCGGGAGCGCTTAAATTTTCAACTATTATTTTTTCGCTTATTTCTTCTATCGGCAAATCGTCAAACTTTACTTTGTGTGCTATTTTTTTAACGGCTTCCGTTATTTCCCACCTTCCACTATAGCTGAGCGCCAATACTAAATCCATTTTGTTGTTCTTGGCGGTTTTCTCAATGGTTTGGTCTAACTCTTTTTTTACTTCCTGATCTAAACAGTCCGTATTTCCTATTGTACGTAATCTAACTCCGTTATCGTTAAAGGTTTTAAGCTCGTTGTTAAGAGAAACTACCAACAAATGCATAAGCGCATTTACTTCATCCTGCGGACGCGCCCAGTTTTCGGTTGAAAAAGCATACAATGTTAAAAATTTAACGCCTAACTCTACTGATGCTTCTACAACCTCGCGCACAGCATCCACACCTTTTTGATGACCAAAAACCCTTTCATGACCTTGTTTCTGCGCCCACCTGCCATTGCCGTCCATAATAATAGCAATATGCTTTGGTAAATTATCGGTATTAATTTTTGCAATTAAATCAGCACTCTCATTCATAGGCAAATCAGCTTCTTAACAAGACCAAAAAAATTTTATTTGTTTATTTTTAATTCCTTTGGCAAAAGTTTTGCTTTGTAACCTTTTTCAAGGGCAACAAAGTTAGAATTTTGTAATTTATTTATGTTATGGTTGTTTGTTAATTATTATTAATAGTAAGAATTTTAATGATTTACAATTACCATTGTTTTCTTCGGCTGGGTTTTACAATACATTTTCCTTTATTCAGCATGGGGTTAAGGTTAAATGTAATGCCAATGCCCACAAAAGAATACCAATCTTTACTGTATGCCTTATCAAATATTTTTTCAGGTATTTTTACATGGCTTGCCAATGTATCTAAATAATCGGTTGCCGTTTTGCGCATACCCCATTCCAAATGCATGCCAAAGTAATCGTTTATTTTATATTTTACCCCTACTCCAAACGGAAATGAAAACGAATTGACGGAATTAGAAAAAAAATAATTTACCCCACCAAATATGTAAGGTGAAAAAGCAGAAGAGTTTATATCGTCCAAATCAAAAGAAAAGAAATTTATTTCGCCTGTTAATCCGGCTTCTATAAGGGCATTTTTATTGGAAACCATCTCTTTCTTATCATTCATCACGTTCATTTTAACACTGCCCATCAAACCTTGCACACGCAAGGCAAGGCGGTTGTTAAAATTATACCTGTAAAAAATACCCAATGCAGGCTGCATGTTTTTAAAATGGGATGATTTATTGTAATCTCCTATATAATACATACCACCGCCCGTTAACCCAATCTCGGCTGTCGATTGTGCTGTTGCACTATATGCCGCAATAACCATGGCAGCTATAATGATATATCTTTTCAGCATGCTGATTTAATTAAGGCTGCAAATGTAACATTTTTATTTGATATACCGTAATAGAAAATAGACCTGTTAATCAATAGTTTAAAAATAAAAATGGTACTTACTTTATTTTTCTAGTTTCTTTTATCAATGCCCCAATTAAGTTTTGAACGAAGCGTAGAAAAAAAACTGTCGTTTATACATTCTATCAGATTAATTCCAAACTCGGCTTTTTTAATTACAAGTTCTGTTTCGGGCGTTATAACAGCAGATAAAGAATCAAGCGATACCAATGCTTGGTTATCCCTGCTGTCTATTTTTACTCTTATGGTACAATTGTCGGGGATAACAACTGAAGTAACCGAAAGACTATGAGGGGCAATGGGCGTAATAACAAAATTTTGGGAATCGGGCGTAATAATTGGACCTCCGCAACTGAGCGAATAGGCTGTGGAACCGGTAGGGGTAGCAATAATAACCCCATCTGCCCAATATGAATTCAGTAATATGTCGTTTACCCACACATGCACAACCACCATGGAGGCATGGTTTATCTTATTTATGGAAACTTCGTTAACGGCAAAATTGCCGTTTTCAAAAAGATTGGATGGCTCCTGTAACTTAATAAGAGAGCGTTTTACTATGTGAAATTTTCTTTGCAGCACGCTGTTTAGCGCGGGTATTATCTCTGCCCGCGACACAGAGGATAAAAAACCCAATCTGCCTAAATTTATCCCTATAACCGGAATTTCCGAATCTTTTATAATCCTTACCGAGTCCAGCATGGTTCCATCTCCGCCAATAGAAAAGAAAATCTCCGTGTCTCTATCTAATGGAACTTGTGAGGAAAATAAACGCACCTGATGTTTAAACCTTACACGGGGTTCAATAAAACGAAAAAAATCTTCCCATATAAATATTTCGCATTTATTTTCTTCAAAAATATTTATTACTCTTTGAAAATCAAGTAATAAAGAAGTATTGAAAGGCCTTCCGTAAATGGCAATTTTCATGTTTCTTAAATCTGCTTTTAATTAATATTTAAGTAGCGAGCAAAAAATAGTTTAACTTATTTTAACCACATAGGGATACAGATTTTTGTTTATCAGGTTTAATAAGGTTCACATAGCTTTGAAGCTGTGCTTCAAAGCTTCTCCCTAATGTTGTCTGTATTACCTTATCTCTGAACATTTATTTTCAGCTTCATCAAATCTTATCTATATATCTATGTGGTTTAAAAAATAATATAAGGTAATTATTGGTTAGTACTTAAAAGGTAAAAATACAATATTAAATCCCTGTTACAAAATGGAAAGAAAAATTAGTTTTACCCATTTTATTAATAGCATATTCTATACGGAATATTTTATCGTAATAAGTTACAACGTCCATACCTACTCCACCTCCTAAGAGTAATGTTTTGGGAAGCTTATTTGTAGAGCTTTCTCTCCACTGGGGTTGGTTTACATACCCCATATCCAAAAAACCATTTAAATACGTAGTAAAATGTATTTTAGAAAACTTGGATAGGCGCAGCCACTTAAGATCTACCACACGTTTGGGGAATAGTTCATATTTTATGCTCGAACGGCTATAACCATAATCTTTCCCGTCAATAACATATGATTCGTAACCTCTCACATAATCCTGCTCATACCCAAGTCCTTTCATAAAAAAGTAAGGCTGGTAAGCAGAAGTAGAGAATTTTAAAACCAAAGAGGTGGCAGCGTACCATTTTTTGCCAAACTGCCAGTAATAACGGCCGGATGTTTTTAAAGTTCCAATATCTACGGGTTTTTCAAAACCAAATCCCAATCCTTTTTTTATAATTTCTACATCCGAATACCATCCGTGCAACGGATAAAAACGCACATCCCTGTAATCCAATTTTAATTTATATGCCAAGGTTAAAAAATTCAGCTTTTCTCCATTTTTATAGGTGTATTCGGGATTAGCAATAACCACAGTATCTGAAAAAATATAATTATCATACCCTAAAGAAAATTCCTGACTTATGAAAGGGGTATGTCTGTAAATAAACCCTATACTAATATTTTTTTGGGTAGATAAATCGTGGGGAGAAAATATATATTCCAATTTATCTTCTTCTGTTTTCACCCCAATTTCTTTATTTCTTGTATAACTTACAGAAATACTACTCCCGAAATGTCGGCTTTTGTTGATATATGGATATTTATAGCTTAAACCGAATCGCTGATTTTTACCCCAACAGGCTACTAACCCCAAATCATCATGCCGTCCCGTAAAATTATACCATTTTAAATCCACGCCATAATTGATACGTGTATAATCCTTAGTCTTCAACCAGGCGTTAAAATTGCGGTCAGTGGTTTCCAGAATAGGAATGGGCCACACATACCATCGCTCCAACACCCGCACCTGCACTAAAGCGCTTTTGTATCCTGACTCCAATGGAGAGATAATAGTATCTACCGTAACAAAATTGAATAATGAGGTATTGGTAAGGTTGAGTTTAGATTGTCTCAAATCTCGCTTAAAGCGACTGTAAGACATCGTATCGCCTTTCTTAAACAAAAATTCATTCTCCAAAACAAAATTTTTGGTTTTCTTATTGTCATAAAACCTTATATCTTCTATGATAACCTTTTTTTCGGGAGCCGTTGCTTTTTTGTTGCGTTTTCTCTGCGCTTGAGCGCTCATGCCACTGAATATGAGTATGATAGTTAAACAACTTATAAAAAAGGGCTTTCTTTGTATTCTCATATATTTAAATAATTTATAAGTTGATTATACCTGTCTTTTAAATTGTCATAATATTCCGATTCAAAAGCAGAGGTTTTAATATTATAATGTTGAAGGGAAAAATCCTCCAATATAGGCGAAATATCTTTGGTGTTTAATTTTACAACCGCTTCTTTTACATTAGGATTTGTTGTGGGAATAAGTGAAAAATTAAGAATACTACTGTTATGTTTTTCTACAGTTTTAACGATATCCGACATGGAATATGTATGCATATCCACTTCTAAACTGAACACCCCTCCCACTTCTTTTACAGACAACATATGCGAAACAGATTGCAACAATTGTCCTTGACATATGCTGCCCACATATCTCTGATTATCATCTAATACAGGTAACACGGTAAGTTTATAATCAACAAATTGTGCTAATATATTATGGATGGTTTCATGAATATTTATAAATATCTATTGAAACTTGGACGTAAAAAACGACAAGGGGGTTTCAAAATTTTCTAAAACAAAGATATCATCTTCCGAAACTAATCCCAAATAGACATCTCCATCAACCACAGGAAGATGATTTACTTTAAACTCGTCAAAAAAATGTAAGGCTGTTATACCTGTATCTTTAGAATTTAACGGAATAATTAAATCTGATAAAATATCTTGAGCAAAAATCATGAAAAATAAAATATCAACTTATTTACAAACAAATATTGTGCACAAAAGTTATAAACGTAAAACTATAATTGTAATTTTGCCTCACTCTCAAAAAGAATAAAGATGACAAAGTTAAGTATAAATATCAATAAAATAGCAACTATACGCAATGCGCGGGGTGGCAACATGCCCGATGTGTTGCAGGCAGCTATATATTGCGAATTATACGGCGCCCAAGGCATTACGGTTCATCCCCGCCCCGATGAGCGCCATATACGCTACAGTGATGTTTATGAAATAAAGCCATTACTGAAAACCGAATTTAACATAGAAGGTAATCCCTTTCCTGAATTTATAAAACTGGTGTCAGAAGTAAAACCCGCGCAGGTAACGCTGGTTCCTGACGGGCATAATGTGCTCACTTCAAATGCCGGATGGGATACCAAAAAAAATACCGATTATCTCAAAAACATCATTGCACAGTTTAAATCGCAGGGTATAAGAACATCTATTTTTGTTGACCCCATAGAAGAAATGGTAGAATATGCGGCAAAAACAGGTGCTGACAGGATAGAGTTATATACCGAAGCCTATGCTGCCAACTATCATGCTAACAGGGAAAATGCCATAGAACCATACAAGCGTGCTGCCGAAGTAGCCGTAAAAAACGGGTTGGGTATAAATGCCGGACATGATTTGGATTTGCATAATTTATGGTATTTGGTGCGCAATATTCCTGCTATTGACGAGGTTTCCATCGGACATGCGCTAGTGAGTGATGCTATTTATTGGGGATTAGAAAAAACAATACAATTATATTTACAACAGTTGAAATAAAGGCAAATGGAGTTGTTTTTCAGGGAGTTTGGAAGCGGTCAGCCTTTTATTATTTTACATGGGCTGTTCGGACAAAGTGATAATTGGGTTACCATAGGCAAACGTATAGCCGAAAATTTTCATGTTTATATAGTAGATCAGCGTAATCACGGACAATCGCCTCACGCGCCCACGCATACTTTTGAAGCCATGAGCGACGACTTGGCTGAGTTTATAGAAACACATCATCTTAAAAATCCGATAATATTAGGGCACTCCATGGGCGGAAAAACAGCGATGGCTTTCGCATTGGAAAATCCTACAATTGTAGATAAACTCATTGTTGTGGATATAAGTCCCCGCAAATATGGAGAACGCCGCACGCATACACGCATTATTACCGAAATGATGCATATTGATTTGGACAAATATACAACCCGCACCGAAGTTGAAAATTTGCTTATGGATCGCATTCCGGAAGCACGGGTAAGGATGTTTATACTTAAAAATCTTTATTTTAAAATGCCTAAAAAACTGGGTTGGCGCCTTAACTTGGATGCCATAAACAATAGTATTGACGCCCTTTTTGATGATATCCACACAAAAGGAGAATATAATAACCCCACTTTATTTATTCGCGGCGGCAATTCCGATTATATACTGGATAGTGATATTCCCCGCATTAAGCAGCTATTCCCCAAAGCACAAATAAAAACCATCCCCACGGCTTCGCATTGGGTGCATGCCGATGCTCCGCAAGAAGTTTGCCACTTGCTGAGTGAGTTTTTGAAAACAGAATGTATCTGAAAAGTGGTATTTTAAAGTTATTTTTTAATAGGAACCGGTTTACGGACAATCAGAAACACATCTTCGCTGTCTTTTTTCATCATGTATTTTTCCCTGCCCAATTTTTCGAGTTTCAATGAGTCGTTACGCAGTTCATGTAAGGTAGCGCTATCTTTTAAGTATTGCTCACGGTAAAACTTTTGCTCTTCTTTTAGCCCCTGCAATTCTTTTTGCAACTTGCGCTGCTGTAATATATTGTTTTTATCCAAGAATAGCATGATAACCAAAAACACTAATCCTGTAAGCAGGTATTTATTTTTGAGAATAGAGGGTATTTTATCCCATATACTTTTTATCATGGCTATATTTTTTAAGCGTTATTTTTCAACCACTCTCTTGCGTTCACAAAAGCCTCAATCCAAGGCGAAACTTCATCTGTTTTCCTATTTTGGTCATACAGGGGCCATTGCCAAGGTAATATAGCACGCTCCAAGTGTGGCATCATTACCAAATGCCTTCCGTCATTGCTGCAAAGCATTGCCGCATCATAATCGGAACCATTCGGATTGCACGGATATTCATGATAGGTGTATTTTGCAGGAATGTGATATTCGCTTTCGCCGTATGGCATGCTAAATTTACCCTCACCATGAGCTACCCAAATACCCAAGCGACTTCCGGATAAAGATTTAAGCATTACCGAGTTGTTTTCAAGAATATCTACCGTTACAAAGTTAGATTCGTATTTATGTGAATCATTATGCAACATGGTAGGCTTTTCGTTATGCGTAGGATTTACCAATCCTAATTCTATCATTAATTGACACCCATTGCAAACCCCTAAACTCAATGTATCCTGTCGGGCATAAAACTTTTCCAATGCAGCCTTCGCTTTCTCATTATATTTAAAAGCGCCGGCCCATCCTTTTGCAGAACCTAACACATCCGAATTTGAGAAACCGCCTACAAACACAATCAGACGAACATCTTCCAATGTTTCTCTACCGCTCATTAAATCGCTCATGTGAACATCTTTTACGTCTAAACCCGCCAAGTGCATGCTCCACGCCATTTCTCGATCGCAGTTTACACCTTTTTCGCGAATAATGGCGGCTTTTATTCCACTCATTTCTTTGCGGTTAGGATTGATGCCTAAAGAAGCATACGACCCTTTGAAGTGTGAAGGAAAAACAAACTTACGGTATTGCTTGTCAAAATTATCAAATCTCTCGCGGGCTTTTAACGTTCCGCTTTGCTTGGTATCAAACAAATAAGAAGTCCTAAACCACAACTTACGCATGGCAGGAATATCGAAAGAATAATCTTTACTTTGGTGCAAAATATCCAATCGTGTTCCCGATAATGGTTTGCCTATTACTGCATATTCAATACCCTGTTCATGCAATGCGATACTCACAAAATCCAAATCGTTAACCTGTAACACCACACCGGGTTTTTCACTAAACAAAAGATGTATGATATTGATATTGTCAAAACCACTTAAATCAAGCTGCATTCCTAAGTTTTCACAGCTAAATGTCATCTCCAACAAGGTAGTTACAAGGCCTCCTGCCGAAATATCGTGTCCGGCAATAATTTTATCCTTCTTTATTAATTCCTGCACTGCGTTAAAACACGTTTTAAAATAAGCTGCATCTTTCACGGTAGGCGTTTCGCTACCCACAGCATCACATACTTGTGCAAAAGAACTTCCTCCAAGAGAAAACCCGTTTTTCGAAAAATCAATATATACCAATGAGGACGTGAAGTGTGGTTGCAAAACGGGACTTATAACTTTTTTGATATCGCTCACTTCTCCTGCCGCGGAAACAATAACGGTTCCGGGAGCCATTACCATTTCGCCGTCAGGATATTTCTGGGTCATGGATAGTGAATCTTTACCCGTAGGTATATTAATTCCCAATGCAATGGCATATTTACTTATAGCTTCAACGGCGCTGTATAAACGCGCATCTTCGCCGGCATTTTTACAGGGCCACATCCAGTTTGCGCTTAATGAAACACCTTGTAAACCTTGCTCTATCGGAGCCCATACCAAGTTAGTAAGTGCCTCGGACACGGCTAATATCGAGCCGGATTCGGGATTTATTAAACCACTCACAGGCGCATGACCTATAGAAGTAGCAATGCCTTTAGTACCTTGATAGTCCAGTGCCACAACACCCAAATTATTTAAAGGCAATTGCAATGCGCCTGTAGTTTGCTGATGAGCTATACGTCCTGTAACAGAACGGTCAACTTTGTTTGTAAGCCAATCTTTACAAGCAACAGCCTCTATTTGCAACACTTGTTCTACATATTGTAGAACGTTGTTTTCTTCAAATTTAACAGGCTTAAATGATGCTTTTATTTTATCATCACGCATATAAGTCCGAGGCGGTTTCCCGAACATATATTCCAAAGGCATGTTTATTGGAGATTCTACTTTAGTTGCATTTTCGAAGGAGAAATTTTTATCACCCGTTATATCTCCTACTACATAAAAAGGAGCGCGTTCGCGTTCGGCAATTTTCTTCATTTTTTCTACATCTCCGGCGTGTAGCACAAGTCCCATCCTTTCTTGCGATTCATTGCCTATAATTTCCTTTGCTGACAAGGTAGGATCTCCCACGGGAAGTTTGTTCATGTCTATTTTACCTCCCTGCTCCTCTACCAGTTCCGAGAGGGAATTCAAATGCCCTCCCGCTCCATGATCGTGAACCGAGACTATGGGATTTATATCGCTTTCAGCCATAGCCCTTATAACGTTATATACCCGCTTTTGCATTTCGGGATTTGAACGTTGAACCGCGTTGAGCTCTATGGCGCTATGAAATTCGCCTGTAGCTACCGAGGATACAGCGCCCCCTCCCATGCCTATGCGATAATTATCGCCACCCATAACAATAATTTTATCGCCCGGGCTAACAGGCTCTTTTTTACTGTCTTTCTTAGCCGCATAGCCTATGCCGCCCGCCTGCATGATAACTTTATCATAGCCGTATTTTACATTGTTTCCCTCGTGTTCAAAAGTGAGAACAGAGCCGCAAATAAGAGGCTGCCCGAACTTATTGCCAAAATCGCTGGCTCCGTTGGATGCCTTTATTAATATTTCTTCCGGCGTTTGGTAGAGCCAAGGACGAGCAGTCATGCCCGTTTCCCAAGATTTCCCGCCATCTAATCGCGGATATGAGGTCATATACACCGCCGTGCCCGCAATAGGCATAGAGGCTTTTCCGCCCGCCATGCGGTCGCGGATTTCCCCTCCCGAACCTGTAGCTGCACCATTAAAAGGCTCAACGGTAGTGGGAAAATTGTGTGTTTCCGCTTTTAGTGAAATAACGGTTTCTATCTCTTTTGTTTCAAAAAAGTCGGGTTTGTCTTGCGATGCAGGAGCAAACTGTTGCGCGACAGGACCTTCTATAAAAGCAACATTGTCTTTATAAGCCGAAACAATGCGGTTGGGATTCTCTTTAGCTGTTTTCTTTATTAACCCAAACAGGCTTTCAGGCTTTTCTTCTCCGTCAATTACAAATGTACCGTTAAAAATTTTATGCCTGCAATGTTCAGAATTTACCTGAGAAAAACCAAATACTTCGCTATCGGTAAGCTTGCGGCTTAACTTTTTACTGACATTTTCCAAGTAATCTATCTCTTCAGCGCTCAAAGCCAAACCTTCAGCTTTATTATATGCTGCAATATCATCAATAAAAATAATAGGTTCGGGCGCATGCTGCAATGTGAACATTTCCTGATCCAGCTTTTTGTATAGGCGTTGCAACATGTGGTCATATTTTACATCCTCGCTATCAACCTCTACAAATTCCTCTATCCGTAAAATGCCTTCTATCCCCATATTTTGGGTAATTTCAACCGCATTGGTACTCCATGGCGTAATCATTTCTTTACGCGGTCCTATAAAATACCCTCTCAACTCCAACGCTTTTTCTAAACTTGCATTCCCAAAGAGCCATTCTAATTTAAGAATATTTTCATTATCTATACCATTCTGTGAATGAACAACATACAAAGTTTTACTCGTCCTGAAAAACTGAATCATATTTTAGCGGTTTTTAAGCTGCAAAGATATAAATTCTGACTGTAAACATTTTTAGAAAAATGATTTTATTAAAATATAATGCCCTTATGCGTACCCACTTTTAAAAATCAATCTCAAGCATGAGAAATTTGCTCAATCTCCTGCGCCTGTATGTTTCTTAAACCGTCAGGCAATTTTTTTGCAGCAACAACCATGGCTTGGGCAAGTGTTTTTGTAGAAAGCGGTTTTTGCGATTTAAATAATCCAATAGCATTTAAAGCCTTTAAAGCTTTTACACTAAACACCTCCATAGGTCTGTCACTATTTTCTCTCATCAGCGTGGGCGGATTAAAAATTACCATTTTATTAAAATTCAAGCCTTTCACCGCATCTTCCAATTTACCTTTCATTTTTAAATAAAAAAATGGTGAGGATGATGAGGCTCCTGTCGCCGAAACCAATATATAGCTATGAACTCCGTTTTGCCGCGCTTTTTGCGCGAACATGTGTTGGTATTCATAGTCCACCTTCCACTGTGCATCCTTGCTTCCCGCTTTCTTTAAAGTAGTGCCGAGACAAGAAAACAATACATCTCCATTTACCAAATGTTGCCATTTTTCAGGTGATTCAAAATCTACCACATGCGTGGTAAGTTTCGGGTGTTGCATGCCTGTATCTTTCCTCACAAATATATCTACTTTGTCGAATGCTTCATCTTTCAAGATTATGCTTAACAAATCTTTACCTGTGGCTCCTGTTGCCCCTAATATCAATGCTTTCATATACCTTATTTTTGATTATTTTAACTCTTTTAACTAATTATTTGCCTGTAGTAAACATCTATGTTTTATGCGCTTTGTATGTTATGTTTAGAGATGCACATTAGAACATTAAAAGAGAAACAATTTTTTTTGAAAAAAGTATGATAATATATCAATTTTTTATGCTTTTATTAATAGGGAACAGCTATAACCTTAGCTTAACGCATATGCATACGTTTTAAGAATAAATAAATTACGCTTAGAATTGCTTATTTTTGCCGTAATTTTTTATCTAAAATTTTTTATGATTGTATTCGACAAATTCACTTTAAAGAACGGACTTAAAGTTATTGTACATACAGATAACTCCACACCTATTGTCGCTATGAATGTGCTGTATAATGTAGGCTCGCGCGATGAAAATCCTGAACGTACAGGCTTTGCACATTTGTTTGAACATCTGATGTTTTGAGGTTCTATAAATATAGAACGATATGATGAACCCCTTGAAAGAGCAGGAGGAGAAAATAATGCTTTCACAAACGATGATTTCACTAATTATTATTTAACGGTTCCCGTTCACAATCTGGAAACAGCCTTTTGGCTTGAGTCTGACAGAATGTTAGACCTTGCTTTCTCGGAAAAAAGCTTGGATGTGCAACGCAATGTAGTTGTAGAAGAGTTTTATCAAAACTATTTGAATCAACCTTACGGCGATGCATGGTTATTACTAAAATCATTGGCATACAAAGTGCATCCTTACCAATGGGCTACCATAGGTAAAGAACCCAAGCATATTTCGGAAGCAAGTATGCAAGAGGTAAAAGATTTTTATGCCAAATTTTATAATCCTTGTAATGCTATCCTCGTAGTAGCAGGAGATGTAGAAACAGAAAATATAAAAAGGCTTTGCGAAAAGTGGTTTGAGCCTATTGAAAAAGGATATACTTATACGCGCAACTTACCTAAAGAACCGGTTCAAACTGCATACCGTTCTATAAAAGTAGAACGCGATGTGCCTTTTGATGCTATTTACATGGCATGGCATACTTGCAGCCGTTTAAACAATAAGTTCTACGCTACCGATTTAATTTCTGATATTCTTTCGGCAGGAGAATCTTCAAGATTATATCAACGGCTGGTTAAAGAGCGGCAACTCTTTAGCAGCATAAATGCATACATAAGCGGCAATATCGAAGAGGGCCTTTTTGTAATTACCGGAAAATTAATGAAAGGCGTGAGCATGGATCAAGGGGAACAAGCCATTATAAAAGAAGTTGAAAGTATATGCAAAGGGGAAACAACAGAAAAAGAACTACAAAAAGTGAAAAATCGCGTAGAGGCATTGCTTGCATTTAACGAGATGCGCGCATTAGACAAAGCAATGAATCTGGCATATTATGAATTGCTGGGTAACGCCCAAGATATAAACGGATTATACGACAAATATGCCGAAATTCATTTGTCCGATATACAGGAAACCGCTAAAGATATTTTCAAAGAAACTAATTGCTCCACCCTATTTTACAAAGCAAAAAAACATTAATTTTTAATTATGCTGAACAGAAAAACACCGCCTTCATATAATTTAAACGCAGAAATTCACCTCCCTACTCCTCAAAAACAGGCTTTAAGCAATGGAATTGAAGTGTATTATTTTAATTCCGGAAATCAAGATATTGTTTTAATAGAGTTGATAATAGAAGCCGGGTCTAAATACCAGACAAAGCCCTTTACCGCAATGGCAACAAACATTATGCTGCGCGAAGGCACAAAGCGTTATACTGCCCAAGCATTGGCAGATGAAATAGATTTCTACGGCGCACAATTAGAATGCACAACAGAAAGGGATAACGCGTTTGTAAGTCTCTATTCGCTTACAAAACACCTTGATAAAATGTTGCCTATACTTAACGAAATCGTGCGTTATCCTACCTTTCCAAAAACAGAACTAAATATTATAGCCGAAAAACAAAAGCAACAGTTGGAAATTAATAAGGAAAAGGTGAGTTTTCTGGCTCGCACTTATTTTAATCGGTTGATATTCGGAGAAAACCATTTTTATGGCAAAGTTTTGGAGCCTGAAGAGATGTTGGATGTTAACGCGCACGACCTTCAAAGTTTTCACAAAAAACAATATCATGCCAAAAATTGCAAGATTATTGTGGCCGGTAAAATTCCTGATTATTTGCCCGATTTGTTGAACGAAACCTTAGGTCAACCTTGGGAAGGCGAAAAAGCCCAACAACCTGCGCAAAATATTTTACCTCATTCTGAAAAACTTAATTTTATCGTAAAACCGGATGCCAAACAATCGGCTATACGCATGGGTAAGGTGCTCGTAAACCGTCAACACCCCGACTTTTTAGGACTTAAAGTTCTCAATACTTTGTTAGGAGGATATTTTGGTTCACGCTTAATGATGAACCTGCGAGAAGATAAAGGTTATACTTATGGTGTAGGCTCAGGCACAGTGCCCTTGTTGCAGGAGGGCTATCAAATTATTGCAAGCGAAGTAGGAAGAGAAGTTACGCAAAAAGCTTATAGCGAAATATGTAATGAATTAATGCGGTTGTGCGATAATCCTGTGCCGGAACACGAGCTTGCTTTGGTGCGCAATTATATGATGGGTGATTTTATGCGTTCATTAGATGGTCCGTTGGCACAAGCTTCTGTTTTCAGAGAGCTTATAGAATCCGAAATGGGAATGGATTTTCTTACTGATTTTAAGAATACCATACATACAATTGACGCAAAAACTTTACAAGCGTTAGCGCAAAAATATTATACCCCCGAAAGCTTTCATACATTGATTGTTGGCGCTGAAAAGTTTTAAATCTTAAATATACTTAATTTCAAGGATTAAGGAACAATATTAATATATAGCAAGCATATTTTTAATACATTTGCATTTCAAAATTTCGATTTATGTTTATGGATGATGAAAAATTTGTGAGCGAAGGGCTTACGTATGATGATGTTCTATTAATACCTGCATATTCAGAAGTATTGCCTCGCGAAGTAGATACCACATCTTACTTTACAAGAAAAATAAAAATAAATATCCCTATTGTTTCGGCAGCCATGGATACGGTTACCGATGCAAATCTTGCTATTGCCATTGCCCAGGAAGGAGGTATTGGCGTTTTGCATAAAAACATGAGCATACAAGAACAAGCTACAGAGGTAAGAAAAGTTAAACGCTCCGAAAGCGGCATGATTACCGACCCTGTTACGCTTAACGAAAACGCACTCGTGGCAGATGCGCATCAAATTATGCGGGAAAATAAAATAGGCGGCATTCCTATTGTAGATAACCAAGGAAAACTCAAAGGCATCATTACCAATCGCGATCTGCGTTTCGAAAAAAATCTCCAACGGCACATTTCCGAGATAATGACCAAGGAAAACCTTGTTACTACACCCCCCGGAACAACGCTCGAAAAAGCTGCCGATATTCTGCAGGAATATAAGATAGAAAAGCTTCCTGTTGTGGATGAACAAAATAAACTTGTAGGTTTAATTACTTACAAGGATATCATAAAAATAAAAGCACGCCCGAATGCTTGTAAAGACGAATTTGGAAGATTGCGCGTTGCTGCAGGCGTGGGTGTTACGGCAGATGTTATTGAACGTGTTACAGAACTTGTAAACAATGGTGTTGATGCCATTGTTATAGATACCGCTCACGGACATCAGAAAATGGTACTGGAGACCGTTAAAAAAGTTAAGCAACATTTTCCCCAATTGGAAATTGTTGCAGGGAATATTGCTACTGCCGAAGCTGCACTTGCCCTTGTAGGAGCAGGAGCTGACGCGGTGAAAGTGGGAATTGGACCCGGTTCTATATGCACCACACGTATAATTGCAGGCATTGGCGTACCTCAGCTTTATGCCGTTTATAACGTTTCCAAAGCGCTGAAAGGAACTGGCATTCCGGTTATTGCCGATGGCGGTATAAGATATACCGGCGATATTGTAAAAGCCATAGCCGCAGGAGCATCCAGCATTATGGCAGGCTCATTGTTTGCAGGGGTAGATGAATCTCCCGGAGAAACTATTATATATGAAGGTCGTAAGTATAAAACCTACCGCGGAATGGGCTCTTTAGAAGCTATGCAAAAAGGCTCAAAAGACCGCTATTTTCAGGATGCGGAAGATAACATCCTTAAACTTGTTCCCGAAGGCATCGTGGGTCGTGTAGCTTATAAAGGCACGTTAGCGGAAGTAATACACCAAATGGTAGGCGGTTTACGCGCCGGCATGGGATATACGGGCTCAGCCAATATAGAGCAATTGCAAAAAGCCAAATTTATAAAAATAACAGCTTCGGGCGTTGTGGAAAGTCACCCGCATGATATTACAATCACTCGCGAAGCTCCCAATTACAGCAGATAATCATTATGATGATACGTTACCATAATTTGTTACAGTACATTTGCATGTTTGCAATTGCAGTAACATTTATAGCTTGTAACGGTAAAAAAAACACTTTTATGAATACGGGCAAACATAAAAATGAAAAGCCCGTTGCGCGCGCTTATTCTTATTATCTTTATCCTTCAGACCTCGATGACATAGTGCCTAAGGGTGTATCAACAAATGACAGCATCGAATTGGTTACAAACTATATAAATAATTGGGTTTCGCAAAAAATTCTCCTTCAGAAAGCGGAAGATAACTTAAGTGAAGATAATAAAAACTTTTCGGAACAAATACAGCAATACCGTAATTCACTGTTAATTTTCGCTTACGAATCTGAACTGTTGCGACAAAAATTGGATACCGTAGTTTCATTGGATGAAATTGAGAAATATTACTCCGAAAACAAAGATAATTTTGACTTACGCGATAATATAGTACAAGTAACCTATGTAATTGCTCCAAAAAATCATCCTGATTTGGGTGGTTTAAAAAAATTGCTCCAGGGTCCTTTTGACATCAATATTCAGGATATTATGAATATCTCCCAACATAATAAATTTGATTTATATGTGGGAAAAGATAAGTGGATGTCTTTTTACGACCTTTTGCAAAAAATTCCCATATCCATAGATAATACAGATGATTTCCTCAAAAAGAATAAATTTTTTGAAGTAAATGATAATGAAAAAAGCTATTTGGTGGTAATTTATAAATATATGGCACGTGAAAGTTCTTCGCCACTTGAGTTTGAAAAGGACAATATACGTGCGGTAATTATCAACAAACGCAAAGCAGAGCTCCTGAAAAAAATGCAGGAAGATTTATTTTCCGATGCGGAAAAAAGTAATAAGTTTGAAATTTATAAGTATAAATAATATATGTTAAAAAAGGTTTTTATTTTTACAGTACTTGTTTTTGCAAGTTATGCAAATATAGTAAATGCACAGAAGCAAACATTGGATAAAATTGTAGGCTTGGTATCTAACTATCCGATTTATTTAAGTGATGTGGACGGTAGTCTTCTATATTTAAAACAAAGCACCCCTACTATAAGTCAGGAAAAAGCAAAATGTACTGCCTTTGAAAATATTTTGCTGCAAAAATTTTTATATTATCAATCTCAGGTGGATAGTATAAGCGTGAGTGATGCTGAAATCGAAGCCGGAATGGATGATAACATAAGGCAAGAGTCATATAGGGCAGGGTCAAAAGAAAAATTAGAGGAGTTTCTTGGTAAATCTATTGAACAATATAAAATTGAAAATAGAAAAAGTTATCGGGAACAAGTTTTTGCACGTAAAGAGCAAGGAAAAGTTGTGCAATTGGTGAAGATTACCCCAAATGAAGTATCCGAATTTTTTAATAGCTTGAAACCCGAGGAAGTGCCGGAAATACCGGCTATGTATGAAATAGCACAAATCACCAAGACGCCCGTGTTAGGCGCTTCGCAGCAAAAAGAAGCAAGAACCAAATTAAACAGTATAAAGGAAAGAATTAAAAAAGGTGAAAAGTTTGAAACCCTTGCCATCTTATATTCCGAAGATCCGTCGTCAGCCTCAAAAGGAGGAGAGCTGGGCTATTTCGGAAAAAGAGTAATGGCTCCTGAATTTGAATCTGCTGCTTATGGTTTAAAAAATCCGGGCGACTTATCAGAAGTGATAAAAACCAAATTTGGCTATCATTTGTTGCAACTTATAGGTAAAAAAGGAGCAAGCGTGAATGTGCGCCATATACTCATTATTCCTAAAGTTTCTCCTGAAGATTTGGCAAAAGCCAAATTTCAGTTAGACAGTATTTCCGATCTGATAAAAGAGAAAAAAACAACTTTTGAAGACGCACTTAAATTAAGTGATCATCCGGGAAAAATAAACGGCGGTTTGCTAACCAGTACAAATCCTAACAATACGAATCCTTTGCTGAGCGCTAAAGATATTGAACCACGCGTATTTTTTGATATTGAAAAATTACAACCGGGTGAATTTACTAAACCTCTGAACTATCTAACAGAAGACAACACAGAAGGATATAGAATATTATACTTAAAAAAACGCATTCCCGCTCATAAAGCAAATTTAAAAGATGACTATGACTTCCTACAAGAGTTGGCAAAAGAGGAAAAAAGTAAAAAAGTAATGGCGAAATGGGTAGAGCAACGCGCCAAAAATACCTATATAAAAATAAATGATGAATACAAAAACTGTACATTTAACTATAAATGGGTTTTTGTTGAAAATTAAAAAATAAATATAAAGCCGATTTTTTTCGGCTTTTTTTATGCAACATTTTTCTTCTTGTTTTGTTATGCTTACAATAAAATATGTTATTCAGTAAACTTTAAATAAATTTAAAAATTATGTCAGTATTAGTAGGAAAAAAAGCGCCTTTATTCGAGGCAGACGCTGTTATTAATGGAGGTGAATTTATTGAAAAATTTTCACTTGCCCAATATATTGGTAAAAAACATGTTGTGTTTTTCTTTTATCCGTTAGACTTTACATTTGTATGCCCTACCGAAATCATTGCATTTCAAGATAAATTAGATGAATTTGAAAAAAGAAACACCGTAGTTGTAGGTTGTTCTATAGATAGCAAATTTTCGCACTGGGCATGGCTTAATACCGAACGCAATAAAGGAGGCATAAAAGGCGTTACTTTCCCTCTTGTTTCAGATTTATCCAAATCTATATCAGAAAACTACGATGTGCTTGCAGGAGAATGGGAATATGACGAAGATGACGACACCGTTGATTTCACAGGCGAACCCGTAGCTTACAGAGGTTTATTCCTTATCGACAAACAGGGCGTTGTAAGACATCAGGTTGTTAACGATTTGCCTCTGGGACGTAGTGTAGATGAAGCTATCCGCATGGTTGACGCGCTCCAGTATTTTGAAGAAAACGGGGAAGTTTGCCCTGCCAACTGGCACAAAGGTGAAAAAGGCATGATTGCTACCGCCGATGGTGTTGCCGATTATTTAAGTAAACACTAATATTTTATTTTATCTCTATAAGCCGGTTTTTATGCCGGCTTTTTTATTTAAAATCATCGCCTAACGCCCTCAAATCGTCCAAAACTCTTTTACTAAAAGGTTCCACATCTATCTGTGCCGATTTGCACATACAATATATAGCGGCAGCCTTAGATAAAATATCCAACGTGTCAAAAGCTTGTGTTACACTATTGGAAACCGCTACTGCACCATGTTTTTCCAATAAAGTTATATCATAATTCTTCAGCGTTTTCGCTGTTTCATTAGCTAATCTGATGGAGCCCGGCATGCAAAAAGGGACAAAGCCAACTCCTTGCGGAATAAAAATGGCTGTTTCGGCATGCATTGACCATAGAAGCGAATTGATCTTATCCGGTTTACAGATTTCCTTGTCGTGTGTTAAAGCTATAAGTTCCGTAGCATGTGCGTGTAGTATGGTGTTATGTTTTCTTCCTTTTTTTATCAGGTTTTTATGTATGGCAAAATGCATGGGCAATTCAGAAGTTGGCTTTAATTGATGTCTGTTATTTGCCGGAAATAAAACTTTATATCTGTTACCTTCCGCGTTAACTCTTATAACTAAAGTATTTTTCTCTGGTTTTATTGCCACGTCGCGCATACGGGTTCCTGAAGCTGTAAACAAAAAGATTTCTCCTGATAGTTCAGGATAATAACCGTCTAAATCAATATATTTTTCGGCATATTCAATATCTTGTTCTACAAATTGTAGAACTTGAGTTAAATTGATGGAAATGTTACCCGCATTACGCTCTGCCCAGCCTTTATTCCATAATAATCCGGCAACATGGCTAACCTCTTTTATTACTCTTTGTAATTTTTTATCTTTTTTCATCACTATGCCATTTTATTTCTGTTAACTCCACCAAGCCTATCAGCCCAATTTTCAGGAAACCCCTTAAAATAGCCGTTCCAAGAAACTTTATGCTTCTTTGCATAAAGGTTGCTATATATAAACCGACAAACAGAAGGAATACCTACAACAAAAAGATAAAAAGGTCCTAATAGCTTTGATTGCATCGCATGTCCGTACTCATGATTCTTGCATTGCTGCGCTCCTCCTATTTCATTCCAAAATATAACTCTGCCTAAGCTCAACCCAATATCTGTTGTTTCCACAAATATATGTTGCCTTTCCGTTTTAATTCCTTTTACTTTTCCTTGAAATTTTAATACGATAAACATAATAACGCCCAGCAAAATCTGGGGGAATTCCCATAAAAAGGAAACTAAAATCTTTAAAAAACTAAGAATGCCCTGCATTTTTTACTTTTAAAATAATCTTTAAAAATAGTACTTTTGATATTACAATTCTTAAGTTTTTATTTTAATGATGCGTATAATTTCTATTTTCTTTACAACTTTATTGCTTTTTTTAATGTTTTCATGTAACCGCAAAGAGCCTGTTAGTGCATTAAAGCCGGAAAAATTGATATCCTTGGCATATGGAAATGACACCCGAAACGTGATGGATGTGTATTTGCCCGAAAACCGAACGGATAAAACACCTTTTGTTTTGTTGATTCATGGTGGCGGCTGGATTGCAGGAGATAAAAGCTACTTTTCTTTTTTACAGGATAATTTACTCAATAAAGGAATCGCAAGCGCTTCCATTAACTATCGCTATATTTCAGAAAATATACATTATAATGAACTTATGAGCGATATAAACAATGCCATTCATTATATACAGCAAAATGCTTTGTCCTGGAACATAAGAAATAAAGGGTTTATAATAGGTGGGCACAGCGCGGGGGCTCATATGGCTTTGCTATATGCTTATTCATTTGATGAAAACAGCCATATAAAATCTATTATTTCAATGGCCGGACCTTCTGATTTTTTTGACAAAAATATTCTTGACATGTTAAAAAAACAATATCCTGAGCAGTTTAGGGTTATTGAATGGCTTGCAAATGCGAAATATGAAAAAGAACAAGTGTTGGCGGAAAATTTTAAACTTATTAGTCCTTATTGGAAAATTAAAAATGTACCTACCCTTTTTATTCACGGACAGAAAGATGAATTGATAAATTATTCGCAAGCTGAAATGTTATACAATAAGTTGCAGGACAGTAAAATTAAAAGTAAACTTGTTCTTATTCCTGAAGCGAATCACTCTTTTACAAATGTGCCTATGCAGCTACCATTAATAGAAAAAGAAATAACAGAATGGATAAATTCAAATTGAATTTGAACTATTAAGGAGTTTTTGTCTATTATTGTAAAATATTAAACATGCTCTTGAAATATACAACCTAAAAACAGCCATACATAAAATTTAAAAAATATCCGGATGAAAAAAATATTGCTTTGTTTTGCTTTGTTTTTGAACTTATATGCTGGTGCGCAACACATAAATATTATTCCACAACCGCAAAAAGTTGAATTAACAGGACATTATTTTTATATTTCTCCTAAAACTTCTATTTTTATTGAGAATGAAAAACTTTTGCGTTCTGCTGATTTCCTGAATCAATATCTTCAAAAATATTACGGTTTCTCTTTGCCCGTTACAAAAGATGTAAAAAAAGATAATGTTATTATACTTGAATCGGCAGGCAACGCCTATGATTTAGACGATAAAAAATCAATAATAGGAAAGTATAACATAACATCAAACCACGAAAAGCTTATTATTAAGGGAAATGATGATGTAGGTACTTTTTACGGCATACAAACGTTAATACAATTATTACCTATACACAAATCGCAAAAGTTAAAGATTCATTGTGTGAATGTAGAAGACGCGCCACGTTTCGGATACAGAGGGTTGATGCTTGATGTATGCCGCCATTACATGCCCTTATCATTTGTTAAACAATATATCGATTTAATAGCGCTGCATAAGTTAAACACTTTTCATTGGCATTTAACGGAAGATCAGGGTTGGCGGATAGAAATTAAGAAATATCCAAAGCTCACTGAAGTAGGCGCATGGAGAAACGGCACCATCATAGGACGTTATCCGGGAAGTGGAAACGACAGCATACGCACAGGCGGCTATTACACACAGGAAGAAATTAAAGAAATAGTAAAATATGCGGCGGATAGGTATATAACCGTTATTCCTGAAATAGAAATGCCGGGGCACTCCTCTGCCGCTATTGCTGCTTATCCTGCGCTTAGCTGTTTTCCTGAACAAAGCACAGAATTAAATCCGCGTTGCGCATGGAGTGGCTCTCGCGATGGCAAGCAAGTGCAACAAACCTGGGGCGTTTTTGATGATGTATATGCGCCTACTGATTATACCTTTACTTTCTTAGAAAACGTATTGGACGAAGTAATAAATTTGTTCCCTTCTGCCTACATACATATCGGAGGAGATGAATGCCCCAAAACGTATTGGAAGAAATCCCCTTTTTGTCAAAATCTTATAAAAGAAAAGGGGCTGAAAGATGAGCATGAACTACAAAGTTATTTTATACAACGAATAGAAAAATATTTAAACGGAAAAGGGAAAAAACTTATAGGCTGGGATGAGATCCTTGAGGGCGGACTTGCGCCTAATGCTACAGTGATGAGCTGGCGAGGAGAAGCCGGAGGAATAGAAGCCGCCAAACAAAAACATGATGTAATTATGACTCCGGGATACGTTGTGTATTTCGACCATAGTCAGGTGGCACAAAACGACTCTCTTACCATTGGCGGATATTCTCCCATTCAAAAAGTTTATAATTATGAACCTATACCTTCCGTATTAGACGCAGAATCGGGGAAGTATGTGCTGGGCGCACAAGCTAACGTGTGGACGGAATATATGAAAACACCCGAAAAAGTACAATATCAGGTATTGCCAAGATTAAGCGCGCTGAGCGAAACGCTATGGTCGCCTAAAGAAATAAAAAACTATACAAATTTTAAACACCGCTTATCAACGCAAATTGCACGTTATGAATTATGGGGAATGAAATACAACGTGCGGTGGGACAACCAACCCGACACGAAAGACAAACCTATAAAAAAGAAAAAGCCGGTTAAAACAAAGAAAAAACGATAGCCTTTAATTATCCCTCTCCATAAGAGCTGACAGGTATTTTACAAACGAGGCTGTTTTAGCTTCGGGCAGTTCAAGTTTGTGCAACTCTTGCATGGCAGTTTTATAATAACTATCCATCTCCTGCTTTGTATAATATTCAATTTTATACTTGTCAAATATTCCTTTTACTTTTTTGATTTTCTCCTCGCCTTTTAATTTTTTGGAAGCATATAAGGATGCAAAAACTTTTGCATCTTCAGCGCCCATTAATTCCAGTGTTTTAATATAAAGAAATGTCTTTTTGCCTTCTAAAATATCACCTCCGCTTACTTTCCCAAATTTATCCAAAGAGCCATACACATCCAATAAATCATCTTTCAATTGAAATGCCAATCCTATATTAACGCCCACATTGTATATTTTTTCACATTCATATTCCTTAGCCCCTGCAATAATAGCTCCTGTTTTTAATGCACAACCTAATAAAACGGCTGTTTTAAGTCTAATCATTTCTATATATTCCGATAAGCTAACATCATCACGGGTTTCAAAATTCATATCATATTGTTGTCCTTCGCATACTTCAATTGCCGTTTGGTTATACAATTGCACCACATACGGAATAGCTTTGGAGCGCGTTTGAATCATATATTGCCCTGCCATAGCATACATGGCATCTCCGGATAGAATAGCCGCGTTTTCATCCCACTTTTTATAAACAGTAGGTTTACCCCTTCGCAAGGGGGCTTTATCCATAATATCGTCGTGAAGCAGGGTGAAGTTATGAAAAAGCTCTATACCCACAGCCGGATTTACGGCATTCTTCATTTTACCGCCAAACATTTCACAAGCTTGTAAAAGAAGTAAGGGACGAATACGCTTTCCGCCCAATGACATCGTATAAACTATAGGTTCATAAAGCTCATAAGGTTTACCTGCTATCACAAGATTATCGAATATGTCTATAACTTTTTCCTGTAGTTTTTCTATGCTTTTCATCGGCTTGTTTTTTCTTTTTGTGTTTAAACCATTAAGGCACTTACATAAGTAAGAATGTGGGAATGTTTCTTAGCTTTTTTACGGGTTATTTGTTTTCTGCAAATTTATTTAATTCTTCACCTGTCAATCTAAATATAGTCCAATCTTCTAAAGGTTTGGCTCCAATGCTTTTGTAGAAATTAATGGATGGCGTATTCCAGTCTAAGCAACACCATTCAAACCTTGGACAATTACGTTGTTTGGCGGTTTGTGCTAAAAATTTCAGTATCGCCTTTCCAAATCCTTTTCCACGTTGTTCGGGTTTTACGAACAAATCCTCCAGATATAATCCGGCTTTGCCTCTGAAAGTAGAGAAATTATGGAAAAACAATGCAAAACCCACAGCTTCTCCTTTGTATTCGCCTATTATCACTTCGGCTTGTTTTTTAACAAATAAAGAATCCTTTAAAATATCTTCCGTAGCTTCCACGTCGGGAAGCATCTTTTCATACTCCGCCAAAGATTTGATAAAGTATAAAATCAACGCCGTGTCTTTTTCTTGGGCAAAGCGTATATAAAAATCGGGAATATCGGTTTTAGTCATGGATTCAATTACATATTATTAAAAGGTTTTATTATTTCAATAATTTTTTACTCTCAACATCTTGTAAAATACTCATTTGCTGGATAGCTATATGATTAAGCTTTATCAATCTCTCTTTTTGCGACATTTTTTCATTAATAAAAACTGCGTTAAGGTTTTCCATATTAGTGAGGCAAATCAACTGATTTATAGTGGCATAATCTCTTATATTGCCTTTTGATTGAGGATTTTGGGATCTCCATTGCTTTGCAGTTAAGCCAAATAAAGCCACATTAAGCACATCAGCTTCATTAGCATATATTATTGCTGTTTGTGTTGCTGAAAGCTCCTGTGGGATAAGGTTATGTTTTATAGCATCTGTATGAATGTGATAATTTAATTTAGCCAATTCACGCTTTGCCGTCCATCCAAGCTGTTTCTGTTCTTCAAGTTTTAATCGTTTAAATTCTCTCACCAAGTAAAGCTCAAACTCTGCTGAAATCCATCCGGCAAATTTAAAAGCAATATCCGAATGCGCATATGTACCTCCCCCATAACGCCCTGATTTTGATATAATACCTATAGCATTTGTTGAAGAAATCCATTTTTGCGCAGACATCCAAAAGTGTGGCTTTGCCGATTCATTTTTAAACCCCTCATAAATGTGGGTTTTAAAATCGGGATTGTTTAACATCTCCCACAGTCCGACATACTCTATGGTACTATATGTTCTTAGCCATAAACTTATTATTTGTGAAGGATTTTCTTTATCACGTACCTTTGCAATATCAGTAAGTGAGATATATTCTTCATTTGCCTTTTTATAAAATACAATCTCTGTATCTTTTATATTAATCTTTTCCATGGACAGAACCCATTTATACAATTTTTCTCTTACCTATAAAACCCATTCGCTTCGATTTTAAATAAGTAAGAATAAATTCAAGCGTATATTAAAATAAGACAATTTATATATCGTGTTCATTTTAAATCAAAAAAGAAGATTTAACGTTGCATTTACAATTCCTTCAACATCTATCCCACATTCATGATACAGTTCTAAAGGAGAACCTTGTTCAATAAACCTGTCCGGCACGCCTAAACGCGCTATTTTTGCATTCCCATAATGATGTTCAGCTGCAAATTCCATTACCGCGCTCCCTAAACCTCCTATAATGGTGCCATCTTCAATGGTTATAATCTTATCATAATTCCTAAACACATCATGTAATAAATCCTCATCAATAGGTTTAAGGAAACGTATGTTATAGAGCGCCGCATGTATTGATTTTTCAGAAAGTTTTTTTGTTGCCTCCAAAGCAAAATTTCCCATGTTTCCAATTGTAATGAAAGCCACGTCCTTACCTTCTTTCAGTTTTACGCCTTTGCCGACGTGTATTGCCTCAAACGGCGTTTTCCATTCCGGCATCACCCCCCTACCACGCGGGTAGCGTATAACCCACGTACCCATATCCGGTAATTGTGCCGTAAACATCATATCGCGCAATTCTTTTTCATTCATAGGCGCGCAAATAATCATATTGGGGATAGATCTGAAATAAGCCAAATCGAACACTCCATGATGTGTAGCTCCATCTTCTCCTACAAGTCCGCCCCTATCCAAACAAAATACTACATTCAGGTTTTGCAGTGCTACATCGTGTATTACTTGGTCATAGGCTCTTTGCATAAACGAAGAATAAATGTTGCAAAAAGGAACTAATCCGCGTGCTGCCATACCTGCCGAAAATGTTACGGCATGCTGCTCGGCAATACCTACATCAAAAGCCCTATGTGGCATCTTAGCCATCATCAGGTTAAGTGAACAACCTGTGGGCATAGCCGGTGTAACACCTACAATTTTTTCGTTTTTCTCTGCCAGTTCTATAATGGTTTTACCAAACACGGTTTGATATTTAGCCGTCATGCCATGACATTTTTCTTTGGCAATTTCTCCCGTTTGCATGTTAAACAAACCGGGAGCATGAAACAACGTTTGGTCTTTTTCGGCTTTTTCGTAGCCTTTGCCTTTTACCGTGATAACATGTAAAAGCTTAGGTCCGGGTATCTGCTGCAGGTCTTTTAAAACCCTCACCAAATGTTCTACATCATGACCATCCACAGGACCAAAATAGCGCAGCCCGAAAGATTCAAAAAAATTACTGTTTTTTAGAAGGGTTAATTTTAATGCTCCTGCCATCTGCTTAACAACCTCGCGCGAATTGGCTCCGTACTTTGTATTTCCTCCCATCAAACGCCATATCTTGCCTTTCATTTTGTTGTAGGCAAGTGAAGATGTAATATGCGTGAGATAACGTGGCAATCCGCCTACGTTTTTGTCAATAGCTATGCCGTTGTCATTTAATATAACCAACAAATTACTTTTGGAAACACCTGCGTTGTTTAATGCTTCCATCGCCATGCCTGCCGTCATTGAACCATCGCCTATCACGGCTATATGCTGCTCATCATTGTTGCCTTGCAGCGATGCAGCCACCGCCATGCCTAAGGCTGCCGATATGCTGGTTGAAGAATGTCCGGTGCCGAACGCATCGTATTCACTTTCAGCCATTTTTGGGAACCCGCTTATGCCTTTGTATGTACGATTGGTATAAAAAACATTCTTGCGTCCGGTAAGAATTTTATGTGCATAAGCCTGATGCCCCACATCCCAAATCAATTTGTCGTGAGGCGTATTAAAAACATAATGAATAGCCACAGTAAGTTCAACTACGCCTAATCCCGCGCCTAAATGTCCCGGATTTTGAGATATGACCTCTATAATAAACCGGCGTAATTCTTCACATAATTGAGAAAGCTGCGCTACATCAAGCTTCCTTAAATCATTTGGGAATTCGATTTTTGATAATAACGAGCCTGTTTCGGGTGTTGTCATTTATACTTTTTTAGCGTGTAAAGATACTTACTTTACTTATACACATCAAATAATTTAGCACCCGTTTTTGATTACAGAAGACCGAGCTCCAGCAAGCCCGCATCATTTATCATAGCCCTATCCCAAGGCGGGTCAAAAGTGAGGGTAAGATTTACATCTTTAACTCCCTCGGTAGCTTTTACCTTTTCTTGCACTTCTTCGGGCATGCTTTCCGCAACAGGACAATTGGGCGCTGTGAGTGTCATGGTAATATGTGCCACAAAATCATTGTCTATTTCAACTTTGTATATCAATCCCAAATCATAAATATTAACCGGAATTTCAGGATCGTAAATGGTTTTTAGGACTTGTACAATCCTTTCTGCTATTATATCTTTTTGAATTTTATCGTACATATTTTTTAGTTTTGGAGTTGGAAGAAAAATGTCATATTCTTTCTCTTTCTAAAATTCTCCTGACTTCCGTCTATTTCACTATTTAACTATTACCTTTAAGGCTATACGCATATGCATACATCTTGATTTGTTTAATCATAGAAAGTAATCCATTGCTACGTGTAGGAGAAAGATGCTCTTTTAATCCTATTTTATCCAAAAAATCGGTATCAGCATCCGTAATTTCTTTAGGCGTATGGCCTGAAAAAACCCGTATCAGCAGGTTGGCAATGCCTTTGGTAATAACCGCATCGGAATCTGCCTTAAAATATATTTTGCCGTCTTTATATTCCGAACTTAACCAAACCCTTGATTGACAGCCTGAAATAAGGTTGGAATCCACTTTTTCTTTTTCGTCAATTGTAGGTATGGATTTACCCATCTCTATGAGATAGTTATATTTATCCATCCAGTCGTCAAATTGGCTAAATTCATTTACCAGTTTATCTGCCGATTCTTGTATTGTCATCATATAAATTCTTTATCCAAACAATTGTTTAACTTTTTCCACTCCTTTTATCAACTTATCTATTTCTTCAACTGTATTATAGAAAGCCATGGATGCACGTATAGTTCCCTCTATATGGAAAACATCCATAAGCGGTTGGGTACAATGGCTACCCGTGCGCACGGCAATGCCCATGTGGTCCAGGATGGTGCCTGCATCAAAATAGTGAATTCCTTCTATATTAAAAGAAACAATTGCCGCTTTGTTTTTTGATGTGCCTATAAATTGTATGCCATTAATTTTAGAAAGTTTTTCCATTAAATAATTCAACAGCTGGGTTTCTTGCTTTTCAATAAACTCCCACCCTAAATGTTCAATATATTTTAATGCCGCTCCTAAACCCACAACATCAGCAACATTTGGTGTGCCGGCTTCAAATTTATATGGAAGCTCATTAAATGTAGTACATTCAAACGAAACTTTTTGTATCATTTCCCCTCCATACTGATAGGGATTCATTTTTTCGAGCCATTCGGTTTTGCCATATAAACAGCCTATTCCCATAGGTGCATACATTTTATGTCCTGAAAAAGCATAAAAATCGCAACCTATATCTTGCACATCTACTTTACCGTGCGACATTCCTTGGGCACCATCTACAAAAACAGCCGTATTATTGGCATGTGCAAGTTTCACAATTTCTTTTAAAGGATTAATTGTTCCTAAGGTATTGGAAACATGGCTTACAGCCACCAAGCGAGTGTTGGGCGCAAGCAGTTTTTGAAAAGCCTGCATGTCCAACTCTCCAACGATGGTTACCGGAATAACTTTAAGCACGGCTTTTTTTCGTGCACAAGCCATTTGCCAAGGCACCAGATTAGAATGATGATCCAATGCGGAAACAATAATTTCGTCACCTTCTTTTATGAAAGTTTCAAAAAATGAGAATGCCACCAAATTAATAGCTTCTGTTGTTCCCCTTGTGTATATAATTTCGGTGGGACTTTGGGCATTTATGAATGTAGCTATTTGTTTTCTTACTATCTCAAACGCGTCAGTAGCTTGCTGACTAAGTTTATGGACGCCACGGTGCACATTTGCATTGAAATTGCTATAATAGTATGATATGGCATCTATCACCTGACGAGGTTTCTGCGTGGTAGCTGCATTATCAAAATATACAAGCGGATTGCCGTTAACTTTAACGGACAAAATCGGGAAATCTGCTCTTATTTTTTCTATATCACTCAAATCTCAACTTATTTAAAAATATCAAATTTTTGACATATCAATGGCAAAGTTAATTTTTTTATTTTCTTTATTGCTACAATTTAACACACATTGTTCACAATTTGAAAGTTCGCCCCTTAAACGTTTCTTAACCATATCATCCATGCGTGTTCTCAATTCTTCGATGGAAATTTTATTTAAAACCTCAGCCGCAAAAGCATACATAAGCATAATTTTAGCACTTGCTTCGCTGATGCCTCTTGAACGTATGTAGAACATGGCTTCCGCATCTAACTGACCAATGGTAGCGCCATGGCTACATTTCACATCATCGGCATAAATTTCAAGAAACGGCTTGGTGTCAATAATGGCTTTGTCTGTGAGCAATATATTGCGGTTTGTCTGGTATGCGTTTGTCTGTTGCGCATCACGCGCAACCAATATGTGTCCGTTAAATACGGCGCTTGCCTGATCGTCAAGCACTCCTTTAAAAAGCTCGTTACTTTGGCACTCAGGCACTGCATGATGAATAAAAACCTGGTTATCAACATGCTGCTCTTTGTCCATTAAATATAAACCATATACATTGGCTTCGCTGTGGCTACCCAGCAATTGAACGTTGGAATAATTTCGTACCAACGCTCCATTTAATGTTATTGCATTTGTATTAAGCACGCTGCCTTGCTGCTGAACAAAATAGGTGCTGTTTATAAGCGTAGTTTTATCGTCTTTATTCTGCAGCTTATAATGGTCTAAAGTGGAACTTTTATCCATAAAGATTTCGGTAACCGAATTGATAAAAGTAGTTCCATTGTTAATAGATTCGTCACATTGGGCAAGGCGCAAATGACTATTTTCACCAAGTATAATCAGATTTCTCTGGTTAAGAAATACGTTTTCCTGGGTATTTATAAGGCTCACCATTTGGAAAGTCTTGTCAACAGAAACATTTGCCGGCACATATATAAATATGCCATCCTGCATCATAGCGGTGTTAAGATGAATTAATCCCTCCTTGCTATCGTTTAATGCAGTGCGGAAATATTTCTCAACAAGGGGTGCATATTCTTTGGCTGCAGCACGCATGCTTCCATAAACTACCCCATTATCTAAAGTTTGTAAAGCCCCATGATTAGAAACGTACCATCCATTGAGGGTTGATAATAAAAGTGTTTCAAAATGGGGGACATTACACTTGAATATAGTATCAATATCCAACTTAGGGTCAGGCTGAGAGGTAAAAAGAGTATAATTTTCGCTCAATGCTTTTGATAAATCCGTATTACGCCAATTTTCCATGTTTTTTTGAGGGAAACCGTACTTTTCAAAATTCTGAAACGCTTTCTTACGCTCATTTTGAAAAAAAGGAGAAGCATCTTCTGCCGTATTCTCGAACTGTTGTTTGAAAACCTCAGAGAAACTTTGCACTAAATTTGTAGCATTTATCACATCCATAACTAAATCCCGTTTTTCAGCCATTCATATCCTTTTTCTTCCAATTCCAACGCCAATTCTTTAGTTCCTGATTTAACAATGCGCCCGTCATAAAGCACGTGTACAAAATCGGGTACTATATAGTCAAGCAAGCGTTGATAGTGCGTGATCACTATGGTGGCATTGTCTGGGCGGCGTAACTTATTAACTCCTGTAGCCACTACACGCAACGCGTCAATATCAAGACCTGAATCTGTTTCGTCTAAAATAGACAAGGTAGGTTCAAGCATTGCCATTTGGAATATTTCGTTTTTCTTTTTCTCTCCGCCCGAAAAGCCTTCATTTACTGAACGTCCGGCTAATTTTTCGGGCAAATCCAACAGCTTTTTCTTTTCTTCCATCTTAGCTAAAAACTCCTGCCCCGAAATAGGATCCAGACCTCTGTATTTCCGTTGCTCATTCATTGCAGTGCGCAAAAAATTGCTGATAGAAACTCCCGGAATCTCCACAGGATATTGAAATCCTAAAAAGATGCCTTCGCAAGCCCTTTCTTCCACGGATAAATCCAATATGTTCTTTCCTTTAAATATAATTTGCCCTTCCACGTCATAACCTTCCCTTCCCGATATTGCGTAAGAAAGCGTACTTTTGCCGGTTCCGTTAGGACCCATAATGGCATGCACTTCTCCTTCTTTTACTTCAAGATTAACATCTTTCAAAATCTCTTTTCCTTTAATGGATACTTTCAGATTTCTTATGCTTAACATGTATTTTAGTTTTTAGTTTTTTAGTAAAAATAGTGAATTTAGGTGTTGAGGATGAAAGGTGAAATGATGAACGGTTGAATTAATATAAGCTATTATTATATTTGCTTTTATACCATTTCTCCTTTTTGCCCATCATCCCACGCTTCCTTCTAAACTTATAGAAAGCAATTTCTGGGCTTCTACGGCAAATTCCATTGGCAAATGCTGCAATACCTCTTTGGCATAACCATTGACAATGAGTCCCACGGCTTTTTCCGTATCAATGCCCCTTTGCTTACAATAAAATAATTGATCGTCAGATATCTTGGATGTAGTAGCTTCATGTTCTACAATGGAAGAACTGTTTCCCGTTTTAATATAAGGATAGGTATGAGCTCCGCATTTGTCGCCCAATAGCAATGAATCGCATTGAGAAAAGTTACGGGCGTTTTCGGCACGTTTGATAACCTTAACCAAACCCCGATAGCTGTTGTTGCTAAAGCCCGCCGAAATACCTTTAGACACTATTGTGCTTTTGGTATTTTTTCCTATGTGTATCATTTTTGTTCCCGTATCTGCTTGCTGATAGTTGTTGGTAACTGCTACGGAATAAAATTCTCCTATAGAGTTATCGCCCATAAGCACTACGCTCGGGTATTTCCATGTTATGGCAGAGCCTGTTTCTACTTGTGTCCAGGAAATTTTAGCGTTATTACCTTTGCAAATACCACGTTTGGTGACAAAATTATATATTCCGCCTTCCCCGTTTTTATTACCCGGATACCAGTTTTGAACAGTACTGTATTTGACTTCCGCATCTTTCATAGCTACAATTTCCACAATAGCCGCATGGAGCTGATTTTCGTCGCGCATGGGGGCTGTGCAACCTTCCATATAGCTAACATAGGCTTCCTCGTCGGCAATAATAAGTGTGCGTTCAAATTGCCCTGTATTGGCTGCGTTTATGCGAAAATAGGTTGAAAGTTCGATGGGGCAACGCACACCTTTAGGGATGTAACAAAATGAGCCATCGCTAAATACTGCCGAATTAAGTGCTGCAAAATAGTTGTCGTTACTAGGCACCACGCTCCCCATATATTGTTTTACCAATTCGGGATGATTTTGCACCGCCTCACTGAAAGAGCAAAAAATAATGCCGTGTTTTGCCAATGTGTCGCTAAAAGTAGTTTTAACTGAAACACTGTCGATAACAGCGTCAACGGCTACACCCGTAAGCTTTTTTTGTTCTTCAAGAGAGATACCCAGTTTGTTGAATGTATTCAATAACTCGGGGTCGACCTCATCCAAACTTTGAAGTTCCTTTTTTTTCTTGGGAGCCGCATAATATATAATATCCTGGTAATTAATGGGCGGATGATGCAAATGCGCCCACGTAGGTTCCTCTAAAGTAAGCCAATAACGATAAGCGTTTAAGCGAAACGCAAGCAACCACTCGGGCTCATTTTTCTTTTTGGATATATATTTTATGGTGTCCTCACTAAGCCCAACAGGAGCCGTCTCCATTTCTATATCGGTATAGAAACCATATTTGTAGTCGCTGTTGGTTACCTGATCCAGTATGTTATCTTGTTGTTTTTCCATTGATTATCAAAGCATTTGAAAAATGCTTATTTGTTTTTAGTTTAAATAAATACAATATGCAAAATTATAGCTTATTTGCATAATTTTCAAGATAATTTTTTTGTTGTGAAACTAAAACAAGTAAAGTATTAAATGGTTTTTAAGAATTTAGGATATTTTTTACTTGAATTAAATTTATTAATCACTTTAATATTTAACTTTTTTTAACAATTTCGTGGGGTGGGTACATTATTAAATTTTAAATATTTTTGATCTTAATATTTAAAGTCTTTATTCGCGAAAAAGATCTTTATATTTTGAATTAATTAGATTATTAACCATTATTATTAAAAAACATGGAACTTATTAAAACATATTTTAAAGGGATTTTTGCTCTCTTTGTATTAAATGCTATTATAGCAAGTAGTATATTTTGTTTAACTCTTGTACAAAAAGTGAAAATGAGGCAGATATAAATATACAAGCCAATAATAAATTTATAGCTGCTTTAAATTTAACAAAAAAAACTATTAATTCAACTCCATTAAAATCTCAATTAAATGTAGAAAAGTTGAATAATTTCAATGAACGTAAACTTGCTCCTAAAGAAGATGGTAATGTTGAAATGTATGTAGATTTTCCTGAAGAGATAAATGAAGAAACAATAGAACCATTTAGAAATACTAAATCTATTGAAGATATTTCAAATCTAATGTATAAAACTGATGCAACTCTTCAATATCATCCAACTTCTACAAATTATAATTATCAAATTGATGTCCCTGTTAATAATGAAATTGAAAAAAGTTTAAATCCATTGGTTGGAGATGCAAAAAAATATTTAGAAACAAAAGGATTTACAGAAATTGAAATTCAAGATATGCTAAAAGAAGAAAATGCGGAAAATATGGATTTAATTCCTCTTGTAATGGTTATTGTTCAATCTGAAAAAAATCAACAAACTTCTTATAATTATTTAAACTTATTTCCTATAAATTCATTACAAGCAAGATCATTAGATTGGTCTGATGTTGGTCATTGTGCCGCACATGCGATTGGAGTTGACATTCTTTTTTCTCTTGGAACTTCTGCAGCTGTTACATGGTCAAAAGCAGCGATTAAAAAGGCTTTTAAAACTGTTGCTAAAAGAGCACTTGGTCCAATTGGAGCTGCTATTGCAGTTGCTGATTTTGGATTTTGTTTAGGCGGAATAGAAATATAAATTATAAAAATATGTTGTTAAGTATTATTCTAACCCATATTATTGCTCTAGGTGCTATATTATATAGAGCTTATTTCCTTTGGAGTGCCATAAAACAACATGATAAACGTAAAATTAAATTTGAAGTATTTTTAATTTTTATTCTTATGTTATTATGGGTAATACTTATATGGGTCATTTGAGAGAGTATGCAGTATTAACCAGACGTGTATTTAAAGCAATTTATTTTCATTTAAAAATTTAAATATTAATACATTATAATGAATTTATTTCCGTTATAAATACGCCTAGTGTTTAGTCAGAGTAATGAGTTTGGAGTTTATAGATGTATTATTTTGATTAATAAATGTTTACAAAACATCAAACATGCCATTTTAGACTTAACTTAACACTAGTTAATAAATACCGTTTCTACAAAATAATTGTCCAACATACATTAAATCTTAAGAGGCTGCCTTTTGTGGGCAGCCTTGCTTATTTTAAAAAGTAAGTTTTATCCATAAATCAGTTTATGTTAAAATTCATTCCATACTTTAAACTTTTATAAATAAAAAGTAAATTCCTTTTATACTCGAATTTTCTCTATCTATGAATTCAACTAAAAACCATTATTTTTGTAAAAATTTAATCTATGAATGAAAAGGAAAACCGCACAGAGCTCTCGTCTCTCGGTGAATTTGGACTGATAAAAAATTTAACTTCCGGTTTTACCGATAAACAACCTTCTACCATCAAAGGTATTGGCGATGATGCCGCAGTTATTGACTACGGCTATAAAGTAACGCTTATTTCTACCGACCTGTTGGTTGAAGGCATACATTTCGATTTGTCGTACGTGCCTCTTAAACATTTAGGCTATAAATGTGCCGCGGTTAACTTTTCGGATATATACGCCATGAATGGTACGCCAAAACAACTTTTTGTGAGCATGGCTGTTTCTAATCGCTTTCCTTTGGAAGCTTTACAACAAATATATGAAGGAATAAAACTTGCCTGTGAGAGATACCATGTGGACTTGGCAGGCGGAGATACCACATCTTCGCATCATGGATTGTTCCTTTCTCTTACCGTAAGCGGAGAGGCAAAAAAAGAACATGTTGTTTACAGAAATACGGCTAAAGAAAACGATTTGATTTGCGTGAGCGGTGATTTGGGAGGCGCTTATATGGGTTTGCTATTGCTGGAACGCGAAAAAAAGGAATTTCAGGCTAATCCCAATATGCAACCTGATTTAGCCGGCTATGATTATGTGTTGGAACGCCAACTTAAACCCGAACCCCGTGCTGATATTATTGAATTGCTAAAAACTGCAGGCGTTACACCTTCTTCCATGATTGATATTTCTGACGGATTAGCTTCTGATGTGCTTCATTTGTGCGAAGATTCTAAAACAGGATGCGTAATATACGAAGATAAGCTACCTATAGATGCCATGACGCTTACTGTATCCGAAGAGTTTAATATACAACCGGTTACTGCCGCCATGAACGGAGGCGAAGATTATGAGTTGCTCTTCACCGTGCCTCTTGGTGATTACGAAAAAATTAAAAACCTCAACGGTATAAGTATTATAGGCAACATGACAGAAGCTGCCCAAGGCTGCAATATTGCGAGTGTTAACGGACCATTGGTTAAAATAGAAGCTATGGGCTGGAATCACATGCGAGATGCATAACTTAACCAGCGAAGAAACAGCCTTTATAGAAAACTAATAAAATTGTTGTCTTATAAACTCATTGTACACAGCAAGACAGATAATTAACCCTACACATAATAGGCGGGAGAGAGCAACCAATACGCCTCAATAAACCTCGTCCGCAGCAAGACATGTGATTAACCGAAATATTTATCTTACGTGACCAGAACAACGTAAAATTGCTGCCCGTAGGGCAGTACAATCATGGATAACTATGAGCTACATACAATCATTACATCATATTGTTATAAGAACAAAATACAGTGAAAATACTATTTCCGACAAGTATTCGGAAGAATTATACCGCTATATGTGGGGATATATTAAAAACAAAAAGTCATTCTTGTATAGAATCAACGGAATGCCAGACCACATACATATTTTGGTTAGCATACACCCTACCATTGCACTCTCAGATTTTGTAAAAGAACTTAAAACCTCCTCCAATTCTTGGATGAAAAGCCCTAACGATAAATTCCCGGACTTCAAGTCTTGGGGTGAAAAATATGCTGCTTTTTCTGTCCGGTATCAAGAAAAAGAGGTAGTAATTGAGTATATTAAAAAACAGCAAGAACATCATAACTGCGAAACATTTAATGATGAATATCGAAGATTGATTATTGAGAACGGTATTGATATTGACGAGAAGTATTTTTTGACAGATTGATATTATACCGCCCTACGGGCGGAGATTCTGTGCTCTTGCATTTACCATAGGCTGTGCCTATGGTAAATCACATTTCCGTCCTGCGGACAAGAATGTTAATTTTGTATAAATTGAAAAAGAGTATATGTATTTGGACTTTATTTAGGCTATCGTTATTTTTGTGCCTACCGAATCTCAAAGGTTAACATAATCTTTAACCCAAAGACTACACCTTTTCATAGTACTGAAAAATATACAGATGTTACCAAAATTAACCCTCATAGAAAACACGCTACGCGACCTGCCCGATAAGCCGGGCGTGTATGAGTATTATGATAGGGATGGGAAAATTTTATACGTAGGGAAAGCGAAGAATTTAAAAAAACGCGTATCTTCATATTTCCGTCAGGATGCTGCATTATCAGGGAAAATAAGGGTTTTGGTAAGTAAAATTGCCGACATACGTTATGTAGTTGTGGATACCGAATTTGACGCGCTGTTGTTAGAAAACAACCTTATCAAAAAATTTCAGCCTCGCTACAACGTAATGCTGAAAGACGACAAGACTTACCCCTGGATTTGCATTAAAAATGAACCTTTCCCCCGCATTTTCCCCACACGAAGATATGTAGAAGATGGTTCGGAATATTTTGGACCTTACGCATCGGTTACCATGATGAAGACGCTGCTGGATCTTATTCGCCAAATATATCAGTATCGCACTTGCGCCTTAAACCTCACACCTGCTAATATTAAACAAGGGAAATTTAAAATATGCTTGCAATATCATATCAACAATTGCCTTGGACCTTGTGAAGGATTGCAATCTCAAGCGGATTATAATATCACCATTCAAGAGATAAAAAGTATTATAAAGGGGAATATATCCACAGTGCGCCAGCGTTTGCTTACAAGCATGAAAGACCTTGCAAGCCGCTTTGAATTTGAAAAAGCACAACTTATCAAAAATAAAATTGACATTTTAGACCGCTATCAAAGCAAATCGCTCATTGTAAGTCCTACCATTAGAGATGTTGATGTTTTTTCGTATATTGATGAGCCTACTGCAGCTTATGTTAATTTTATCAAGGTTATAAATGGCGCCATTATTCAATCCCACACCGTGGAAATGAAGAAAAAACTTGAAGAAACGCCACAAGAGTTACTTTTAATAGCTATTACTGAGCTGCGCGAACGCTTTTCTACAGAAGCTAAAGAAATAATAGTTCCTTTCAAGCCCGAAGTGGAATTGCCAAATGTTTTATATGTAGTGCCGGCAAGAGGAGAAAAAAAGAAATTGTTAGAGCTATCTGAACAAAATGCAAAATATTACCAAATAGAAAAACATAAACAAATAGAACGTATTGACCCCGAAAGGCATACCCATCGCGTATTGGAACAAATGAAATCCGATTTACGCCTGAAAGAATTGCCGGTGCGTATAGAATGTTTTGATAATTCCAATATCCAAGGAGCTTACCCTGTGGCAGCCATGGTAGTTTTTAGAAATGCCAAGCCCGACAAAAAAGAATACCGCCATTTTAACATCAAAACGGTAGAAGGTCCTAATGATTTTGCTTCTATGGAAGAAATTATCTTTCGACGCTATAAGCGCGTATTAGAGGAAAATCTGGAAATGCCGCAGCTTATTGTAATTGACGGGGGCAAAGGACAGTTGAGTTCCGCCATGGAAAGCATTGATAAACTCGGATTGCGCGGTCAGGTAGCGGTAATAGGTATTGCAAAAAGGCTTGAAGAAATTTTCTATCCCGGCGACAGTATTCCTATTTATATAGATAAAAAATCGGAAACTTTAAAGATAATCCAACGGCTCCGCGATGAGGCGCATCGTTTTGGCATCACGCACCACCGCAAGCGCAGAGAGAAAGGAACCATAAAGACCGAACTTACCGAAATTGAGGGTATAGGCGAAAATACAGCCAATTTATTGCTGCAAGAGTTCAGGTCTGTTAAAGGAATTAGAGAAACTTCATTGGACAAACTGGCTGCCGTTATCGGAAATGCGAAAGCACGTTTGGTTTTCGACTATTTCCAACTTCATAAGTAAATTACATATTTTATTCTTACCTTTGCTGCTCAATTTTTTACATCATGGTTGACAGTTTAGTTATTATTCCCACCTACAACGAAAAAGAAAACGTGGAAAAGATGATACATAAAGTATTTTCTTTATCTAAAGACTTCCATTTACTTATTGTAGAAGATAACTCTCCTGATGGAACAGGAGAAATAGTAAAAAGCCTTATGCCCCAATACGCGGACAGGTTATTTATTTTTGAACGCAAGGGCAAGCTGGGCTTAGGTACTGCCTATATTGCCGGCTTCAAATGGGCGTTGGAGCATGGCTACCAATATATTTTTGAGATGGATTGCGACTTTTCCCATAATCCTGATGATTTGATTCGCTTATATAATGCCTGTGCTGTTGAAGGTGCTGACGTTGCAATAGGCTCACGCTATATAAAAGGCGTAAATGTGGTAAACTGGCCCATGGGAAGGGTGCTTATGTCATACTTCGCATCTATGTATGTGCGCATAGTTACACGCATGAAAATTATGGACACTACGGCAGGATTTAAGTGCTATACACGTAAAGTATTAGAAACCATTGACCTTGATAAGATAAAGTTTTACGGCTATGCTTTTCAGATAGAAATGAAATATACAGCCTGGAAATTAGGTTTTAAAATTACCGAAGTGCCTATTATCTTTACTGACCGCACAGAAGGAACATCTAAAATGAGTACCAAAATATTTAAAGAAGCCTTTTGGGGCGTAATGAGCTTACGGTTTAAAAAAATAAGACCTAAACAACTTTAATTTTTTATCCCTTTTGTTTTTTCCCATTTTTTAATTTCACGCTTACTCATTTCTTTCGTAATGATAGCAGGTGGTTGAATGCCTACGTATTTTACCCTGTTTTTTAAAATAACAGAAGGATTGTCCTTGGTATAGAAAAAAGGTGTAATATATTCTCTTTTAACATACAGTTTCTCGGCTGTCATGCTTTTTTCTTTATCGAAAATATAATAATAAATAGCTAAACGAATATGCGGACCGCTTTCATACTTTTCTCCTCCTGCCAAGGCTATAGGTTCTCCGGCCTCCACTTGTTTTCCTTCTTTTATTAATACTTTATCTAGTACATTATAATACGCAATTGAACCATCTTCGTGTTTTATGGTAACACTATTATCTTTATTAGTCAACTGGTAATGATCATATTGTAAGTTTGCATCTTCTTTCAGTTTTGATACAATTCCTCTACGTACCGCATAAATTGTATCACGAAAGGCTGTTGTAAACATTAATGCATACCAATTCAAAGGAGGTTCATCTTTATCGTTAATTCTAAAAAGATCTAATTCTCTTGCCTCTGTAACTTTACCTTCTCCAACAGGTAAAAGATATACGAAATCTTTTTGGGGTTTTGTGTTCAAATTCCCTTCGTTATACACATAGGTATAAGCATAGTTAGCCCTCATATTTTCTGATGCTGGTTGCACATCAAATAAATAGGTTTTCCCTTTTTTTATTTCTCCCATGTAGGGTAAAGTACTAGTGGACTTAAGCGTGTAGGGACTTTTAAAAGTTAATTTAATGATATAATCGACATTACTGCGGTTTTCAGCATAATAGCTATATCCCCCTTTCGAATTTTCAGTATATGTTACCTCCACATCATTATTTTGAGCAATTAAGCCACTGCTAATTGCTGATAAAACAATAATAAACAAAACCTTTTGTATACGCATCAAATTGCCTTTTGCCCAATGCGTTCTATTTGCAGCGTATGGTTTGCTTACGCTCTCTTGCTTTATTGAAGATAATTTATCCATAATTGGATGTATATATGTTTTTAGTTATAAATATACTACTTATTTTTAAGTTGCACTGTGTGGGTAAAACTCTTTTCAAAAATTTATATTCCCTTGCATTTTTTACCGACTGAATGTATAACTCCATTGAATGCCGTCACCTCCGAGCTGCTTTTGGAGCATGGTAGTTCATTTTATTATATTAATATGTTATATGGTTTTATTAGTATGATTATTTCTTGTGGCTCGTATATATACTCCTTGGTTGTTCATACTTTTTTAATATAACCCGTTATAAAATAAATACTTATGTCACTCAATCGCATCCTCATACTAAGTTACATTCGTTTGGCATCAAGTTATATCACTTTTACATGTTTTTTAAAATTACTTTTAAATATAATATAACTTATTCGGTCTAAAATAATTGTAGCACGGATTTATAATCCGTGCTAGCGGGAATTAGCATTATAACAGGTAAATTTAATATTGATTATTCCCTCCTTTTACCATTTAAATTCTCCCTGATGGGTACGCGATTCTACAAGGTGAAGAGTTACTTTTTTTTCAAACTTACTTTCCAAACCTGATTTAAAGCATACAAAAAAACGTTTTGGTTTGTCATTATCTCCCGAATCAAACAAATGCTTAAGATTTTCTGTATTCTTTTCCTCACATATATCTTTACTCCAAATGCAAGTGTATCTGGAGTAAAGTTCGCTTTTTAAAACACTCGTAAAATAGCTGCCTTCATTAAGATCTCCTCGACCTAAGTTATTTGTGAAATATATATAGAAACTATTCAATTCAAATGCTACCTCCCTAATATTTACATGCCAAAAATACTTGTTTAAAAAAAATGTGTTGTCAAATTTAACACATAAGTGATCAATAGTATCTATAATACACACAATAGTATCACTTTTAACGGGAGATATTTGGGATGTATTTTGAGCAAAAGGTTTAATATTTACAATAGATATAAAAACTAAAAAAAGTAACATGGTTTTCATGATATGGTTATTTACATAGAATTTTTTTGCTTCCATTTAAACCTATATATTTAATCCTATTCTCTATTTCTTTTCTTTTGGTATCCGACAATAAAAGGGTGTAATTATCTGTATATTGCAAGCCGTTCAATGCTAAATCTCCTAGCTGGCGCGGATATTTTATTCCGTACCAGCATTTTTTATATTTCTTTTCAACTACCTTTTCATTGTAGCACGGATTATAAATCCGCGCTATCGGCATAAACCCTTACAAAAATAAATAATTGTATCACTCAATCGCATACTCATACTAAGTTACATTAGTTTGGCATGAAGTTATATCACTTTTACATGTTTTTTTTAATTACTTTTAAATATAATATAAATTCGCCCTAAAATTGTAGCACGGATTACAAGCCTGCGCTATCAAGAGGTTATCAAAGTGAACATATCCTCGTTATGGATACCATAAATTGGTGTTATTCCGCTATTTCATTAAAACTTATTATTACCCTATACATTCTAATATCCACATTACACTCATTTAAATCTTGCTTAAAAACTAAATAAACACACTTCTCTTTGGGACTACCTCCAAATTTGTCTGCTATTATATTTAATTCAACCTGTTCATGTATCCATTTGTCTGTATATATTTCATATTTACTAAGTAGGTCTTTCTTCTTAACTCTCAGTATAAAGGGAGGGGGTACTAAATCATAATAAAAAGTACTGATATTAATTTTAGCAAACTCTTTTGTCTGTTGAGAGTTACTATATTTGTTATCATAATAATGCCCTTTAACTTGAATCCACCATCCAAGGCTATTTTTTATAGATTGCTTAATGTGATGGCATGTTGTAATAGACAAACTCGTATCCACTATACAAACTACAGTATCTTTATCACATATAAGTGATTTACTCTTAAGCTGAGTAGATGAAATAAAGAAACAAGCGAATATTGCCACTATTAAAATTGAGGACTTCATTTTATTATACATTTTGTTTTAGGTAAGTATTTTTTTGAAATAGTTTTAAAAAGATTAAAATAATTAAACTGTTTCATGTATAAAGAATCTTTCCCTTTAGTTTCTTTCCAAGAATTTGTCTCCTGTAAACCACTCCATGCAAGCATATCTACAAACTGATTTTCGTCACTCCATCCCGCATTTCCGGAATTATTCAAATTATTTATAATACTGTTATAATTTGAATAGCTATGAAAATACTTGATTAATTCAGTTTTCATAAAATTGATATCCTTATCTGCCATTATATTATGCCCCGCTTGATCATATCCATAAATAGCTTCACATTTCTTGAACAAAGTTCCAAAGTCTTCTATTGGTGTACCAACTTGCAAAGGTTGAACGTTTCCATATCTCAAGCCAAACATATATGCGTGAAAAGCTTCATGTAACAAAGTTTTAGCTATATAAATATCCGGCAAATCTAATGTTTGGTTAGCAACGGTAATATTTATTCCATATTTATTTTCTATTTGGGTATAAGAACAAAGTCCTGCTGCGTGTAATTATCTGTATATTGCAAGCCGTTCCATGCTAAATCTCCTAGCTGTCACGGATATTTTATCCATGACAGCATTTTTTATATTTCTTTTTACCCCCCCCCCTTTCATTGCAGCCTGGATTATAAATCCGCGCTATCGGGGGAAAAAAACAAGTAAACTACTTAGAAAAATCTATATTTTACTTCCTATGTTTTTTCAAATATTCTTTTGGACTTAATCCATTTACTTTATCAACGGTATAAATTATTTCTTTTAAAACAAGATGTTCTCTATATCCGTTTTCTAATTTATATGTATTAAAATCAAATTCGCATTTACTTATATTTTTTGGAGATTTCATCTTTTCTTTTTCTAATTCCCACATATAATCATCATAACTACCTCCTACAATGCCTATATTTTGCACATACATAAAACCATTCAGTTTTATGTCTTCTATCCCATATATGGAATAAAATCTCCAAAAATGATTATACTTAATCCCGTCGTAAATCTCATCAAAAGAATGAAATATTTTATCTCTGCCTTCCTTTGCACGCCATAATGTTGCCTGCCAATTTCCATATTTCAATTTCATTGAGTTATAATCTCCATAAGTAAATAAAGGGGCATCTAAATCGATATAATAATGGAATCCATAATTTACATCTAATTCTTCAAAATATGGAATTTTTGTTTGTTGGGCAAAAAAAACTTGCATCATCTTTATTTCTAACATAGATTCACATTGATAGTAATGTCCGTTTTTAAAACAGATTAATCTAAAGAGATGATTGTTTGCATAGGGATTTAAATAATCCGGAATTAATGATTTAATAGTAATACTATTATCGTTGGTATATAAGCTATTATATTCTATTAACATCCTTTTCAAGCTATCTATAGTAAGCATTCTTTTAGGCGAAATAGTATCTATGTTTATCTTTCCCCAAATAGGCTTCAACGTATTTATATCAGGAAAGCATGTAATGCTCACTAAATCCTCTTGCTCTTTTTTTTCAGCTTTTCTAAATATAATATTAAATATTTCAGGCTTGAATTCGTATATGTGAGAATATGTTTTTTTTAATACGACATGATTAATAATTAAAGTATCAGTATACACATCAGTATTATGTAAGATAATATAGTTAATTCCACCTTTTAAATTATGCTGGGCTTGTAAATGCGTTATACAAAGGAGAATAAGAGAAATTAATAGGGTGATTTTTTTCATATGTCATACATATATAATAATTTTACAAATCATTTAGTGCTTATTTGCAGATAGTTCCTTTGGCATCACTCTTATTGAATTTTTCTCTATTTGAAGTGTTCACTACATTCTTATTGAAATCACTGCCTTTATTCTTATAAAGTTCTGTTTCCTGTAAGCCTCCCCATGCTAGTCGTTCAGCATCTTCTTTAGGGAAATTAGGGTTTATTAAAAAAATAACTTCTTTCATTTTTCCTATATAATTTTCAGCCATTTCTTCATGTTGTGTTTTTTGTGCAAAAAATACAGGAAACATTTTCTTTGCTTCTTCCTCTCCATATTTTATTTGGCGGATTCAAGTCATAAATGCAACTTGCCGTGTTTTATTAATTAATTGT
>CALBZC010000041.1 GCA_937889945.1 uncultured Bacteroidales bacterium
TTTATTCCAAATTCCAAGTAACACCTTCTTTGGTATCTTTTACCGAGATATTTATTTTAGCCAAATCATCGCGAATTTTATCACTCGCACTCCAGTCTTTATTATCGCGCGCGGTTTTACGCATATCCAAAATCAAATTCATCAAACCTTCTACCACCTGATTATTTCCTCCAGTAGCTTCATTTTCGGTTGTCAATCCCAACACGTCAAAAACAAAAGTAAACATTATTTTTTTCAATACTTTGATATCATCAGCCGTTAGTTTTTCTTTTTTGTCGAAAGCAGAATTGATAATGCGTACCCCTTCAAATAAATGAGAAATCAAAACAGGACTGTTAAAATCGTCATTCATCGCAGCATAGCAGTTAGCTTCAAGCTCAGTTATATCCACCGTTGAAGTTGGCTCAGGCGTAAGTTTTTCCAATGTGGATACACTTTGCATAAGCTTTTTATATCCTTTTTCTGCTGCTTGCAGGGCTTCGTTGGAAAAATCGAGCGTGCTGCGGTAGTGTGATTGTGCCATGAAAAAGCGCACTGTCATAGGAGAATAGCCTCTTTCTAACAAAGGATGATTTCCGGTGAATAATTCTTTAGGCAAAAAACCATTGCCGGCGCTTTTAGACATACGCGTGCCGTTAACGGTAAGCATATTGGTATGCATCCAGTATTTTGCAGGCGTTGCATGGTTGCATGCCTGAGATTGTGCAATTTCATTGGTATGGTGTGTTGCCTGCAGATCCATTCCGCCACCATGTATATCAAAAGTTTCACCCAGATATTTAGAACTCATTGCCGAGCATTCAATATGCCAGCCCGGGAAACCCCAGCCCCAAGGCGAGGGCCACTGCATTAAAGTTTCGGGTTTGGCTTTAATCCACAAGGCAAAATCCAAACGTCCCTTCTTTTCGTCCTGCCCGCCTAATTCCCTTGTACCTTCCAACAAATCTTCCAGTTTGCGGTTTGTTAGAATGCCATAAGGATGTTGTTTATTATATTTTTCTACGTCGAAATACACGGTTCCATCCATTTCATAAGCATAACCGCTTTCCAGAATTTTCTTTACCATTTCTATCTGTTCGCAAATATGCCCGGTGGCGGTGGGTTCTATGCTTGGCGGCAATGTGTTGAAAACAGAAAGCACATCATGAAACCCCAAGGTATATTTTTGCACAATTTCCATGGGTTCCAACTGTTCCAGCTTTGCTTTTTTGGCAAATTTATCGTCGCCTTCATCGCGGTCGCCTTCCAAGTGTCCCGCATCGGTAATATTACGCACATAGCGCACTTTATAGCCCAAGTGCAGCAAGTAGCGGTAAATCAAATCAAAGGATATAAAGGTGCGGCAATTGCCCAAATGCACATCGCTGTAAACAGTAGGTCCGCACACATACATGCCTACATGTGGGGGATTTATAGGTTCAAAAAGTTCTTTTTGACGCGTTAACGTATTATAGATATATAATTTGTTTTCCATAGTCGAAATATGAAATACAAAAGTAGAAAAAATAGTAATTAGTTAGGATTGTTTAGTTGGGAGGAGATTTTTACCTCATCCCCCAACCCTTTCTCCTAAAGGAGAAGGGGTGTCATGAACGGAGTGAATAATAGGGTTGAGGTGAAACCTGTTTTGCGAAAAGCAATTATTTTACTGAAACGTTGCTACAAACATTTATTTAAAAAAATTTCAAACATATTGTAACCTTTTTTTATTTTTAAACATCATAGGGTTATAAACCATTAAAAATATAAAATTATGATAGATGACGGAGTTGTAGGAGTATTTGTTCCCATAATAATGTTTTTAGTTATAGGGGTTATTTGGATATATGCCCTAAAAACCAGAAATCAGGAGCGTATGTCGCTTATCGAAAAAGGGATTGATCCGCAATGGCTTTTCGCGAAGAAAAAAGCCGGCAGTCAAATCGCTTCCGCTAAATGGGGCATGCTCCTTATAGGATTGGGATTAGGGTTGTGTGCAGGTTTAATCCTTTCCAGGGGGCTGTCAGAATCTGATAGAACAGGAATTGTTTTTGGTTCCATTTTCCTTTTTGGAGGAATGGGTTTACTTGCCTTTTACCTTATATTCGGCAAAAAAGTCAAAGACTAACTAAGTATGGCAGTACCACCGTTTAACCAAATAGTGGCACAGCACAAACAAATGGTATATACCATTTGCTTGCGTATTGCGGGCTCGCGCGACAACGCGATGGAAGCCTCGCAAAACGCGTTTATAAAAGTATATGAAAACCTCAACACTTTCAGAGGCGAAAGCAAACTATCTACCTGGATTTACCGCATTGCATACCACGAAGCTATTGCGTATAAGCGAAAATATGATAAAAATACGCAAGAGCAGGATATTGAAAGCATGCAAGAATACTCTTTTCAAGATATAGCAAGCAGCTTAACGCATTTTAAACAGGAAGAACGCAAAAAATATATACATTTGGCGCTGTCTAAGTTAGCTGAAGAAGACAACCTCGCCCTCACTTTGTTTTATCTCCAAGAGCAAAGCATTGAGGAAGTTGCACAAATTATGAATATATCACAAACCAACGTGAAAGTGCGTTTGCACAGAGGGCGCAAAAAACTGCATGAAGAACTACACAAACTTTTGCATACCGAAATGTTTAGTTTACTATAAATAAGCAGCTATGGAAGACTTTTTAAAAGATAAAGAAATACTGAAAAACTTATTAGCCGACAGCATGACTGCCGTGCCTGATAATTTTGAAGAACTACTTACCCAACGCATCCAAGCCAAACGGCAAAAGCCTGAACTTAAATACAAAACATACATGTCTTGGGTTTATATTTTGACGGGGATATTTGCTTTAACAGTCCTGTTTTTATTATTGCATATTTACGCCCCTTTTATTTCTGTCCAAATTCCACAAACCAATTCAGTAGTAGATTTATTTAGCAAACTCTATTACAAAATATTGCTAAGTCCTTATTTGTTGATGCCATTGCTTTTAATAGCCGGATTTGGGTGGCTGGACATGCTTTTCAAAAAACATTTAAGTACATGAAAATTTTAAATTATCTGTGCCATTGTGATAAAAAATCGCAATGGCACAGCGTTTAATAAAGGGTATGTAAAATATGTATGTTTAGGGATTCATTAGTCCAGTTCAAACTCCTGCATAGCTTCCGGTATCTCTATTTGTTGAAATCCGTTTTTCTGCAGTTCTGCTTTATAAAATTCCTGTGATTTGTATTCGCCATGTACAAGAAATATTTTTTTGAGCTGTGTAGGATTTTGGCATTTTAAATAGCTTATCATTTCATTGTAATCACCATGTCCGCTGAATGCTTCAATTTTTTCTATATCTGCCTTTACCGGATGCTCAATGCCGAAAATAGAAATCGTATCTACACCTCTTTGTATTCTGGCTCCTAAGGTAGTAGGAGAACAATAACCTACAAACAAAATGGTATTATTCGGATTTTCAATGTTGTTAGCCACATGGTGTTTAATGCGCCCGGCTTCCATCATGCCCGATGCCGAAATAATAATACAAGGCTCTTTATGGGCATTGAGTTTTTTGGAATCATCCACGTTTTTGATGTAATACATATCATTAAAACCAAACGGATCGTTGTCGTGAAGCATCACTTTTGCAACCTCATCGTTTAGCAAATCAAGGTGCATCCTGTAAATATCCGTGGCATTCACAGCCAACGGGCTATCGATATATACGTTTATTTTGGGCAACAAGCCTTCGTTAAAAAATTTATTGAGAGAAAACGCGAGTTCTTGCGTTCTGCCAATAGCAAATGAAGGGATAATAAGTTTGCCTCCTTTGGCTACCGTTTCTTTTATTACGCGCAACAATTCTTTTTCCGCGTCTTCCATTTGCGGATGAAGCCTGTTGCCGTAAGTAGCTTCGGTCAGCAGATAATCGCATTGCGGAAAAGGTTCAGGAGATTTTAATATACGGCTCGAATAACGACCAATATCGCTGGTGTATCCTATTTTAACAATTTTACCTTTATCCATAATTTCCAGCACCGTGCATCCACTTCCGAGCATGTGTCCGTTATTATAAAAACAAACCCTTATGTTTTCGTCTATACGGAACTTACGATTATGCGCAACCCCTATAAACAAAGGCAAACAAGCTTTAGCATCTTCTTCGGTATAAATAGGTTCAACAACGGGCAATCCTTTTTTTAGGCGCCTTTCGTTGAAATGTTGCATATCCATTTCCTGTATATGACCGCTATCTATGAGCATAATGGAACATAAGTCGCGCGTGGCATTGGTGGCTATAATAGAACCTCTGAAACCTAATTTATAAATATAAGGAATAAGTCCTGAATGGTCGATATGGGCATGCGAAAGAATCACATGGTCTATCTCTGCGGGATCAAACCCTAAATTTCTGTTTAAGGCATCTGTCTCCAGCCCTTTACCTTGAAACATACCACAATCCAATAATATTTTTTTGCCTGCTTCGGTAGTAATTACAAATTTACTGCCTGTAACCTCGCGGGCAGCCCCGTTAAATTTAATATTCATAGCTTTTAAAATTAAATAATATCATACTAAAAAAGGCTCAAATGTATAAAAATTAAGGTGCAAATGGATTTTATATAAATATTTTAACAAAAAAAAGACAGTTGTGAAACTGTCTTTTTAAAATTATTTTGGTGATTTCTATTTTAACACGCCCAATTCCTTGCCCACTTTAGTAAATGCGGCAATACATTTATCCAAGTGTTCGCGTTTGTGCGCTGCTGAAATTTGCACGCGGATACGAGCTTTATCTTTAGGCACCACAGGATAGTAAAATCCGATTACATAAATACCTTCGTCCAATAATTTGGCTGCCATTTGTTGACTCAGTTTTGCATCGTAAAGCATTACGGCGCAAATAGCGCTTTGGGTAGGTTTTATGTCGAAGCCTGCCGCTTTCATTTTTTCCACAAAATAAGCGGTGTTGTCATGTAGTCGGTCTTGCAATTCGTTGGTTTCGCTCATCATTTCCACCATGCGTACGCCGGCAGCAGCTACCATGGGAGGAATAGAATTGCTAAACAAATAAGGGCGCGAACGCTGGCGAAGCATATCAATAATTTCTTTTTTGCCGGTGGTAAATCCGCCGATAGCGCCACCAAAAGCTTTGCCTAAGGTGCCGGTAATAATTTCAACTTTGCCTTTCAAATTATATTCTTCCGTTACACCGCGTCCGGTTTTGCCCACTACTCCGGCAGAGTGCGATTCGTCAACCATTACCATGGCATTATACTTATTAGCCAGTTCATAGATTTTATCTAAGGGCGCCACGTTGCCATCCATGGAGAATACTCCATCCGTAACAATAAGCCTAAAACGTTGCGCTTGCGCGGCTTTTAACTGCTCTTCCAAATCCGCCATATCCGCATTTTTATAGCGGTAGCGAACGGCTTTGCACAAACGAACGCCGTCAATGATAGAAGCATGGTTAAGCTCATCACTTATAATGGCATCATTTTCGCCCAACAAAGGTTCGAAAACGCCTCCGTTAGCATCAAAGCAGGCAGCATACAAAATGGTATCTTCGGTGCCGAAGAATTCGGCAATTTTCTTTTCCAACTCCTTATGAATATCGCCTGTGCCGCATATAAAACGTACGGATGACATTCCATAGCCGTGTGAATCCAGCGCCTTTTTAGCAGCTTCTATTAACTGTTTATTATTAGAAAGCCCCAAATAGTTGTTGGCGCAAAAGTTTAATACCTTAGCACCCGTGCTAACGGTAATTTCAGCATCTTGGGGAGAAACGATAATACGTTCTTTTTTAAACAATCCGGCTTCTTCTATGCCGATAAGTTCTTTCTTTAAAAACTCTTGAAAATTGGAATACATATTGCTTATATTAAAAATACGTGAAAATAAATACAACAATTTATTTTATTGTTGCGGCAACAAATTTATAAATTATTAAAGTTAAAACCGTTAAAAGATTTATTTTTAATTTCATAAAGGTTGGATGGTACATGGTCAGATGGTAGAAAGGGGGATGGTGGAAACGGTATAGGCAAGCTGACTGCCGTAGGCAAAAAACGTCATAGCATTACACCGTTACGCCTTCACCTCCTCACTCTGTGCCACATGAGGGCATGCATGGTACCATTCTCCTTATCTCCGGATGCAGCTTACATTAACATAAGTGCAACATATATTAGCAGATTTTCAGTATTGTTGCTTATTTCAGTGGCGATATCAACAAAATCTCATAAAAATTTTACATAAAATATTGTTTTTATTCAAATTATAATACTTTTGCAAACTTTTCTTTAATTCGGGAATTGTCACATAATTATAGCCAACCTATTCATAATTATGCAAATGAAAAAATTAAAAATTTTTTAGAAAAAATTTTAGTTGGAATTAAAGAAAGTTGTATTAACTTTACTATTAGAAATCTGTATTCATAAAATATTTGTAAACTTATATTTGGCATACATTTTTAACTGACGAAATTTAAAGAATGAAAAAAGCTGTTGATAAGAACAATAAGTTTCCATTGCATGAAAATCTGAAAAAGATTTTCGGGTTTGAGAATTTTAAAGGTAATCAGGAAGCGGTGATAGAAAACGTGCTCTCCGGCAAAGATACGTTTGTTATTATGCCCACGGGGGGCGGTAAATCTATGTGTTACCAGCTTCCAGCCATGGTTTTGCCGGGAACGGCGATTATTATTTCGCCACTTATATCTTTAATGAAAAACCAGGTGGATGCCATGCGGCAATTCGGCGCCGATAAAGGCATCGCGCATGTGCTTAACTCTTCTTTGTCGAAAGCTGAAATTACACAGGTTAAAACTGATTTGTTATCGGGTAAAACAAAACTTTTATATGTTGCCCCCGAATCGTTAACCAAAGAAGAAAACGTAAACTTTTTTAAAGATATAACTATCTCATTTTATGCTATTGATGAGGCGCACTGTATATCGGAATGGGGGCATGATTTCCGTCCCGAATACCGCCGCTTACGCCCCATTATAGAAGCCATAGGGCAAAAAGTGCCTGTATTGGCGCTCACTGCCACCGCAACGCCTAAGGTGCAGCAGGATATTTTAAAAAGCTTGAACATGCAAAATGCCGATGTGTTTAAGTCTTCTTTTGACAGGGCAAACCTCTATTACGAGGTAAAAGAAAAAAATGATGATGTAAATAAGGAAATAATTAAATTTATTAAGCTGCATCAAGGAAAATCCGGTATTATATATTGCTTGAGCCGCAAACAGGTAGAAGAACTTGCTGAAACCTTAGTGGTAAACGGCATTAAAGCATTGCCATATCATGCAGGATTAGAGTCGGCTGTGCGCATGAGCAACCAGGACAAATTCCTGATGGAAGAAGTAGATGTTATTGTGGCTACCATTGCTTTCGGCATGGGTATTGACAAGCCCGATGTACGCTATGTTATACATTATGATATGCCCAAAAGCCTTGAAGGTTATTATCAGGAAACAGGACGCGCAGGACGTGATGATGGCGAAGGTATATGCCTTGCTTTTTATAGCTATAACGACATCGAAAAATTAGAAAAATTCAGCAAAAATAAAGGCGTTGCCGAACAGGAAATTGCAAACCAGCTGTTGATGGAAGTAGTCTCGTATGCCGAATCTTCGATGTGCCGGCGCATACAGTTATTGCATTATTTCGGCGAAACATATAAGAATGAAACTTGCGGCAATTGCGATAATTGTCTGCATCCCAAAACACAAATCGACGGGCGCGAATATGTTGACATGGTACTCGAAACGGTATTGGCTACCAAACAACTATGCAAAGCCAAGCATATCGTAAATATTCTTACCGGCAAAGTAACGGCAAGCATCAAATCGTATAAATACAACGAATTGGATGTTTTTGGCAAAGGAATGGAAGAAAGCGAGAAATTTTGGGATGGCGTTATCCGTCAAATGCTTATAGAACAATTACTCACTAAGGATATTGAAAATTACGGGGTTCTTAAAGTTACCCCCGAAGGACTCGCCTTTACGAAAAAACCTTTTTCGGTAATGGTTGTAAAAGACGAAGACCCCGAAGAAGCCGACGACGATGAATTGTTAGGTGGCGGTGGCGCCCGCACAAGCACAACGGACAAAAACCTGTTCGCTATGCTCAAAGATTTGCGCAAAGAAATAGCCCGTAAAGAAAATATCCCTCCCTTTGTAATTTTCCAGGATCCTTCACTGGAGGACATGGCAATCCAATATCCTGTAAACATGGATGAACTGCAACGCATAACAGGTGTTGGAGCAGGAAAAGCACAAAAATACGGTAAACCTTTTATTGAACTTATAGCTTCTTATGTAGAAGAAAATGAAATCATGCGCCCTATGGACATGGTGGTGAAGTCGGTAGTGAACAAATCGGGGCTTAAAGTTTACATCATCCAAAGCATAGACCGCAAAATACCATTGGAAGATATTGCCATGGGTAAAAACCTTTCTGCAGAAGAACTACTTGCCGAAATAGAAAGCATCGTGTATTCAGGCACTAAACTTGATATTTCATATTATCTGGATGAAATTATAGACCCATACCATCAGGAAGAAATTATAGAATATTTTAAAGAAGCGGAAACCGACTCTATACAAACAGCCTTGGAAGAACTTGGCGAAGAAGAGTTTTCAGAAGAAGAAATACGCTTAATCCGTATAAAATACATATCAGAAGTAGGAAACTAATCAATTAACATACCCAACCATCATGATAGAAGGACTAGAAAATAAAAATGTGCCCCAACCTGAGGCTGAAAAACCATGCCCGTTAAAAAGCGGCAAATATAACCCTTTGCTTCTGGCAATGAATATAGTATTGCTTTTGGCATTGATAATCTTATACTTTATGTTTTTTAAAGCCAAAAACAGCGCATTTACAAACGATAATGCCAAGTTTGAGGCTAAAACTCACAGTGGTATGAGGGTTGCATATATTAACAACGACAGCATTGTGAGTAAATACGAATTGGTTAAAAAAATGCACGAAGATTTTAAAGCCAAGACCCAACGCTTGGAAGGAGAAGTAGCTGCAAAACAAAAAGCTTTTGAAAAAGATGCTGCATATTTTCAGGAGCAGGTGAATAAAAAAACCATTAGCGAGCAAAGCGCACAGCAAATATATGGTAAACTGCAACAGGAACAACAACGGATTATGGAATTGCGTAACAGGTATATGGCTGATTTGCAACAAAGTGAAATGCAAATGAATATGACTTTACTGGATACGGTTACCAACTTTTTAAAACGCTATAATAAAGACGGAAAGTTTGATTATATTTTAAGCTATACTAAAGGCGGAAACGTTTTGTTGGCTAACGATAGCCTGGATATAACCAATAGTGTTGTAAGAGCTTTGAATGAAGAGTATTTGAGAAAAGTAAAGAAATAAAATTTCGATATTAATGGTAAATGCTTGGCGCATAAAAACACACACAAAACACACATTGCTCTGGATGTGTGTTTTGTTGTTTATAGCTACAGCCTGTCATAAAAAAAATGCACCCACCCTTAGCAAAAAGGAAATGGCTGATTTACTGGTAGATATGCACATGCTGGAGGCTTTCAGAGATAATACTATAGACACTTCCCTTAACTTACACGATAACAAAGTGATGATAGGCTTGTATGCCGATGTATTTAAGAAACACGATATCACGCCTGATAACTTCAATAAAGATTTGGAATATTACAGTAAAAAGCCCGAACAACTCAATGCAATATATGATATTGTCATCACAAAGCTTAAAGATATTAGGGAAAAAACGCCGGAACCTGACCAACAAAAGGAGAAGGACAGCATTAAAAAAGCAGATTCGCTCAGGATGCGTGATTCCATACAACAACGTTTGCTAAAAAAGCCTTTAGAACTCAAGCACAGACAAAATATACAGAAAGCGCGTTAGCGCTTTTTTTGTGTTGCTAAATTTTCATCACCTGATGCTTTTCAAACAAATTTCTATTTCTTCCGGATCGCCCGTATGCTTTCCATCCACATCCGATAGTTTCACGGCAGGTATATAATTAAGATGCCCCACAGGTTTCACCGCATGTATTTTTATAACCATGTTTAAAGGTTTCACTCCCACATCGTTTGTGAGATAGGTTCCTATGCCATACACATCGTGTATGCGACCATTCACGTACTTTTTTATTTCTTTGACTTTCTCCAAATCAAGAGAATCACTATATACAATAGTTTTTATGCGAGAATCTATCCTGTTTTCGGCATAATGTTGTAAAACCTTATCGGTAAATAGAAAAGGATCGCCACTATCCCATCTTACTCCATCAAAAAGCTTGCTGTGCTTAGAATTAAAACTACTGAAAAAGTTGTCGCTTGTAAAAGTATCGGTTAGTGCAATGCCTAAATATCCTTGATATACATCTACCCAATTTTCGAGTCCGAGCGTGTTGGCTGCCCTGTATCCAAAATGAGCGCCATGATACATAAACCATTCATGCGGGTGAGTGCCTATGGGTGTTAGATTGTACTTCATGGCAAGATATACATTGCTTGTGCCGTTAAGGTATTTGCCGCAATGTTGTTTTAAAATAGATACAATTTTATCCTGCACCTCAAAGGAAAAACGGCGACGCGTGCCAAACTCCGAAACTTCGGCACCCACATCATAAAAGGCTTTAGCTTTAGCAATGGCGCGCGGTTCGTAATCATCGGGCTTTTGTCCCGTCATTTTAAAATACAATTCAGATATAATTGCCATTAGAGGCACTTCCCAAAGGATGGTTCTATACCACAACCCTTCTACATGCACATGCAGATTGCCCCCATTTTGTGCTATATGCACCTCCTCAGGGTTATAACGAAACCCTTTAAGCAAATCAATAAATACCGGTTCGAAATAATAGCACTTTTTGCGTATAAAGTCCTCTTCTTGGTCAGTCATACTTATATGTTGCATGGCATTAACCTCTTGACGCAGTGCTTGCGCAAATCCTGCAGGAAAAGAACTCATGCCACGATTGATAAAAGTATAAACTACACTTGCTGCCGGAAACTTCTTTTGCACGGCATTCATGGTAGTAAACTTATATAAATCGTTATCTGTGAAGTGATTTATTATCATATTTTTTATGGAGTGAAACTACAAAGAAATAAAAAATTTGCTAAGAAATTTTAAAGACATGTTTTAAATTTTATTTTTGCAACACTTCTAACATCTGTGTTAACCATATAAAATTGATAAATGCTTGTAGGAATTAAATATTGCGGAGGATGTAACAGCCATTTCGACCGTGTTAAGTTTGCGGATAATGTTAAAAAGCAATTACCTGAAATTTATTTTTGTAGTGTAGAACAAGCAAAAAAAGTAGATTATCTGGTTGTTATATGTGGCTGTAGTTGCGTGTGTGCCCAAACGGGAGATATATACTCCAAGTATGGTGAATTTTTTGTAAGCCATGCCGGTCAGGAGGAACAATTAGTGCAAGAAATAAAAAGAAAAGCATTACAATATAAAGCAGATAAAGGGTCGCTTCAAAAAATATGCGTAGGCGAAATAACAGGCTTCAGGAAAACATTAACCGAAGCAAGTATTATGCTCTTTACTGATGTAACAAGAGATTTTAATCCCGTGTATGTAAACGACGATTTTGCGAAAGAAATAAACCTTCCTAAAAGAGTATTTCCACCCCGCCTTTTAACTGACTATATTTCCGCGTTTATGGGTACTGTTTTCCCGGGAAACGGAGCCCTATTGCAAGAGGAAAAAACATTATACGTACGTGAGGCATTTGTGGGAGACACTCTTTATGCTAATATAAAGTTTCTTTATTTTGAAGAACATGAGAATTATTATCTTGGAACCTTTCTTACCGAATGTGCAGATTTACAACAAAATACAATTTTAACCTATCAGTCAAAACACTTGTTGCCCAAAAAAATGTTTGAAGTAAAAGATACCATAGCATAATAAAAAAAGAACATTTCAAGTAAATATCATAAAGTATTTATTTTCAATAACATTAATTTCTTTTTTAAGCTAAAACTTTACTTGTGCTTTCCACTTATAAGGAAGGCATCTTAAAAGTTTCTTAAAAAAAATACACAAGGATAACATAAAGCATACAAATTATATTTTACTGATTATTAATACTTTGTATATTTTATATTTTCGTTGCTTTTCCTTCGTTTTTTATCTGTTTTTGCTTTTGAGACAGGCTCTTTTAAGGATTCTTCTTTAAGCCGGGGCATTTATCTTATGGCATTTTTTAATAGTATCTAAGCAGCCTTTATTGCCTTGCGGCGTTTTCTCCTTTTAAAAAACAAATATAAAATATACCAAACAGCTAACAGTATAGCGGTTTTTATTAA
>CALBZC010000042.1 GCA_937889945.1 uncultured Bacteroidales bacterium
TCATGACTGTCCACTAAAAATTTAAGGACAGTTGTTGGTTATACAAAAGTTCTTTGAAATCGTTATTTTCAGCATTGTTAAAAAGTTCAATCATTGATGTTTTATCAAGGAGCGATATCCCTAGCACCTGTAATACTTCATAAGTTGACCGATTGATTTTCAGATCATGCTCTACAATGGCAACCAGGCAATAAGTAATGATTGCAGAACAAACTTGAATCCTAACCGCGTTTTCAGATGTTCCCCAAAAGGATTTGATTTTCAGATGTTGCTTTATCCATTTGAAAAACAGCTCAATCTGCCAGCGATTTTTATAAAGTAATGCCACTTGTTCTGCGGTTATTTCCATATTATTGGTAAGGAAAGTAAATGGTCTGCGTGTTTCTACATCATAATATCTGACTCGCCTAAAATTTTCCGGGTAATCAAGATATGAATAGAATGCATCAAGTCTTACAAGATGGTCGCTTATGATGATTTCTGGACAATTATCTCGTTTAAGGTCTTTCAGAATCTCGACTTTAAGGTTCCTTTTTGCTCTTATAACAAAATATGCAGAATGCCTTGACACATTGTATAGTCTTGAACAGTCCATATAAGCCCTATCGAAAATATAATATGCTCCATATTCATAAGGGATTACATCCATCGCATTCATGTCGTGAACAGACGCAGACGTTATATGGACAAAAGCCGGTATCTGAGTTGTGATATCATAAAGAGTATGAAGTTTAATGCCTCCTTTTGTTGAACGGAATTTTGCCCACCAAAAAACGCTTAAACACAGATCTATGGTAGTAGAATCAAATGCGTAGACTTTACCTTGAATTTCAAAGTCGGTATTCGCCCTTTTCTTTCTGGCAATATCTATAAGATAATAGGCAAATTCTTCAAATATTCTATAGTCTCTGTTCTCATTCGCTTTAGACAGATTGCTTCTGGTCACATTTTTACCGAGTCCTAAGTGATAACATTTTGATCTATGGGCGTCAATTGCAACTATCAAATCTCGCAAACTTTCCCTGTTGGTAAGTTGTCCGAACATCATGGCAAGCAGTTGGTTCCAGCAGGTAAAATGTTTTACATATCTATTTCCGTCATATTTATTGACTATTGCATCAAAAATACGTTGTGGAAGAAACTCAACTAATTGCGCGAAAACATATTTACCTGTAAACATTGCCTAAGATATTAATCTCGGCTAAATTATTAAATTCAAGTCGTCACGCAACAAAAAAGCTTATAACTTGCTAAATTATAACGATTTCAAAGAACGAAAATTAATTTTTAGTGGACACTAATGATTATTTTTTGGTAGGGTATAATAACCTTTGTGCGGTATATATACATATAGCAGAAATGTCGTTTCTATTATATGGAGTAAATTACAGGTAATTTTAAAGCCTATGAATGATTCTATCGTAAAAATATTAGAAGGAAGAGGTATAAAACCCACATCCATACGTATTTTGGTATTCAGTGAAATGTTGAAGTTTGACAGGGCATTCAGTCTGGGTGATTTGGAAAAGGTATTGTTGAGTATTGATAAATCAACCATTTCCCGCACTATCCACCTGTTTAATGACAAACTACTGATTCATAAATTTGATGACGGATCAGGCTCGATAAAATATTCGATTTGTCAAGAGAATTGTGATTGTGATGCGAATGATTACCATTTACATTTTTATTGCAATTATTGTAAGCGGGCATTTTGTCTGGAAAGCGTTCATGCTCCTAAAATCAAACTACCTGATGATATGGAAATCGAAGGTATAAATTTTGTAATAAAAGGCTATTGCGGGAAATGTGATAAAATTGCAACTTAGCTGCATGGTTTTTTGTCATATCTTTGCACAGATAAATAAAAAATTAGTGAAAAAATATATTTCCATATCGTTTGTTGCATTGTCAAGTTTAGTATTACTATTACTTGCCATAGTGCCTCATCATCATCACGAAGGATTGGTGTGCATCGTTATGGAAATATGTGAGCAGGATAATCAGGTAAATGACAAACATACAGACCACAAAGAATTACCTGATGAACATGAACAATCATGTATTGCTGAATCCGAGTATACTGCTCCTAAAGTTGATGAAGCAAGATGCAAGATAGCTTCTTGCCAAAATCATGATTTTACCCATTTATTCCCAATCTTCTTTTTAGCTGCGGATGTCTTAACTTTCGACACGGGAGTTTCACTCTCCTACTTTAAGTACGGAGAGTATATCCTATTCTATAAATCCGCAGAGGCAAACCAATTTCACGGTTTGCGGGCACCTCCTTTTTCATTTTGCTAAAGAATTTGGCTTATAACTTATAAGTCAGATTGCTTTGTACAGTTCAACATGTTCAAAGCATGATTTATTGGTATATATCAATACTCATTCAAATCAATATTTTTCACAGGGAGTAAGGCTTGTCAGACTTTGCTACTTCCACAATTAAAATAATTAGCAAAATGAAAACGTACATAATAGGTTTATTTGTTGTTATCGCAATAATATTTACCGGATGCAACTCCGGTCAAAAAAAAGACAATCAAAATTCACGGGATAAACATGAGCATGTAGATGGTGACGGACACGACCATTCAAATGAAAAAGACCACGATCATTCGGACGATGATGGGCATGACCATGCCAAAGATGGTAATCATTCCGAAGATGATGGGCACGGTCATGGAAAAGAAAGTGGAAGCATAGAAGAAATTGTCTTTTCCAAAGAGCAGGCAAAATTAGTCGGGCTTACTACTGAAGCTGTTTCTCCCGGAACTTTTTATCAAGCAATTAAAACAAGCGGTCAGATACAGGCATCACAAGGGAATGAAGTTGTCATTGCAGCAACGTCCAATGGGATTGTATCTTTTACAAATCCCTCAATCACTGATGGTACTGCAATAAATGCAGGTCAATCGGTTGTTACTATATCTGCTAAAAAACTATTAGAGGGAGATCCGGCAGCTAAAGCAAAAATCGCCTACGACATTGCCCTTAAAGAATACCAAAGGGCAGAAGGTCTTGTAAAAGATCAGATTATTTCGGCGAAAGATTTTGAACAGTCTAAACTTCGTTATGAAACTGCAAAAACTGCATACGAAGCGCAGGCTTCCAATATTACAGCATCAGGTATAAGCGTAACCTCCCCTATCAGCGGATATATAAAAAACAGATTGGTTGCACAGGGAGAATATGTTTCTGTCGGTCAACCGATAGCTACTGTTTCACAGAATAAGCGTTTGCAGTTAAGAGCAGAAGTATCGGAAAATAATTTCAAGATGCTGAAAACCATAAGCAGTGCCAATTTTAAGCCTGCTTATGATAATGTTGTTTATAAACTTTCCGATTTGAACGGACGTTTATTGTCATATGGTAAATCATCGGGAGAGCAGACGTTCTATATTCCGGTAACATTTGAATTTGACAATATCGGCGATATTATACCGGGTGCATTTACAGAAGTTTACCTGTTATCAAGCCCACAAGAAAATATAATCTCTGTTCCCGTATCTTCTGTAACGGAAGAACAGGGCTTGAACTTCGTTTATTTAAGACTGGACGAAGAAGGATATAAGAAACAGGAAGTAATACTTGGTCAAAATAATGGTGAAAGGGTACAAATACTTTCAGGACTGAAAAAAGGCGATGAAGTAGTTGTAAAAGGTGTCTATCAGGTAAAACTGGCTGCCACTTCATCAGTAATGCCTGAAGGACATTCACATTAACCCTTAACACGAATTATTATGTTGAACAAAATAATTAAATTCTCGCTAAACAACCGGATGGTTGTTTTAGTGGCATCCGTATTATTAATGTTGGCAGGAACTTATACTGCCGTTAATATGGAAGTCGATGTATTCCCGGATTTGAATGCACCGACAGTCGTTGTGATGACAGAAGCAAAGGGTATGGCACCCGAAGAAGTTGAACGTTTGGTAAGTTTTCCTGTTGAAACAGCATTGAACGGAGCGACAGATGTGCGCCGTGTGCGTTCATCTTCTACCACAGGATTTTCCATTGTATGGGTTGAATTTAATTGGGGAACGGACATCTATCGAGCCAGACAGATTGTGTCTGAAAAATTATCCGTAGTAAAAGATGATTTGCCCTCCAATGTTGGTAATCCGACATTAGGGCCACAGTCATCCATTTTGGGAGAATTAATGATAATCGGTCTTACTGCAGATTCCACTTCATTACAGGACTTACGAACATTAGCAGACTGGACAATCCGCCCCCGTTTATTATCGACAGGCGGTGTAGCACAAGTTACTGTAATAGGAGGTGAAATTAAGGAGTATCAGATTTTACTTAACCCTGAAAAGATGAAACACTACGGAATCGGGTTGAATGAAGTGATAGAAGTAGTTACTGAAATGAATCAGAATGCCGCCGGAGGTGTTTTGTATGAATATGGAAACGAGTATATCATACGTGGGGTACTTTCTACCAATAAGGTTTCAGCATTAGGTAAAGCAGTCATCAAAACCGTTAATGATATTCCCATACTTTTGGAAAACATAGCAGATGTACAAATAGGAGATAAGGCACCTAAGCTGGGTATTGCTTCAAATGATGGTAAACCTGCTGTGTTGATGACGATAACCAAACAGCCCGCGACAAGCACACTGGATTTAACAGACAAACTGGATGAATCCCTTGCAGAATTACAGCAGACATTACCTGCTGACGTGAAAATTTCCACCGATATTTTCCGCCAAGCCCGTTTCATTGACAATTCAATTAATAACGTGCAAAAATCTTTATACGAAGGAGGGATTTTTGTAGTAATCATATTGGTTATCTTTTTGATGAACGCCCGTACAACCGTTATTTCGCTTGTTACGATTCCGCTTGCATTAGTTTTTGCCATACTTTCCCTTAAATTCATGGGTTTGACTATCAATACCATGAGCTTAGGCGGTATGGCTATTGCTATCGGTTCTTTGGTCGATGATGCTATTGTGGACGTTGAAAATGTATTTAAACGGCTACGGGAAAACAGACAGAAGCCAAAAGAAGAACAAAAAACGGTATTGACCATTGTTTTTGAAGCGTCAAAAGAGGTACGTATGCCTATTCTTTACTCAACGCTTATCATTATTGCCAGTTTTGTTCCTCTGTTTTTCCTTTCAGGAATGGAAGGACGTATGCTTGCTCCTCTGGGAGTAGCATTTATCATGGCATTGATTGCCTCTACGGTTGTTGCTCTTACGCTTACACCTGTATTGTGTAGCTATTTATTAGGTAAACCCCGAAAAGGAGACAAACCCGAACGTGAGCCTTATATTGTCAGGAAAGTGAAAATTGTATATGAAAAAGCCCTAAAATGGGCACTCACTCATAAAAAATGGGTACTTGGTATAACAGGTGGTGTTCTGGTGGCTGCTGTAATCATGTTTTTTACATTAGGTAGAAGTTTTTTACCCCCATTCAACGAAGGTTCTTTTACAATTAGTGTGAGTACAATGCCGGGAATATCCCTTGCAGAATCCGATAAAATGGGGCGCATAGCCGAAAATATTCTGCTTTCTGTTCCTGAAATACAAACCGTAGGACGTAAAACTGGACGTGCAGAACTGGATGAACACGCTTTGGGCGTAAACGTATCAGAAATTGAAGCTCCGTTCATTCTTGACAAACGTTCCAAAGATGAAGTATTAGCCGAAATAAGGGAAAAATTGAAAGTATTGCCGGGTGTCAATATAGAAATCGGACAACCTATTTCACATCGTATCGATGCAATGCTATCGGGAACACGGGCTAATATTGCTATCAAACTGTTCGGAACAGATCTGAATAAAATGTTTGCTTTGGGAAATCAAATCAAGGCTTCTATTGAAGACATTGAAGGCATTGCCGATTTGAATGTGGAACAGCAGATAGAGCGTCCACAATTAAAGATAGAACCGAAAAGGGAAGTAATGGCTAAATACGGCATTACCTTACCCGAATTTGCAGAGATTGTCAATATAATGTTGGCAGGGGAAGTTGTTTCGCAGGTCTATGAAGAAAACAGGTCTTTCGACCTTACCTTGAAAGTGAATGATGACAGCCGGGAAACAGCCGACAGGATTAAGAACCTGATTGTAGATGCCAACGGACGTAAAATACCATTAGGTAATATTGCTGAAATAACTTCGACGACAGGCCCCAATACGATTAACAGAGAGAATGTCGCCCGGAAGATTGTTATTTCAGCCAATGTCGCAGGACGTGATTTAAGAGGTGTGGTAAATGATATTCAAAAGACGGTAAATGAAGAAATAACTTTGCCGGAAGGCTATCATATTGAGTATGGCGGACAGTTTGAAAGTGAACAGGCTGCTTCCCGTACCTTGCTCATCACATCAATCTTTTCTATTTTGGTGATATTCCTGTTATTGTATGCGCAATTCAAGAGCATAAACCAATCCGCCGTTATTCTTCTGAATCTCCCATTAGCTTTAATTGGTGGCGTATTTACCATATTCTTTACTACTGGGGTTATGAGTATTCCTGCTATTATTGGTTTTATATCGCTTTTCGGTATTGCCACCCGAAACGGAATGCTTTTAATATCTCGTTACAATGACTTGGTTGCAGAAGGTTATAGTAAAATGGAAAGCGTAATACACGGTTCATTAGACCGTTTGAACCCAATCCTGATGACAGCATTAACTTCCGGTCTTGCGCTTATTCCGCTTGCTTTAGGCGGTGATCTTCCGGGTAATGAAATACAAAGCCCGATGGCGCAGGTTATTCTCGGAGGATTGCTTACATCTACGCTTTTGAATGGTTTTATAATTCCTATCATGTTTCTGATGACCAACAGAAAAATGGTTGCAACAGAAGTTTTGGAAGAGAGTGAGAATGAAAATGAAGAAAACAATAAATAAGATTCAAATGAAAACGATCATAATAACCATATTGATATTGTTCACGGGCATTACCTTGAATGCTCAAACAAATATCAACTCTGTATTGACTTCGATAGAAGAAAACAATACAACATTAAAATCGCTCCGTGAAAGTGCGGATGCGCAGAAGTTAGAAAATAGAACGGGTATTTATCTTGATAATCCGGAAGTGGGCTTCAATTATCTGTGGGGAAATCCCACAGATATTGGGAACCGTACCGATTTGAGCGTATCACAGACTTTTGATATTCCTACCATAACCGGAATGAAAGGCAGGTTAGCTAATGGGAGGAATGATTTGGTGGAGTGGCAGTATAAATCCGACCGAATGAATATTCTTTTGGAAGCAAAACAGTATTGTACCGAATTGATATATTACAATGCCTTGAAAAAAGAGTTGGATTTACGTTTGCAACACGCCCAAACAATCGCTTCGGGATATAAAGAACGTATGGATAGAGGCGATGCAAATATATTGGAATATAACAAAGTAAGTCTGAATTTATCAACTGTACAAGGCGAAATATCCCGTATCGACGTTGAGCGGAATGCCTTGTTATCGCAACTGAAAAGGCTGAACGGGGGAATTGATGTAGTATTGAATGATACGCAATATAATCAGGTTGAACTCCCTTTGAATTTTGAAGACTGGTATGTTCAGGCGGAAGAAAAGAATCCTGTTCTCGCCTATGTAAAGCAGGAAATAGAAGTCAGTAAAAAACAGGTATCGTTGAGTAAAGCTATGGGGTTGCCTACTTTTTCGGCAGGTTATATGAGTGAAAAAGTAGTCGGTCAGCGCTTTCAGGGGATTTCTCTGGGTGTATCAATTCCATTGTGGGAAAATAAAAACAGGGTAAAACAAGCTAAAGCTGCTGTCAGGGCTGCCGAATCACGGCAAAAAGACAGTAAACAGCAGTTTTACAGCCAAATTCAGATATTGTACAATCGGGCATTTGGATTGAAGCTGACAGCCGATAATTACCGAAAATCACTCATCAATGTTAATAATACCGATTTGCTAAAAAGGGCACTTGATGCCGGAGAAATTTCCCTGCTTGAATACATGGTTGAAATTGGTTTGTATTATGATACGGTTAATCAGGCATTGGAAGCCGAAAGGGATTATCAAAAGGCTTTTGCTGAACTATCAGCCGTAGAACTCTAAAATGGGATGCCATGAAAAAGCAGCAAAATAAAAAGAAGGGCAATAGCATTGCCAAAAAAAAGAAATTAAGCTCAAAGGCTAAAAAATGGATTATAGTAACAAGTATTGCCGTTGGAGTAATATTAGGCGTTTTACTGTGGTACTTTGTTACCAGATGTGGGAATCCTCATTGTTTCTTTCATAATTGGCCACTAAAAGAGGTTTTATTCTTTGGGATTTTCTTTGCTCTTATGCCATTTGCGTTTTTTAATGAGGACTTGTACAAGAAGTATAAACAATAAATTATAATAATTATGAGTAATTGCAGTAGTGGTAGTTGTTCAGTAAACACTACCGGAAAAGAAGAAAATTTTTCGCAAAAGAAAGCATATATAAGGGCTGCCATTTCATTTGTCATGTTAATAGCAGGCATAATCTTTTCTACCGCAGACCTGTCTTTCTTTTCAAATAATTGGATAAGGTTGGCATGGTATATAATAGCATATATTCCGGTTGGAATACCTGTAATTATAGAAGCATGGGAAAGTATTCGCCAGAAAGATATTTTCAGCGAATATACATTAATGAGCATCGCAACTATCGGGGCATTCTTCATTGGAGAATACCCCGAAGGGGTTGCCGTGATGCTGTTCTACGCTGTGGGAGAGCTGTTTCAGGATAGTGCAGTAAACCGAGCAAAAAGAAGTATCAGTGCATTGCTTGATGTACGTCCCGAAACAGCAACAGTTATTAAGATGGATAAAACCGAAACGGTTTCGCCGGAAAATGTAAATGTAGGTGATATAGTAGAAGTGAAGGTAGGCGAAAGAGTTCCTCTTGACGGAATTTTACTGAACGAATCGGCATCTTTTAATACTTCGGCACTAACTGGCGAGAGCGTTCCCAGAACGATACGGAAAAGTGAAGAAGTATTTGCTGGTATGATACTTACTGACAATGTATCAAGAATTGAGGTTACAAAACCGTTCGGCATGAGTGCTTTGGCTCGTATTCTTGACCTTGTTCAGAACGCAACCGAAAAGAAAGCACCTGCTGAACAGTTCATTCGTAAGTTTGCCCGAATATATACTCCGATAGTGGTCGCATTGGCAGCACTGATTGTATTGTTGCCATTAGCATATTCTGCTATCAATCCCACATTCGATTATGTCTTTTATGACTGGATTTATAGAGGGCTTGTATTCTTGGTAATATCTTGTCCGTGTGCATTGGTAATAAGTATTCCGCTTGGCTATTTTGGCGGTATAGGAGCCGCTTCGAGGAATGGTATATTGTTTAAGGGAAGCAACTATCTGGAAGCAATTACAAAAGTCAATACGGTGGTAATGGATAAAACGGGAACGCTGACACAAGGTGTTTTCAGTGTTCAGAAGATAGTCCCTGCAAACCATATTATTGAAACAGACTTAATAAGTCTCGTTGCTTCAATAGAAACGCAAAGTACGCATCCGATAGCTAAAGCGATTGTTGAATATGCCAATCAGCAGAATCTTGAAGTTATTAAACCGGAGATTGTAAATGAAATTGCAGGCTATGGGCTTCAAGCATCAATCGACAAGAAAATAGTATTGGTAGGTAATCCCAAATTATTGATTAAAAACAGTATTGAATTTCCTGTGGAGATTACTACAATACCCGAAACGATTGTTGTTTGTGCCATTGACGGGCTATATGCAGGCTACATCCTTGTGGCGGATGCACCTAAAGAAGATGCAGCCGTAGCCATAAATGCTTTAAGGGAATTAGGTATCAAAAATATCGTAATGCTTTCCGGCGACAAACAGGCTATCGTTTCAAAACTGGCAACAGAACTAAACATCGGTCAGGCTTATGGCGATTTACTTCCCGAAGGGAAAGTCGAGTATGTAGAACAATTGAAGTCTAATCCTTTAAATAACATCGCATTTGTTGGCGACGGAATAAATGATGCTCCCGTTCTTGCCATGAGTGATGTAGGTATAGCTATGGGGGGATTGGGTAGCGATGTTGCTATCGAAACAGCAGACGTTATCATACAAACAGACCAACCGAGCCGGATAGCAACTGCAATCAGGATCGGAAAAGCAACCCGCCGGATTGTCATACAAAATATAAGTTTGGCTTTCGGCGTAAAACTTATTGTGTTGATTTTGGGCGCAGGAGGGGTTGCTACTTTATGGGAAGCGGTATTTGCCGACGTGGGAGTGTCATTATTGGCAATACTAAATGCAATAAGGATTTTGCGGATGAAACTTTAAATATGTCCGTTTTATGATTTTGGGAATAAATATGTTAGTACATGACTGTCCACTAAAAATTTAAGGACAGTTGTTGGTTATACAAAAGTTCTTTGAAATCGTTATTTTCAGCATTGTTAAAAAGTTCAATCATTGATGTTTTATCAAGGAGCGATATCCCTAGCACCTGTAATACTTCATAAGTTGACCGATTGATTTTCAGATCATGCTCTACAATGGCAACCAGGCAATAAGTAATGATTGCAGAACAAACTTGAATCCTAACCGCGTTTTCAGATGTTCCCCAAAAGGACTTAATCTTCAGGTGTTGCTTTATCCATTTGAAAAACAGC
>CALBZC010000043.1 GCA_937889945.1 uncultured Bacteroidales bacterium
ATTTTATTTTATATATAACTAAAACTGAAAACATAATTTACGAAAAAAGTTATTTAAAGTTATCGAAAAAGAGGGAAGTAAATTACTTCCCTCTTTTTTTATTTTTCGAACAACTGCTTAACCGCGGTAGTATTTCTTTCATTGTGGGCGCTTTTGCCTTCGGGAGTATAGAGGTGCAGAATCCTGTCCATATATTTTTTTTCTACTTTTCCTCTTACAATTTTCATGGTGCTGTTTACAAGTCCGTTATGTTCGCTAAAAGGTTCTTGGATTATGGCAAAGGTAGCCGGCAACCACCTGTCGGGGAACATGCCGCCAAGTTCGCCTCCGGTTTTAAATTTACTTATTTCTGCATTCAACAGTTGTATGGCTTCGGCTGAAGCCTCCGGCGCATCATGCTTAATTTGTTTTGAGGTCAATGCGCGTTTAAGCGCTTCTTTTGACGGAACAATAAGTGCAGTAGTATAGGGGTGCTGATTATTGTAAAGAAGTACCTGTTCTATTAAAGGAGATATTTCCACCAACGATTCTTCTATACCCTCCGGACTATATTTTTCCCCATCGCCTGCAATCAGAAGACTTTTAAAGCGACCTAAAACATATAAAAACCCGTTTTTATCCATATATCCCATATCGCCGGTGTATAGCCAGCCATTTCTCACGGTTTCGGCAGTAGATTTCGGATTTTTCCAATATCCGGCCATTACATTTTCGCCCCTTATCACTATTTCGCCTTTTTCGCCCAAGGGAAGTTCGTTGCCTTGCTCATCGCAAATTTTTAGTTCCAGATAATCGACCAGGTGTCCGGATGAACCTAATTTATGCTTTTTCATTGAATTGGAACTTATGATAGGCGTGGCTTCCGATAAACCATAGCCTTGCAACATAGGAATTCCCAAAGCATAAAAAAACTTTTGCAGTTCTATATCAAGCAACGCTCCGCCCCCTATAAAAAAGTCGAGTTTGCCGCCAAAGCCCTCTTTTCGTATTTTTTTAAAGAGAATTTTATCATAAACCCACAGCAAAGGCTTATATATAAAAGTTAATCCCGAGCCTTTGTTCCACCCTTCTTTGTTATACTTGTAAGATATTTTCATGGCATGGTTAAAAAGCTTTTCGGCTACTCCCCCTTTGGCTTTAATATTTGTTTCTATATTCTTTTTAAAATTTTTTGCCAAGGCAGGCACGCTCATCAAAAGATTGGGCTGAAGTTCTTTTATGTTAACGGGGATGTTTTTTAACGTGTCGAAAGCTGATTTTCCGAGTTGTACCGTCCCTATACTTGCTCCACTTGCCATAAAAGAATATATGCCTGCAACATGTGCAAAACAATGATCTAAAGGCAGAATGAGTAATGTGCGATAGTGCTGGGGAATATCCATCAAGGTTAAAGCTTGCTCCACGTTAGCAGTATAGTTGCGGTGAGAAAGGATAATGCCTTTAGGGTCGGCGGTGGTTCCCGATGTGTAGCTTATGTTGGCATAATCTTCGGGCAACACGGAAGAGCTTACGCTTAAAACTTCATTCCTGTTTGTTTTCAAATATTCATCGCCAATTTTAAATACATCTTCGATTTTTATATCGCTTGGCTGCATGTGCTCGGCTTGGTCTAAATACACTACTTTTTTCACCAACGGAAGTTTGTCCATTAACGCTTTTACTTTAGGCGCTTGTGAGCCTGAAACAATTATAACAGATGTGTCCGAGTGTTCTAATCTAAATTGCAAGTCGGCACCTTCCAGTTTTATGGATAAAGGCACGTTTACACCTCCGGCATATAAAATTGCAAGTTCGCTTATTACCCACCATTTTCGCCCTTCCGACAAAAGCGCTACTTTGTCTCCTTTTTTCACGCCCAAATGCATAAGACCGGCAGCAAGCCTTAATACTTCTTCATGCGCCTGTTTATAGGTAGTTGCTTCAAAGCATGTATTTCCTTTTTCCCAAATAAAAGGGTTTCCCGAAAAACGTTTAACACTCTCTTCAAATAGTTGAATTATTGTTTTCATGAATATTGTTTGAATTAATAAAAAACGCCGCCATAAGGAGCATAACAGGCTTCAAAATTAAAAAATATTTTCAAGCTTCAAATTCCTTCTCTTTTTTGTATGAAAACACCCGCAGAGAAAAGTAAACCATGTTGATAAACAGCCCAAACAAAAATGTAAAAGCCCATGTGCGCGGATGTGATGTAAAATGTATAATTCTGTCTGCGATTTCAGTGAAAAGGCAAAGCGGATTGTGTATGATATCCCATGTGTTATAACGCAAGTATCTGCCTATATAAACGCCAAAACTACCCGCAAATAATACTGCTGTCAAAATAAAAGGCATATATTTTTGTTTAATGAATTGATTTAAAATAAATTCCATATTTCTTAAACTTATAAATCCTGATAACAAACCGGCTATCGCAAACGATAAAATCAAAACCAGGTCAAACCATAGCGGCAAATTTGCTTGTACGCGCAAGTGAAACAAATCGGTTATAATGTATATTGCGTTAGGGAAGAAAAATAGCCATATAATCAGAAGTGGTATAAGAAAATTTTTTTTATTGTATTTGCGATAATACATGACCGCGCTTTTTGATATTACCCAAGGCACGAACGCTAAAAACAAGTTCCAATTAAGAAATAGAAATAACCTATCGTGTGTATATGCGCACCTGACTATGGAAAGAGAAAAACATAATAACCCCCAGGCTGCTATAAGCAAGCTTTCGCGATGTTGTTTGACGAAATCATAGTTTTTTTTCATTTTAGTTCAATTTTACAAATTCGTAATATAATGTTTTTGATAAGAAAGGATTTGAACGCTCTCTGTTGACATCATTTTCAATGCTGGTTTCTATTTCAGTTATTTCGTGCTGCGAAATTTCCCTGTTTCTTAATTCTTTATACAGTATTTGTTTATTGAAATTTAGTGTTGTTAAATATAACATATCCGGTTTTGAATGGCAGGTGAGGTTGTATTTTGTAACTATCCAGCTCCAGTTGATGGCGCTTCCTAAAACCAAAGCTATTATGAACGACCAGAACATATTTTTCATCAGGTAGGTGTTTGTCTTTTTGTTTTTTATTTTAAGATAAGTGAATACTAAGCCTGTTAACGATAATAAAAGAAAAATGTAAACGCCCACACGCTTAAATGTAAGCCCCATCTGGTGCACGTATTCGCTGTTGGATATAATGGCGGAAAACACAAGCAGGGTGTTTAAAAAAATCCATGCATAAGCAAGATAGTTGAGCATAGATGCTTGTTTATGAAAAGGGAGCGCCGATTTAAAATAGAACATAATCAACGCTATTGCCATAACAATAGAAAAAATAAGTGTATTTACCCGTTCATGTATGTTATTGCTGAAAGATTCGTGTGAAAAGGAGCAGAATTGTTCTATATTATACATAATAAGAAAAAAAACCAATAACATGTTAAGTAAAAAAAGTGTTATTTCTCCGCTTTTGCGTTCCATATCAATGCTAAGTAAGGAAAAACGAGGTTTTGTAGTGGTGGTTTGTGAATAAGTGAAATTATCGTGCAGGGTTTCATTATAAGCTTTCAATTGCGTATGGACGTGAAAATGATAGATGTTAAACATCAGGAAAAATCCGAGCAAAAACAGGAATAACAATTGCCATCCGTACAAGGTAAGGCGGAGGTTGAAATTGCGGAAATAATTCATTAACATTGGGCTACTGCTTATATATATCAATGAAAACAAAAGCAAAAAGCTTAAGGGTATAATAATAAAAGCAAAAAGCTGTTTAATACTTGCTGTTTTAAAATGCGGACTTTTAATCCATTGGCTGAAGAAGAACACACGCACAATGGCACTTGCATAATTATACACCCAAAGCAATGGGCACAATAGAATATGGAGCGACTTGCCAAACATGGCGTAATAACAGCTTACCAAGCACAAAATAAAAAGTGCGCAGAAAGAAATAAAATCGCCATACCAGGCAAAAGAAAAACCTGAAATAAACACGCCTGCCGATAACATCCAGAACATCTTGTCTTTAGTTGCTTTAGGTGTGAGCAATAACATGCTTGCCCATACAATAAAACTAAATATGGCGAGGTTTACGCCTAACGATTGTTCGTAAAACAGCATAATAAAAATTAGAATGCTGCTTGCCAATAACTGATTTTTACTCATTTTTATAGATTTTAGGTTATTAATACAAAAAGTACTTTGCATTACAAAGTAAAAATTCAAAAAAAATTTATTTCCCATTGATTATTTTTTCTAAAGAATTGATATGATCCTCAAAAGATTTACGTCCGAGTTGTGTAATAGCATAAGAAGTTTTAGGCTTTTTGCCTACAAATTCCTTTTTTACCTGAATATATTTTTTTTTCTCCAATGCGTTGGTATGGCTGGCTAAATTGCCATCGGTAACTTGCAACAGGTTTTTCATTTCGGCAAAATCAATCCAATCGTTTACCATGAGTATAGACATGATGCCAAGCCTCACCCTGCTCTCAAAATCTTTATTTAAACCTTGTATAATATGCACGGCAAAGGAGTTAAAGCTTAGACAACATCATATTTTTTATACATCACAATGCCATACACTATGTGAAGTATGCCAAAGCCTATAGCCCAAAATATCAATCCATAGCCCACTACAAACATGGAGATAAGCCCTAATATAATTTCGCAAATTCCCAGGTTTTTAATATCGCCGTATGTGTATTTGCCCGCGTTGATAAGCGCCAGCCCATAAAAAACAAGAGTTGCAGGCGCAATAAGGTAGAAACTGCCATGATATAACAATGCCAGGCAAAATATTCCACCGGCTACAAGAGGTATAAACAACGCAATCAATAATTGCTTGGTAGTGCGTGTCCATATAGGTAATTGGTTTTGCTTGCTTTTTCTCACTGTGAAAAATATGCCTGCCGCCAAAGCCACTATTAACGTGATAGAAGCATATACCAGAAGTCTGTTTGTGAGCTCGGCAGGATACACATTCCGTTTCCCGTCGAAATAATTAATGCCGTAATTATAAAACATAAAATATACGCCCACCGATGTCTGCAAAGCAGCCAAACCTGCAACTACCCCAGATAAGCCACTGAGTGATATAAATCTTGAGGAACGCTCCATCATGTTCCTTATTTCTGCCAAATCGTCGGTATGTTTTTCTGACATAATAAAAGTACTTTGAATTGCAAAGGTATAATTTTAAATAACATAAAAGCAAAAAAAATGCAGTATTTTTTTAAATTACATCCAATTATATTTTGCAGGCTTATTACTTATTATTTGGTTGTTCTAAAGTAAAAGATACTTGCTTTGAATAGGTTGTGAGGTTCTCATATATTACATAAGACCTGGCATAATATATTTTTGGTTCCATATTTGACGTATCCATCGTTATATTGTAAATTTCGCCATCTTTTTCTGCAATAATTTTAGTATCGTTTGTAGATGGGAAAGGTTTTTCTGATACTACCACTCCTCTTTCTTTCATGGGCGACTGAAAACTAGCAGGAGCTGTAGTTATGGAAAATTCAATATTGCTTTGGTTTTTTTTAAAGTAGAAGTCTATGAATTCTAACGGTTTTCCAACTATAGCGTTGAGATTGCTTTTTTTAAATGTGTTCTTAATTTTTTCATTTGCCACATAGAAAGTTAGTGCCGGATGAAAAAATTTTGGATCAACTTTTCGGCTCATGTCCACGTAAAAGTTCATATTAAAATCATCCGAATAATTAATGTCGCTCAAATCAATCGTAATGAGTTGATTGCAAAGGCGGAAAACATTCATTGAAAAGGGCCACGCTTCATTACTTAGCTTTACACTAGTTAAGTTTTGGCTGTTTTGAAAAGCATATGATTCAATATCACAAACTGATGAAGGAATTTTTATCGCGTGCAAAGAACTGTTTAAAAAAGCGTTATGTTTAATGAATTTTACGGAATTAGGAATAGAAATGTCTGTAAGATTTTTAGTGCATGCAAAGGCAAATTCGGCAATGGATTTAACGGTATTGGGAATAAAATATTGATTCCCCTCTTTATTGTCAGGGTATTTAATTAATATGGTTTTGTTTTTGTCAAATAATATTCCATCCTCACTTATAAATTCCGGCGAAGATTCATCTACTGCGATATCTGTTAAATTATAGCAATATAAAAACACACCTACCCCTATTTCTTTTACGGAGGAGGGAATCAATATTTTATTTAAATGTGAACATCCTTGAAAAGCAAAATTTCCAATACCTTCTATCGTGGTTGAAACAGCATAAGATGTTGTGTCAAAACGAGAAGGAAAAGCCAAAAGAAATGTTTTGGACTTGTCAAATAATATTCCATTTTCACTGCTAAAAAAAGAAGAAGTGCTATCGACTGTTATTTTTTTTAAATGAATACAATTAAAAAATGGATTACCCTGCATTTCTTCCACAGAAGAAGGGATAATAATTTCAGTGATGTTTTTACATCCTTGAAAAGCATAATTTGCAATTTTTATTACTGTATTTGGAATAATAACACGTTTAAAGGTATCCGTAGCAGGCCAATTTTTTAATTCCCCACTTTCAATTACAGGTTGAGAGACAGCAATAAATGTAATATTTAATAATACTATAAACAGAAATACTTTTTTCATATGTGTTATTTTATTATTTTTTTTGCTATAGCATATTTTTACTTTTTCTGAATGTGTAAAAATAAGAGAATTTGGGGATTTAACAATATTTTATAAAATTCTTTCCTATGCACGTCTTTTATAGAAAAAAGACAACTAAAATACTTAGAAAAATCTATATTTTACTTCCCATGTTTTTTCAAATATTCTTTTGGACTTAATCCATTTACTTTATCAACAGTATAAATTATTTCGCTTGTTCGCAAGCCTATACGGTAATAACTTTTTAAAGTAGAAAAATTATAAAAGTATTCTGGCTTATCAGCTCTAGTTTCTTTAATAACAAGGTCTTCCATATACCAAGCATAATTATCGTAACTTCCACCGGTAATGCCAATACCTTGTACGTAAGAAAATCCATTTAAATAAACTTCTTCTTCCCCTCTTCCGCCGAATTTCCAAAAATGATAATATTTTACAGTATCTTTCACCTCATCATAGGAGTGAAATATTTTATCTCGCCCTTGTTGACCGCGCCAAAGAGTGGTTTGCCAATTACCATACTTTTTTTCAAATGAATAATAATCGGCATAGGTAGTTAAAGGCTCGTCTAAATCTATATAGTATTTACTGCATATTCCAATAGTGCCATTTTGGGCATATACTCCCGGAAAATTAGGAAGAAAAACAGTAAGTATTTTTACCTCAAAAGCATCCTTATATAAATAATATTCATTGTTCTTTTTGAAAATAATTCCATAATGGACTTTGTTATAATATGGATTTTCCAATTTATTACAAATAATTTTTCTTTCTTTTTTTTCATCGCAGAGTTCTTTAATGTTACAGTTGTACATTATATTACGCAATGTATCTTTATTCCATAGCAAGGATTTAGGAATAGTGTCAAATTTTATTTTCTCCCAATGTGGTATCAAATCCTTTTCGCTTGGATAACAAGTAAGGCTAATAATAGATTCAGATCGGTAATCCGGTTTATTGCGAAATATAAAGTTAAACAACTCGAAAGATATATTCCTTAAGGCATGACCGTTCCCACTTTTTAAAGTAACATGGTTTACAATAAGCGAATCGGTCCATATATCAGTGTTCTCTATTAGTATATACTTGTATTCAGCTTTTTCTTTATGAGGCTGAGCATATAAGTTTCCTGATAAGAGAAGGCTCGTTAGAAAAGTAATTTTAAAAATTTTCATATACAGAAAATGATTTGACCTTTTTATCTGTTTTTTGCAGGAAAAAAAGTTATTAAAATAATATTGGGTTGTTGGTATGTATTATTTCTTCATCGCTTATTTGCAGGTAGTTCCTTTAGCATCACTCTTATTAAATTTTTCTCTATTTGAAGTGTTTACTGTATTCTCATTGAAATTTCTAACATAATTAGTGAATATCGTTGAATACTTTTAAGTACGTTATATAGCAAAAAGCACACAAAAGGTTGAAGTGTAGTTACTTGTGCTTAATAATTATTAGCAATACTTAAAAGCAACACGTGTTATGCTAAATATATAAAGTTAATAAAACAGATGTTTTAATGTTCAATATGGTACAAACAAGAAAACATTTCAACTTAATCTTAACATAACACGGCTTAATTATCTCGGGTATTCTAAGATAACTAAAACATAAGTGCTTACTAATAAACAAACTATCCTTTTGGGGTATAAAGTTCGGAAATTTTCAAGATAACTTCTGTTGCTTTTACCATAGATTCCAAAGGAATATATTCCATTTTGCCGTGGAAATTGTGTCCGCCTGCAAAGATATTGGGACAAGGAATGCCCATATATGAAAGGCGCGCGCCATCGGTGCCTCCGCGGATAGGAACCACCTTGGGCACTATGCCTAATTGTTCCATGGCTTGTTTGGCTGTCTCTACCACATGATATACAGGTTCAACCTTTTCGCGCATATTGTAGTACTGGTCTTTTAATTCCAGTTTAAAAGAACCTTCGCCATAACGCTTGTTCATAAAATCGACACATGATTGTATAAACGCTTTTTTAGCTTCGAATTTAGTTCTGTCGTGGTCGCGGATAATATATTGCAACATGGCATTTTCAACAGAGCCTTCGCTTTTTACCACATGAAAAAAACCTTCATAGTCTTGGGTATATTCGGGGCGTTCGTCAACAGGCAGCATGGCGTTTATTTCCATTGCCATAAGGATGGCATTTTTCATCTTGTTTTTGGCATAGCCCGGGTGTATGTTGCGTCCCTGAACGAATATTTTAGCGCCGGCAGCATTAAAATTTTCATATTCTAACTCTCCAATTCCTCCGCCATCCATAGTGTAGCCAAAATCGGCGCCAAAAGCTTCTACATCAAAAAAATCAACACCACGCCCTACTTCTTCATCGGGCGTAAAGCCTACTTTTATTGTACCGTGTTTAATCTCCGGATGCGCTATCAGATATTTAACGGCTTCCATAATTTCGGTAACGCCGGCTTTGTCGTCAGCGCCCAGTAATGTAGTTCCGTCGGTTACAATAAGTGTTTGTCCGGCATATTCTTTCAATTCGGGGAAATCGCTTACACTCATCACAATATTTAATTCCGCATTAAGCGTAATATCTTTGCCGTCATAGTTTTCAATGATGCGTGGTTTGATGTTGGCGCCGCTCATATCGGGGCTGGTATCCACGTGGGCTATAAATCCTATGGTGGGTATTTTTTTATCGGTATTGGCAGGCAAAGTTGCCATAACATAACCGTTTTTGTCGATGCTTACTTCAGAAAGACCAAATTCTTTTAATTGGTCATGAAGTAAATTAAGCATATTAAATTGCTTTTCGGTACTGGGAAATGTAGTTGAGTTTTCGTCGCTTTGTGAGTCAATACTTACGTAATGTAAAAAGCGGTTTAAAATATTTTCTTTATTGAGTTGCATAATATGAATGATTTATAAACAAAAATCAAAGATATTAATATACCCAGATATTATCTCAACTATTTTGTGAAAAAGATTAAAATTTTCTACAAATCGTACTGTGTGCCAATTTTAATACCGAAAGAAAGCTTGTCGGGGCTGTTTTTGTATCCTTCAAACACGCCTATGGCATAATAGTAACCTGTAGGTTCTGCAAAAACGGAGAAACGTTTAAACAGGCGGTAATCTATTTGAAAGGATGCCGAAAAGTTCAGATTAAGACTGTTATATTTGTTATAGGGCAAAAGATAGTTGCTCTTTTTTTCGTTTAGGATAGCGTTGAGGCGTTGCGTTTCGGTTTCTTCTCCCGATTTCTTATCTAATTTAAAGGCAATGCCGGAAGCGGTTTTTATCCATCCGCTTACCTTATGGGTTTCAAAAATTTTATATGATATGCCGAGGTCGTAGAGCAAAAACGGATGCTTGGGATTATAAGGATTTTGTGTTAGGTTGTTAAATTCGGCTATATCTCTGGCGCTGCTGAAGTTTTCACTTATCAATTCATTCATAATTTGCGGCGCTTGTGTTACATTTCCTCTATTATCAAGAAACAAAACATCAGACGATTTTTCTTTTGCGGAATATGTGGGGGCGTCTTTATCCTTATTTTCTTTTTCAAAAATATAGCCATATCCTAAGCTGGTATGTACACGAAAATTGCTTTTTTTATAAGCCAAGGCAATATTTACATTCTGATAAGCTGTGGTGTTGATGTTGTTTTGGAGCGCCTGCGATACATAGTTTACACCTAAGGATAAGTCGGTTTTATTCTGCTTTTTGCTTGTAAGCAAGTTGTCGTTGGCATGTAGATCCAATGTGTGGGATATACTTGTCTTGGGCGTTTCAGACAAAGTAAATTTTTCATTAATGGCATGTGCCGTAAGCACGTTTTCTTGTTTAGCCTCTAAAAATATATTCGCAGTAAGTTCGGGAACTTTCAAAGGAGTTAAATCTATTGAGAGGTATAAAGGGTATGGGTGTTGTTCTTTTTTGGCATGACTTTTCTCCGGATGGGCGCGGCTAACTTGTACGTGAATATTATTGGTCTTTGGGGTGGGGTTATTTTCTCCTGTTTTTTTTCCCGAATCGGGTTTGGAAATTGTATGCACATAGGGTGGCTGTTGTATGCTACGCTGGTTGACAAGCCATCCTAATCCGACTAATAAAAATAAAACGGCAGCAGCGGCAGCGCTATATGCCCATTTTTTAATTTTATTTTTATGGATTTTGTTTTCAATATTACGCCAGGTGGAAGAAGCAGGCGTATGTATAGGCAATTTAGTTGCAATATCAAGTTTTTGTTCAACATTCAAACGTGTGGCAATATTATCCCACACCGATGCGCTGGGCTGGTGCTGAGGCAAATTGCCAAAATTACGTTGCGTGTTGTTTTTATTCATTTTTTATTTATCAATGCTGTTGAGTGTTTTTTGTAATAATTTTTTAGCTCGCAGCAAACGTGATTTAGACGTGTTTTCATTTATATTCAGCATTTGTGCTACTTCCGCGTGTGCATATCCTTCCACTTCGGTTAAAAGAAAAACCGTGCGGTAATACTCCGGAAGGGAGAGTATAGATTTCTCCAGCAATTCTCCGTCGATATAGTCCGGTATTTCCAAAACTATATCGTGAACAGGATTTTCATTATCAATAACTTCCATCACCACCCTTTTTTGAGCAAACCTTATGGCTGTGCGTATCACGATGGTTTTAATCCACGCGCCTAATGATGACTCGAAACGGAAAGAAGAAATATTGCGAAAAACCTCTATAAAAGCATCCTGAAGGACATCATTGGCATCATCTTCATTATCAAGCATGCGAAAAATAGTAGAGTACATAGCATCGCAATACATACAATATAGTTCTTTTTGTGCACGACGGTCGTTGTGCAGGCATTTTTCTATAAGATTCTGCTCTGCATTTAAGTTTTTATTGTAGTATGTTGCACCGTTTAAAACCATAAGAAAAAAACTACGGTCAAAAATGTAAAAATACAAAAATGACCGTAGAGAGCATTATTATTTTAACTACAAATTAGGATTATTAATGACGCCCATAAACAAAACAGTTTTGGTTTCTTTTTCCTGTATAAGGAAAACAAAAGGATGATCGGCTGTAAAAATAACGGGTTGAGGGTTAACCCCGTTAGAAGTAACTCCTACTTTAACAGATGTTGCTGCGGCAGCCTCGGCGCCTTTTTCGTTTACCTCAATGCAGGTTTTATGCTTTACTTCTGTAAGTGCCAAGCCTCCTTTTTTATTAATTCTTGTAAAATCGGCACTTTTACTGAAAGCTATGCCCATGCCCATCTCGGATAAAACAGGAATCATCCGGGTTTCGTCATAGCTGAATTTAAATTTGGGCAGGTGTATTTGTACAGGCGTCGGAAAGAATTTTGATAACCACACGCCCCAGTTTTGAGCGGTAAGTTGAGAGATTATATCTGATGGGTTTTTATCTTTATTAGGCAATAAAACATACATGTTATAATTTGCTTGTCCATAAGGTAATTCAACAGCAGAAAAAAGGTCGTTGGTAAAATATTGAGTATTTATCTCCTGTAACATACTATTTGCCATCACTTTTGAAGTACTGTTTATAGCAAAAGACATTTCTTGTGTTTTTGTGGGGTCGAATTTGTTTTTCCATATCCCGTTAAAATACACCGCGTTTATAATATAAAGCATGGCATCACTGGTAATTTCTCCCAAAATAGAGGGGATTTTTCCGTTTGTGCTATTGCTGACCCATTCGTTTATAGTGGCTAAAGCCTTAGGAGAAGAAAAATCCAACGCGTTTATCCTTGATTTGAAATACAACGTATTTATATCAATAAAATCTTTTTCAGGAGTTAAACTGTTGCGATGCCAAATACTGTTAGAGAACTTCAAATTTACCAAAGGGTCTAAGTTGGTGAAAGTTTCTATTGCGAATTTGTAATTTTTATTGATTTCTTCTTCCGTTACGCCTTCTGTTTTGAGTGTTTTAAGCATGGCTTTCAAGGTTTCGTTTGCCGCTCCGTTGCGGGTCATATGCAAAGCAATATTCACGCTTAAAGGCGATACCATTATATTTTTACGGTCTATTGGCATTTTATTTACCTCCTGAAAAAAGCTGAAAGCAAAATCATTTGATTGGGCAAAAAACTTTTTTTGTGATTCGCTCAAGGGAATATTTTTGTATTGTCCTATTACTACCACTGGGTCGTTTGACTTATTGCAGGCGTTAAAGAGCAACAGGCATATACCTGCCAGGCTCAATGTTTTAATACTGATCCATTTCATTTTTCTGCTGATTTAATAAAAAATACATACAATATGTTGAAGGTATTTTAATAGCTTTCTACAAAGAGTATATTTTTTATTAAAAAGTTGCAGGAGGAAGGAAGTTTTTTTTAAAAATAAAGCTCGAGAATATTCGAGCTTTATTTTTAAATTATATTTTGATTATGGTTAGTCGTTTTCTTTTGCTTTAAACGATTCCCATACAAAGTAAGCGAGTAATGCAATAAAAGCGAAGAATGCAAGTATTTGGGAAATATTTTCGCCATGTGCTATTTTATCCCAATGTATTAAACTCATGGATTCGGATGAGCCTGTAATAAACAATATAACAGCGCCGATTACACCAAACAGAGCCGCACCGGCAATAAATCCTGAAGCGATAAGAATGCCTCTGTTTAAACGGGCATTATTTAATTTTTCATTCTTTGTGCTTTTTGTAAACCAATGGTTTATCAATCCACCAACAACCAAAGGTGTGTTGAGTTGCAGGGGTATAAACATTCCCAATGCAAATGCCAATGGCGAAATGCCAAGCCAGTTTAAAAGTATGGAGATAACAGCGCCCACGCTTAGTAGTATCCAGCTTACGCCGCTGCCCGACATCAATGGTTCTATAATAGCCGCCATTGCATTGGCTTGGGGAGCAACCATGGGGTTAGGATGTTCTGCTGTTTGAACAAATCCGAAAACCTGACTTAATACAAATATCACAAGTCCAACAGTAGCTGCCGCTACAATTACACCCATAAATTTAAACGATTGTTGTTTTGCCGGGGTTGTGCCTATCCAATAACCAATTTTTAAATCTGTGATAAAACCTCCGGCTGTTGAGAGTGCCGTGCAAACAACGCCGCCTATAATCAGCGCGCTAACCATGCCTTGCCATCCTTTTAGACCTACCGAAACCAAAATGGCTGAAGAAATAATCAAAGTCATTAAAGTCATACCTGATACGGGATTGGTACCTACTATGGCAATGGCGTTAGCCGCTACTGTTGTAAACAAGAACGAAATGATAAATATAGTTGCCAAGGCGATGAGCGCTTGCACAAGCGTTATTTTCACGCCTAATAACAGGAAGATAAAAGTAGCCACAAGTGTCAACCCAATTAATATTACTACAAATGACATTTTCATATCTTTTTGTGTTCTTTCAACTGTAGTTTCCTGCCCTTTTTTTGTTCCGCCGAAAGCAAGTTTAACAGCGCTTGCAATAACGCCGGAAGATTTGATAATGCCTATAATTCCTGCCATTGCAATAGCTCCAATGCCTATGGGACGTACATACATTTTAAAAATATCTTCGGGCGATAGGGCTGCGAGCGGATTAATGGCGCCATTAACAGCGAGCAGGTTGCCTATTTCATTTACCAACGGAATAAATACGAACCATGACAACAAGGAACCTACCGTAATAATCAGCGAATAGCGCAATCCTACTAAATATCCGAAACTCACAACTAAAGCGCTCACATTAAGTTTGAATACCATTTTCACCTTATCGGCAAGCGCTTCGCCAAAAGGCAGTATTCTACTGGTGAACTCTTCGCCCCAAAGTTTGAGATAAGTGAAAGCAAAGTCAAAGAGGCCGCCTATTAAACCGCTTGTTATAAGAAGTTTAGCCTGTGTTCCGCCTTTTTCTCCCGTCATTAAAATTTCGGTTGTAGCAGTAGCTTCAGGGAAAGGCAATTTGCCGTGCATCTCTTTTACAAAGTATTTTCTGAAAGGAATGATGAATAAAATGCCTAAAAAACCGCCCAGCAACGATGAGAAAAAAATTTGCCAGAAACTTACTTGAATTTCAGGGTATTTGTATTGCAAAATATACAATCCGGGTATGGTAAACACGGCTCCGGCAACGATAACCCCTGAACTTGCCCCTATAGACTGGATAATTACATTTTGCCCCAACGCGTTTTTTTTGCGGGCTGCCGCTGAGGCACCAACTGCAATAATGGAAATGGGGATAGCGGCTTCAAAAACCTGACCTATTTTTAAACCTGAATAGGCTGCTGCCGCAGAAAATATGACAGCCATTAGCAAGCCCATTACAACCGACCAAGTTGTAACCTCAGGAACAATGCGCGAAGACGGTATTACCGGAATATATTCCTCGCCTTGTTTCAATTCGCGGTAAGCATTTTCGGGTAATCCCTTAACTGCTTGTTGTTCTACATCATTATTCATATAATTGTTGATTAGTTTTTTGAAATTAATTTCACAAATATAAACAAAGCTCAAATGTAGATTAAAATTTTGGGATAATTGAAATAAAAAAAGGGGTTCTGTTTTTAAGCAGAACCCCTTGATATTAGAATCCCTATGATTTTAAATATTTAAATTAAATTTGGTTTTAGTTATACATAACGTATGCTTCTTGGAACCATTGGGCTATATATCTGTAGTCAATCCATCCATAGCCATTTGTTCCCCAAGTAGTTCCCCAACTATTCATAACTTTAAAAGCATTGTTAGTGTCGCTATAACCAACAACTGCATAACAGTGTCCGCCTAAGCTATATCCTGAAAAAGAAGTTAATTTTCTGTTATAGCCTAAATTTTCGTAAGCTGAGTTAACAGGACCTGCTACCACAATAATTTTTCCTGCTGCCAATTGAGCTTTCATAGAAGCAACATCAATAGATACTCTTTTATAAGTAGATATTTTATAATTAGCTGCTTTTGCTTTTTGAGATGCGTTAGGTTGAGTGTAGCATTCATAGTCAGTATAAGGCATATCAGCCCATAGGCAAACACCTTGGTTAACTAATAGGTTTAACCCGTAAGTTACGTAAGAACCTGATTCGCAATCTCCGGCTTTAATTTGGTTGTAAACATATTCGGGACTGAAAATATTGGTATAGTTAGAGTAAGTTGCACCCGTTGTGTTGTAAGTAACACTTCTGCCGGCATAAGTTGTACCCCAAGCCACACAAGAACCTTCATTTCCTTGATGTCTGATAGGAGGTGTTTTTAAGTTTACAGAAGTTGGAAGCGCTTTAAGATTAAAATCTTTGTCTGCTTCTGTCATGGCAATAGCATTATACTCATTTGCCGGCAACAATTTGGCGCCTAATTTATACGATGCTTCTTGCTTGTCTGTGTTTTGGTCATTTGTGGTTACATTATCTTTTTTACAAGCGTTAAAAGATACACTAATAGCTAATAAGATAGCTAACAATTTGATTTGAGTTTTCATTGTGTAAGATGTAATTTGTAAGTTAAAAAATAAATTTTTAAATTTCGGGATTCCTAATGTTTAACGCACTTTCTTTATAAATATTGTGTAAATATCAAGATTTTTTATATATATAATCAACGCCATGTCATATCTTACAGAGATTTATTTTTAGATATAAAAACCATCAAAAAAAGTAAAAATGAATTAAAACTTAGTGAAATTAAAATATATAAATATATGCAACTATATAAAGCAGGTAAATGATTAGTTTGTAAAAAACAATAGCGAATAAAGAAACTTTTATTCGCTATTGTTCTAAAAATCTACTCTTTCTAATACGCTGTTACTTTGCCTTTTTTTGTTGCGGGCAATCCGGTTTTCATCCACTCGGGCATGGGCTTATCTTTGAGGTAATAATCAAAAAACTGGCTCATGCGTATGCTCAGGTCTTGCCGATTGGGTCGTTTGACAAGGTTATGCTCATCACCATTGTAATTAAGCATCCAAACAGGTTTGCCCAAGCGGCGCAGCGCGGTAAAATACTCTATACCCTGATACCATGGCACTGCCCCGTCATTGTCATTAGCCATAATGAGCAAAGGCGTATTTACCTTATCTGCAAAAAACAGAGGAGAATTTTGGATATAGCTTTCACGATTGTTCCAAAGTGTTTTTCCTATGCGGCTTTGCCCACGTTCATATTGAAATTGCCTAACCAATCCGCTTTCCCAACGTATGCCTCCATAGGCAGAAGTCATGTTAGAAACAGGGGCGCCAGCCATAGCCGCTTTGTACATATGGGTGCGTGTTATTAAATACGCGGTTTGATAGCCACCCCAACTTTGTCCTTGCAGAGCCATACGTGTTGAATCTACATACGCTCGCTGCATCATGGCGCGGGTGCCGCTCACAATATCCTCATAAGCCGATTGCCCGGGTTCGCCAACGCGATAATCAATATCAGGCACAAAAATAATATAGCCATTGCTGTTGTAATAAGGGATATTAACAATGGAGCGGGTGGGCGCCGGCGTATAGTAAGTATTATAACGATCGGAATTTCTTTCATAGAAATACACAATCATAGGGTATTTTTTATTTACATCCAGGTTTTCAGGGGTGTATAACAAGCCTTTTAGCATCTCTCCATCATAGGATTTCCATGAAACCATTTCTACATTCCCCCATATATATTTACTTTGTTGTGGATTTGCAAAAGAAATTCTTTTACTGTTTTTAAACATTGTATCACTTTGCCACAAATCGGGATATTCGGTGTATGATGATCGGCGCCACGTATATAAAGGAGCATCTTTTGCCTTTGAGATTTCTCGGTATTCGTTTGTAGAACGCATCATTTCTTTTAACCACCCTGTTTTTTTAAGATTAATGTAAGCAAAGCCTTGCTGTTGAATATTTTCATCAATAAATTGCAATAAAATTTGTTGATTGTTTGGAATAACAACGGCATCGGGATTTGTATTAACATAGCGATAAATAATTTTATTGGCGCGCCCGTTTTGTGTGATATTTGTAGCTTGACCGCTATGGGTGTTAAATTTCCATATGTCATACCTATCATAAATAAGCACTTCTTCGTCATTCTTTGTCCAACCGGCTACCCCATAGCTGTTTGGGAAATCGGGGACATCGTTTAACTCATTGTAGAAAGGTGTTTTTATGTTTTTGGTAAGGTGGGTAACAGCTTTGGTAGAAGTGTTCATAATATTCCATGATGTATCTGCGCGATTGTAAAACAACAGGTATTTCCCTGTATTTGACACATCGGCATACTCCGGTTGCTTAGAAAGCAGCAGTTTACGCGTATTGTTCTTTAAATCTATAAAATAAACGTCTTTATAGTAAGCCCCTTCGTGTGAGGATTGCATGGCGTATTCTTTTTCAATATTTCCCATAGCAAAATCGGCATTGTTTTTATTATAAAGACGCACGTTTGACATAACTGTATCTGCAATTTGCATCCATTTGTTGTTTTGTGGATAATAAACTGCAAGATAACTCTTCTTCATATCATCATCTAATTCTTTTAGTTGTTGGGGCTGCAAGCGTGTATCTGTCCAGCTCCAAATATCTACACGTGTTTTTTCTTCATCAAGGAGCGTATCTTTAGGTGCAGGCATTATTTTGGGGGCTGTGCCGAAATAAAGTTTAGTATTGTCGTCTGCAAAAAATATTTTGCCGTTTTCCGAAACCTCCCAATTTTTAAACATTTGTGCTGAAGCCGTATCCGCTACTAAAACAACAGGTTTGTCTGTTTGCCAGAAATATAAGCCATAGCGTTTTACCTTAGCCGTATCGGCAGTATATAAAAAAGCAACTTGTTTGCCCGCATTATCTGTTTCCACTTTTTTTATCAACCCTGTTTTTTCGAAAATTTTTGAAGGCTTACCGCTTTTGGTATCAAGCACATACAAAGCAGAGGTGTCTATACTGCTTTTCTTTAAGGTTACATAACTGAGCGTGTTTCCATTTTTAGCAAAAGACATTTCCGTAACATTGTCGGCTTCATATTTTTGGCTTGTGGCAGGATTAAAGACGGTGAGTTTGTATGTTTCAACATCAGAAAAAGCGCCTTTTTTCTTTTTATCATCTTTCGTGGCCGGCTTTACCGAAACATTTTTTACCGAATCTGTTTTTGCTTTGTCTTTTTCGTTTGGCTTATCTTTAGGTTGTTGCCACAGCCAAGCCACCCAGTCTCCACCCTCTTTTGGAATATTAAATGATTTTAACCCGCCATAGGCGTAATTTAAATTTTTAGATAAAATTTTTATACCTAAAGAGTCCTTAGGCAAATCGTCTTTTTTTGTTTTGGCAAGTTTTAATTTGCGAATGGTATCATAAGGTTGTTTAATCGTATATACAACCATGTTTGACGAATTGGAAATAAAAGGATTAGTCCCACGGAAAATGGAATCATGAGATGAGTTTTTAACATTGTAAAAATGCAGCCATCCATCACCTACCTGAGGATAAACTTCATAAACAATCCATTGTCCGTTGTTAGAAAGTTCTGTTTTGCCAATAGACTTCCATCCGTCATATACACCATGTGTCATAGGAACTTTTTGTGCATAAAGTGAGGTGGTAAGAATAAACAAAAAAAGGAGTAAAAGATTTCTGTTTGCTTTCATATGTGTTTATTATTGATGTGTGTTGTATATAAATGAGTTGCTGTATTATTTTTAAAATATTTATTTTTTAATTTTTTCTGCAAATGTAAGGTATGGCTAATGCACAAATTTACAACTCTTTAATTTGCTTTTACAAAATAAAAACAAATTAACTGAATAGTAAAGTTTGAAAAATAATTGCTCAAAAGGACATGTTATGTACGGCATAAAAAATATTCTTTTTCTTTATTCATTCTGTTTAATTAATGGGGCTTTGCCCCAAACCCCACATCCTTTCTTGGTTGCTTCACCTTTTGTTTTATTTTAAAGGTATTCAGCGAGCTCACTCCACTTCGTGTAGTTCGGTTGATACAAGAAAGGATGCAAAGAAACATAGCGAACTAAGCGAAGCGACCTCACGAACACACCATAAAAAAACAAAAGTGTGAGTAACTAAGCGATTTCATGAACACATTAAAAAAAACAATGTGTGAATAAATCAAGGCAAAACGATGCCCCACCTACAAAAACCCACCCTGCCTCGCCGTTTTGTCCTTCCGCCCACGCCTATCGCACCACGCTTGAGGGCATTATAAAAAAATAGTTGTTTTTGAGGGAACCTTAAAAATAATCAAAATGTGATGCGTTATTTTTAAAAAATTACTGATAGAAATGTGTGATTAAAAAAGAATGTCATAAATTGCTATTTTTGACGAAAATTTGACGAAAATTGAATATATCCGGGCTTCTTATTTATTGGTATGTTGAAAATAAAAGAGACCTACCTTGGCGTAACACGCACGATCCATATTTTATATGGCTTTCGGAAGTTATTTTACAACAAACACGTGTCAATCAAGGAATGAGTTATTACTTTAAATTTATCGAAAATTTCCCAACGGTTTTCGACTTGGCAGGGGCTGATGAACAAACCGTGTTGAAAACCTGGCAAGGACTTGGCTATTATTCACGTGCACGCAATCTACATTATACTGCAAAAAAAATTGCATATACCTACGAGGGCAAATTTCCACAGTCGAAAAAAGAACTTGAAAATTTGAAAGGAGTGGGAGCTTACACTGCGGCGGCAATAGCGTCTTTTTGTTTTAACGAGCCTGTTGCTGTGGTAGATGGAAATGTTTCGCGCGTGTTAGCCAGAATTTTTGAGGTGAGCACACCCGTAAATTCGACCAAAGGGCATAAAATTATAGAACAGATGGCAAATGAGTTGATAAAAGGAGTAGATTCCGCGCAGTTTAATCAGGCTGTTATGGAGTTGGGCGCGTTGGTTTGTGTGCCTAAAAACCCCAAATGCTCATTATGTCCTGTTGTTAGTTATTGTGGCGCATATAAAAATAACAACGTAAAAGACTTCCCTGTTAAAAATGCCTTAAAAAAGCCTAAAAGCAGATATTTTACTTATCTTATTATTGTCAATGAAGATAAAATACTTTTGCGCAAGCGTGAGGGAAAAGATATATGGAAAAATATGTATGATTTTCCTTGTATTGAAAATGATACGGAAAAAGAGAATGATGAGATTATAAAACAAATAATGCAGTATGATGTGCTTGCCGATACAGCATTTGAAATTATGGATATTTCAAAAATATTTCTCCATCAATTAACACATCAATCATTATATGCGAGGTTTTATTATTTAAAAACAGAAGAGATTAATGGGCAGTTGCCTGAAAATGTTTTTTGGACGAAAAAAAATGAGATTAATAATTATCCCCTACCGAGGTTGATAGATAAATACCTGAAAAATAGCTTTTTAAACCACCAAGCAGAGAACGGTTTAGTGTAGTTTTTGTTTTAACTATACAAGAACATAGGTTTTTATTTATCAGTTTTGATTAGTTGTATATAGAAGAGAAGTCAAACGTATTTTTAACAACAACGTCCGCAAAGAGACGGCGGAACGGCCGGAGGGAGATGCATGGAGCATGGAGTGGGGAGCATGGAGATTGTGCTGATGCCCGCCCCGCCTGCCTGCCGGCATACAGGGCATATAGGGAGCGACATCACTTATCACCCATCACTTATCACTTATCACTTAAGTTGGGCTTTCAGCCCGCTCGTCCTCCCCTGCTATCCTACCCCCGAGGCGTTGCCTCAGGTTAATATAAGCGAGGCTTCCAGCCTGTAGCAAAGAGCATGGGGCATGGAGCAAGGAGCAGGGAGTGGCATCACTTATCACTTATCACTTATCACTCATCACCTTCCCACCCTCCAACCTTCGAACCATACAACCATCCAACCCTCAATTAAGTTGGGCTTCCAGCCCGTAGCAAAGAGCATAGGGCAGGGAGCAAGGAGGAAGGAGCGCGGCATCACTTATCACCCATCTCTTATCTCTTATCACTTATCACTTATCACTTTCAATTTCCCGCCCTTCCTCCTCTACTTCTCTATGTCATTTAACGGCAAATATCGTTCGGGGCTTATAACTTGTAATTGTCGCTTTGAAGTAGATATATATTACCTTTTGCCGCCATAAGATTTAGCTTGGACTTAGAATAAATCTAAATTGCCCAACATGCGTAAAATCAGAAAAACTTCTGCTGTCGCTTTTTGTTTTAGTTAATAATTAATCTGGTAAATATCATAACCATCAAAAAAACTAATATATGAGCGATTATCACGAACCGGTAGAAATTTTAAGCGAAAAAGCTAAAACCTACACCCGCGCATTAAACAGTCTGAAAGAAGAAATAGAAGCTGTTGATTGGTACGGTCAACGTGTGGACGTTGAAAAAAACAAAGAATTGAAAGAAATTATGCATCACAACATGTTAGAAGAAATTGAACATGCGTGTATGACTTTAGAATGGTTACGTCGCAACATGGAGGGATGGGAAGAGCATCTAAAAAAATTCCTTTTTACAAAAGGTAAAATTGAAGATTAAATCAGTATGGCAAAATTTTTCTTGCACAAAAAAAGATGCGCGTAAAAGATTAATACACGCATCTTTTTTTTAATTGTTTAAACCTGCAATTAAGTTAATAGTAAGTGCTACCACAAACGTATTAAGGGCGAAAGCCAAAAGTCCGTGTAACAACGCTATGCGGCGTATTTTTTGAGAAGTAATTTCTACATCCGAAACTTGAAAAGTGCATCCCAACACAAGGGAAAAGTAAGCAAAGTCAAGATAATCAGGCTCATTATCTCCCGGAAAATCCAAGCCTCCTATTATCTTTTTCTCCCTTTTGCTTCTATCATCATAATACTCATGCGCGTAATGAAAAATGTATGTTGTATGCAGCATGAGCCAAGATAAAATCATGCCTGTAATACACGAAGGCAAAAATAAAACACTTTGTGTAGCTTGTGTATCTTTGGAAATCATTAAAAAAAGAACCGTACACATGCTGGCAAAGGATGATAACAACACGATAAGAAAAACAAAATATACACTCCCATCATCACTTTTTGCATGTTTTTTTATTTCATCCAACGGGCGTGTAAAAATAACAATCCAGCTGAGCAGCAGAAAAGTAAAAGAAAATACAATCCATGAAATCATAAGGGTTAGAATGGCACTATTTAATAATTTTCCTGCTATCACAAAACTAATTACAGATAATGCCAGACTTATAAAAAATTTTAATAATGGATGTATGGTAAGAAAAATATTGGATGGTTTTTGCTTTAGATTTTCCATATATTCATAAAAATTCGTGTAAAAATAAGCAATTTTACTCAAAATGAATAAACGTTATGCATAAATAAAAATACATAAAATATTGATAATTAATAATTTATATAAAAATGCTTTATTTAGAAAAGCAAAAGAAACCAAATTTTAATAAAATCTTAACAAAAAGCTATATCTTTGCCGATTAATTTAACATAAGGCATAAAAGTTTAATACCTACATGGAATTTACGGCAAAAGAAATAGCCCAGCTTATTGGTGGCACTGTTGACGGAAATGCTGATGCAAAAGTGAACCAACTTGCTAAAATAGAAGAAGGTAATGAAACTTCATTAAGTTTCTTAGCCAATGTGAAGTATTTGCCGTATATATATACAACAAAATCAGCAGTTGTAATTGTTTCAAGCGATTTTATTCCCGAACAGCCACTAAACTGCACGTTAGTTCGTGCTGATGACCCTTATACCGCTTTTGCAACCTTGCTGGAGGTTTACGATAAAATGCGCCGAAACCGGAAAGGCATTTCCGAAAGAGCCGTAATAGGGAAATCTGTTAAGCTTGGCGAAGATGTGTATGTGGGCGATTTTGTAATTATAAACGACAACGTCAGCATAGGAAATAATGTTAAAATATATCCCAATTGCTACATAGGCGAAAATGTCTCTATTGATGATGATACTACCCTTTTTCCTAATGTAATTATTTATTATGATTGCAAGATAGGTAAATGTTGCACTTTGCACGGGGGCGTTATCATAGGTGCCGATGGATTTGGATTTGCGCCTCAAACAGATCATAACTACAAAAAAATAGCACAAATAGGCAATGTAATCATTGAAGACAATGTAGAAATAGGCGCAAATACTACCATTGACCGTGCTACCATGGGTTCTACCCATATACGTCAAGGTGTTAAACTTGACAACCTTATCCAGGTAGGACATAATGTAGAAATAGGTGAAAATACGGTAATTGCAGCACAAGTAGGTATTGCCGGATCTACCAAACTGGGTAAAAACATGATGGTAGGGGGGCAGGTTGGCTTTGCAGGACACATTACTATTGCCGATAACGTAAAAATAGGAGCCCAGGCAGGATTGCCGGGAGATGTAAAAAAAGAAGGAAGCATTTTAATAGGTTATCCGGCCATCGAACTCTCAAAATGGAGAAGGATGATAGCTATTACTACAAACATTGAGAAACTTTATAATAGAATTTCAGAATTAGAAAATAAAATTAAACAAATGGAGGATGAAAAAGAGAAATAATTGATTATTTCTCTTTTTCAGGTATATACTATGGGAGATAAACAACGTACAATATTAGAAGCCGTTACCATAAGCGGAGCGGGATTACATACAGGCAAGCAGGTTACTCTTACTTTTAAACCTGCCGTTGAAAATCACGGTATAAAATTTTGCCGTGTGGATTTGGATAATAAACCGGTTATAGACGCCATAGCAGATTATGTTGTAGATACATCACGAGGAACTACAATTGAACATGAGGGCGTGCGCTTGATTACTATCGAACACGTAATGGCTTCAATTGCCGGACTTGGCATTGATAATATACTTGTAGAAGTAGATGCTGAAGAAATGCCTATTATGGATGGTAGTTCGCGATTTTTTGTGATGGCATTGGAAAATGCAGGCATAAAAGAACAAAAAGAAGACCGTGAATATTTTGAATCATTCGATACTGTTTCATTCAAAGACGATAAGCGAAACAGCGAAATGGTGCTTATCCCTGACGATAAGTACCGTTTGTCGGTTATGATTGACTTCCAATCAAGGGTAATAGGAACACAATATGCTTCTATAAAGGATATAAAAGAATTTAAAGAGAGTATTTCCGATTGCCGCACTTTCGTTTTTTTGCACGAATTAGAACTTTTAATAAACAACAACCTGGTAAAAGGCGGAGACTTAAGCAATGCCATCGTTTTTGTAGATAAAGTAATTTCACAGGAAGAACTGGACAAGCTTGCCGTGCATTTTAACAAACCTAAAATAAGCGTGCTTAAAGAAGGCATTTTAAACAACCTTGAGTTGCGTTCCCATAACGAACCGGCACGTCATAAGTTGCTGGATGTCATTGGCGATTTAGCGCTTATAGGCAAGCCCATTAAAGGGCATGTTATTGCTACCCGTCCGGGACATTCCGTAAATACTTCTTTTGCTAAACTTATACGTGACGAAATAAAAAGAAGAGCTACAAAAGGACCTCATATCGATTTAAATAAAAAACCGATATACGATATTAACCAGATTAAAAAAATACTCCCTCATCGTCCTCCTTTCTTGCTGGTTGATAAAATATTGGAGATTAATGATAAGTATGTGGTAGGAGTTAAAAACGTTACCATGAACGAGCCCTTTTTTGTGGGACATTTTCCGGAAGAGCCTGTTATGCCCGGCGTTTTACAGGTAGAAGCAATGGCGCAGACAGGTGGTATATTAGCGCTACATTCTGTTCCCGACCCTGAAAACTACAGCACGTATTTTATAAAAATAGATGCGGTAAAATTCAGGCAAAAAGTAGTCCCCGGCGACACCCTTGTTTTTGTATTGGAACTACTTATGCCTATACGTAGGGGAATATGCCACATGCAAGCCAAAGCATATGTGGGAGATAACGTGGTTACCGAAGCCGAACTTATGGCACAAATTCTTAAAGATAAAAATAATTAAAGATTATGAATTACCCTCTCACTTCCATACACCCTGAAGCAAAAATAGCCGCGAATGTAATTGTTGAACCGTTTTCTTCCATTCAAAAAAACGTTGAAATAGGCGAAGGTACTTGGATAGGTCCTAATGTTACTATAATGGAGGGAGCACGCATAGGTAAAAACTGTAAAATTTTTCCGGGTGCGGTAATCTCTGCCATACCACAAGATTTAAAATTTGTTGGAGAAGAAACCCTTACTAAAATCGGGGATAATACAACTATTCGCGAATGTGTTACTATAAACAGAGGAACAAAGGCAAATTGGGAAACTGTAGTGGGCAGCAACTGCCTTATTATGGCTTACGTGCATATTGCCCACGATTGTGTTGTTGGCAATAATTGTATATTGGCTAATTCGGTGCAGCTTGCAGGACATATAATAATAGGCGACTATGCAAATTTAGGAGGCATGGTAGCTGTAAATCAATTTGTTAACATAGGTTCTCATGTATATATTGCAGGAGCTTCTCTTGTCAGAAAAGATATTCCTCCCTTTACAAAAGCAGCCCGTGAGCCCATTTCATTTGTAGGTATCAATTCTGTAGGGCTGGATAGAAGAGGCTATACGGAAGAACAAATTAATAATATTCATAATATATACAGAATTATATTCGGAGCCGATTTAAACGTTACAAGCGCACTGGAAAAGGTTGAACAAACTTTTCCTCAAAGCGTGGAAAGAGATGAAATTGTTACTTTTATCCGCAATGCCAAACGTGGCATTATGAGGGGTTATTCCTCTTCACAGGAATAAAACACCATACTATATATCACTTTTTACAAGCCTTAATGCACACGCATCAAGGCTTTTTTATTATTTGCTGACAATCAAAATTAACAATGAACTAAAAAAACGAAAGAATGTTTATAATTTTAAGATAAAACGGAATAAAATTTGAATAGCTGAAAAAACATAAATTTAAATAATATGCTAAATCAACTACTTAACCTGGTAAAAGAACATGCAGGCGATGCAATTGTCAACAATCCTGCCATTCCTAACGAAAGCAATAACGAAGCTATAACAGCTACTGCCGAGTCATTACTAAATAATCTTATGAGCCAAGCCCAAGGCAGCGGTTTGGAAAATATTGTAAGCTTGTTTCAAGGAGGCAATGCAGGCAATAATTCTTTTATAAACAATATTACTTCAAATGTTGCCGGCGATTTAATGAAAAAATTCGGGATTAATAACGCGGTTGCCCAAGGTATTGTAAGCAGCCTTATCCCTATAGTTATCAATAAACTTGTGCATAAAACCAACGATCAAAATGATAACAGCCTCAATATAAATAATGTCATATCCGAGCTTTCGGGTGGTAACAACAATATATTGGGAACATTAACCAACCTTTTCGGCGGTAAATAATATGGATGCTTTTAAACAAAAAACGGAGTAAATAATTACTCCGTTTTTTGTTAGTGGCTTGATTGTCCTTCGGGAACTTTAAACTTATCACCTGTTTCTTTAATAATCATGCGCTTGAAAGCATCACTGTAACCGGGTTGTTTAACCTCAGGAGCATGATATTTATAGCCTTCAGGCACTTTTACCTTTGTTTTGATATTGCCGTCTAAATATTTGGCAAACAAGAATCCATAGAGCTTTTTCCACTCTTTTACGGTATTTTCGCCTGCTTTAACGGAGTAATCCGTAAGATAAGCGATGGCTTTTTGCGGATCTTGGGCATAGAGCGATTGTGCTTGCGCATCTATCTGGGCTATTTGGGCTATATAGGATTGTTCCAATTCTTTTTGCTTGGGTTGGATATCTTTTATCATATCGCTATAACGGGTATAAGCCAAATTGGAAACCTGGTTGAACACCCAAAAAGCTGCGTTCTCGTTAAAGTCCATGATATCTGCATCGGCAAAACATTGCGGAATGCGGGTCATGCAAGTGTACATAGGCGAAAAAACAGTAGTATATGTATCGTCAACGCCAAACCAGATAATGCCACCCAGCGGAGCGGGGATTTCGCTGCGCGATTCGGATACAAAAACAAAGCCGGTTTGCTGTGTGCTTATGGCTCTTTCGTGAAAATAAGAATTGCCATCCACTTTCCAAGTCATAGGGCGCCAACGTACAATGCAGCTATAGGGTCCGGCTCCTATATCTTTTGTCATATCCATGTCTGTATTTTGATAATAATCGCGCATCAAACCATATACATCTTCTAACGAAAGTTTATAATCGGGTTTTATGTAAAGAGGCATGCGATGTGCAAGGTTTTTGCCTTGTGCATAATCTGCATATTGTGCCATTTCTTTTGATACTTTATTAAAGCCACTCCAAACACGAGCTTCGCAAAAGCGTGCAGCGCCAAAATCAAGGGGGGCATAAGTGTCTGAAAAGCTAAAATCTTTATCTTGTCCGTTAAACCATCCCATCTTTTTTGCAAAACTTACCACATCAGCAGCATATATGCAGTTTTCTTTATCGTTAAACGGAATGGTGGTAATGCGGGCGTGGTTGGCATGTCCTGAAATATAACCATCAGGAATGCGAATGGCAACCCAAACGGCTCCTTTATTCACATTTACCATTTTTTTAGTCTTCTTGTCTTTTACCCACTCCGGTTTGCCCTTGCTAATCATTTCCATAACCCACACTTCGTTAGGGTCTGCAATGGAAAAAGATTCGCCGGAACTTGCATACCCATATTCATTTACCAAATCGGTCATTATTTTTATGGCTTCTCTGGCGGTCTTTGCTCTTTGCAGTGTTATATAAATAAGACTTCCATAATCCATTATGGCTGTAGAGTCGTATAGTTCTTCTCTTCCGCCGAAAGTAGTTTCTCCAATAGCTACCTGAAATTCGTTCATATTGCCTACCACATTGTAGGTTTGTAGCGCTTGTTTTATTTTACCCAAGTATTTTCCGGTATCCCATTCCCACACATCCATCATGGTGCCGGCAGGGTACGTTGCCGCTGCAAAATGGTATAAGCCCCCGTATAGGGTATGTGCATCGGCAGAATAGCTTATCATGGTGTGCCCCGAGGTGGAAGCTCCTTTAGTAATAAGGAAATTGGTACACCCTTTACTTTGCGAGGCGTATAGAATAGCCATTAAGGAAAAGGCTATCAGAATAATTAATCGCTTCATTTCTATTGTTTTTAAATTTAAATTTTTTCAAGTTCAAAAATAAAAACAATTTGGTAATTTGAAAGAATAAGCTGAAATTTTTAGCAAGCAGGATGTAATTTAAAACAGCTAAATATTGGATCGGGTAATTAGTTTTTCCACTTCATTGTTTCTACCAGGTGCTCAATATCTTTTTTAACAAATTGAATAACAGGCTGTAACGAATCGTTATTGGGAATAGTTTCAAAATAAAGCGATGCGCGCAGAAAATGCCTGGTGCTGTCTGTTAAATAAAACTGATAGGGAGAAGCTGCCGTTGAACCTTTTATGTCATACGCCAGTCCATATATTTTATTGTTATTATCCTCAATCCGGATATAATTTATTCCGCTTGATTTAGGCATGTGCTTAAGTGCCAGAGCCCTCGAATCTTCAATATAAACATTCAGGTCCGCTTTGCTTTTAATGGGTTTGTAGCTTACATGTAAACTTCCTTTTAGTTGCGGAAAGTTTATGGTTATCCAGTTTTTTTCTTGTGGAGACAGAGGGTCGTTGGTTATTTTTGCATAAACCGGATACTCAAAACTATAGGGGTATATAGAGTCGAGCTTTACGTATTTTTTTTCGGGTAAGGCAATTCTAAAATAACCCCGGGGTTTAGGGGTATAATTTTCTGCACATGAGGTAAAACAAAAGAGTATTAAGAAATATAATAAAGTTTTTATAATCAATATGTTGCGCATTTTAAGAGCTATTTTATAAGCGTTTTAGTTTTACTTTTTTTATCCTTCGTTTATCGGCAAGTGTTACCCAAAAGGAGTAATTTTCAAATTCAACCCTATCACCGGTAATAGGCATATTACCTTTTAGTTCTAATATCAAACCTGCAAGTGTTTCACTTTCGCCCTTAGCCGCATCAAACTCCCTGTCGTCAACCTGTAGAATACGACAAACATCATTGAGGCTTGTTTTGCCGTCAAAAATAAAAGTATTTTCGTCTATTTGCTGATAAAAATCATTTTCAGCATCCACATCAAATTCGTCGTTTATATCGCCGACAATTTCTTCTATAATATCTTCAAGGGTTATTACACCTGATGTGCCGCCATATTCATCCACAACTATTGCCATGTGCATTTTTTTATCCTGAAACTCTTTCATCAAATCATTAATGGGCTTGTTTTCGGGAACAAAAAAAGGAGCGTGCATCAATTCGTGCCATGCAAAATCTTCCGAAGCCGATAAAAAGGCGAGTATTTCTTTGATATACAATATGCCTATAATTTTATCAGGGGTTTCTTCATATACCGGAATGCGTGAATATCCGGAATCTACAATGGTGTGAAGGATATCTACAAATTTAGCCGACTTATCCACGGCAGTGATATCAACACGTGGTGTCATAATTTCTCTTGCGCTGGTATCGCCAAAACGGGTAATACTTTTCATTAATTTCCGGTCTTCTTCATCCGTATGGCCATCGTTTGTGAGGTCTATCGCGTTGGAAATATCGTCAAGTGAAATATTATGGTTACGGTTTAGCTGGCGTTTTTCGATAAAATTGGTTGAAGATACCAGTAAATGACTCAGCGGTTTAAATATTTTCTGAACCACTGATAACGGATACGCGAAAGCAGTGGTTATTCGCATGGGGTTACGCGTGGCGAATGTTTTGGGTATTATCTCTCCGAAAAACAAAAGAATAAAAGTGATGATAATAACCTGAAAAATGAAACCCCATACGGGATTTTTACTGAAATCCATGTAATTATTTACCAAAAATGTAGAAATGATTACAATGGCTATATTACATAAATTATTCGCGATTAAAATAGTTGCTAACAGCTTACGTGGAGAGGAAAGCAACTTGGCAATATGCTTATGGGATGCGGAGGGCTTATTGTGTATATCATAAAGCTGCGCCGGCGACAGAGAAAAAAAAGCCGTTTCGGACGCAGATAATATGCCGGTTATAATCAAGAGTACAATTATTGCAATAAGACCACCTACAAGTCCTATGGTAAAAGGTAAAACTTGAGAGGAATTTAATAAAATAGAGAGCATATTAAGCGTCTCCGGAAGCGGATCGTCCACAGTTATTAATAATTTTTTAGCGATGCAAAATTAGTAAATATCTAAATTTTACCAACAAAAAATATTAAATCTTTATAATCAATAAATTAAAAAGGCAAATCGTCGTCAACTTCAGTGTTTGTAGCAGCAGGAGATATAGGTTCGGGCGCAGGATTATAAGTGGTGGGTGCCGCTTGTGTGCTTCCATAACCCGAACTTTCACCTTCTCTTTTACTCCCCAGCAAAATCATGTTGTCGGCTTGTATTTCGGTAATATATCTTTTTTGACCTTCTTTGGTGTCGTATGAGCGTGTACGTATTTTGCCTTCCAGATAAACCTGACTGCCTTTGCGTAAATATTGTTCTGCTATTTCAGCCAATCCGCGCCACATTACAATATTGTGCCATTCGGTATGCTGTATGTCGTTTCCTTCTTTATCACGCGAATATTCTGTTGTGGCTAATGAAAAAGAAGCTCTTTTAATAGTGTCGAATGTTTGTATTTCAGGATCTTTGCCCAAGTTTCCTACTAAGATAACTTTATTAATACCTCTTGCCATATTTTACATAATTTTAAAGTACAAGAAACAAATATACTATATTTTTAACTAGTTATGCAAACAATATTCCGTTAAGTAAATTTCAAAAGATAGATTATATCACTTTGATTATTTTTAAAGTTTACCCAATGCTACTTACTAAAAATAAAACACTTTCACATAGAAATCAAAAAACATCAATTTTTTTTAACGCAGCCTTCGTTTGTTATCGTTTTTTTGAAAATACTTTTGAGGTAAAAAAACCTATAAAAAAAGCAATTGCCACAATTACAATAAGAGGTAAGTCAAAATCCAAAAACAAAAACTTTACGTTAACACTTTCCACATTCTGCGCAATAAATACAATAAGCAAAGTAATTAATAGAATATCAATTACTTGCTTAATTGTTACGTTCGTTTTTTCAAAAAACCTTTTCATCTCGCTTTGATTTAACTTGAGTTACAAATTTAAAAATTTCCATAACAATAATCATAGGTATAGCCAGCAGAAGAATATAAAGCCATTCGCTAAATGTAATAGGCTCTATGCGTAATATGTTTTGCATCACGGGAATGTGCATGCAAAGAATATGAATGCCTTGTGCTGCTAATACGCCAAATACAAGAATAATATTTCTGTTTAATGGAATTTTAAATACCGAAATCCTTTCGGATCGTGCATTAAAAGCATGGAAGTTTTGCATAAATACCATCAGCAGCAAAATTAAATCACGTGCATGTAATTCGCCAATTTGGGTATAATTATGCAGGAAAAACCACAAACCAAAAACAATCAATCCCATGGTTGCGCCGGCAAGCAGTGTCTGTTTAATCATGCGGGCATCTATTATTTTTTCGGAGGGCTTACGTGGAGGGCGTTTCATGGCGCCGGGCTCACCACCTTCAAAAGCAAGGGCTACATCTTGTATGCCATTGGTAACCAAGTTGAGCCATAACAGTTGCACTGCCAGCAGCGGCAGAGGCAGCCCTGCAAAAATGGATGCCAGGAAAAGAATAATTTCGGCAGTTCCGGTAGAAATTAAAAGATAGATAACTTTACGCACATTGTCATAGGCAAAACGTCCCTCCTCAACGCCGGCAACAATAGATGAAAAATTATCATCTACCACAATCATAGAACCTACCTCTTTTGCCACATCAGTGCCCGAGCCCATTGCCACGCCAATGTTGGCGCGTTTCAGCGCGGGAGCATCGTTTACGCCGTCACCGGTTACGGCAACAAATTCTCCCCTACGTATCAGCACATCCACAATTTCCAGTTTTTGTGTAGGCGAAACTCTTGCAAACACAGAAGTTGAAGCCACCAATGATTCAAAAGCAGGACTGTCATGCGCGCCTGCTTGGGCAAGCATCTGTCCGGTTACTACCACGGTTTCTGCATCGGCAATTCCCAACTCACGGGCAATAGTGCCTGCTGTTTCGGGGTGGTCGCCGGTAATCATGATTACTTTTATGCCGGCGCCATTACACTGTTCAACCGATTTTTTGGCTTCGGGGCGAAGCGGATCTATAAAACCGACAAGTCCATAAAAAGTAAGTGCCGGTATATCTTCATTCTCATACACTTCTTTCTTTTCATAATCAGGATATTGACCACTTGCAAATGCCAATACGCGATATCCTCCTTTTGCCAAATCTTCGGCATCAGCCAATATTTTTTCTCTATCTATTTCTTTAATTTGGTTATTAACCGACATGGAGCTGCAAAAGTCGAGAATAGTTTCTACGGCGCCTTTTACACCAATATACACAGCGTTGTCTATATTGCAGAATGATGCGGAAAACTTGCGCTCCGATTCGTAAGGTATTTGCCCCAACACTTTTTTCTCATCTCTCCATTTATGAGGTTCAATACCAAGTTTATAGCTCATTCCCAGCAAAGCTATGTCCATAGCATCGCCGTAATGTTTCCATACACCATTATCGCGGTTTAAAGAAGCCTCATTCGCAAAAACAGCTATGCGCGCAATCTGCGCTATTTCTTCATTATCGGAAAAAACAACAGGATTATTGTTTTTATCCACAATAGTGCCTTCTCCATTATATCCTTCACCGTTTACATTAAACCGTGCGCCATTGGGCAGAAGAATGATTTTTGCTGTTTGTTCGTTTACAGTTAGCGTGCCCGTTTTGTCGCTTGCTATTATAGTGCAACTGCCCAAGCTTTCAACTGAGGTTAGCTTGCGTACGATTACATTGCGTTTTGCCATGCGCTTGGTTGCAATGGAGAGAGCCACCGTTAGTGCAACAGGAAGCCCCTCGGGGATAGCCGAAACTGCGAGTGCCACTACAAAAAAGAACACGGCTGTAAGATCCATTCCCTGTACACGAAGTACAATAGCAAGAATAATACTCAGCGCTACAATAAAAATACTTATTTGCTTTATGAATTTTTCCATGCGCTGCACCAAGGGTGGTTTAGCAGAAGCAGAAACCGCTACATCACGCGATATTTTTCCTACTTGTGTATCTACGCCCGTTGAAACCACAACGCCAATGCCACGTCCTTTCATTACCGTGGCGCCTGCAAAAGCCATATTGGTCCTTTCGGCTACGCCTATATTTTCCTGTAACAACCCTGTTTGTTTTATGGCTGCTATTGATTCGCCTGTAAGGAAACTTTCATCTATTTCTAATCCTGACACTTCAAGCAAACGCATATCTGCCGGCACTTTCATTCCCGATTCGAGCAGCACGATATCGCCGGGTACAATTTCTTCAGCAGGAACTTCTATTTCGGATCCGTTTCTCCTAACCCGCGCTTTAATTTTCATCAATTTTTGCAAGCTGCTGGCGCTTTTTTCCGCATTATACTCCTGATAGGTGCCCAAAGCACTGTTAATTAAAATAACAAGAAAAATAAACACCGCATCCTTACCCTCGCCAATGAATATTGAAGCCACAGCTGCAGCAATAAGTATAAAAATTAACGGATTTAGCAGTTGGTGTAAGATAATTTGCCCGAGGGTTACTTTTTTAGCCTCAGGAAGTTTATTCTCTCCATAAAATTGCAACCGTTTGGCTACTTCTTTTTCTTCCAATCCATTAACAGAAGTTCTTAGTTCGGTAAAAACCTCTTCATCTCTAAATGCATACCAATGCTCCTGGTTAATTGTACTTTGATGCTTCATATATATAAATTAATATTAAAAAATTGATTTACAATACTTTAAATGTATATTTTTTTGTTACTCATTTTAAGTTTATTCCCTATTAAATCGAGCTAAACAAAAAATTATATTTTATTTGGTGGTGATAAAAGAGCAAGGCATTTCTCTGATAACTTTTTGAGTAACACTGCCCATAAAAAAACGACTTAACCCTGTTCTGCCATGTGTGCCCATAATGAGCAAATCAACCTGATGTTTTTTAATGGCATGTAGGATTTTTTCTTCAATTTTACCGTTTTTTATCTCTACTGTATGCTTAATACCACTCAAATCAAATTCGCCCAAAAAAGTTTGCATGTCTTTTTTTATGCTTTTTAACCTGTTCGCGTTTTCTTGTTCCAAATCAATATCGATTCTTTTAGATACATACGTAAGAGGTTCATAGATAGTGATAATACGTAATTTTGCATTATATTTCTGAGCCCATAGCATACCCTTTTGAAGCGCTCTTTTGGAAGGCTCGGAGAAATCCACAGGGCATAATATATTGTCAAATGCATCTTTGCTGTTATTACTCACTACATAAACCGGAATATCCGATGCCCTGATAATTTGCTCGGAAATTACACCCAATTTATATTTTTCTCTTGTTTTCTTATTTCTTGCCCCGAGAAGCAACAAATCTATTCCCTCTGAATTTGATTTTTGAATAATGCTTTCAACAACATTGCCAAAAGCAATTATAGGTTCCTGCACTTTAATTTTATGATTTGTAAGTGTATTTCTTATTTCATTTAAGGATTCCGTCACAGCTTTTTTAATAATTTGCGCTATTTCTTCATGTAAACCACCATCAGGAACAACATACATTAATATAATTTCAGATTTATATGTATGCGCCATTTTTATCGCAGCATCTAGTTGCTTTGCCGGGTCGGTATTTACGTCAACAGGGAGTAAAATTTTTTGAAAGCGTATCATATAAGTTGATTTTTTATGTTTAAGAAATTGTTATACAGCGTAATAGGTAGTAGAAGGTTTAAGTAAAAGATATTTTTCCTCTCACTATCACTTATACTTTTTATTAGTCGTTATATTTTTCCCAGCTTACTACTTCATCAACCGATTTACGTATTTTTTTGCGTAACGGATAATCATCGGGCGCGTAGCCCACACTAATAACCAGCGCTATGGTTTTATCTTTTGGTATGTCCAATGCCTTGCGTAGTTTGGCATCGTTAAACCAGCCTATCATGCATGTTCCAAGTCCGAGTTCGGCAGCTTGCAAGCAAAAATGCGTTGCCGTTATTCCTATATCTATGAGGGTCCATTCTTTTTTCTTTATCATCATTGCCAAACGTGTAATGAGTCGGGCTTTTTCAAGGGTTATCACAACAAAAGCAGGAACTTGCAAGGCAAACTTGTTTATCACTTTCCCATCGCTGAAACAAGCCGCTGCAACCTCTTTAACTTTTTGATTTTCAGTTACCATCGTAAATTTCCAAGGCTGCGAATTACTAGCCGATGGAGCCAAACGTGCTGCTTCCAAACATTGCGTAAGTTTTTCTTTTTCAATAATTTGATCTGTATATTTACGTACACTCTGGCGCTGTGTAATAAGGTTTTGAAAATCCATATTAAAATTTCTTAGGTTAGTAAAGTTTTAAAAATAAGTACTCAAATTTCATGTTATGTATGGTATAAAATATTCTTTTTCTTTGTGCTTATTTATCACATTAAATACCGTTGGTTGTTTTATTCTTTCTTTTTACTTGATGAAAAAGAAACAATTAAGCGAAGCGTTCTCATTCTCTCCTATAAAGATGAACAAGTAAGTGAATAAGAAATCAAGACAAAGCGATGCCCCTCCCTCAAAGTCCGCCCTGCCTCGCCGTTTTGTCCTTCCGCCCAAAGCTCTCGCACCGCGCTTGAAGGCATTATAAAAAAATAGTAGTTTTTGAGGGAAGGTTCGTGGCGCAGGCATTACTAAGCAATACAGACGCATTGGGCAGCCGCGTGGGCAGGGCAACTTGTATTGCGTGGCAGAACCAATCCGTAAAAAACAATATTTTTTTATACAGCCTTGATCTTTTGCTACTTTTGTATCAAGACAAAAGTAGATGAATAAAAAAGAACTTTAAATATAACCAAAATATGATAAACTATCTTTTAAATTTTACTTATTGATTTTTATTATTTTTTATAACTATTATACAGCGTTATTATCTTCTTTGCATTTTACCTCCATCGGTTTTAGAATAAGCCTTAATGATGAATCTTTGGTTATATAAGCCCAAGCCCAGTTAATAAAGATAAGGAGTTTATTTTTTACACTCAAAATAAGCATCAGATGTAAAAACATCCAAATTAACCATGCAAAATAACCTTTTATGCGAATGAACTTTAAATCTACCACGGCTTTATTTCTACCAACCGTTGCCATTGAACCTAAATCTTTATATTCATAAGGGCTTTGTTCTTTATGCAACATTTTGTTTTTCAAATTTTTAGCAAGATTTTTACCTTGGTTTATTGCCACATTGGCTACTTGTGGATGCCCTTTAGGGTATAAAGGCGTTTCCATGTAAGCCATATCTCCTATCACGTAAATATCGTCACAATTACTCACTTGGTTTGTCCTATCGACTTTGATACGGTTTGCGGTCATAATGCTTTCTTGGGGCAAGCCTTCAATCGTGTTTGTGGTAACCCCTGCCGCCCAGATAAGTGTTTTTGTTTTTATAACTTCACCTGTACTTAAAAGCAAATTTTCGCCATCGTAATTTTTAGCAAATATTTCATTTAAAATATTAACACCCAATTCTTTAAGATACTTTTCAGAAGCTTGTTGCGCTTTCTCACTCATGTTACTCAAGGTGTGTTGGGTGGCACTTACGAGTATAATGTTAAATTTGCTGAAATCTATACGCGGATAATCTCTTGGCAATACATATTTCTTTATTTCGGCAAACGCGCCTGCCAACTCCACGCCTGTAGGACCGGAGCCTACGATGACCAGATTTTGCAAACACTCTTTCTCTTGTTCGTTGGCTGACAATATATTTTCAAAATTCTGAAGAATATGATTGCGTATGGTAATAGCTTCATACGTAGATTTTAAAGTAAAGGCGTGTTTTTCTATTTCCGTGTTACCGAAAAAATTGGTTTTACAACCCATAGCCAAAACCAATATATCATATTCAAACATGCCAATAGAAGTATGAACGGTCTTTTTATCTCTTTCTATGCGCAAAACTTCCGCTAACCTGATACGCACATTTTTTTTATCTCTGAAAATATAACGCACAGGAAATGAAATATTTGAAGGCTCCAACTGCGAAGTTGCCACCTGATAAAACAAGGGTTGAAACTGATGATGGTTTACCCTGTCAATCAATAAAATATCAAACAGCTCAGCATCCAATTTTTTTGCCAACTGCAAACCGGCAAAACCGGCGCCCACAATTATAACTCTTTGTTTCATTATCTAATATATGTTCTATAATTGGTTAACAGCATTTCGCATGCATTTGTTCGCATTATTACAGAATATTAATAAAAATATGCTATTAAAACATGGAATGAAGTATACTTTTAGAAATATTTATATAGATTATAGTTGTAGGAGTAGTGATAGGGTTGACCAAGAAGCTTTTTGCGAAATGTTTAGCATAAAACAAATATAACAATTTATGTAAAAAAATCAAATATTATTTTGTATTTATATAAATGTATTATATTTTTGTACCAACTATTAAGTATATCTTATACTGAAATACCTTTTAATGGTTATATTGGTATTTATGTATTATTGGATTTTCGTTTCTAGTATCTTTTTAAAATTTATATTTATATTTAATAAATAGATAAATTATGAAAAAATTTTTACCCAAACAAACATTATTACCATTTTTTATATTCTTCTCTTTGCTTTGTTTTATGCATATCTATCCGCAAAATGCTTATGCACAAGAGCAAAAAACTCCAAAACAAATAGCTGATAATTATTTTTATCGGGAATCTTATATTAGAGCGGTTCCCTATTACTTATCAATGAGCAATAGAAGGAATCCCAAAATGGACATCCTTTTAAAATTAGCTTATAGCTATAAGCAGATGAATGATTACGAGGAGGCTGAAAAATGGTACAGCAAAGCATACGCTTTATACCCAAAAAAAATGCCGGTTAATGCTTACAAAGAATACGGCGAGATTTTGCAAAACAACAAGAAATTTGATGAAGCACGTTTACTTTTTGAAACCTATATGGAAAAATCAAAAGCTGACAATTCTTTGTGCCTCGCAAGTTTAGATTCCACAATAAAGTGGAATAATAACCCCGATAAAAGTTTAATCGTTAAAAATGCTACAGAGCTTAACTCTCTTCAAGGAGATTGGGGAGCTATTTATGGAAAACGTGGAATTGTATTTGTTTCTAATCGTAATTCGAATATGGTTGATGAAAGAAGTGGAGAAAATTTGAATGAGATTTTCCTATGTTCATATTCCGACAACAAAATAACACCCTACTCTTTTGAAATCAACGAAAATAAATACCATGTTGGTCCCATATGTGCTTCTAAAAATTTAGATACCATGTATTTCACAAGAACCAACGTAAAATCCTCAAACTTAAACTTTATTTCTACCCTATTCAAGGAAAAATTACGCGTAAGAGAAGTAGAAATTTTCTATAGAATAAAAAAAGACAATAACCAATGGACACAATCTATTCCTTTTGCATATAATAATCCTAAAGAATATTCCGTAGCACATCCTGCCCTAAGCGCCGATGGCAATATACTCTATTTTGCAAGTGACATGAAAGGAGGATATGGAGAAACCGATATCTATTATTGCAGAAAAAATGCCAACGGAACATGGGATAATCCTATCAATTGCGGACCGGATATTAACACAAGTGGAAAAGAAACTTTTCCTACAATTGTTATGGAAAATGGCATTGAATACCTCTACTTTTCAACAAATGGAAGACCTAGTTTAGGAGGATTAGATATTTATAAAGCTTTAGGGAAAAAAGATAACTGGCAGAAGCCTATTAATGCTGGAATTCCTATAAATTCTTCTCGTGATGACTATTATTATGTAAGTAATGATGGGGGAAATTCCGGATATTTATCTTCAAATAGGGTTGGAGGAAAAGGAAGTGATGATATATACGCTTTCTTTAGAATGCAAGATACAGAAAAAGAAAAAATTACAGATTACTCAAAACAACTTATAACCCTTGAAGGATTAGTAATAGACAAAGACACTAAAGCGGTTATTGAAGAAGATTTTATGGTTAATCTGATTAATAATAGCACAAAGGAAGAATTAATTTGTGTTCGTGCTAATACCAGTAAAAACAAAAAATATGTTTTTGAGATAATCCGAGGCCAGTCATATACTATAAAAGCAACTGCTAAAAACTACATCCCTGTTGAAAATGAATCTTTTACTTCTAATATAGATGATAAAAACCATACCTACTATAAAGATATAGAATTAGCTAAAGTTGGAAGTCCTTCAGGTATAGTTGATAGAGTAAACTTTATCCTGAAAAACATATACTATGATCTGGATAAATACAATATCCGCCCCGATGCCGCATTAGAACTGGATAAAGTTGCAGAAATACTACAGCAAAACCCAACGATGAAAATAGAGCTTAGCTCTCATACCGACTGTCGCGCAAGCAATGCTTATAACATGCGCTTATCCGAAAAAAGAGCCAAATCTGCCGTTCAATATTTAATCAGTCATGGCATTGAAGCATCGCGCCTGAAAGCGAAAGGATATGGCGAAACTCAACTTGTGAATGAATGTGCTGATGGTGTGAAATGTACTGAAAGTCAACATCAGGAAAACAGAAGGACTGAAATTAAACTTTTTAGGTAGTTTTTATAAAGAAGATACTCAAAAGTAATAATATCCAATCCTCCAAGGCAAAACAGGAAATACGCAAAGGGGAAAACGCTGGGATGGTGAAATGGTAGAATGGTGGGATGGCTGAAAGGTAGAAAGGTGGTAGGGGGCTTGGGGCAGGGGGCTTGGGGTAGGGAGCAGGGAGTGGCATCACTTATCATTCATCACCTATCACTAATCACTTAAGTTGGGCTTCCAGCCCGTTTACCCTCCCCTGCTATCCTATTCCCGAGGCGTTGCCTCAGGTTAATATATGCTGGGCTTTCAGCCCGTAGCAAAGAGCAGGGGGCAAGGAGCGTGGAGCAGGGTGTGGCATCACTTATCATCCATCACTTAAGTTGGACTTCCAGCTCGTAGCAGAGAGCAGGGGGCAAGGAGCGTGCAGCAGGGTGTGGCATCACTTATCATTCATCACCTATCACTAATCACTTATCACCCATCACTTAAGTTGGGCTTCCAGCCCGTTTACCCTCCCCTGCTATCCTATTACCGAGGCGTTGCCTCAGGTTAATATAATTTGGGCTTCCAGCCCGTAGCAAAGAGCAGGGGGCAAGGAGCGCGGAGCAAGGAGCAGGGAGTGGCATCACTTATCATTCATCACTTATCATTTATCTCTCATCACTTTCAACCCTCCCACCCTTGAAATTACAAATTTGCACTAATCCTCAAGCTTTATAACGGTAGACTAAACAATACCCTATTTTTTATAAAATTTTCCACTGCCGAAATTATCATTTCGGGACACTCTTTATGAGGACTGTGTGCCGCACTGGGAACGATAAACGCTTCTGAGATTCCGGATACTTTAATTATGATTTTATATACTTGCGCAATCGAGCCAAACTCGTCATTTTCACCTTGTATAACAAAAACAGGACACCCAATTAACGGCAGAAAATGTTCTATATTCCAGGAAGCATATTCTTTCGAAAGCCATGTATTTGACCATGAATAAAATACATCATCTGCTTTGTTGCCATGATATTTTTGTAAACGGGATTTAAGCATTCCTTTTTCATATCCGGGAATACTATTTTTTATACCTTTCCGGGTAATATCTTCTACAAAAACATGGGCGCCCTCTGTAATAACCTGAGTTCTGTTTAAGAATCTTTCGTAAAGTAACCCTGCAGTGTAAAT
>CALBZC010000044.1 GCA_937889945.1 uncultured Bacteroidales bacterium
AACGGACACCTTTCATCCCATAAACGGACACCTTTCATCCCATAAACGGACACCTAAAAACTCGAAAGTCCCTTAATTTAAAGGATATTCTCAATCCCAAACAGTATAAACAAGATAAACAGTATAAACAGCAGCAAGGCTGCTGCTTTTTTCTTTGTTTTTTAAACAGGGAGAAAAAGGAAACTGGGCTAAGCTATTACGGCTAAAGCGGGTTGAGAAGAAAATGCTAAGTAAGGTTGAAAACAGCCTCGAAATTGCCCCAGAATCGCCGTTCCAGCCTTTTCGGAAAAAAAACGGAGGGTAGCTCATTCCAAAAACAAACGCCGCTTAGGGGGCGGTTTCTGACCGTTTTTGAAGACGCTTGATTTTACTTTGAGTACGCGGGAGGTTTCACACCGAAAACGTCAAAAAACTTCGAGGCGTTATCTTTCCAAAAATCCGCCTCAACTCTTCCTAGCCGTCCGGCAAAAATTCGCTTGTTCAGCGTGGCGATTTTCTCAAAGCGGACATAGGACGAAAGTTTTAAGCCCGTCTCACCCGTCGCCGAGATCGGGGCGAACTGACCGCCCCGAGGTTTTTGGGAGGTGATAAAACAAACTATCACGTCATCGTTTTTGGGGTTGTCGGCGGAAACAATCAGAGCTGGACGGAGCTTTGAAGATGATAAATCCGTGAACGGGAAAGGTACGAGCATGATAGCCCCGAACTCAAACATTGCGCTCCTTTAGGTCTTCGGCGGTGTAAATATCGGGGTCATCCGCAAGAAAAGCAAAGCTACTCGAAGCGGCGTTTATGTCCGTGATCGGCAAATCATCATGCAGGGCGCGGCGCATGAGAGTAAGCGCACGTTCCCGCATGTTCGGGCTTGCTTTCCTAAATTCCCGCGCCAAATCAGCCGGAACGGATATATTTTCTTCTTGGTGCGGTCTCACGGGATAATCTCCTTTGACGGCAGGCATACGGGGAAAATAAGGGTTCGGAGAGAGTATAAGCCATGAAAGCAGGAGGGGCAAATCAATCCGCGCCGGCGGCGGCGCCGAAAATGCTTTCAATCAGTCGGTCAGCTTGGGCGTGTTCTAGCAAGTCGTCAATGACTTCTTGCGGCATCGAGACGACCAGCTCCCCGAACTCCTTGCGCGTCATATTGACACGCTTCCACGGTTTCGCCGTGTCGTACTTTTTGCGGGATACCTTGAGTTTTGCCCATGGTTTGTTTTCGTTCATATCCGCTTTGTATCTTTTTTCTTTCAACTAGCCAAACAGTAACACCCGCCCGCTTCCTTTTCTTCTTGCAATATAAAGCGCGGGCGGGTGTTACTTGGTGCGGAAAGTTCAAGCCGCTTAGTACGGAATAAGGTGCGGTTACTTGTTTCCGTACTAAGTGATAAAAGTTTTCCGCACTTAGACCGCTTTTAAAAAAAGCGTTTTTAAATTCATGCCTGTTTTAAAAGGCAAAAAGCAAGCTGGTTTTATTGCTGGTTTAAAAGAGGAAAAATGTCGGCATCCGCCGACCCCGCCTCTCTGATGGGGGTTTTCTAACGCTCGAAGACTCGCGTTGAAAGCCCTCCCACATATAGGCGGGGTCGGCGCATTCGCTTCGACATTTTTCCAGCGGGTTCTTTGCTCTAAAAGTAAAAAGCGGGTTCGGTCGCTACCCGTTATGCCGAAAGAATTTGTTTAATCTCGTTTTCGTCGAATTGGTACGGCTTCACTCTGTCCCCCACGGCTGGAAGTGAGGCGGTGGGACTGATGATTTTTAAATGTGTCTTGTAAAGCAATCCGTTCGTTCCTCCATCTCTGGGAAGTCGCAAAATATTTTGTAAGCCCTTAAGTCCCGCTTTGTCTTCATCGAGCCAAAGCGTAACCTTATCCGTGAAGTCCAATAAAAGTTTCTCTTGCTCTCCGGTTAAAGCCGTACCCATGAGCGCGACCACGTTTTTAATCCCTGCTTGGTAGAGTTTTAGCACGTTCCAAAAGCTCTCAACAACAAGCACGCCATGTTTAGCAAGCACCTCTTGCAGCTTCTTGTCTTCGACCCGCAGGCGGTTAAGGTTGTAGAGCGCAGATCCTTTTTCGCAGCCGTCGGGAAACTTCCAATCCCCGTATTCTTTTTGCTTCTTGGTGATCGAATAACCGCCGTAAAAAAGCACATTTTCGGGAGCAGCCCCCGCCGTCTTGGAGTCGTGAACAGGCACGACTACGCGCCCTTTCATCATGCCTTGCGAGCAGTAGCCCACCCCGAATTTTCGCGCGGTCTTGGGCGTTATGCCTTTTTCTTCGATGGCGGGTATCCCCTCAACGCGAAGCCCTGTCAGCTCGCGCCCAAAGGGTTCGGCTTTCTTGGGCGGTTTCGGTTCTGCTTTGGGGTTTGCCATGACGGGTTTTGCGGGAAGTTTACCCCGCATATCCTCGCGGACTTCCCCGCGGACGAACAAAAGCAAGAAATGTTTGGCTTCGTAAAATGAGCAACCCCGAGCAAGCATAATGAGCTTGAGAACGTCGCCCCCGCGCCCGCAGTGAAAGCAGTTGAATTTTCCCTCGGCATTTATACCAAAAGGATAGTCTCCCCGTTTGTCCGGACAGTCGGGAAAAGGACATTTCGCTTTGAACTGGTCGCCGCCTCGGGCGGGCTGCATTTCGACCTGACCGAAGAGAAATTTGACCAGGGCGATAAAATCAACTTCGCGCTTGAGCCGTTCTTTCTCGTCGTCGGAAATCCACGGCATTTTTTTCGCGTCTGACATGAAAGAAAGGTTACAATGGAGCGGTCTATTTTCCTTTTGTATTAAGTCGTTGTCAAATGGCTAACCGCCTCCCTCGTTACCGTAGATCGGAAACGCCCCCGAATATTAGAAACTTTGTCGCGTATATTCCACTACTCAAAATGATTAGTGATTTTCACTATATGAATACGCCGCAAATCGTGGCTCTTGCCGAAACATGCAAGACAAATACTTATGACAAGTTGCAAAAGCTCTATCATAATGGACTTGTAGAAAGGCTATATTATCCGCAGTTTGGCGACACTTTCCCGACGTTAATCTATGCTCTTACTCGCAAGGGCGCGGACATTTTACGAGACTTAGAACCGGAGAAATATAACGATGTATATTACCCGCGTGACCCACGCTCATATATTTTTGTGAAGCATGAATTAATGATTTCAAATATTCGTGCGGTTTTGTTGCGCGGGTTGAGAGAGAAAAGTAATGGAGAAGTAACGGCGTGGGCGGTAGATCAGGCGATTATTGACCTCTTCCCTAAACTTAAAAATCATCGTCTTATCCCTGACGGCTATTTTGCCGTAAAGACAAAAAAAGGCACGGTGCATTATTTCATTGAAGCCGATAGAGGAACAATGACGGTCAGTCGGTTCAATGACAAAATAACTCGTTACCGTCTGTTTTTCCGTAAAAATAGAAAGGAGCTACCCGCCCGTTTCCGAGTTCTGACCGTTACCCCTACACCGCCTAGGACGACCAACTTGCGAAAGATTGCACTGGACAACAAAGAAGACAAAGCCAGTCGTTTTGTGTTTTGCGACGAAACACAATTCAGCCTTGAATCACCTTTAGCATTGTTGAGATATATTATTTAATTTTAATTTAATTTTTGTAACGATTAAAAATCGTATTGTAAAATAAAGCATTGATGACGTTCCTTTGTCGTGCGCCCAAAGCCATAAGACAAAAACGCAGGAGGGGGACTCCTGACGTTGGGCTTGCGAGGAAGTGTCCCAGAGGAATAGATAAGAACCTCCGCCAACTCGCAAGGTTTGGACGGGCTTAGCTTTTCATTACTTGGGGAAAAGGTTAAGCCTAGATTGCGTTATCAATACACACAGACCGAACGCGCGCGGTCATTCTCAAAAACGGCTTGGACATGCAAGAAGCCGAGCCGTTTTTGCATTGATTCAACAGAGATTAAACAGGGGGAAATAAGCTCTCCAACTCTTGAACAATCTTATCAATGTTCCTAGTGATACATTTGCGTTCTGTCTCAAGCATGTTTTTGCTTGAATCCGTTGTTATTTGAATTGCGGTAAGCGCATTTCGAATTTTACCGTTTGAACTGTCTTGCATAAAAAGCGGGGCTACGATTTCTCCGGTGCTCCATCAATCAAACAAGATGTTTGTATCGAAGGCGGGAACGTAGCCCCGCTTAAATATTCGATACAGACATATTGTTTTAATGAAAGATGAAGCACGTCTAAATTATCACTGTATCAAGAAAGAGAGTCAATACTTTCCGAATACACAAAAAAGCCTCGCTCTTTTTGTAGTGTTAACTTGTCGTTTATTGCAGTGTTTGAATACCTTGAGCTAAAGGCTCATAAAATACCCGCTCTAAAAGTCTAAAAAAATCTCGTCGCATATCTTTTACAAAGTTATACGTTGCTTCTTTCATTGAGTCGGGCAAATAGTTGAAATTATCGCAAACATCATTGTAGGAAAAAGCGAATCCATCATAAAGTTTTTCTGTTAAGTCCAAAACATCGCGAAGTTTACCGCGTGTTGTTATGGAAATTTGCTGATGCTCGCAATCTTCCATTGTTTCCAATATATGTTCCATAAATTTAACATCCATGTTTACAAGTTGCATCGCGGTATTTTCTGACCGAGGTATTGCCACAGGTAAAAAGTTAATAAAAAGTAATTCATATTAATATAATATTTTTGTTTCTGTCAAATTTAAAAAAGATTGCATGTCTCGTCTGTATCGAGCTTGCGCCAGTTCTCAAGAAAACTCAAATTGAAGCTGTCTAGCGTGTTGAAAAAAAAGAGTGGCGCATAATCTCGAAAAAATTGCAGTTCGAGAAGTCTTTGCTTTACGAGATCAAAAGCGTTGTCTTGGTCGAATACAATTAAAATGCGCGGGTCATAGTCATAGTTAAATTGCGCGCTGATAGCTCTTTGCAGCACGGCGGGCTTGTAGTTTTCCAATAGCTTTTGCACGGTTTCAGCCGTGCGAAGATTCTTTTGCACTTCCAAAGCGAAGAGGCGGCGGACTCCATTGCATGAGAGCATAAACACCGCGTCAGGGTCAAAGCCGCCTTGTTGCAAGGTGATCTTTGTAAGAGAACGCCGCCCTTTTTTATTTCCATTAAAGCAAAAATATTGATTGTAAAACTCCACCGTGGCGGCGTTGGATTGCGCCCACTGCCTCACGGTTATTTCACAGTCAATGCAGTTGAGCCGATGAAAGAAAGTGTGCTGCACCATACGCGCCCGCGTGACGTAAGGAACGGCGGCGAGATCAACGCCTTTGAGTTCCGCGAGAACGTGCGCCCCTTTCTTGGTGAGGTAGTGCAGGTTCGGCAGGCGACCAACAGACACGCCAGGTACGAGCCGCCCGAGGTAGCCCCGCAGCAAGACCAGCTCGCGCAAGACGCGGCGCGTGTGTTCAATGCTCTTGGAGATATTGAGCCGCTGCAACTGTTCGGCGGTTAAATAGCGATAAGTTGCGAGAGCTTCCAGCGTGGCAAATTGTACGTCTGTTATTTTTTCAAGCATGCCAGCTACACAAGATTGATTTTTGGTTTTTCGTTTGGCTCTTGATCTTTTTGCAAACGCTCACCGCTTGCAGCTTCTTCTTGTCCTGCTTCATTAACAGGGCGATAGTAGAGGCGCATTTGCTCTTGTTTCACCTGCTCCCACCTTTCAGACGAAACGCCGCCGCGATTATCAATATAGGTGTCAGGAATATAGAGCTTGAACGGCGGGCTATCCCCTGCTATCTTGCATTGAAACTGCCCGACAGGGAGGTTTTTAATTTCGCTTTCCTCTAGCCCCATAAGGTTACTCATTCGCGCCAATGTTTTACTATCGCCAGTTTGCGACGTTATATTGATTGAAGCGAGCGCAATAGCTCGCTTAACGCTTTCGTCCATCTGGTCGCCGTAGTTTTGTTGCGCTAGGGTGAGGTGAAGCCCGAATTTGCGCGTTTCCGTAAGTATTTTGTGAATGCTTGGAGACACAAACTTTTGACATTCATCAATAAACAAATGCACGGGGATAAACTCGGCGTTTTTATCAGAACGAAAACGCCGCAATACATGACTTATGAGCATTGATACAACAAAGTTGCCAAACGCTGCGCTTGCTTCGTCGTGCATGTCAACGGTAGAAAGACGAAAGATTATAATTTTTCTTTCGCTAATGAGTTGGGATAAATCAAACGTGTTCTTTCCAGTAAGTAACCGTTTCCGCGTTGGCGTATTGATAAGGCTTTGAATACGGAGGGCTAAAGCCTCTTTCGTAGAGTCAAAGTGTTTATTGTCAAAATGATATTTAAAAAATTCGCGATCTACGGCGTACTTGGAATTTTTTAATTCCGTGTTTGTGTTGGAGTTCATGAATTTTTGCAAGTCATTAAGACTTGCGTTCGGCATTCTTAATAATGTGCTTATGCACTGTGGCAAAAGCGTTTTCATGTTCGCTGTTAGTTCGCCGTGATTAGCTTGGCGCATGAGTTCTTGTAACATGCTAGTAAGCTCTTCGGCGGTATCTTCGACGTTTCTGTCTGACTTGTCCGCAATATCAAAAGGATTAAGCGCGGGGGTCTGCCCGTACTTGTGGGCAAATTCAGGGTCAATATATACGAGCCGCCCCGACTCGATCACATCCGACCAGCGGGCGACCTGTTCGGCAAACGCCCCGTGCGGCTCGATGATTACGACGCTTCCCAGCTCTGGACGCGCGACATAGGCGCGGACGAGGGTTTTTAGGAGTTCGGTTTTTCCTCTGCCCGTTGCGCCTGTAATGTAGGTGTGCTTTTTACGTTCGGCTTCTGGGAGGTAGGCGGGAAAGTATTGCGAAAGCATTTTGAACGGGCGCACACGGTTCAAATACGCCATGTAGCCCGCCCGATCCGGCGTGAACACGGCGGGGTTATAGAGGTGGGCGAATGTTTGGAACTTTCGCATTTCCGGCGCGACCACTTGCGAGGCTTCGAGCTGGTCTAGTTTTAAATCAATCGCCCGCCTATCATGTTCGAGTTGCGTATAAGCAGCCTCTTGTTTGTCTATATCGTCGTCAATCCGTAAGACGTGGGATTTTACCTTTTGCGCCGTTTGCTGTTCTTCGAGTTTCTCCGCTTCAATAGCCTCTTTGAGGCTTAAAACTCTCAATGCGTCGCTTCTTGGGTCTTTTTCCGTAACGTGTTTATATAATGGGTTAATATTTTCAAGTTCATTCCTTGTTTTTTCTTTAGCACTAATTGCGTTTTTTTCTTTAGCAATCATTTGGTCAAAATCATATGAAGCAGAAATTCTTTCTTCCCAAACTGTTCCGTTAGGGTAATGCTTGTCTAGGTAGTCCTCGAACGTATATGTGGATAATTTTTCTTTAGCTTTTGCAATTTCTCTATTCTTTGAGATGATTTTTTCATTCTTTGTAGCTATTGCATACGCGTCTTTGCTGGTGTCTCTTGCTCTTTCCGGCGCGGGTTTCATAGCGACCTGCAAACGTTCATTTAAATAAAACAGGCGCATGTCTTTGGCTTGCTGGTAAAAGTCCGCGAATGCCTCTGTTTCTCGCTTGCGTCTTTCCAGTGCGTTGACAGTTCTGTTTGTATCCCGTTGCTTGGCGGTGATCTTATCGCGTTCGATCAAAAGCAGTTCGGCTTTTTCGCGCATGGCGGCGAAGTCGAAACGGCGGGCGTAGCGTTCGGCGTTGGGGAGCGCGTCGCGGCGGTATTCGTCAGGGGTCAAAAAATCCTGACCGGCGTAGAAATCATAGAGCGTCCACCCAGCTTGAGGGGTGGCGACGATCTTGCGAATGTAGCCGAGGAAGACGGCGGCGATGGCTTTGATAGCCGCCTCGTTGTCGTCGGGTCTCACCACGCCCACGGCGATGTAATCCAACCAGTTCGCCCCATCGGGAGGCACAAGCCCGAGGGAGGAAAAAAGGGCTTGCTCCATTTCTCTGGGGAGCTTTTCGGCAAGGAGGCGTTCGGCTTCGGAGATCAAAATCAGGCTTCCTTTTGGACTTCTTTTTGTGGCTATCCCCTCGGGGAAAAAATTTCAATATGTCCGCGCCATTGTGTGCGCGTCAAAGATTCCGAAACTTCCCGTTTCCCTCCCCTCCTCCTCTTCCCTGCCTCTCTCGCTCCTCACTCGCATTCGCTCGTTCGTCTCTCGTTCGTCCGGTCATCGTCGTCGCCTCGGGAAACGCTCGCTTGCCTCCGGCGGCGGGGGGCGATCAAAGCCCGAGGATTTTCTTTCGCAGGTCTTCTTTTTCTTTGTTCTCTCGCTCGATCTTTTCCAGCCGTTCCCGCTCTTCTTTGTCTCTTTGTTCGGTTTCTTCACGCAATCTTTTTTCTTCTTCCGCCCCTTTATTCAAAGATTCTTTTGCAATCCTATTTGCCTCTTCAAGTCTTATGTTTCGCTCTCTTTGATACTTGAGTTCTTCTTTACGTGCTTTGATTTTTTCCTCTTTACGAGCAACTTCAAGTTGAAATATGGCTTCTTTTACTATTGAATATAAAGCCAAATGACAAAGATATTTACTTTGTTCGCTTTTAAGTTGTGGAAAATTTGGAGGTATACAATCGACAATTACTTTTGCGACTAAATCACCCTCTCTTATTAATACTCCGTTGTGAGCAATATACTTAACAAGATAGTTAGCGTTGTTTACTGAAACATCGCAAATATCTTTTCCTGTACTTGGATCGTAAAGAGTGCATAACTTGAGTTGCCTGTAATTGCCTTGTATTCTTCCATGTACAAACTCGGAAATGCGAACTTTCCCATTGTGGGGAGATTTAACAGATATAGCATAATTTTCCAGTTCTTCCGTTATTTCTTTAACTGTCATAAGTGTTCGTATAAATTGTTTTTTTGAATCAACAAAGTTATCAATTTGTTTACTGTCATATTCAATGTCTTGCGTGTTTTCTAAATTACTGGTACTCTCATGTGCTAAGTCTTTTTGGTATGCACCATCTCTTTTTAACTTATTAATAGCCTCGTTACACATTGTAATAAGACTTGCTATGTCTTTGTCTTGTTTTGATTTAATTGGGATTATTTTTGCTATTAATTTACCAGACTCAATATAATTACCAGAATTAACTTCGAGACTTTCAAATACAAAATCTATCTTGCTGGTGAATGAGGTATTGCCAACGTAACATATCGTTCTAAGTATTGATTTTCTGTGTCCTGTTGGGTCAGACGACGAGCTATACAGTATTCCATAGTTAGAAGTCTTATTTAGTACACCGCCAATATTTTTAACAACTCCCCCTGATTTTGAGTATATTGAATACACTCCACGGGAGTTTTTTAAATAACTATATAATTCGTTCTTAAAATTAATTACAGTTTCGACAGTTAATAGCGAATTAGAATTGCTTAATGCTTTATATATTGCTTGAGATGCATAATTTTGATCATAACGTAAAGATATTGCGTGCTTCATTCTTGGTGTGAGATCGGCATTTTGAGGCTCTATTAAAATTTCTGTTCTACAACCATACACAGACGGTTTTGTAGAACCTTTTAGCAAGTCAAAGATTCCCATAAATAATCCTCAAAGGATGTAGTGTTAACTTTCTCTTTCACCTTGCAAAAAACAAATCATTTTTGCCGTAGTTTTTGCTAGACTGAAACCGCCTGTTTTTTCAGGCTTTCAGATTTTGGAAACCGATAACCCTTTTTGCCGGATTTATGAAGACATTGATTGCCGACCTGTACGCACGAGTTTCCACGGATAAGCAAACCGCAACGCTTCAAATCCGTGAACTGAAAGCCTACGTCTCGCGCCGAGGTTGGGAACTCGGCGAAATCCACACCGACGAGGGCTATTCAGGCAAGAACACAAAACGCCCCGCTTTCAACTCAATGATGAAGCGAGCGCAACAGCACAGGTTTGACGTGCTTGTTGTTTGGAAGCTGGACAGGCTTTCTAGGTCACTCAAAGACCTAGTTTTGACCTTAGACAGTTTGAAGAGCTGGGGGCTTGATATTGTCTCCTTTCAAGATGGCTTAGTCGATACCACTACCCTGCAAGGTAAGCTCTTATATCAAATATTGGGAGTAATCGCGGAGTTTGAAGGGGAGCTTAATCGGGAACGGGTCAAGGCGGGCAAGCGGATCGGGCGACCAAGTATCCCGCTGGGCGTGATCGAGCGGGCGCGGGAACTTCGAGCGCAGGGTTTGAGTTACCCAAAGATTGCGAAAAAGCTTGAAATTAGCGAGCGTTCAATCAGGAGCAAGCTAAAAAGTATGTAGTGTTAATCTACGCTTTTTTAAGAACCCGTAAACCATTTAAACAATATAAATAGTTTAAATCGTTTATACCATTTAAACTATTTGGTGGCTGGTCTTCCTTGTTTAAGTTTATTTACTGCTTCACAGGCGGCAATTAGCTCTTTCTTTGACAGTCTGTTTAATAGATGGAGTCCTGCTCTAACAACCTCACTTTTGTTTATTTTATATCCTGCGCTTAAAGCTGAATTGATTAATTTTGCAAGTAATGCGTGGTCGCTTTCAGGCATAGTAAACGCGTCTCTTACAAGTTTTTCTTTGTTCGATTTAGGCGGAAGTTCTTTTTTTTCTGTTTTTATCTCTCTTTTTTTAACTGCAACACCGACCTTATTCAAAACTTCGTCTGCCGCTGCAAATTTATCTTGTTCGCTTTTTAGAGAACCGATTAATGCACTACTAAGATTTTTTTTCTTCATTGTAGTTTCATCCATATTAATTATTTTAAAATATTAAGAACTTCTTTAGTAAGTGCATCAATCTCGGCAGAGGCTTGCCGCGCCTTAGTTCCATGATCGTGGACAGTATTACCGTATGCGGCACTTTGTCGATATACAGTCCTTTGCACAATAGAAGTTTTAAGCCTCTCCATTTCAAATTCAGGAAGTATTTGCAAAACCTCTTTGTTTAAGTTTGTGTTTGGTTGAGATTGATTTATTACAAGCCTTGCTTGCAATGTTTTATTAAATTCAGAAACATTTTCAATTAATTTTCTAATACCAACAGCCGCCCACAAGTCAGGCGGACTAGGAATAATTGGCACAAGTACAAGATCAGCTACTAATAGCGCACTTTGCGGAATCGTTGAATCAACAGCGGGCGGACAATCGACAATAATATAGTCATAGTCTTTAATAAATTTTTTCAACTCCCTGTGAACTTTATCATTGCCCGCGCCAAGACTAACAACAGCGGCGGGGAACGGTGTCGAGTCGTCCGCACTTGAAGCCCAGCGGGTAGCAGTTCCTTGCGGGTCTGCATCCACAACTAAAACTTTCTTCTTGCTGGCGAGTGAGCCAGCAAGCTGCATACTTAGCGTGGTTTTTCCTGCACCGCCCTTTTGATTAGCGACAACAATAATTTTTGCTTGCATGGCTGCACCTTACTATTTAAATAGTTTAAATCGTTTTAATTATTTAAATTGTATAAATAATTTATACCATTTTTTTGCCGAGTACAAGCGGATTTTAGGCTAAAGGATTTTACGTGCTACGAAGCTATAAAATTGAATCTTGACGCCAATACTATTAAGCCCGTTCTTCTGATAATTGTCAGCTAGAATACCTTTCAGGGTTGTTTCAAATTCCTTTTTTAACGCTTTTTGTTTAGATACAGAAAGATTTTTAAAAGCTATTTCTGCATTCTTTCTTTTTAATTTATCTTCTTCAACTTTTGCAATTTCTTTTTCTTTCTTTTTAATTTCCTCTTGTTCTTTTTTAGCTTTTGCTTTTTTAGTTTTTAGTTCTTCTTCTGTCATTTTTGGGCGATAATCTTTCTCTAATGCTGACAAAGTATAGCCAGTTAAATTCTTTTTAATTTCACCTTTTCTATTTCGCTCTTCGACTATATCAAGATTCTCTTTTATATAATTCTCTTCATGTGAGCAAAGTATCTTTATTGCCTGTTGTTGCGTTAAACCAAATCCCATTAATCTATTTAGCAAAGGTTTATTAACTAAATCGTCTTCTATCTCTAGCGGTAAATATTGTTGCTGCTTCTTGTATATCTTAAAACGAACTGCAATTACTTTTCGACTCTCTCGTTTAATCTCAACCTTTAATGTAACGTCTGAATGCTTATTAACTTCTTCAACAGAGGGTTTGATTATTTTCCTATTTAGCTCTTTATATTGCTGATAAAACTTTAACTCGTGAACCCCCATTAGTTTTTTAAATGTCTCTATATCAATCCATGGAGTAATACCGTATCCGTTGTTTTCAGGGTCATTGTCTTTAAATCTGTAACAATTTTCATAAAGAGTAAGCGCATAATTGCTTTTAAAATATCGCTGTATTTCGAGTTTAATCTTTGAATAAATTTCAGGCTGATACAGTTTTTTACAAAGCTCCTCGGGAAAAGAATAGGTGCATTCGCCAGTTTTACTTTCAACTCGAACATAGGAGAGTATAGGCATTGCTTCCCATATAGCACCGCCTTGCTTATCTAGCAGATTCCATTCTATAACCTTAGTCATTACCCCGTTTACTGCTTCAATGAAAAAATCTCTATTATTGCTATTGAATCCGCAAAGACTACAAGCTGCGGGGATTAAAATTTTATGTTTTCTTTTAGTTAGCAATTCATTATAAGCATTAAAAAGAAATACATTAACTAGCTTTCTTTGCAGGAGTGATAAATCACTGCTTATATGAATAGCAGCAACATGTTTTTTAACTTCCTGTTTTGCCAGTTTTGCCAAGTCGTTAACCTCCATAGAAAACAAGTAATTTTTACTATGTTAAATGAAAGGTGTTTTTAATTCAAGGTAGCTAGGACACCTTTTTTAACATCCCACAAACGGACACCTTTCATCCCACAAACGGACACCTTTCATTTAAAAATCACTCTCTCATTTGTAATTAATATACTGTTTTTATAGACTTTTTCTCAAAAAATGATCTTCTTACAAATCTCATCCCATAAACGGACACCTTTCATCCCATAAACGGACACCTTTCATCCCATAA
>CALBZC010000045.1 GCA_937889945.1 uncultured Bacteroidales bacterium
TGGAATTTTGATTTTTAAAACTTATCGTTTGTTTTTGTTTTTCCCTTTCGATTCTTTAAAATTTTCAAATTCCTGAATTTCTTTTAGTAGCGTTTTCCAGTCTGCTTTTGTTTCGCCCGAAAAATCTAAAGTTTCGCTATAATCCCCCTTTTCTATTTTCATTATTTCAACAGGCTGCCCAATGTATTCTTCAATGGCTGCAATCAAAGGTTTTTCTTCATCGCTGCAAAAAGAAACGGCATAGCCTTTTTTAGTTCCGCGTCCGGTGCGTCCCACACGGTGCACATAGTTTTCAGGCTCTTCCGGAATATCATAGTTTACAACATATTCTACATTTGGGATATCAATACCTCTGGCACTCACATCTGTTGTAATAAGCAATTTGAAATTTCCTTTCTTAAATTCATCTAAAATAGATAAGCGTTCTTTTTGTAATACATCTCCATGCAAGGTTTTTCCTATAATTTCCAAGCGTTCCATAGCTTTTTGCACACGTTCCGCACGCACTTTGGTACGTACAAAAACCAATATTTTACTGTCAGGATTTTCTTTAACCAAGCGTTCCAGAAAAAAACGTTTGTCGTCCATGGGAATATGCGTTACATAATGCACAATGTTTTTAGAAACCGTGTTTTCGGGCGAAATTTGTATGCGTATGGGATTATCAGTGAGGGAATATGCTATTTTTTTTATGTAAGGAGTTATGGTTGCAGAAAAGAAAAGTGTTTGCCGGTTTTTGGGTAGTTTATAAACCAAATCACGTATGCTTTTAACAAAACCTAAATCCAGCATGTGGTCGGCTTCGTCCAGCACAAGTATTTCCACATCATTCAATTGCAAGTATCCCTGATGGTTAAGATCGAACATGCGACCCGGCGTTGCCACCACTATATCCACACCTTTAAGCAAACTCTCAATTTGTCTTTCTTGTTCCACGCCGCCCATCAAACACATTACTTTTGCGCGTGTATATTTGCATAAGCTTTCAAACACTTCTGTTATTTGCAGCGCTAGTTCGCGGGTAGGAACCATTACAAGGCACTGCACGCCATTGCTGCGTTTTGATGATTTATTCTCATGAATAATATTAACAATAGGCAATGCAAAAGCAATGGTTTTTCCCGTTCCTGTTTGTGCTATGGCAAGCAAATCGTCACCTTTAAGAATAGGTGTAATACTTTTAAACTGAATATCAGTAGGGCGTTTAAAGCCCATAGCCTCAATGTTGCGGTGGATTTGCTGATCAAAACGGTATTGGGAAAACTTCATGAAGAATATTTTTTATGCAAAGATACATAAACTTGAAGATATGGATATTATATTCTGATTTAGTGTATTTATGCAATTGGTATAAATAAAAAAGGTTTGACGATGTAGCGCCAAACCTTTTGGAGAGGATGATTTTATATTTTTAAAAGTTAGGTTTCAGTGCATATTTGTTGTAATATTCTTCTATTACTTTAACGGCGCTGGCAGCATCATCCACTAAGGTAAACAAATCTAAATCATTAGGGTTAATGTTGTTATTGGCAATAAGTTGCTCTTTAATCCATGCAATTAAACCGTTCCAATATTCAGAACCAATAAGAACAATGGGGAATTTAACCATTTTATGCGTTTGGATAAGCGTCATAGCTTCAAAAAGCTCGTCTAATGTGCCAAAGCCGCCGGGCATTACAATGTATCCTTGTGAGTACTTAGTGAACATGAGCTTACGCACAAAAAAATAATCGAAAGTGATAAGTTTATCTGTATCAATATACGGATTTGATCTTTGCTCGTGCGGAAGTATAATGTTAATCCCCACGGATTTGCCACCGCCGGCTTGTGCACCTCTGTTAGCCGCTTCCATAATGCCCGGACCGCCGCCCGAAATTACGCCAAAACCTTTTTTTGTGAGCAAATAACCGGCTTCTTCGGCTATTTTATAATACTTATTATTAGCGGCTGTGCGTGCTGAGCCAAAAATGGTAACACAAGGTCCTATGCGTGCCATTTTTTCATAGCCTTCAACTACTTCGGACATGATTTTAAATACCGACCACGAATCGTGTGATTTTATTTCAGCCCAGTCTTTAGGGGCAATTGCTTCCCTGATTTTATCTTCTTCAGATAAATTATCTACTTTATCAATATACATATAAATGGTAAATTTTCTTTTGATGCAAAGATATTATTTTGCTTGAAATAGAATGTTAAAAAAGAATAAAAAATTGCATAAACAACTATTTTTTCATTATCTATTCAAACAGAAAGAGTTTTTTTTGTGTATTTTTTAGTTCAAGTTCCAATAACGCTTTTTTACGCCACAATCCACCGGCATATCCTGTTAAACTACCGTTAGCCCCAATAACCCTATGGCATGGAACTAAAATGGCAATATGATTTTGTCCGTTGGCGTGGGCTATGGCGCGTATGGCTTTGGTATTACCTAATATTTTAGACAATTGCATGTATGATAACCTATTGCCGTATCCAATATTTTGTAAAGCTTTCCATACTTTTATCTGAAAAGGTGTTCCGGAAAATAGCAAAGGAGTTTTAAATATCCTGAGCGTATTGTTAAAATAAGCGTCGAGTTCTTGTTGGAGCATGGCGAAATAAAAATGTGCCTGAGTGATAAGCGGAAGCTTGTGGAAATTTGAAATATACACTATCTCTTTATCAATATCTTTTTTGTCACCAAATTCCAGCATGCAAATTCCTTCATCAGTAGCACAAGCAAGCATTGTGCCCAAAGGTGTTTCCAGTGTAGAAGTATAAATCATTGCTACATGTATGCATATTGATATGAAAGCCAGTAATACGTGAAATTATTGAGTATTTTCTGCAATACACTTTGCTGATCTTTGATATACGCAATGGGGATGCTTAGGTTAAAATGCATTTCTACTGCTTGTGGCAGTCCATAATTAGGTCTTGTTTTTCTTATCGCTTCTATCTGGTCTATGTTATTTTTCAGCATTTGTCCCACCATAATATAATCCCACTCTTCCAAAGCCTGAAACTCGTCCTGTATTTGAATTACAACAAAAGCCTGTTCTGGGGTTAGTCCGGTACCGCTGCGATGTATAGTTTGTATAAGCGGATAATACATGTTGGCATAGTGTTTTGCTTTAACAGTATCTCCTATTTTAAAAAAAGATACCATTAAGTTAAATAGCGCTACTGTATTTACGGGATTTTCCGTTATTAATTTTTCCCCTATGCCGGCAGCCATTTTGTAATTCCCTTGATTATATTGCGTTTTCAGCTCATTTTGTAATTTGCTTATGGATTGAGACATATAGTTTTTCTGAAAAGCATTTCCATAATAAATTACTTTATAGTCTTCTATTGTGAGCGAACTGTCAACTTTTATATACCGGTTGATAAGGTTGATGTAAGAAGCTGAAGCTTGTTCCCTGATAATATTAAGGTCTATGTTTGATATTTTTTGTGCGCTTAGGGATAGCGATAAAAACACGATTGCCAAAGCGGGCAATAATTTTATCGAAAGCCTTTTAAAATGTTTCAGGTGTAAAATAGGAGGTATTGACGTTGAAAATGTTGTAAGTGTGAGCATTGTAGTGTGTGGACATAAAATATTAAAGTATAGCTTTGGGATCGTTAAGTAAAATTCTTTCTTGTTCGTTTAAGTCTAAATGCGCCATAATTTTATGGGCTGTAGGGAAAAGAGAAATAAAATAGATGCATACGGCAGCCGCCAATGCCAATGCTATAATGTTACCCGAATACATAAAGGCAATGGCAGATAACAAGCATGCTCCTTCTATAAGTGTATATCTTATAATGAGCGCTGAGCGGAAAACATATAACTTCTCCAGCAGGTTGGGGCTGCTTTTAATTTTATTTAATATTTTACGATAGATATAAATCCCTTGTGTAATGCTCAACACGGTTATAAAAACAGCAATGCCTATAAAAATATAGTTGTTGCGCGTAGTGTTTTCCAGCGAAAATCCGTGCATGTACAAATATATCGCACAAGCCAATATAAGCGTGGGTAGCAGTACAAATAAGAAATAAATAAGTTTTATGCTTTGTAAATATTTTCTTGAAGTTGTTTTTTTTAATGTCATGTTTTTATAATTTATAAAAAAATGTCTTTTTCTACAATTTATGAAACCCAAAGATACAAAATCTATTTTTAATATTTTTAAATTATTGAAAATTAATTCGTTTTATTGTTGCTGTGAGTTTTTTTCGTTGTGTATATCTGTTTTCTCTCCTTTTTCCTGCTTATTTCTTACCCTAATATTTAAAAGTTCTACGGCAAGGCTAAAAGCAAGACATGAGTATATAATGTTTTTACTGATATGCTGATGTATGCCTTCGGCAACAAGCACTACGCCTATTACTACCAAAAAGCTTAACGCGAGCATTTGCAGGCTGGGGTGTTTATTTATTACTTTGCTCACTGCCCCCGCAAATAGCATCATGATGGTGATGGAAATAACTACGGCTATAATCATAATTACCACGTTTTCTACAAGTCCTATAGCCGTGAGTATGGAGTCTATGGAAAATACGGCATCTATAAGAACAATTTGTATGACGGCACCTAACAAAAAGGAACTTCCTTTTTTGGGTTTTTCTGCAGAAGATTGTGCTGACGTTGGAAATTGGGTTTTATGATGTATTTCCAAGGTGCTTTTAATGATGAGGAATATGCCTCCAGAGATAAGAATAATATCTTTCCAACTTAAAGCAAGTGATTTGCCCGGGTTTAAAGGGTCATCAAACCATTTTAGTGAAATAACGGGTTCTTTAAGGCTTATTATCCAACTAATCATGAGCAATAGCATAATGCGGAATATCATTGCCATAAACAAACCTATATTGCGAGTTTTGCGTTGTTGGTTATAAGGCAGTTTACCCGAAAGGATAGAGATAAAAATAATATTATCAATACCAAGTACAATTTCCAGAAAGGTGAGTGTTAATAAGCTTATCCATACATTTGCATCAGCAAAATCAGGTAGGTGTAGCGATGTAAAAATATCCATGTAGTAAAGCGGTATAGTATTTTAAATAAGATTTAACTTGTTGGTATAGCAAACTGCAAAAATAAAAAAAGCCTTGTTGTGAGCACAACAAGGCTGATAAATAAATTAGAATTTATTATTTCATAAACGGATAAGTGAAATCGCGAGCGGGCACGTATGTTTCCTTAATAGCGCGAGGGTTCACCCAGCGTAGCAAGTTAAGCAAGCTGCCTGCTTTGTCGTTTGTGCCTGAGCCGCGAGATCCGCCGAAAGGCTGCATGCCAACCATGGCTCCCGTGGGTTTATCGTTTATGTAGAAGTTGCCGGCTGCATAACGCAAAGCGTCAAAAGCTTTAGCTACTACATATCTGTCTGTTGCGAAAATAGCGCCCGTTAAACCATAAGGAGAAGTATTATCAACAATTTCAAGTGTTTTTTCAAATTCTTTATCGGGATAAACGTAAATAGTAATTACCGGTCCGAACAGTTCTACCTGCATGGTAGCATAGTTGGGGTTGGTAGTTTTGATAACTGTAGGCTCAATAAAATATCCTACCGATTTGTCTCCGTTACCGCCTGTAACAATCTCGCATTCTTTTGATTTTTTAGCATCGTTTACATAGCCCATAATCATGTCAAAAGAGGCTTCGTCAATCACGGCATTCATAAAGTTACTGAAATCGGTAACATCACCCATTTTAATTTTCGAAACCATATCTTCAATGTGTTTACGCACTTCTTTCCACATCGATTCGGGTATATAAGCGCGTGATGCAGCCGAACATTTTTGTCCCTGGAATTCGAAAGCGCCTCTTACAATAGCTGTTGCCACTTCAAGCGGGTTGGCTGAGTTGTGTGCTACAATAAAGTCTTTACCTCCGGTTTCGCCTACAATTTTAGGATACGATTTATAGTTATCCATATTGTTTGCAATAGTTTTCCAGAAATTGTTAAATGTGCTGTTTGAGCCGGTAAAATGTACGCCTGCAAAATCTCTGTGTCCGAAAACGGGTGCTCCTATAGCAGAACCGGGTCCCGGCATAAAGTTGATAACACCGTCAGGAATACCTGCTTCTTTATATACCTGCATCAAATAATAGTTTGATAATAAAGAAGTGGTGGCGGGTTTCCATACGGTAGTATTTCCCATTAATATAGGCGACATGTTGAGGTTTGCGGCAATGGAAGTGAAGTTAAACGGAGTAACGGCAAAAACAAATCCTTCCAGCGGGCGATATTCCATTCTGTTTAACTGATCGGGAGTGGAGAGGGGCTGGTCTGAATAAATTTGAGATGCAAAAGCCGAGTTATATCTTAAAAAGTCGATAGTTTCACAAGCAGAGTCAATTTCAGCCTGAAACACGGTTTTGCTTTGTCCCAGCATAGTGGATGCATTCATTACATACCTGTATCTTTTGGCAATTAGTTCGGCAGCTTTAAGCATAATGCTTGAGCGGTCAATCCATGACATATTCATCCATTGCTTTTTAGCTTCGAGCGCGGCTTTTATACCTTGTTCCACTTCTTTTTCAGTAGCTTTGTGGTAGGTAGCCAATACATGTTTGTGATCGTGAGGACAAACAACTTTTGCAGTTTTGCCGGTGCGTACTTCTTTTCCGCCGATAATTAAAGGAATTTCAATTTCTTCTGAACCTATTTTTTTAAGTTCTTTTTCAATAAGTTCACGTTCTTTACTGCCTTTTTCGTATGCAAAAACGGGCTCGTTAGCCGGTGTAGGGAAGTTAAATAATGAATTGTTCATGATTGTATAAAAATTAGTAATGTAACGTGCAAATGTATAGAATTCAAAATTGAATTTCCTAATAAAAATTGAATATTTTATAAAAATTAGATATATGTTTTTCTTTTAATATATGAATATTAAATACATGATTTATCCATCCTTACTTTTGCAATGTATTTTCTTATTTCATAGATTGTTATATATCTATAAGTAGATGAGTAAAATTTGTTTTTATTGTTTTGAAAATGCAGAGGGTACGTTTTTGTCGGAATTAACCCTCAAAAGTTCCAATGCTATAAATTTGTAGGGTTGCATAAAAAACAGAACGCGAAAATTCTGTTTGCGCAATACGTAAAAATTGCTTTTTACAGATTTTCGCGTTAGTTTATAAAACCTTGATGCAAAGGGGATGAGCTTATCCTTATTTTTGCTTTGCTCAACTAAATATTTAGCTCAGTTTCATTGAATTTAAAATATCATTTATTTTAGCATCAAGTTGTTTTTCGGTTTTTTCAAAATCGGCTTTGCTGTTTAGTTTTTCTTTCACGCTGATGTAGAATTTAATTTTGGGCTCAGTGCCTGAGGGGCGCACCGATATTTTACTTCCATCTTTAAGGAAAAACTGTAGAACATTACTTTTCGGTATTTTGATAGGTTTTTCTTTGCCCGTTTTCAGGTTTTTGTCTATTTGTAGTTGGTAATCTTTGATTTGTACGACCGCGTTGCCGGCAATTTCTTTAGGCGGATTTTCGCGGTAGTTTTTCATCATGTCTTTTATTTCTTGTTGCCCGCTAATACCTTTACGCACGATATTCACAAGTTTTTCCTTATAAAATCCATATTCCATATACATGTCTATCAGCAATTCGAAAATGCTTTTCCCTTGCGAAAGCGCCCACACATTACATTCTGCAAACATTGAACAAGCAATGATAGAATCTTTATCGCGCACAAAATCGCCAACCATGTAGCCATAGCTTTCTTCGCCTCCGCCTATAAATTTCTTTTTACCTTCGTTGTTTCTGATAACCTCGGCAATCCATTTAAATCCTGTAAGCACGTCAAATATTTCTATGCCTGCTTTTTCAGCAATATCGGTAAGCAATTCCGATGTTACAATGGTTTTCACCATAAATTCTTTACCTGTAAGTTTGCCTTGCAACTCCCACTGCTTGGCGAGGTAATAGGTGAGTAAAGCGGCAGTTTGGTTGCCATTAAGCAATACATATTCTCCTTTAAGATTTTTAACGCCAACGCCAATGCGGTCTGCATCGGGGTCAGATGCTAGAATAATGTCGGCATTTATTTTTTTTGCTTTTTCAAGCGCCATTTTCATTGCCGATTGTTCTTCCGGATTGGGCGATGCCACTGTGGGAAAATTACCGTCGGGTACGGCTTGCTCTTCAACGATGTTTACGTTTTTAAAACCGAAATTCTTCAAGCCTTCGGGTAATATGGTAATGCCTGTGCCGTGCAGTGGCGTATAAACAATACTGAGATTGCTGTATTTTTTTACCAATGAAGGCACCAATGAATAACTTTTTACTGCTTTAAGATATTCTTTATCAAGCGCGGTACCCACCATTTCAATAAGCATGCGGTTTTCGTTGAAGTTAACTTCGGCTATTGATTTTATTTTCAATACTTCGTCAATCACGTTTTTGTCGTGCGGAGGTACAAGTTGTGCGCCGTCGTTCCAATATACTTTGTATCCGTTATATTCTTTTGGATTGTGCGATGCGGTAATCATAATTCCACTTTGACATCCGAAAAATCTAACGGCAAAAGATAGTTCGGGAGTAGGGCGGAGGTTTTCGAAAAGAAAAACCTGAATGCCGTTTGCCGATAATACTTGTGCCGCGATTTTAGAAAAGTAATCGCTGTTGTTGCGACAGTCAAAGCCAATTGCCACGCTTATATCTTGCGAAGGATAACATTTTTTAAGGTAGTTTGCCAAACCCTGGGTTGCTTTGCCCACGGTATATTTATTCATTCGGTTCGTGCCCACGCCCATGATACCACGTAATCCGCCGGTGCCAAATTCCAAGTCCGCGTAAAAGCTCTCTGTAAGTTCGGCAGGATCGTTGTTTATCAAATGCTGTATTGACTTTTTGGTTTCCGTGTCAATATTGGAATCGTTCAACCATGTTTCAGCGCGTTGAAGAATTGCAGGGGCAATAGTTGATTTAGCCATTTCTCAATTTTTTTTAATATATGAATATATTTTTTGTTTTGCGTATAAAGGTAACCTTACATGTTAAGCTTGTTCCATTTAATTTTATATAGCTTTGAAGCAAAGCTTCAAAAATTACGCCTGATGTTTTCTGTTTATTATCTTATATCTTAACATTCATTTTCGGTTTCTTTAAGTCTAATCTACATATCTGTGTGGTTTGAACAATAATATAATTAGTGTTCAGTACTTATTTGAAATAATTAAAATATTAACATCTTATGCATGTTATCTGTAATGGTTTCCTCTTTTTTAACGTTAACTTAAAAATAAAGCAAATGTTTTTACAAAAATGAATATTTATAATGATTTGGCAAAATAAGCGATGGTTTTTTTCAATCCTTCGTCTAAAGAAACGGACGGTACCCATTGGAGTATGTTTTGTGCTTTTGTAATATCGGGTTTGCGTTGCATAGGGTCATCAGAAAGCGCAGGTTGATAAACAATTTGAGAGTAGGAGCCTATGTTTGCAATTATTTTCTCGGCTAATTGTTTAATAGAAAATTCGTCCGGATTTCCCAGATTAACAGGTTCTGTTATATGGCTGGGGGTTTCCATTAGCGCTATCAATCCTTTAACCATATCATCAACATAGCAAAAACTGCGGGTTTGGGAGCCGTCTCCATAAATTACAAGGTTTTCATTTTTTAAAGCTTGCACAATGAAATTAGATACTACACGACCGTCGTTAGGGTGCATGCGAGGACCATACGTATTAAAAATGCGTGCTATTTTAATATTCACATTATTTTGCTTATGGTAGCTCATAAAAAGAGTTTCGGCTACACGTTTACCTTCATCATAACAAGCGCGTTCGCCAATAGGATTTACGTGTCCCCAGTATTGTTCTGTTTGCGGATGTTCTTTGGGATCGCCATATACTTCGCTGGTGCTTGCCTGCAGTATTTTAGCTTTAATCCGCTTTGCCAGTCCAAGCATGTTAATAGCGCCCATTACCGAGGTTTTTACCGTTTTAATAGGATTGTATTGGTAATGGATGGGTGAGGCGGGACATGCAAGGTTATAAATTTCATCCACTTCAATATAAAAAGGCATAGTAACATCATGCCGGATAAGTTCAAAATACGGATTGGATAACAGATGCACTATGTTTTGCTTTTGTCCCGTGAAATAATTATCCAGGCAAATAACCTCATTACCTTGATGTAATAAGGTTTCAGCCAGATGCGAGCCTAAAAATCCGGCGCCTCCCGTTATCAATATGCGTTTCTTCATCATAAAAAATAAAGTAATATACGGAATTGTATATGGAATATAAAAATAAGGATTTAAAATAAATATCCGTCTATGTTGTCTAAAAATAATTTCTTGACCGGTGGTTTAATTAAAAACTAAAGATTACGTATAGCCGAAAAACTATTTTTAATCCCCCAAGGCACAAAAAAAGAGATAAAGAAAAATACTTACAAGAATTTAGTTGCGAGCTATAAGGCTTATTTTGTGATACTTAATATCTAAAAATCTTAAAATAATTCCTTTGTAATACTTATTATTCTAAAAAATCAATTATTTATATTTCTTTTTCTTCACTTTTGTGGTTTGCTATGTTATTTCCCTTTATAAAGGCTTTTTCCCTATGCTGTAACAAGTTATACCTGCATTTTTCATTTCGGTTCCGTCAAATATATTGCGTCCGTCAAACACGACAGGGTGTTTGAGTTTTTCTTTTATCTTTTTTAAATCGGGCAGGCGAAATTCTGTCCATTCGGTAACGAGGAATAAAGCGTCTGCATTATCCAGTGCTTCATAAGGCGATTGGCAATATGTTATTTTGTTTCCAAGTCGTCGTTGGGCTTCATTCAGGGCAACGGGGTCGTATGCTTGCACGTGGCATCCGGCATCTAACAGGTGTTCAACAAGGGATAGGGAAGGCGCCTCACGCATGTCATCCGTTTGGGGTTTGAATGATAAGCCCCACATGGCCACGGTTTTGCCGGCAATATCATTATTAAAATGTTGTTTAAATTTGTGGAAAAGAACGGTTTTTTGCCTGTTATTTACATCTTCCACAGCTTTAAGCACGCTTAGGTTATAGCTGTTTTGTTCGGCTGTGTGTATCAGTGCTTTTACATCTTTTGGGAAACACGAACCGCCATATCCAATGCCAGCATATAAAAATTTATTGCCAATGCGCGAATCGCTGCCTATACCTTTGCGCACCATGTTAACATCGGCGCCCAGCAGTTCGCAGAGGTTGGCAATGTCGTTCATAAAGCTGATGCGGGTAGCTAACATGCTGTTAGCCGCATATTTGGTGAGCTCTGCAGAAGCAATGTCCATGAAAATAACGGGATGACCGTTAAGCGTAAATGGCTTATAAAGTTTTTGCATCACAGCTTGGGCATCTTCGCTTTCTACACCCACAACAATGCGATCGGGGCGCATGAAATCGTCGATAGCGGCGCCCTCTTTTAAAAATTCAGGATTTGATGCCACATCAAAATGGATGTCGGCATTTCGTTTTTTCAGTTCTTGCTCTATGGTAGCGCGCACTTTGCCCGAAGTGCCCACCGGCACCGTGCTTTTTGTTACAACTAATATATAATGAGTGATGGTTTTACCGATTTGGCGCGCAACATCCAACACGTATTTTAAGTCGGCGCTCCCGTCTTCGTCAGGTGGTGTTCCCACAGCTATAAACAACACATCCGTATTGTCAATTACCGAATCCATCGAAGTTTCAAAACGGAGCTTTTCTTTTTTCAAATTACGTTGCAACAAGTCTTCGAGTCCGGGCTCGTAAATAGGCGAAATGCCTTTACGCAGGTTGCTGATTTTTTTTTCATCAATATCTATGCAAGTCACCTCAAGTCCTACTTCGGCAAAGCATGTTCCGGTAACCAATCCTACATATCCGGTTCCAACTACGGTAATATTCATGGGCATAAATTATAGTTTTATCTTGCAAAGATAAGCTTAAGTTATAATTTAAAAATAAATAAATATTTAAAATGAAAAGAGCTTGTAGCAAAAGCATTTATTGTAAAAAATACTATAAAAATATAACCGCCAAAGTAATATTTAAAAAATGATGTATCAAATTTTGATTATTTTTAAGGTTCTTTTTTATTCATCTACTTTTGTCTTGATACAACTAAGCGAAGCGATTTCACGAACCGCGAAGCGCTCATGAGTACCTCTATAATTAACTAATGAACGAATAATACCTTTTAAATAGGTAAAGATATGAGTAAAAGTAGCAAAAGATCAAGGCTGTATAAAAAAATATTGTTTTTTACGGATCGGTTCTGCCACGCAATACAAGTTGCCCTGCCCACGCGGCTGCCCAATGCGTCTGTATTGCTTGGTAATGCCTACGCCACGAACCTTCCCTCAAAAACGACTATTTTTTTATAATGCCCTTAAGCGCGGTGCGATAGAGGCGTGAGCGGAAGAACAAAACGGCGAGGCAGGGAAAGTTTTCGTGGAAGTGGCATCGTTTTGTCTTGATTTATTCACACATTGTTTTCTTTAATGTGTTCATGAAATCGCTTAGTTACTCACACTTTTGTTTTATTTTATGGTGTGTTCGTCAGGTCGCTTCGCTTAGTTTGCTAAGTTTCTTTGCATCCTTTCTTGTATCAACCGATACTACACGAAGTGGAGTGAGCTTGCTGAACACCTTTAAAATAAAACAAAAGGTGAAGCAACCAAGAAAGGATGTGGGGGTTGGGGCAAAGCCCATTAGGTAAATAGAATGAATAAAAAAGAACGTTTTTATGCCATACAGGACATGGAATTTTTTAAACTTTGCAAAGTAAAAAACACAAAGAAAGCAAAGCCTTGTACGCAATAGAATATACGCTGCATACTTGGGGGTATGCTTTGTGTATTTTGTGGCTAAAAAATTTGATGCGCCCTAACAAAGAAAATCACGACAAAACAAAGAAAGCATAAAAAAAAAATATTTCCTATCCTTTAATTACCGGATTCTATTTCCATAAAAGGTTGGTCTGGCAGCCTTTTGTTCTTTGTGTATATGGGTTATACTTCTTTTGGATTTTTAATATTTCCAATAATTCCATTCTACATTATAGACGCTGCTATGCCCCAAACGACAAACATTACGGCGTAAAGCGCTAATATTATAATGGTTAGCACTGCAAAATAGAAAAATAAGTTTTTAAGATTTTTGAAAGCTGTTTCCATTGCGAAACTGTCGTTGTTAAACACGGACTTTTTAGCTTCGCCGGCAAATTTATATAAGAAAATCAAAGGTGCTATATATAATGCCAGCATACACATTAGAAATACAATGTATCCCACCACAGAAAAAGGCATTGCGGTTCCGTATTCGCTGCTTGCTATGCTTCCGGCTGCAAATAGGGCAATAAAGGCTATGATTAACAGCAAGCCGGTAAAAACGAAGCCCACGATAGACAAAAATTTGCCCCACTTGGCTGCGGTAAGAATGTATGTTTTTGCATTATCCGATAGCTGTATAGCTGGCGTAGCGGGTGTAACCGGTGTAGTAAAAGATTCGGTAGGTTTTATTTCTTCATTCATAAAATTATAATATTATAAAAAATTAAAAACAGCGTAAACGGTTAATTTCTGTGCCAATCACATTGATATCAAAACCAAGACGTATTTCGTGCGAACCTTTGTTGGTTGTTTTTAACTCATTAAGAGAAATATCATATGAATAGCCTATTCTCAGGTTATTGAGCACATTAAAATCAACAAGGAAACACAATGCGTTTTGTTGAAACTTATCCTTGCCAAACGCGGCGCGGTATGATGTTCCCAGCCAAAGTTTCTCTTTCAGCAAAAAGCTCACATTTAAATCCATCTGAGGAGGTGAATTTTTTACGAATTTTACGAATGTGGAAGGACGGAACAATACACCGTCAGCAACCGGAAATACGGCGCCTCCCATGATATAAAAATGTGCGAAAAGTTTAGAAAATTCGTTTTTGTTTTCGGCTGCGTTGCGTACCACTATCGTTTGGTTTTGCAGCAAATGTTTCGATGAAAATCCCACAAAATACTTTTCACTATAATAATACACACCCACGTTTACGTCCGGCACCATTTTGTTGTTTGCCGACGAAAGATCCAGTGCAGGATCGCTCTGATCGGAGGGGTTTAGCATAGAACGGTCGATATTGGAATTATAAAAACCTGCCTGCAAACCAAAAGAAAGTTTAGAGTCGGGGAAAATAACCCTGTATGCGCCTGTAGCCAGCACGCCCGTGGTGGAAATGGGTCCCAATTTATCGTTATAAGCCGTTAAACCAACGGCAACATGCTCATTTGGTAGAGGGCTGTGAATGGAAGCGCTGAATGTTTTAGGCGCGCCGTCAATACCTACCCATTGGCTACGATAGAGAATATCGCCCGAAAGGGCTTCGCGACTGCCGGCATACCCTGGATTAAGCGCTAACTTATTAAACATATACTGTGTGAAAAGCGCATCTTGTTGTGCAAAACAAATGCCACTAGCGGTAAAGGCAAGAAGAAAGAATAGTATGTTTTTTCTCATTTCGGATAATGATTTTTCAACTATCAAAAATACTATAAAAATTCTTAAATTATATTAAAAATTAAAAATTTTAATTTGGAGGATAATCTCAATATTGCTAATATGCTTATTATTAATAAATTACATTGTGTCCCAATTCGTTAGTTAAGCGTAAATAAAAAATAAAAAATCGCTATGCGTGTATAAAAATCAAAAATATATACATGCATTTTGTGGTTAAAAAAATTTTTAGAAATGCTGGCGACGAAAATAAAAAAAGAATAAGGCAGAGAAAAACTAAACAAAAAGAATGTTTTCTATCTTCATCCGTAACTTAGCATTCGCTTAAAAGCCCCGTATTATATATGTGAAGATTAAATGTTCATAAGTAGGGGCTTATAAATAAGTAGGGAGTAAAAAATAGTTTAAATTATTTTAACCACATAGCGACATAGATGTTTATTTATCAGGTTTAATAAGGTTCACATATCTTTGAAGCACAGCTTCAAAGATTCTCCCTGATGTTGTCTGTATTACCTTATCTTATCTCTGAGCATTCATTTGTAGCTTCATCAAATCTTATCTATATATCTATGTGGTTTAAAAAATAATATAAGGTAATTATTGTTTAGTACTTATTATTTAAAAATAAAAGGATAACGCAAAGGTAAAGTTTAGTGTAAATTAAAACTTTGTTGCCTTCGCGCTATCCTTAATGTAAGACAGAGGTTGGTTTATTTTCAGCTTAGTGCACAACCTCTATTTTTGTTGGTTTGGTTAAAAATTTCAAGCATTAGTAGTTGAGGTGTAGTTCCACCCGCCTGTTGAGGGCGCGTCCCGATGCCGTTTTGTTATCGGTTAAAGGCTTGCTTTCGCCATAACCATGCGATGTAAGTCTGCTGTCGCTTACACCCTGGCTCATTAAATACATTCTTACTGCCGCAGCTCTGTTTTCTGATAAGGTTTGGTTAAATTCATCCTTGCCCACATTATCTGTATGACCTTCAATAAGAAGTTTCAAGTTCGTATCTTCATTCATTATCCTTACAATTTCGTTCAGTTTTTTCTTTGAAACTGGGAGTAGTACCGCTTTACCTGTTTGGAACTGTATTTGCTTAGCTACGTATTCCACTTTGGTTATAATTTCCTTTTTAATTTCGGGACAACCTTGGTTTGAAGCCGGTCCGGCTAACGTAGGACATCTGTCATCTTCATCATTTACGCCATCGCCATCGGTATCCTTTGCGGGGCAACCGTTATATTTTGCCAATCCGGCAACATCGGGGCATTGGTCGTCTTTGTCTGCTATGCCGTCGCCATCGCGGTCAGGACATCCTTCTAATTCCGGCAAACCGGCTTGGTCAGGGCACTTATCTAAAGCATCTGCAATACCATCGTTGTCGCGGTCAGGGCAACCGTTTAGCTCTGGCTTGCCATGTTCGGTGGGACAAGCGTCTTTTGAATCTATAATGCCGTCACCATCCGTATCCGGACAACCTTTAAACTGAGCTAATCCTGCAACATCGGGGCATTCGTCTTCGGCATCGGCAATACCGTCATTGTCGCGGTCGGGGCAACCGTTTAATTCCGCTTTGCCATATTCGTTAGGGCATAAGTCTTTGCTATCTACTATACCATCGCCATCACTGTCTTTTTTTGTGGCTTTAAAGGTCAGCCCTATGGAAGCATACGAAAACTGGTCGTATTTGCTTTTGCCGCCGGGGGTGAGGTCAAACTCGGTATCGCGGGCTGTGTAATGGTGTCCGTATTCCAGGTTCAAATCTGTATTGTAACATAAGCGGAATGATGCACCACCTCCGAAAGGAAATGAAAGTCCGTTGTTGCTCACATCTGTTTGCCCATTGATAGCAGCGCCATTCGCAAGCATGGATACCGTGCTTTTTTCCATTATATAGCCTACGCCACCAAAAAGATAAAGGTTTACAATCCTTTCGGGGTTATAGGTAAACATATCATTGATATTCAGCACCAATTGTCCGCTTGCTTCAAACAAATCACCTTTCAATTTACGATTCATATCTTCACGTTCACTGTTAATTTTACCATATAAAAATTGTGTTCTTAGTCCTACTACCGGCGAAATTTGGTATCCTATAATGCCGCTTGCGCCTAATCCTACCTTTTTATTATGGAAATCGTATTTGTTTAAATCACCGAAATATTGGGTAATGCCCACGTTGGGTTGAAAGTAAAAATGCCCTTTAAAACCAGGTTGTGTTGTTTGGGCGTATCCGTTTTCCGAAAATAAGCCGGTGGTGATAATAGCAACCAGCAACATAAAGAATTTACTGCTAAAATGTTTCATTTTAATTAAGATTATAAATTATTATCAGTTAATAGTAAAATTTAAATATATTTTTTTAAGTAGCTTGCGCACAACAGTTCGTTTTTATTTTTTAACCACAAAATACACAAAGGATAACACCAATTATATGATATATATTTTATTGGCTATTACGGCTTTGCTCACTTTGCAATTTATCTTTTTTTACTTTGTTGTATTCACATACTATGTATTTTGGGTTTGCTTCTTTGCTTTTTTTCAATGGTGTTAGTGTTGAAAATAACTTTTTTGCAAAAGTATATTATACGCTCTACCATTTTTTATTAAAGGCAAGTATAACAAATTATTTTTTTGAAATGTTCAGCGGGCTGAAGAAAACTTTAGGGTATAAGAGCTTTTGCTTGTGCATATTTAGCACATAGGGCATGTGAGTTGGAAGTATGGGGGGATTGTAGAACGGATAGTAGAACTAAAGCAAAGCAGAATTTTTAAAAATACGCTTTCTCTGTGCAGCTTAAGCATGTTAAAAAAACAAATATTATTATACTTATTATTAAATTATGTTAATCATAATAATAAAATCCATATTATGCCTCAGTATTAACTATGCCCAAGACAGCCATATGTATGTAAAAATCCATTATAAAGCAAATATTATGTGCTTTGCTTTACATACCCAATGTTAAAATGTAGTGGTATATTTTATATATTATTAAAGGGTTCAGTTTGTTGTGTATGTGGGGTTTATTTTCCGGGCAAAGGATAAAATATAAAAAAAATTTAAAATTTATCCAATAGCAAAGCAAATTGACTTAAATGATTTTTTTATGAAATTGAGATTTTTAAAAGTGCCATAACGATTTATTTTTAAAGCTAAGGATAAAATATTATATAAAGAGATATTTTTAATATGTATTTTAGTGGTTTTACAATTCGTTTAATTTTGTTAGCTGCGCATCATATAATTTAAAATCATATTAAAAAAAGCATTATTTTTGCAAGTTGAAAGTATATTTAGGCAAAACTGTACGTGAATATTTTATATAGGTCTATTTTGCTGAATAATAGCTTTTAATATTTTTTGCATATAGACATATGTATTAACTAACAACAAAAACATGATCAAAAATTTACGCGCAGATTTATTTTTTTGCTTGTTAACGAAAGCCTTGTTTTTACATGCGGCTTATGTATTTTTTTTATTTTCTTTCTCTCTTTTCGAAAACTTATTGCCTGTTGGCACAATTTTAAATTTTGGTAAGCACACACATAGTCAAATTTTTTTTGATGATGAAAATCTCGTTTTACAATTTTTACGCATAGGATTGTAAAACTATAAATGTTTGATATATATAAATATTTAAAACCTAAAATTCTGCATTTTTATATCCTGTTTTTTAATAGCAAGCATTTTTATTAACAGTAAGCAGGATAAAATATAGATATGTATTTATGAGAAAACAATATTTAATAGGTAAAATTGTTTCCACTATTCCTCAAGGGCATAGCAATGCGCCTTTTAACCTTAGGGTGCCTTTTCTGTTTTTTTACACACATTTTTTATTTTATTTTTCTTTTATGGTATGCTTGTTGCTTTGGGCTGCAAGCATGTTTTTATCCCAGCGCTTACATTCTTTTAAATTACTTAAAAATACCAATTATATATATAAATATAAGAATAATAAATATTTTCTTTTATTACTAAATAAAAACTAGACTAACGTGAAAACAACTATATACATGCTTGTTATGGAAAAGACCAAGAAAATAGCTTTATCTGTATTCCTGTGTTGGATTTTTATTTTGGCGTCTTACCAGAGTAGTGCACAGAATATATGTTCGGATACACATGAAATGAACCAATTTCTATTCGCTTTCTACGGCGATAACAATGTACCGGCTGGTTCTTCGAGTCCACATTTAAAACCTTCCACATCAGATGGCGTATCTTCTTCATCCAATGATTCTTATATGAAGGCATTTCAAACCATCTCTGACTTACAAGCAGGTCCGGGAGTTGGGATAAAGGCATATTATAATTCAACTTCAGGCGTTTCGGGAATTACAATATCCAGTATAGATGCGCCTACTATAAATGCAGCTCAAACCAATAAGGAATATATTTACTGCACTTATCAGCTCAGCCCTACAAGTCCTATAGTTTACCTAGATAGAATGAGGATAAATAGGCCAAATCTTGATTTCATAGTAAAAGTAGCTATTTACGATGGAACTACAGAAACTTCTGTAAGCAATGAAGTTACAGTAACTTCAACCCAAACAATGGTTAATTTTACGAATCAATATCAGATACTACCCGGTAAAGAATATCAAATAAGATTGTATATTGTAAAAAACACGGGGAAAGCCACATCTTATTTTATGAATATAGATAATCCTATATTTTTTGGCTATGCCACACCTAACGTAAACACTACCGCATCGCCTGCTATTAGCACGGCTTATAGCTCTTGTGGTAATGCTACGGCAACCGCTTTGCTAGGGCTCGTAAAAAGTACCGCCCCTACGGGAATGGAATTAAAACTGTACAATGCATCAAGCACGGATGTAACTTCCAGCTCATCCTTAGGTGCAGGTGCTTATAGAGTTTATTACTATAAGACTGCGAGTGGTGGTTGTAATCATACGGTTCCTGCTACCATCACACTCACGGTAAATCCTAAGCCGGCAATCAACAATATAACTGCTAATACATGCAGTGGCACCGCATTTAGTGTAACACCAGCCAATGGTACCAACGGCACTGTTCCTACGGGCACTACCTACACATGGAGTGCTCCTGTTATCAGTCCTTTGGGCGCGTTGACGGGAGGAAGTGCGCAGAGCACGGCACAGGGCACCATCAACCAAACGTTGAGCAATAGCACCAATGCATCTGCCACCGCCACCTATACGGTAACGCCTATTTCCGGAACATGTACCGGAAGCACCTTCACGGTCACGGTCACGGTAAATGCTTTACCAAATGCCCTACCTACTGATTACATTAATAATAAGTGTTATAATGATAATTCTCAAAGTATAGATGAAATTGCTTTACCTTCAGGTTATTCTTTTGTATGGTATGTTAATAGCAGCGGTACCCAATTGAGTAATGCCCCAACAGGTACTAATCCTGGTTCTTATGTGGCTTATGCAGCTGTAAAAAATGATGCCACAAATTGTGAAAGTAGTATTAGAAGAAAGGTAACTTTAAATATTTATGCGCAAGTGTCCGCCAATGCGGGCAGTGATATCAGTCAATGCAACACGAGCAGTTTTACCATGTCAGCGAATGTGCCGAGTGTAGGCACGGGCTCATGGAGTGTAGTAAGTGGTAGTGCTACTATAGCCACAGCAAACTCACCCACCACCGCTGTTAGCTTAACTGCAGGACAGACCGCGACTTTACGTTGGACAATCAGCAACGGCAGTTGTGCCTCAAGTTCGGATGAAGTAGTTATAACCAATTATGGCTTACCCACCACCGCCAATGCGGGCAGTGATATCAGTCAATGCAACACGAGCAGTTTTACCATGGCAGCGAATGTGCCGAGTGTAGGCACGGGCTCATGGAGTGTAGTAAGTGGTAGTGC
>CALBZC010000046.1 GCA_937889945.1 uncultured Bacteroidales bacterium
CATGTATTAAGCCTGCCGCTAGCGTTCATCCTGAGCCAGGATCAAACTCTCCATAGTAAATGAATTGTCTTAAATTTTGTCTCAGATTTATTCTCTCTGTCAAGTTATCTTGAACAGGGGATGTTTGCTGCTTTTTATATTTACTTCAGTCTTTCAAAGAACTTTTGATCTATGTATTTGATTCTTTCGAATCGATCAGTCTAAATTTATTTTTTTTAAAAATCAATCGTTAAATTTCTTTATTGATTGGGGTTGCAAAGGTAATACTTATTTTTTAATCTGCAACTTTTTTTTAAATTTTTTTTAATTATTTTTTTTAACTATTTTGTTTCTTTTGGAAACGGAGTGCAAAGGTAAAACTTATTTTTTAATTTGCAACACTTAATAAAAAATAATTTAATAAATTTTTTTAAGAACATTTGTTTGATTTTTTCAAAACGGAGTGCAAAGGTAAAACTTATTTTTTAATCTGCAATCTTTTTTTTGATTTTTTTTCAAACTTTTTTCTAAGAACGTTGTTTTGATTTGTTTTCCAAAACGGAGTGCAAAGGTACGATTTAAATTAACATTGTCAAGCTTTTTTTAAATTATTTTTAAATTATTTTAAAACTACTTAAAAATAAAGATTTTAACTTAAAAACCCTTTGTTTACAACCTTTTGAAGAACTGTCTCGTTTAAGAGGGTGCAAAGGTACTAATGTTTTTTTATTCTGCAAGTATTTTCATAATTATTTTTTAATCTTTTTTATTACTTGCTGGTTAACAGTTTGTTAATTTTTAATTTTTTATTGAAATTATACTATAACTTGTTTTAAGTAGGTATTTGTTATGCTACCTATACCTTATATTATATATAGAAGAAGATTTTTAAAATAGAAGATTGAAAAGTGAAAGAATGTTGCAATACATGATTGAGATAGCCCTTGATTAATCCTTTTTGGGGTTTTACATCGTTTAGCCCCTATATATGAGCACCTCGTGCGATTTAAAAGGTACTTCATATACTCAACAAGCAGATTATTTAGGGATTTCCTCGAATAAATCAGCATTAAATTCTCACAAAGTCCATAATAATTAAAGTAAAATGTGGCTTTGGTAAAAATGCATCATTGTTCACGGATTAACTGTCCGTATATTTCCTTTCAAATGGCTTTTATTATGCTTTCCTCTCTCAGTATAGCTTTGGATAGAGACAAACAGCCAAGCCTTGTTACCAATACCTTATTTTATATATAATCAAGAGACAGTTTTAAGGGTATTTATTATTTTATAGAATAAACGAATATTAAGTTAAGTATAAAATGGCGGGCTTGATTTTTTGTAAATATTTATTAATCAAAGCAATACATCTATGAACTCGGAAATTATTACTCTTAACTAAACACTCATATAAAAAATAGGCTTTAACAAGAAGCTACTTCTTAATAACGCAAGCTGCTCAGCTAAAAACAGAAAGCGGATGGAGGAATCTATTCCGACCTTTCAGAAATGCTTATGCCTCCTGCCTACATCTACTTGACATGTATTGCTGTTCATAACACAAGAAATCCTTCCCTTTAAAAACTTTCCGTGATAGCCGAAAAATTTAAAAGAAAAGGATTTCTTTTGCTTCAGTAGCTTCTTCCTTCGTTTATAAAAAATGTCCGGAGGAAGTATGCGCGTGTTATGGGGAAATGTAGGTCTTTGTTTATCCTAACGCCTACTGCTTTTTATTATTTCACTATTTGCTCTCTTTTGAGGTCTTTTTAGCGGGGAATATTCTTCAACACTTCCAAGGTTAACCCCCAAAACATTTGTACTGTTTTTATTTCAAGGCGTTCGTCAGGACTATGGGCTCCTTTTATGGTAGGACCATAGGATATCATATCCATTTGTGGATAGGTTTCGCCAATTAACCCGCATTCTAAGCCGGCATGTATAGCCAGTACCTTTGGTTCTTTTTTAAATAGTTTTTTATATGCCGCACGCGTGGTATCTAATATAGGAGAGTTAGGATTTGGTAACCATCCCGGATAGCCATCATCGTGCATTATTTTACCACCGGTTAACTTAAAAACGCTTTCTACCATATCTACCACATCTTTTTTACCAAAATCAGATGAGCTTCTTTGACTTGTTCCTATTTGAAAAGCGCCGTCTTTCATTTTTACGGAGGCTAAATTGGTAGATGTTTCAACGAAATTTGCCATAGCAGCCGACATTTTTATCACACCGTGCGGACAAGCATAAAGGGCGTTCAAAATTTTCTTTTGCGTAGGCAGGTCTATGACTGTTTTTGGGATGGAAACCGATTTACCTGTAATTTTTAACTCGGGCTCGGTTATTTTTAAATCATCTTGCATAGAAATACAAAATGATTTAACAGCTTGGCTTATTTCATTTTTAAATTTTTTGTCGAACACGATTATGGCAGAAGCTTCACGGGCAATAGCATTGCGAAGGTTTCCTCCCTCAAGTTTGCTAAGGCGTATTTTATAATCGTTAAACAAATTCCATAACAAGCGGTTGATAATTTTTACCGCGTTGCCAAGACCTTTATTTATATCATCACCCGAGTGTCCTCCTTTTAAACCTGTAACTTTAATTTCCATCGCATCCATAGCCATATCGGAGGTTTCTGTTTTATATTTTATTTCTATGCGCGTATCCTGCCCCCCCGCACAACCAATAAAAAGCTCTCCTTCATCTTCGGAATCAAGGTTTAGTAATATATTGCCTTTCAAAAATCCGGGTTTTAAGCCAAAAGCGCCTGTAAGTCCGGTTTCTTCATCCACTGTAAAGAGCATTTCCAACGGACCATGTGCTATATCGGATGAGTCGAGAATAGCCAATTGAGTGGCAATGCCTATACCGTCATCAGCGCCTAAAGTAGTGCCTGTTGCTTTTACCCATTCTCCATCTATTCTTGGAACAATAGGATCTTTATCAAAATTATGTTTGGTATCGTTGTTTTTCTCACATACCATATCAATATGGCTTTGCAAAACTACAGTCGGGCTTTTTTCATAACCTTTTGTAGCCGGTTTTCTAATGAGAATATTACCTGTTTCATCTACCAAGCATTCTAGTTTTAATTTTTTAGCTACACCTTGTATATATGCAGAAATTTTTTCTTCTTTTTTGCTTGGACGCGGAACTTGACATATTTCATAAAAATATGACCATAGTTTCTCCGGTTTCAAGCCTTTAAACACGTTACTCATTTTTCTTATATTTTTATATTTATTTTTTTATTAACCTACAAATATAAAAATTATTGTAAATATTCTATTTTATACTATACAATTTTGTAAGGATAAAGGGATATTTTAACAAATAATAACGCCATAGATTGCATTTTATTACCGTCCTCATTAACCAACGTACGAAAAAAAATTATAAATAAATGATTATAAATACAATACATTCATATTGTTAATTTTAAAACAACGCATTTATACAGCAAAACTTTTAGTATTTTTGCATTTTTACTCTTGAATTAAGAACACAAATGCATCTGAAAAAATATATTTTATCCTTATTTTTCTCAATTATAGGATTTATTCCGTTACATGCCCAACTTATAGAAAATATTTCTACTGCCGACTCTACCGGAACAAAGAATCCGCTGAGTCCCGACTCTGTATTGGTTAAGTATATACAACTGAATGTTGATGCTGCTTATAAGGTGAATCTGTTTTCGAAGCCGCTCAATAATTTTCATGTATATGATCCTATAAAAAAATACAATGCATTTTATGCCAATTTAGGCAACTTCGGATCAGCTTCAACTCTTTTATACTATCAACCCAATTTATCTGCAGATTTTAAATACAGAGAGGATGTATTTGCGCCCTATCGCTTGCATAGCGACAGCTTGAAATTTTATATGAGCAAAAATCCTTTTTCTCATTTATATTACACAATGGGAGCTAAAAATAATCAAAAACTCGATGTGGACATAAGCCAGAGAATAGGAACGGGCTTATATTTGGGATTAAGCGCACGTGTATCGAGTGAATTAGGATTATATGTAAGACAACAAACCCAATATGCAGGCGGTAATTTTTATGCTTTATTCTTCCCTCCTTCTAAAAGATACGGAGCTATTGCTAACATAACGTTTGATAAAGCGAAGATACAAGAAAACGGAGGGATTTCCGAACCTAACATTTTTAAAGAAAATAAGGAAAAAACACGGAAAACATATCGCGTTAACCTCAGCGATGCCCAAAATAACGACAAAATGCTGGAAGTAACATTGCAGCACTATTTCAATATTTTGAAACAAATAAATACCAAAGACACATTGCACAGGCAAATTAAAACCCTTGCCAAAAGGGAATTTGACGCCGGACGCATTATACATACCTTTAAATACAGTCAAATGTCTTCAGGGTATGAGGATAAAATGCCAATGGAGCAAGTATATCCTTACTTTAACCTGAAACCCGGCATGGTTACCGATACATTAAAAATAAAAAAACTGGAAAACAGCTTTGTTTATTCGAATGAAACACCCGACACTTCAGCTAAGGCTTTCCCGTTTCAATATTCTTTCGGGATAAAACTTGAAAATGCCAATATTCAATCAAATAACACAAACGATTTATCAAACCACCAAGTGGTTTCCTTTGGCTCGTTAAAAGGTATTATTGCAGGGAAAACATATTTCACGGCATCAGGCTATTTTATAACCGGTGGTTACCGCGCAGCCGACTATACCATGGAAGGAAACTTTTACCAGTTTTTCGGTAAAAAAAATAACAGGGTTTATGCTAATTTTACGCAAGCAGTGCTAAAACCCGATTATATCTACAATTATTACACTTCTAAAAATATCAGTTGGGATAATGGATTAGATAAAACTATATTAGTGAAAGGGCTAGCCGGATTAGAAATTAAAGATTTAGACGTTAACGTATCCTATATAATTATAAAAAATCATACGTATTTCAACAGCAAAATACAGGTGCAACAATACACCTCCCCTATTTCTATCTTCGCGGCGAAAATAGAAAAAAACGTAGCTTGGAAACATTGGATTATGAACGCTTTGGGTCGCGCGCAATACATTACTCCGGACAGCATTATAAAAGTACCTTTATTTATGGGTCGATTAAGTATTTGTTATGACAACTGGTTTTTCAGCAAAGCGTTGCACGGCCAAATAGGCATTGCAGCTACCTATCACACCACATGGAAACAAAATGCCTACGCACCTTCTATACGGGCATTTTACCCACAAAACAACTATACTTCTGGTAATTATCCTTATTTTGATGCTTTCGTAAATCTGAATGTAAAAAGAGCACGATTATTCTTTAAATACGAGCATTTCAATTCGTTCTTCTTTCCAAAAGAGTATATGATGGTGCCTTATTACCCGCAACCTGATGCGCTTTTCAGGTTTGGAGTTTCTTGGCTGTTCTTCGATTAATGGTTAACGTGGTTTTGAAATTTTCCTCAGTTTTACTTTTTAATTAAGCTTGTCTTTGCCTAACGGCTTCAAACACCAATACGGCGGCAGAGATAGAAACATTTAGAGAATCGGCAATACCCCGCATGGGAATAATGACTTGTTGGTGCGCTTTTCGCAACCATTCATCACTCAGTCCTGTAGCTTCTGTGCCTAAAACAAAAGCCGTAGGTTGAGTATAATCAAAACGATGATAAGGTAATGCTGTTTGAGTTAAAGCAGCTGCATAAGTATTTATATTATTATCTTTTAACCATTTTATAGCCTCAAAAGTACTTGCAACAACTATTTGCGTTGAAAACATGCAACCCAATGCCGCTCTTATTGCATTAGGATTATAAATATCCGTTAAAGGGTCGCACACAATTACGGCATCTACTTGCGCCGCATCACACGTGCGCATTATTGCTCCCAGGTTACCTGGTTTTTCAACAGCCTCTACAACCAATATTAAAGGATTTTTAGGCAATTTAACATCCGTAAGCGGCAAACGTTGGGGAACTGCCAAAGCCAATAACCCATCAGAGGTTTCTCTGTATGCAACATGTGCAAAGACGCTTTCACTAATTTCAACAATATTAATATTTTCGTCTATTTCAAGTATTTGTCTGAGTGAATTATCTGTATCCAGCTCATTACAAACATAAATTTCTTGCACACGTATCCCCGATAATATAGCGCGATAAATTTCCCTGAAACCTTCAATGACAAAAATTTCCTCTTGCTGGCGGAAATGATTATTTGTTTTGAGTTTTATAATTTTTTTAATGCGCGCATTTGCCGGTGATGTTATTTTCTCTATCATATTGCGTAAATAATTACATGTGCAAATATACTCATTCCATTTGCCAAACAAGAAAGCATAAGAAGTATTTCTGCAAAAATGTCGCAAAATAAGTCATATTTTATACGTGTTCAGCTTAATAAAAAGTTGTACTTTTGCAACTTAAAAAATAAAATCATATTATAAAAGTATATGACGCAAAAGTCGTTGAATTTCGGATTGATTGGTGCCGGCGGATATATAGCGCCACGCCACATGAAAGCTATAAAAGAAACAGGGAATAATTTGGTTGCAGCATTAGACCGTTATGATGGCGTAGGTATTATGGACAGTTTTTTTCCTGCCGCCGAATTTTTTACCGAACCAGAGCAGTTTGATCAATATATGGATTTCCTATATAGAAGAGGAAAAGAAACTCAGATAGACTATCTTAGTATATGTACGCCTAATTATTTACATGCCGCTCATATGCGTATGGCGTTAAGGAATCATGCACACGCTATTTGCGAAAAGCCTTTGGTGTTGACCCCTGATGAAATCGAAGATTTAAAAAATTTAGAAAAAGAAACAGGAAAAAAAATATTTACCATCTTACAGCTACGCCTTCATCCCTCTATAATGGCATTAAAAAAAGAAATAGACCAAGCTGCTGATAAAATCTATGATATTAATTTGCAGTATATTACATCTCGGGGTAAATGGTATCATGCTTCATGGAAAAGCGATAAAAACAAATCGGGAGGAGTGGCAACCAACATAGGTATCCATTTTTTTGATATGCTCACTTGGATATTTGGCGATGTAAAAGAAAACAACTTGAAAGAACACACGCACGATTATGCTTGCGGAAAACTGAAATTGCAAAAAGCCAACGTAAACTGGGAGCTAAGCGTTAATGAAAAATATTTGCCCATACAAGCAGTTAGCACCGGCAAACGCACCTACCGTTCTATTACCGTAAACGGGAAAGAAATAGAATTTAGCGAAGGATTTACCGATTTACACACCCGAAGCTATGAACATATTTTATCAGGCAAAGGATTCGGATTGGAAGACGCACGCAAAAGCATCGAAATTGTTGCTGATATTAGAAATCAAGCCCAATAATTTAATTTAATTTCGTATTTCTATTTACCAAGATTAAAAATAATGGATAAAAAATTTAATTTCTTAGAAAAAATAAATAAAAACGAAATTGTTATCGGCGTGTTGGGATTAGGTTATGTTGGCTTGCCTTTAGCAGTAACTTTTGCTTTAAAAAACATTACAGTATTAGGCTTTGAAAAATCCGGAAAAAAAGTTGAAAACGTAAATAATGCAGACAATTACATTGGAGACGTTAAAGATGAAGATTTAAAAAAGGTTGTCTCCAACCATTTGTTATCAGCCACCACTGATTTTTCAAGAATAAAAGAATGTGATGCCTTAATAATATGTGTTCCCACACCATTAGATAAATTTCATCAGCCCGATATGAGTTATATAAAATCAGCATGTGAAGCAATCGGGCAAAATATGAAATCGGGCGTATTTATTTGTTTGGAAAGCACTACTTATCCAACTACTACCGAAAACTTCATGCTTCCTATCATCGAAAAAGAATCGGGCATGCAACACGGTACTGATTTTTGGCTTGCATTTTCACCCGAACGTGTTGACCCTGGCAATAAAACTTATTTTACGCACAACACGCCCAAAGTGCTTGGCGCCATGGACGATACAGGCTTAGAAATAGGCAAATCATTATATTCGAAAGCTATTGAAAATATTTACACGGTAAGCTCTCCCAGAGTGGCCGAAATGGTGAAAATACTCGAAAACACCTACCGTTTAATTAATATTAGCATGATTAATGAACTTGCGCTGTTATGTGGTAAAATGGATATTGATATTTGGGAAGTGATAGATGCTGCAAAAACTAAGCCTTACGGTTTTCAGGCATTCTATCCGGGTCCGGGCATCGGAGGGCATTGTATTCCGTTAGACCCTTTTTATCTTGAATATATTGCCAAAAATTTCAACTTTGATTTAACCATGATCCATACAGCCGGACATATTGATATGTTAATGGCTCATCGTATGACTTTAAAAATATCCAGCGCCCTCAATAAACATAAAAAATCTATAAACGGAAGTAAAATTTTATTTTTGGGTGTAGCTTATAAGCCTAATATAGATGACGAGAGAGAGTCGCCTGCGTTAAAGATTATGGATGAAGTAGCACAAAAAGGCGGAATCGTAATGTATCACGATCCTTTTATTGCCGAAGTGAAAACACCCAACAATAAAACATACAAGACTTTTCCGTTGAACGAAAAAACCTTAAATGATGCGGATTGTATTGTTCTAACAACCAACCACGATGTTTTTGATGCAGATTTTATACTTAAACATGCTAATCTAGTGGTAGATTTACGTAATATTATAAAAACCAAATCAGATAAGGTATATAAATTATAAGTTAAATATTTTTTATTTTTGCAACTGTGATAAAATAATATTTATTCTAAATCTTTTAACTATCATAAAAATAATTTTTAAAACATGAGAAAATCTCAATATTTAACTATTTGTTTGGCTTTCATATTTTCAATTGGTTTTCCTTATTTTGCCAATGCGCAAAATAAACCAATCAATCCGGGGTCTGTAAATGTTGTTGATATGAGCGATGAACAGATCAACCGGCTGGTGAATGAAATTAAAGCCCGCGGCTTAACAATGGAAGAAGCCATTGTGGTAGCAAAGTCAAGAGGGGCAAATCAGCAACAGATAGATCAAATATTGAGCAGAATTGAGAAACTTAATACCGGAAATAAAGGAGCCACAACTAAAACAAATCCTTATATTATTAATAACCCCAATATTAACAATACAAAAAAAGGATTAAAAAGCTATTCCCTATCCGACACAATAGAGAGCGACCTTACGCGTAAAGCATTTATCCCGGACAGTTTAGTTAACCGTAGAATTTTCGGATACCATTTTTTCAATTCTAAGAATTTATCGTTCGAACCTTCCTTAAACATTCCTACGCCTAAAGATTACACTATAGGAATTGGCGATATGGTTAATATTTCCGTATGGGGCGCCTCGCAAGCCAACTATCAGCTAAGGGTTGAAAATAATGGCAGCATAAATATTCCTAATATCGGTAGTATAAATATAGCCGGACTAGTTTTTGACAGGGCAAGAGAAGTGATCCTAAGTCGTCTTTATTCCATATATAGCGGAATGACAGGGGCTTATCCCAACACATGGGGAGAAGTTACCTTAGGAGCGTTGCGTTCCATAAAAGTGAATGTAGTGGGCGAAGCATTAGTACCTGGTTCCTATACACTACCCGCAACAGCTTCAGCATTCAATGCCCTTTATTTATCGGGAGGTCCGAATAACAACGGTTCTTTCCGCGAAATAAAACTTATTCGTGATGGTGTTACTATCAAAAAAATAGATATATATGAATTTTTCATAAAGGGAGATGCTAAAGCTAACATGCAGTTGAGAGACCAAGATATTTTGTTTATACCTTCTTACGGAATTAGAGTAGATGTACAAGGAGAATTTAAACGCACCGGACTCTTTGAAATGAAAGAAAACGAAACGTTGTCCGACTTGATGCGATTTACAGGTGGATTTGCACAAGATGCCTATAAATCATCGTTGAATATTCAACGTAATACATCTACGGAACGTGAAGTTAAAGATGTAGCTGCAGAAAATTTTAACACATTTAATCTCAAAAATGGCGATATTGTAAATGCCGGAATTTTACTGGAACGTTTTACCAATCGTGTGCGTATTGAGGGCGCAGTATTTCGTCCCGGAGATTATGAACTATCTAACGGAATGATGCTTAGTGATTTATTACAAAAAGCCGGAGGTCTCACAGAAGATGCTTTTAAAAACAGAGCGCTTATTTCACGCCTTAGAGATGACTTTACGCCAGAAAATATCGCATTTGATTTAAACGACATATTGCAGAAAAAAAATAATATTGTTTTAAAGAAAGAAGATATTGTTACCATACGTTCCATAAAAGAAATGGAAGAACAAAAAACCATCGCTGTTTATGGAGAAGTAAGAGAGCCAAACACTTTCAAATATTACAATAATATTACGTTGGGAGATATTATACTTTTAGCAGGAGGTTTTACTGACAACGCAGACGCAAGTGTTATAGAAGTAAACAGACGATTAGATTATAACGAAGCCCTTTCTTTTAACAATAAGCTTAGTAATATTTTTAGATTTGCTATTTCCAAAGATCTTAAACTGTCGCCCCAAGATGCAAATTTCGTATTAAAACCTTATGATGCAGTATATATAAGAAGAGCGCCTAACTATCGCGCACAAGGCAATATTAAAGTTTCAGGCGAGGTCAACTATGCCGGTTCTTATGGCATCTTATCCCGTAATGAAAAAGTATCGGATGTTATAAAACGTGCCGGAGGATTAGTTGCAAGCGCTTATGCACCGGGAGCAACACTCACGCGCACTTATAAACTCACCGAAGCTGATAAAAAATTACGGAGAGACCTCTTTATCAGAGATACTACCCTAAAACTAAACTTAAGCGACAGTATAGGAGTATATATTGTGGGTATTGAGTTGGATAAAATTCTGGCAAACCCCGGCAGTACTTATGACATACTGGTACAACCCAATGATGTGATTAACGTTCCGGCATTACTGCAAACCGTTAAAGTATCAGGTAGTGTGCTAAACCCCCTTGCCTTGGTGTATAGAAAGGGAGCAAGTGTAGAGTATTATATCAATCAAGCAGGTGGCTATTCTCCTAAAGCAAATAAGAGAAAAACCTATGTATTGTTACCTAATGGCACAACATCATCTACGCGCGCATTCCATAGGCCTACAGTTACTCCGGGAAGCGAAATTATAGTGCCGGCAAAACCGGAAAAAAAATCCAATGATGATGCATTGAAATGGATTTCAGCCATGGGAGGTATTGCCTCAGTTGCAGTAGCTATTGCCACCATCGTTACCATGTCAAAAAAATAAAAATGCCCCAATTTAACGTTTATAAAAATGAATGCGGACAATACCAACCATACATATCAGCCACAAGAAGAAGAAATAGATTTGATAGAAATATTAAAACCTTTATGGATAAAAAGGAAATTTATCCTGAAAATAGTCGTTATTTTCATGTTTTTAGGCTTGGTTATTGCTTTGCTAACGCCTAAGCAATATACTGCCAGCACTACCATAGTTCCACAGTCAAGTGATAATAAGTCAAGCATGGGGGGATTATCGGGTTTGGCTGCCATGGCGGGTATAAATCTAAACACATCCACAAGCATGGGAATTTCGCCAAAGATGTACCCTCAAATCATAAACAGCGTGCCTTTTCAATTAGAATTGATGAATGCACCTGTAAAATTCTCTACAATTGAAAAACCTATCAGTCTTTATCAGTATTATGATGAATTCTACAAACCGGGCTTTTTATCCATTTTAAAAAAATATACGGTTGGCTTACCCGGAGTAATTGTCAATGCGATAAAAGGTAAGAATAACGAAAATAAAATTCCTACGGCAAATCAATTGGATGAACAGCCTATTCAACTTACACAAAAACAAGTAAAGATAAAAAAGATTACGGAAAAACTTATAGAAGCAAATATCAATGATAAAGAAGGCTATGTAAAACTATCATGCACTATGCCGGATGCGGTTGCGTGTGCAGATTTGGTGGAAGTAAGTCAGAATTTATTGCAGAAATACGTTACAAATTTCAAGATAAAAAAAGCAAAAGCGCAGCATGATTTTATAGAGAGCCGTTATAATGAAGCAAAAAAAAGGTATGAAGATGCACAAATGCGCCTGGCTTATTTTCGCGACCATAACCAAGACATGGCAACATCTATGGCGCGCGCGCAAGTTGACCAGCTAAATGGTGAATTTACACTGCAATATAATGTCTATTCCGAGCTTGCCAAACAACTGGAACAAGCAAAAATACAAGTGAAAGAGGATACTCCCGTATTTTCTATTATTGAACCCGTTATGGTTCCGAAAGAAAAATCAAAGCCTAACAGACCTATGATTATAGCTGTATTTATTTTTCTCGGATTTATAGGTAGTTGCGGATATATTTTAGGAAAACAATATTGGAAAGATATTAAAGTTAAGCTACAAACGCCAAAAGAAAAAACAATAGAATCAAATACTGCCAAGTAAGATATATTTGTTTATTAGGAGACTGTAAATTAAACTGTGTCAATAAAGAATAAAATTGTTTTTATAAC
>CALBZC010000047.1 GCA_937889945.1 uncultured Bacteroidales bacterium
TTATTAAGACTGTCTTAAATACATCTACCGAAGCAATCGGCATTTTCGGTTTATTGCCATCATTAGTACGCACAATGGGGTTTAAAAAGTATTGCAATCCTTCCGGATCATCTTTGGTTGAAAACACCGCCTGCACCCTTATATATGGGTCAGATACCGTGACGGGAAAAGCCGCTTTTTTTATATAATCCAGCTTTCCTAATGGCTTCCCATTTTGCCCATAGAATTTGATATAAAAAGCAACCTGATTAAACTCAACCTTAAGCGAATCATTTTCTATTGTAACGTTTTTTAATACAGGAAGTTGTGAAATCTGTTCTTTTCGTTGCTCAAAGGTGCAATATTCCGGCGCGGGCATCATTATGCCTATTACGGCTCCCTTTTCCAAAGCACTAAAAACATCATTTTTCTTGTTTGTAGGCGTGTTAATCAACATAAAACACCGTGCCGGTTCCTTTATATTGTCAAGATTGTGCATATCGTCATTGGCGGTAAGAAAAGCGCACCTCCCTGCCGATAATGCGGCATCCCAGTGGCCGAACGAGCGGCGATAGCCGTTTATGGCTTCAATAAAATCGTAACCTGTAAGTTGGGTAAAATCTTTTTCCGTATAACCGTTAAAAAACGAAGGATGATTGATGGCTACAAACCTGCAACTATTTTTGAGCCTGTTAATTACAAATTGTTTCTGGCTTGCCGTTTGCTTAAAAGGCATATCAAACCAGTTCACCTTATGTGCATCCAAGCATAAATGGTGGTTTTTATAAATGCCGTATCCATGTTCATATGCAGGAATATGGAAGCTCGAATCTTTATATAAGGTATTTATATTCTGATAGTTGCTAATAGAAATACTTTTAAACCCCATTTCATGATAATATTTCCATATTTCACTGTCATTGTTGCTTTTTCCATTGGTAATTCCGCCCCAGGCACGCCCATGCATATGAAAATTAGCAGGTTTCCATTCCACAGAATCTATATCACGGTAAGGATTATAAAAAACCTTTCCGGAAAATGGCTTTGCAGCAGGAAATTTATAAATGGGCGGTATCAAATGAAGAATGGCACCTAAAAGCAATATAAGTGGCAAGAAGATAAGCCTGAGAAGAATGCGTAATAAAAACCTCATACATGTTTTTTAAAAAACTGTAAAAAAGGCTCATGTTATTTTAAACAGAGCCTTTGTAATACATAAATTTATTTTTTTACTTTTAATGTTTGTCCCGGATGTATCACTTTTGACTTTAAGTTATTTAACCTCATCAATGAAGATGTGGTCATACCATGTTTTTCTGCAATTTCGGAAAGCGATTCTCCTTTTTTTACTTTATATTTTGCATGTGTCGCTGGGGCAGCTTTTTTTGTTTTTGAAGCAGCCGAGGGCTTAGCAACTGTTTTCCCTGTTCTTTCGGGTTTAACATCTTCTATTGCAGGACCATCTTCTTTCTCTTCCTCTGCTGAAAGGTTACTGTTATCAGCAAGAGAGGGTTCCGGTTTTACTTGGTCAATGGTAGGTCCATCCGCATCGCCTTTGCGCGGCAATTCTACTCTTTGATATTCTTTTGTATAAATTTTCAATATTTTACCCTTAGGCGCGTGAGACGATTTTAGATTATTCCATCTTTTTATTTCCGAAACCGTTGCATCATATCTGCGGGCTATCTTTAGTAAAGTTTCGCCTTTTTTTACTTTATGAAAATGCTTTTTAGTAACAGAAACATATCCATAGTTTCCTGATGAGGGCGAAGGGTAAGGACTGTTATAAGCATACTGCGAATTTTCATAAGCGTTGTAATCTTTCAGTTTGTATGCCGCGTATAAAGTTTCTTCATTATTTATAAAATTACCTATTGATTTTTTAGGTAGCCTGAAAGCATAAGTATTAAAAGGTGAAGCAGGAATAAAATCCTGACGGAACGAAGGATTGAGATATTCGAGTTCTTCTTGGGGAAGATCGAGTTTTTCGGCTAACAAAGAAAAGGTAACCGGTTGGGAAAGTGTAACCGTATCTGTTTCCTGATAAACGATAGTAGGCAATGTAGGATAAATATTATGTTCTTTGGTATAGTTCATCACATAGTTAACTGCAATAAAAGCCGGAACATAGTCGCGGGTTTCGCGTGGCAGGTATGGTCTTATTTCCCAAAAATTCATTTTCCCGCCGGCGCGCCTGATTGCTTTATTAACATTGCCGGCGCCACAGTTGTAGGCTGCCAGCACGAGCATCCAATCATGATACATATCAAACAGGTCTTTCATGTGTTTACATGCCGCAACCGTTGATTTCAACGGGTCGTTACGGTCATCCACATAAGAATTTACCTCCAATCCATAGCCACGCCCCGTATAATACATAAATTGCCATAAACCTCCGGCTCCCGCACGTGAACGGGCTTTGGGGTTAAGCGCCGATTCTACAATGGCTAAATATTTAAGTTCTAATGGAAGATTAAATTTGTCAAGCTGTTGTTCGAAGATGGGGAAATACATTTGTGCCATACCCAATACCCGTGAAGTAGAACCTTTCCATCTTTTGGCATAAATATCAATAAAGTTGCGTACATAAGGATTATAAACTAACTCCATGGGCGACATTACATCCAACTTTTGCATACGGTAGTAATAAACAGAGTCAGGATAATATGGGATATAATCTTCCGGAAAATTGTATTTATTGTCCTTGATTTTTTCGTTGATAATTTGCTTTTTCTGAAAAAATTTTAAAGCGCTTAAACTGTCTAATGCCGAAACGATTTCATAATCATCTACAAAATCATTATTAGTAGTAGTGTTTTGCTCTTGCCCTTTTACCTGAAAAGAAAATATAGTTATCAATCCAAATAAAAAGAAATTCTTTAATTTACTCATCCGTTTTCTTTTTTTCTGTGTTTTAAAGTCAATTCACCTTTGTTAATAATTGAAGACTTAATATAAAAAAACACACAAAGCCTTATATTGCTGTTTTTAAACCTCATATGATAGAAAAATGTTGTTTTTATGCAATATACGCTTCAATTTATATCTTTCAAATTAATTATAATTGTAAATCTCATTAAAAAGACAAGGGCATGTAGGTTATCTTAAAATTTGTAACGTATTGATTGGGTGTTACAAAAACCGCCTGTCTTATTTTTAAAATTGTAACGCGAAAGAAAACATCTGTTTGGTTTCATCACGTTATTTTTATTTTATTTGTTTTAAAAACTTCCGTTCGCAAATATATAGTATAAATTTTTATAGTTTCAAATTTTTAGCATAAAGAATATTAAAAAAATTTAAAAAAGCAATATTATTTTGCTGCTCAAAAAGTGTATGCGCAAGGAAAAAAAGTAAATATAGAGTTGTTTTAAAATTTTTAAATTATTGAAAATAAATTTCTTACATTATTTTCAAGGTCAAACATATTTAGGCGTTACCTCATGTTTTATTCAGTAAAAATAACAGCAACCCAATTGCACATTACTCATCGGATGGATTTACAATTACGCATTAGCAGTGAGCCGAGCTTTTAATCCAGATTATATTTTTTATTCTATATCCTTTAAATATCTTTTCGAATTAGAATTTATAGTCTTCCTTACTCTTAAAAGTATTATTGTAGAGTGTGTTTGGAATATAGAAATTGTTTTTAAAACTCCACTTTAAAATCTAATCCACGAAGAAGGATTTAAGACCGTAGTACCCTGCCAAAGTTCAAAATGCAGTTTGGGACGTGTTTCGCCAACGGTGGTAGCTACAAGGCCAATAGGTTGACCTGTTTTTAGTTTGTCGCCTTTTTTAACATACACGGTTTGTATGTTTGAATAAACACTGAGGTAATCGCCATGGCGCACCATTATCACATAATTGAGGTTCGTAATATTCATAACTGTTGATACCACGCCTTCGAAAATACATTTTGCTTTACCTCCCTGTGGTGTAGCTATATCCACACCATTATTTTTAATTTTTATATTTTGGTATTCGGCATGCGCATGCTCGCCAAAGGAGGATATAATGTTACCTCCTGCAATAGGCGATGGCAAACGTCCTCTGTTGTTTGAAAAGTTCCCGCTTAATTCCACATCTTCGGCTGTTACGGACATCCTGTTGTTTGTTGCTTTGGTTTCGGCAATATTTTCTGTTTTATTTTCAGCCGGTTTTGCCGCTTTCTTTTCAGCTTCCTTACGGGCAGCTATTAAACGGTTTTCACGTTCCTTAGGTCCCATGGGGATGTTTTCACGCGCTTTGCGGGCAGCCTCTTCCTCCGCAGCTTTACGCGCACGCTCCTCATTGGCTTTCCTGATTTCTGCTGCTACAAGTTCTTCAATTGCATTTTTTAACTTATTCAAAGCCACCTGGTTATCACTCATCTTCTTTAAAAGTGATTTTTCTTGTACCGTAAGTGACTTTATCTTTTCGTCTTTTGATTTTTTCTGATTGGACAGCATCAAGCGCTCTACTTCTTTTTTCTGTTTCAGTGTAAGCTTCGCCCCCTTTTTACGTTCTAATTCTATCTTTTTGGCTGCCAGCAAAAGCCGTGTGCGATTAATTGCGTTTACTTGTTCCCGACGAAAATCAGTATATTGTTGAAGATATTTTATGCGTTTAAACGCCTGATTGAAACTTTTTGCCGAAAAAACAAACATCAGCTTACTGGTTTCATTCTTCTGGTGGTATATGGAATTGATAACCGCGGCGTATTCCTTTTTTAAATTTTCCAAATCATTGGAAATAACAACAATATTTTTAGAAAGACTATATACTTGCCCGTCAATTCCTCCTACTTCATTTTCAATTTCCTTGATAAGTTCTTCGCGCTTGTCAATCTGCTTATTAATAAGCATTAATTGCTTGAGGTTTGATGATTTGTCTTTTTTTGTTTCGTTAAGTTCCTTGCTGGTTTCGGCAAGCTCTTTTTCCAGTTTTTCTCGGCGGTTTTCCAGCTTTTCCCGTTCGCTCTGCGCATATACATTCATCCCCATAAACAATATATAACTTGCTATGCAAGCTTTTATAAATATGTATATCCGCTTATGTTTAAACATGTTATTACTTACAAGTTTTGTATTTCCTTATATGACGAAGGTATAGCAAAAGGATAGTTTTGTGATTGATTAAGTTGTATTTTATTATATTGTATGCTTATTTCATAGCGGTTACCCTCCGTATCAATCCACATGCTTATATCCTGGGGAACCAACTGCAAGCCTTCCATTTTAAAATTTTTATAAAAAACCACAAATTTAATATTGTTTATCTTTTCTTCCACACTATTTTGTTTTATTTTATAATTATTAACGTCTGCCACAAGCTGTTGTAAAGGAATGTTGAACGAAATGTTTTTTGCAGAAAGCGCACTTGTTTTGGGCATCCTGTTTTCAAAACTTATCGTATAGTTTTCATTATCAGATATAATAGTGTAGGGAATGAGATTAAAACCCGAAAAATCATTTCCTATCAATAAACTTTCGAGCATATGATAATCCATGTTTTTTTTCAGCATTTGTGAAATATGGGTAAAAGGCTTTTTTAAAAAAACGCGTTCTAAACGATTTAAGTAGTAAACCGAGTCTGGTGTAACCATAAGACGAGCTATTTCAATGCCTAAAGCCGGAACCACCGAAATCCATATTTTTTCTCCTTGCTTAATGCGGATTATGGCATCGGTAGTTTGTTTTTTTCCATTATTAACAAACACAACCGTACTTTTAGCATAAAAAGATGTGAATTTCAAATTGTTATCCTGTATTTTATCTAAAACATCCACGTGTTTTTCTATAACCTCAGCTACTTCTTTCTCTATAGCTTTTTGCTCCGGTTGTGTGGATTTTGAAACTTTTCGCGTAGAGGTACAACCTGCAAACCAAAGCGAAAGGCACACGGCAATGCATATTTTATATTTTACATATTTCATATATCTTAATTTATGTTGAAAAGTGTGTGGGAAAAAACACGAAAATCCACAATTCGCCAGTCTTTTGAGCGTAAATATTTGATTTTCATTCTTAGTTTCATATATAAAAATTTGTAAACTACTGTTAAGTTAAGTCTAAAATGGCGTGTTTGGTATTTTGTAAAGATTTATTAATCAAAATAATACATCTATAAACTTCGAACTCATTCCGCTTAACTAAACACTACAATTATTTAATTAACATGACATATTATTCTAATTTGCCTGTTTTTACTTTTTGTTGTAATGATAATGAAGCAGGATAAAGTTTGCTTGCTTTTTCCCAATACTTTAAGGCTTTCTTTTCTTTGCCAAGTTTATAATATACATCGCCCAAGTGCTCCAACACATCAGCATCGTCGCGTTTAGCTGCTGCAACAGCTTTTTTTATCCATTTCAAAGCTTCTTCATATTTCCCCTTATTGAATAAAACCCATCCATAGGTATCCATGTTTGCAGTGTTCACGGGATCTAAAGCTACTGCTTTTTCTGCCATTTTCTCTGCTTTTTCCAAATCCTTTTGTTGCAACACCAAGTAATACGCGTAATTATTCAATACAAAACTATTATCAGGTTCTATTACCAATGATTTATCAAAGTAAATGAAAGCCGTATCTTTTTTCCCCAGTTGATAATAGCACTCTGCTATGTTGGCGTAAATTTGTGCTTTAATGGGTAAGTTTTGGCTAAATGCCGGTGCCGCGGTTTCATAAATGTGTATAGCCTCCGCATACTTTTTCTGCTCCATCAGCGTGCCTCCATAAAAAAATGCAGGCGTAGGATATTGCGGAAACAAGTCTAAAGCCCTTTTACTGTCGCGGTGTAGCGCAACATGGTCTCCCCCAACGGCTTCAGTGTTTAGCAGGCGTTCCCACACTTTATAATTTGTGCTGTCTAAAGCAATAGATTTAAGGTAAAATTCTTTTGCCTCGGCGTATTTTTTTTGGTCGAGAAAAAAATCGCCACGCAACGCGAAGCCTTTGGCATAATCAGGGTGGGTTTTAACAATAATATCCGTAATGTCTGAAATATCATCGGGCTGAAAAGGCAGAGCCTTATCAGAGTAATAATTTAGAAAAATATTAAACTTGGTATCCGCATCAAGATTCGGATTTCCGAATCCGTTTTTCAGGTACACTATGGCTTTTTTCAGTTCTTTTTTTTGCCTGTAATAATCAGCTAAGGTAATATTTATGTAAGGGTCTGAAGGTGAATTTTTTAATAGTTTTTCGTAATAGGGATGTGCCTTGTCGGGCAAATCATTTTTCATATACATTTCAGCCACTGTTGCCAGGTATTTATTTTGCAGGTCAGGCTCCTTGCTTATAAGTTTATCTATTTCTGCCGCAGCCTCATCATATTTTTTTTGGAATACATAAATGCGAAATTTTTGCATGGTAACTTCTTCGTTTACCCCTATTTTATCCTCCAACTTATTATACATCGCCAATGCATTTTCCAATTCGTTTTTCATAATAAAATCGCTGGCGGCGTTATAAAGATATTCGGGGTCATCCGGATCTTTTTTTACAAGCTGATTGCTGATTTCCAGATATTCGCGGTTTTTACCTTCTTTGGCATAAACCTGCGCCAAAAATATTTTATACCATTTGTTGGCAGAATCCACCTGAACAGCGTTTTTTGCAAAATCCTCAGCCTTTGCGAAATCTTTCGTGTCGAAATAAATCTGCGAAAGTTCGAACATGGAGGGTGCATGGTTGGGATTTTTATCTAAGCAATTAATAAAGAGCGTAATAGCCTTTTTTGTATTTCCTTTCAGGGCTTCTTTTTTGGCATCAAGAAATATATTGGTAACCAAATTATCATGTATGCTTTCAGCAGTTTGTCCTTGGGTTTGTTGCGCATTTGCTTTCCCCATGAATAAAGCTGTTGTGAGTAAAAAAAGAATTGTTTTATGTATATCTATATTCATCAACGTATTGATTTTTAACACACTATATAAAGGTTAAAAATTAGAAAATTGTATAGGGTTTTTATTTTATGCCTGTATGACCAAACCCTCCTGCCCCCCTTGTGGTTTCACCCAATTCATCAACCTCATTCCATGTAATATGTTCAAATCGGGATATTATCATTTGTGCAATGCGCTCGCCGGGCTCCAAGGTAAAAGGCGTATCTGAAAGGTTAACCAATATTACTTTTATCTCACCACGATAATCGGCATCAACGGTTCCGGGGGTGTTAACCAGCGAAATACCATGTTTTATAGCTAATCCGCTACGCGGACGTATTTGTGCCTCATATCCCGAAGGCAATTCAATAAACAAACCGGTAGGTATAAGCTCTCTTTGCAGTGGTTTTAATGTAACGGGCATTTGTATATCAGCGCGCAAGTCCATGCCGGCGGATTGCTCAGTAGCGTATGTAGGAACAGGATATTTTGATTTATTTACAATATTTACCTTCATAAAAACTTATTTTTGGTAAAGATATAAATTTTTAAAAAGGCGCATGAGCTAAAATATACTAAAAACCCTTTTTTGGCTTCAATTGAACGCATATCTAAAACCGTTGTTATGTTTGATTGTGTATTAGCTAAAACTTTGGAAAAATGGTGAAATGCAGAGGCAAAAAAAGTTTACGCGATGGACAGTGAAATTATAAAAATAAGCTATGACAGTTAGCCTTACTTTCTTTCGGGTATCTTAATTTAAATTAAAAACTTATACCTTTGCACACTATGATTTCAGTAAGCAATATTTCAGTTCACTTCACGGGTGATTATCTTTTTGAGAATGTCAGTTTTTTAATTGGCGACAGAGACCGTATAGGTTTGGTAGGCAAAAACGGGGCGGGAAAAACTACGCTTATGCGTGTTATCTCCGGCATGCAAGAGCCCGAAAGTGGCGTTATAGCAAGCCCTTCAGATAGCAGCATAGGGTATTTGCCCCAAGAAATGGCTGTTTCAAGTAAATTGAGCGTCCTTAAAGAAGCTATGAATGCATTTAATCATATACATGAACAACAAAGAATGATGGATGCTTGCACTGCTGAACTCTCGCAACGAGATGACTATGAAAGTGATGCATATTCAAAAATTATACAGCGACTTAATGAAGCCACAGAGCGCTTTCACATCTTAGGTGGTCAGAATATGCAGGAAGAGGCTGAACGCGTTTTGAAAGGTTTGGGGTTTGAACCGTCTGATTTTGATAAGCCGCTGAATACCTTTAGCGGCGGATGGCAAATGCGCGTAGAACTTGCCAAAATATTGCTCAAAAAACCCGATGTTATTTTATTGGATGAACCTACAAACCATTTGGACATTGAATCTATTCAATGGTTAGAGAGCTTTTTGATTAATTACAGCGGCGCGGTACTGCTGGTATCGCACGACAGGGCTTTTCTCGATAATGTTACTACACGCACCATCGAGATTATGAACGGGAAGATTTACGACTATAAAGCGAACTATTCCCGTTATGTGGATTTACGGGCAGAACAAATGCAACTGCAACAAGCGGCTTATGAAAACCAGCAGAATGAAATAGCGGAAATAGAAAAGTTTATAGAAAAATTCCGTTACAAAGCAACCAAAGCCAGACAGGTGCAGTCGCGCATTAAGCTCCTGGATAAAATGGAACGTGTGGAGGTTGATACTACCGACACTTCAGCCATTCATTTTCTGTTCCCTCCGGCTCCGCCTTCAGGCAAAGTGGTGGTGGAAGCTCAAAACCTTACCAAAAAATATGACGATAAACTTGTGCTTTCCAATCTGGAATTTATGATTGAAAAAGAAAGCTTTGTCGCTTTTGTGGGGCGCAATGGAGAAGGAAAAAGTACATTAGCCAAAATTATAGCCGGCATAATCGATTATGAAGGACAATGTAAGTTGGGGCATAATGTGCAGATAGGATATTATGCACAAAATCAGGCTGATTATTTAGATCCGGATAAAACGGTTTTTGAAACCATTGATGATGTTGCCGTAGGAGAGATAAGAACCAAAATACGCAATATACTGGGAAGCTTTCTTTTTGGCAGCGATGCCATAGACAAAAAGGTGAAAGTATTGTCGGGTGGCGAAAAAGCACGCTTGGCTCTTGCCAAATTATTGCTGAAACCCGTTAACCTTCTCATTCTTGATGAGCCGACAAACCACTTGGATATGATGAGTAAAGATATTCTCAAGAATGCCTTGCTCAGGTTTGACGGAACATTAATTATTGTTTCACATGATAGGGATTTCTTGCAAGGTTTAACGGATAAGGTTTTTGAATTTAGAAACCATACCATAAAACCATGGCTTGGCGATGTTAACGACTTTATTCAAGGACGTAAAATTGCAGAACTGAAAGAGCTTGAAATTCAGAAAAATACACAAAATAAAACATCCGAAAAGCAATCGGCTAACAAGTTAAGTTACGAAGCGCGCAAACAGCAGGAAAAGGAAATCCGCAAGGTCGCAAATAAAGTGCAAAAAATTGAGGACGAGATTAATACGTTCGAAAGTAAGATTGCAGCGTATGATACCATTTTAGCCAATCCCGAAACACATAAAGATGCAAGTTACAGCAGCCAAATATTCTCGGAATATACACAGCTTAAACGTAATCTCGATTCAAAAATGGAGGAATGGGAAAAAACCCATGATGAATTAAATATGCTGGAAAAAGAATTAAAATAGAATACCGTATGCCTGTTAATGCGGGCATATAATACTATTTAAGCGTTCTATGCGTTTTCTTTGTTCCTGGGGCTTATATTTTGCCCATTTTTCAACTAAATGACAATCCCAATTTGTATTTTGATATTTTTGAGATTGCGCCTCTTTGACAAAATTATCTATTTCTTTATCTATATTTTTATTGCCCCAATTATTGAGAATTTTCAAATATTCAAAAATAAAATAAGCCATAGCATCTTTTTGCTTGTCAATGCTTACCGTTTGGGCATATTCTTTAAACTTTATCTTGTCATCTGCAATCGTATATATTTCCAATAATGAAAGTTGATAAAGAGGCTTATTTATATCCTCATGTTTCAAATAATAATCAGCTTTTGAAGAAAGCCTTTTATAATAATTCTGTTTATCGCCCATTGCTAAATATAACATAGCCACATTTTCATCTTTATTATATCCATGCTCTGTTACCATGTCTAAATCACGCATAGCAGAAATCGTATCCCCTATTTGCAGGTAAGCCTCACTTCTGTTCAATAAATTAGGAACAAATGAATTTATCCAAATCATATGACTATTTATTTGCTTATTAATATCATAGGTGTAATATGGTATGCACGCTGCATAACGCTCTGCTTCAAATAATGCATCGGCATAAGAATCATGATCCATTTTTTGGAATGTTTTAGCGGAGTCTATTTCAAAAGCTATAGGATACAATTCTAATAAAGGTTTTACATTACGACCTAAATAACAAACATTCCCAACTTTCATAATTTCTTCAAGCAAATTTTCCTGTTGCAACAGCTCTTCTTTGCTTATCTTTTTTTCCAAATAAGCCAATATCATTAAGTTTGTTCTGTTACTGACAGAATGTGCGTAATTACCTAACGGATTGCAAGACAAATTAACATATCCAATGCGATTGTTAAAGAAATCATCAGGTAGTTTACTTATTTTATTTCCGCTTAAGTCTAAGCTTTTAATACTCAACTTTGCCCAACCGTTTTCAGGTAATTTATCTATTCCGCATTCGTTTAAATCCAAATTATAATCTTTGCTTTTACTTTCAAAAAATAGTTGTAAGATATTGTTTCCCAATTTATTATTTTTAGAAAAATCAAGTATTTTAAGATTCTTCAATTCTTTAATTTCTGCGGGAACATAGGTAATGTTATTAGATAAGCGTGGTATTTTATTTGTTTGTTTATCATATTTACGGCTATTCTCATGCAAATTATCTATATATAAATATTGCAGATTTTCTAATTTTTCTATTCCATCAGGTATGCGCGATATGTTATTTGTGGAAAGGAAAAGTGTTACGAGGTTTTTTAAATTATATATTTCTGAAGGCATTTCCGCAATAAAATTTGCCTGAAGATTAATTTCTTTCATTTTTGTGCAATTTCCTATGGAAGCAGGAATAAAAGCAATATCATTATCTTCTGCAAAAAGCTTTTCCAAGTCTTTAAAATTCCCCAACTCAGGAAGCTTTGTTAAATGATTACCTGATAAATTGAGTGTTTGCAGGGAACTTAGGTTATTAAAACTTTCAGGAAGATCAGCCAAATTATTATTACCTACATTAATTGTTTTTAAATGGGTGAGATTTCCGATGGAAGGTGGTAGAGATTCTAGTGCATGATAGTTCAAAGTTAGTGTTTCTAAATTTTTCAAATCTCCTAAGGCGGAAGATATGGTTTTTAACTTACCGTATATTTTCAGGCTTTTTAATGAAGTACTCTTTGTTTCTGTCCATTCCAAGCTATGAATATCTGCATCAAGCGCAAATGCTAAATCTTCCAGTTGCGGTATGCCAAAAATCGGGTTACAATTCGCCGCCTGCGCGGGGCTTAAATTCCAGATATATAATTTTTTAAGTTGTTTGAGTGTAGGGAGTTGCTCAAAATCATGCTGAGACAAGTATAATTTATATCCTCCAATTTCTAATGCCTTTAAATTTCTAAGCTTTTTTAAACTGTTAATCACAGAAACATCAGGTGAAATATAAGTTGCTTGGATGCCTATATATTCTAAGTTTTTAAATTTTTCAATCTGTTCAATTATTTCCGCCGTCAAAGAATCCGTATAAATATAAATATTTTTTAATCCATTGTTGTAAACATTTTTTAGATTTCTTTCTATTATAAAGGTGCTTTGCGATAAATAAAGGGAACTTAAAGAATTGTGCGTCGTGGGCAAAATAACCGCATTGCCTGTTATTTGCAAGCCATCCAGCTTATTTAAAATATGTTGGAAAAATGAATTTTTAGATAAGTCAATTTTATTGTTCAGATAATTGATTAATAAGTATTTTAATTCAGGCATATTGTTTATTTCATCAAAAAACTGATTATAATCACGCACAAATTTTCCTCCGTGTATGCTCAAATAAGTAATATTATTTAACTTATGGAAATTACCTATACCGTAAGATATTGTATCTTTACTAAAAAAGTTTTCAGAAATATTCAGAAATTTAAAATTCGGACAACCATTTATTCTTTTTATAACATCTTCATTTTTATTAAAAAAATCACCCACATTCACCTCTATGGTTTTATGCATTGAATCGCAAACATCCTTATCGCCATCCCATTCGTACCTGCAACTCTTTCCCAAAGCAGGATAACTAAGGGCTTCTCTAATCATCTCTATAAAATGATTTTGTGCCACTATTTGAAGAGGAAAAAAACAAGAAAGAAACCAAAAAAAAGATATGCGTTTCATAAATATGTATATTTAAAGAAATACTATAATAAACGCAATAAATAAATGCGCATTTTTGTTTTTATTTAACTGATTTTCAACGACTTATAGTTCATTTTTGAAATTTTACCGCTAAATATATAATGCGTTTATTATATAAAGATAAGCGTTTTTATTATAATGAGGGAGACTCTTTGCTGGGGCAGAGATATTATCCGTGCCTCTCTTTGCTGGCGCGGATATCTTATCCGTGCCTCAACTTCTATATTTTTTTACTTTATACCTTTTTTTACTGCTTTTTATTGTAGCACGGATTGCAAATCTGCGCTAGCGGGGGGGCTAGCGCGGGGGGAGGGGATATATGATGATAGCCCGGATTACAAATCAGCGCTAACGGTTTTTCCTATGCCTGGCGCGGATATGCTATACCTTCCACATTACCTGTTTACGATTACTTTTTTAATCATTTTTAAATCAATATGTTCCATCTTCATTACTATAAAAATGTATATAAATATATATAACATATATAGGCTATATTTGAGTAGTGCATGGGAGGGGCTGAAATAATTGCCCGCTACAAAAATTACAACACCGGAGGCAAAATAAAAAATAATTTTTCTCCAATCGTAGGGAATAGGATAATATTTATGTCCTAATAAAGCACTGTATATTACCATTGCCAGATAGCTAAGCATATAGCCCCACGCAGCAGCCATATCGCCATAGCGGGGCATGTATATAATGTTGAAAACCGTATTCACAATTAAGCCCAAAAGCGTTATGGTTACGGCATACTTTGTTTGTCCCGATAGTTTGTACCACATGGAAAGGTTAAATACTATTCCCAGTAAAATATTGGTAATGAGCATCAAAGGTAATACCCTCACTCCTATTCTGTAACTTTTGCCCAAAAGTAATACAATAATATCTCTGTAAAATGCTATTCCTAAAAACATTACAACACAGAAGAAAACAAAATATTTCATTACATCGGCATAGGTTTTTTTAATATTTTCTTTCTCGGCATGCGAAAAGAAAAAAGGCTCTGCGGCATAACGAAACATTTGCACAAAAAGAACAATAAAAACGGCTAACTTGGCATTCATCCCAAAAATTCCCAGTTGGTCTTTCCAAGGTGATGTATCGGGCGCCAAATAGCGAAAAAACAGGCGGCTTATGGTATCATTTGCCACACCCGGCAAGCCTGCTATCATTAAAGGAAAAGAATAGGTGAAAAGTTGCCTGAATAAAGGCTTTGAAAAAATATATTTAACACGTATGATACTGGGCAGAAAAAGTATGAAACAAACTATGCAACTTATTAATATAGAAAATATTATATAATCGTAGGAAGGGGTGGGCGAAACAAAATGCAATAAAAAAGAGTGTGGGTGCACCTTAAAATAATAAGGCATTACAAGAAACATTAACAGGTTGCATCCTAACTCGGTTAATATTTTGATGGTACGGTAAGTTACAAACCTGAAAGCCTTGTCTAAAAATCTTAAGTAAGCAAAAAATATAGCCGTAAATGTATCTAACGCCAGAATTAATGAAACAAAAATCAACACCTGCACCGGATAGCCTAATGCCACACTTATAGGCGATGAAAAAATGCTTACTAACAATACAAACAATAAAGATACGGACCCTAAAAATATAACCGCCGTTGAAAAAACCTCCTGTGCCTGCTCCTTGTGCTTTGAGGCAAAACGAAAAAATCCGGTTTCGAAGCCAAAAGTTAACACAACCTGAAAAAGCGCGATATATGCCAAGAGCTCAGTGGATGAACCCGACTCAGCCGGTGGAAGTATATAGGAATATAGAGGGACTAAAAAGAAATTTAAGACTCTTACCAATATGGAACTCATTCCATAGGTAAGTGTTTGTCCTGCAAGCTTTTTTAAAGGATTCACAAATTAAAGTTTAAAGTGCAAATGTAATAATTTTGTTTAATGCCATCAGCTATGCAAAAATGTAGTGGGGTAGCGCCTTAGTAAATTTACACATGCTTATGGATACTGGGAAGGGATAGAAATATAGAATATGGTGCCGCTATTTGAAGATTCAAACCAAATTTCACCTCCTATGGATTGAATAATGTTTTTAACCATGGCTAAGCCTAAACCCATGCCGGTGGTTTTGGTTGTGAAATTGGGCGAAAAAATTTTGTCGTACTTCTCCTTGGGTATTCCCATGCCGTTATCCTTTATGCTGAATAAGCAAGTGCGTTCCCTTTTTATTAATTCCAACACGATTTCTCCTTTTTCGCCATATGAAATTGCCTGCAAAGCATTTTTAATCAAATTGTTAAATACGCGTAACATTTGATTTGGGTCTGCATACACAACACAAGAGTTTAAAGATGTAACAAACTGAATATCCGTGTTATATGAAGAATCTTTATAAAATTCCACAGATTCGTTTATCATTGGCACAATATCAAAAGTCTGCATTTGAGGCTCGGGCATTTGTGCAAAATCAGAAAACTCGCTTGCTATAGAAGAAAGCGTATCAATTTGCAGAATAAGATTGTTGGAAAACTTTTTTAACCGCTCTTCCCAATGCGGATCTTTATCGTTCCAGGCGCGCATGAGCATTTGCACATTGAGTTTTATGGGTGTCAGCGGATTTTTTATTTCGTGTGCCACCTGCCGTGCCATCTGCCGCCAAGCACCTTCGCGCTCACTACGCGCCAATAAATCGGCGCTATGCGATAGTTCATCAATCATATGATTAAATTCTTCAACCAAACGCCCTATTTCATCTTTTCTTTTCCAATGTATTTTTTCGTTTTTGTTGCCAATTCTTATTTCCCGAAATTGTTTTCCAATATGTTGCAGAGGTTTTGTAAAATATTGGGCTAAAATCAAAGATAAACCTATGATAGATAATATCATAAATATATATATGTTTACAAATGCGGAAATGAGCCTTGAAATTTCGTGTTTTATTTCCTCCTGACGTGCAAAATAAGGCAAGTTTAAATATCCTATCACTTTGTTATCCCTGTTACGTATGGCAGTGTATGCTGAGAGATAGGTATATTTTCCTATGCTTTCGCGCACGATGAAAAATGATTTTTTGTTGTTTTTCAATAACTTATCACTTACCGGATGTATTTGAAGAGACAATAAGCCTTCTTTAAAAATACGGTCGTTTGAGGAGGCAATAAGATAACCGTTAGGATTATATATATTTACATCTATAAAAAAAGTGTTGGAAAGCGCTATAAGCCTGTTAGACAAATCTCCGGACTTATATACTTCTTCAAAAGTGTTAAAATCACGGTATAATGATTCGATATCAAACAATACCGAATTCATCTTTTCTTTAATGATTTCATTATTTTTATTAAAACTTATATTATTAATAAACAATAAACTAACTATAACCAACAGAAGAGAAATGGCAATACTTGTAACTACCAAAAATAATTGAAACCTCACTTTAAAAGATGAAAATCCCCATTTGGGTCGTATGCCTGTATAAGTAAATACTTGTAAGGTGAAAATAATGCAAACAATAAAAATAAATATATAGGAAAAAGGAGACAGCCAATCGGCAATATTCACATTTTTGTGACTTAAAATAAGATAGGTGTTACTATCTGTCTTGTATATCAGATGCGAATACTTATTTTCGTGGTAAAAACCATATGGAATGCTATCGGCAAGTTGTTTTGTTTCTTTTATATTATATGGATAAATTCCTACTTTCTTTATTAAATCGCCGTGGTTATAAAATGCATATGAATATGCTGAAAGGTTATCTTCAGCACCTTTCTTTTTTCTGTCAATCAACAATTCAGGATAGCCCAATCCTTTACTCACTTCTTTATACGATATTTCAAAATAAACATCTACGGTTTTTTTATCTTGCGGATAAAGCGAAAGTTTACCCAAGTAATACGTTTCGTTGATTAAATTTTTATTGATATACAAGCCTTTGACGTTAGTAGGCGACAAGGACACAATAATGCTTTCGAAATACTTGTTGCAACCAATGGTAACATTTTGGGGTTGAATATTTAAGATTTGAGCGGGTGAGCAAACGGTTATCTGTATGTTATATTTAGTCCAGTAGGCTGTAAAATATTTTTCTTTAATATAGGAAGCAAGCGTGCTGAAATCTGCTCTATCTTTCACTTCATTTAATTTATTTTTTATCTCCTGGTCTCGCTGCATTTCCTTTACGATGTTTTCGTAATAATACTCTGCCAAATAGCTATGATTTTCGACCAGATGACCGGCATATATAACACGGCGTTGCTGCTCTCTTTTATCTTCCGTTTTATTTAATATGTAGGTGGCAACAGTTGTAAGTAAAATTAACGAACCTATAATGCGGTTAAGACCAAAAATATTTTCTGTGCGAAAAAGGAGTTGTAAATAAAAAATGAGTAGAAATATCACCAAGAATAACACGTAGAACACGTCGAATTCTGCAAAATAGTATAAATAAACCGTATAGCCGGCTACAGCGAGCAAACCATATAATATAAATAGCCCGGGCGTGCGGTATTTGGTAAAAAATAAAATGAGCAACTCAGTAAGGAAATAGATGGTAATGAGAATAACAGCTATTATAAATATGGAAAAATAGCTCAAATGGGGCAAACTCAACAAATCCTCGAACCGGAACGATATATTTGAATTAATTACTAAATTGGTAATGGTATCGGTGAGAAAATAAAACATGGTTATAACTACACTTATAATAACAATAGCCATTACATGTTTTATTATTTTGTTACGCGAAACTAAGCCTATATATGTGGGCGGATAACGATATACGATAGAAGAAAACTGCAATAAGAGCAACGCATTAATAGCCAAATCGCCCAAAGAGGGCATCAACTGCGAGGTGGCGAAATAAACAGGATTAAATATACTTAAATGATAAAGAAAATAAGGGAAAGGAAATTTTAATTGCAGCAAACGCAGTAAAAAAACAATAGTCCCGAACGAGATTGCTACTATTATCCAGCTTATATGCAATTTAAGTTTTACTATCAAAAGTGCATAATAGATAGCCGCGGTAAAACATAGAAGTGATGTTACATATATTGAAAACAATAAATACATTAACCAAGCCGATAGCTGCATTTCATTAGCAAAATCTACTGAAAACAAAAAATTGCCTTTTGTATCGGTAACGTTATTTTGTTTTTTCTCCAAATAAAGTTGTGTGTTATCGGGCACACGAAACCTTTTATGGAAACCTTTGGGTAAATACTCGTTTTCGTATTTAAAATTATAATTTAAAAGCTGTAGTCCTATGATGTCATAGTTGCGCTCTTGTTTTTTTAATATTAAATAGTTACCACTACCCGACTCGTAAATGCCGGTGTTAAAAAAGATTGTATTCTTAACAGATGGAACCGCACAAACCTGATCTGTCCAAAATGTGAGACTGTCATTTCTATATATCAAAATTTCAACGCCATGGCGCGAAAAATAATTTTTATAGTTTTTTATTAAAAAATCTCTAAAATCATCTTCTTTATCATTTTTAAGATGTGAAGAAATTTTAACTAATTCATCCGAAAGTTCGGCTTCGGCAATTTTAACTTTTTTATCCAGCCTTTTAGTAACTTGTTGGATATTGTTTCTTTTTTCTAAATAGAAATTAATAAGCTGCGCGGAAAAAAATAAAACGATGCTTATGATAAGCATAAAATAGAGTTGTTTTCTTATTTTTTTTTCACTCCAAGTCATAAAGGTGCTAAAAGTTAGATTTATCAAGGCTTACAGAGGCTGTTTTATTAGAAGCCCTATAAACAACGTTCTTTAGTCCGGCAATAGCAATTTTCATAAACACACACAAAGCTTTATAGTGGCTTATTTTAATTTTTCACTGTTTTGAACCACAAAAATCAGGCTAGATTGGTTATTTTTCCCCAACGAGTTCAAATTTGATTTAAAACCATTGGAGATTGCATGAATCCAATTCATTTTTTTATTTCTATATTTTTCACTTAACAAACTTACATAATAAGCATCAAAAATCATAGGTTTAATTTCTTTTATCTTAAAATCATAGTTTGCTAAAAGTGTTTCTATGCTTTTTTGTGTAAAATGATATAAGTGGCGGGGTACATCATAAGCTGCCCAATATTTGTCATAAATTTGTGCATCCAGGCAATCGGCATTGGGAACAGCTATAATTAAAATACCGTCTTTTTTGAGCAACCGTTTTAAATCGCGCATGCGTGCGTCTAAATCAAAAACATGTTCAAGCACATGCCACATAGTAATAACATCAAATTCATTTTCGGGCATTTGTTTTAAATAGTCTTCGGGATATACATTTAAACCGAACTTATTTTTTGCATATTCTCTAATTTCTTCATTGGGCTCCACTCCTACCGTTTCCCAACCATTTTCTTTAAAAATGCTTAAAAAATTGCCTGAAGCACATCCTATGTCTAATATTTTCCCTTTAGCCTTAAAATCAGTAATTAATTTATATTTTTTACATAAGGTGTATTTTCTTACTTTTTGATATACTTTATTAAATAAACCTTCGGAACTATCAGAATGTGAAATATAAGCTTCGGACTTATAATATTTTGCCAATTCGTTTTCTAAGGGGCGCGGATTTGTAAATTTGAAACTGCAAGCTTTACATTCGACAATAGAAAATTTTTCTTGGGTTAAAAAATAATCTTGGGTTTCCATGTATATTTCCAAGTCATTACTTCCACAAACAGGGCAATTTTGTAAATTCTCCATTGTAAAAAAATCTTATTTAATTCTAAAAATCGATATATTATTTAACATGTTCCACGTGAAACAAACTTTTATCTTCCTAGATAAACAATTAATACAGAAATATCAGCAGGAGAAATTCCGCTGATGCGCGATGCCTGTCCTATGGTTGCAGGTTTAATTCTTGTTAATTTTTGGCGAGCTTCGGTAGAAAGCGATTGTAAACTATTATAATCAAAATCTTCTCTTAATGGCATATTTTCAAATTGTAACAGTTTGTCGGCAACTTCTTTTTCTTTACTTATATAACTATCATATTTCATTAAAATTTCGGTTTCTTCAATAATTTCTTTTACATTAGCATCAAAACCGGAAACCTCATTTTTCAACCCATCTAAACATTCTATCAGTTGACTTAAACTTACCTGCGGTCGTAATAAAATGGTATCTAACTTAACTTTCTGATTTATGGGAGCTGTACCCAAACTTTCCAATAAACCATTAATTTGATCAGGAGAAACACTGTATTTTTTTATGGTATCGGTAAGCTTACTTATACCTTTTATTTTTTCTTCAACCTTTTCTGTTCTCTTGCGCGAAGCCAAACCTATTTTATAAGACAATGGCGTTAAACGTAAATCGGCATTATCCTGACGTAATAAAATACGGTATTCCGCACGCGATGTAAACATGCGGTAAGGCTCATCTACACCTTTGGTTATTAAATCATCTATCAATACGCCAATATAAGCATCTGTTCTTTTCAATACAAAGGGTTGCTCATTATTAAGCTTGAGATGCGCATTTATTCCGGCAATTAAGCCTTGTGCTCCGGCTTCTTCATAACCGGTTGTTCCATTTATTTGCCCTGCAAAATACAAATGTTCTACTAACTTAGTTTCTAAGGTATTTTTAAGTTGAACAGGCGGAAAATAATCATATTCTATGGCATAACCGGGACGAAATATTTTGGCATTCTCCAAACCCGGAATCAGCCGCAAGGCTTTAAACTGTACCTCGGCAGACAGGGAAGATGAAAAGCCGTTTAAATAATATTCCTGTGTATCCCATCCTTCAGGCTCTACAAAAAGCTGATGTTTTGTTTTATCGGAAAAACGATTTATTTTATCTTCAATAGAAGGGCAATAACGAGGTCCAACCCCTTCTATCCTGCCCTGAAACATGGGAGATTCATGAAAACCTGTTTTTAGCACATCATGAACTTCAGGTGAAGTATAAGTTATATAGCACGGTCGTTGTTTGGTTAAAGGAGCTGTATCGGTATAAGAAAACTTTTCAGGATTTTCATCACCTTCCTGCACTTGCATTTTAGTAAAATCAATGCTTCTGCCATCTATACGCACGGGAGTACCTGTTTTCATGCGTTGCGACTCAAATCCGATTTGCTGCAAACACTCTGTTAATCCTTTTGCAGCCCTCTCCCCTATTCTACCTCCGCCAAAAGATTGGGTACCTATATGAATGACACCGTTAAGAAAAGTTCCGTTGGTTAGTACTACGGCTTTGGCCTTTATTTCGTAACCCATTGCGGTTTTCACTCCCACAAGTCTGTTATTTTTCACCAATACTCCGGTAACCGTATCCTGCCAAAAATCGAGATTGGGTATGCTTTCCAGGATACTCCTCCATGCTTCGGAAAAACGCATTTTATCACTCTGCGCACGTGGGCTCCACATGGCAGGTCCTTTAGAACGATTGAGCATGCGAAACTGTATCATGGTGTTATCCGTAACAATACCCGCGTAGCCACCCAGCGCATCAATTTCTCTTACTATTTGTCCTTTTGCAATGCCTCCCATAGCAGGATTGCACGACATCTGCGCCATATTATACATGCTCATGGTAACAAGCAAGACAGATGAGCCCATATTTGCAGCGGCGGCGGCGGCTTCGCAACCCGCATGCCCTGCACCCACAACTATTATATCGTATTCTTTAAACAATTTATTAATGTTTCACGTGGAACATTGAATATATTCCACTTATTTTCAACTATTTAAGTATAAAATTATTAAACATTTCTATACTTTCTTCTTCTTTTGAACGCATGATGGAAATATCGCCCGATTTTTTATCCTTATAACCCATTAAATGTAAAACACCATGCGCCATAACGCGCAATAATTCCTCCTCAAATGTTACATTAAATTTTCCGGCATTTTCTTTTACTCTATCAATGCTTATAAAAATATCCCCCGAAGTTTTATTTCCTTCAGCATAATCAAAGGTTATAATATCAGTGTAGGTATCATGATTAAGATATTGCTTGTTTAAATCCAACAGATATTCATCAGAGCAAAAAACATAGGAAATATCTCCTGCTTTTTTACCTTCATTTTCAATAATCGCAGTTAACCATTTTTTGTAAACTTGCTTATTTTTTAAATTAAATTTAACATCGGTAACATTAAAACCAATCATGATACATAGAAATAAAAAGTTACTGCAAAGATAATAATAACTTGATACCTTATAATAAGTTCATTTACATCGTGTTTTTGTACCTTTGCATTTTAAAAATAAAATTATGTCAGAAATAAGAGTACGTTTTGCGCCCAGCCCAACGGGTCCATTACATATTGGCGGTGTACGCACTGCTTTATACAATTACTTGTTTGCCAAAAAACATGGGGGAAAAATGATTCTCCGCATCGAAGATACTGACCAAGGACGTTTTGTTGCCGGTGCAGAAGATTATATTATAAAATCATTGGAATGGTGCGGAATAAAATTTGACGAAGGTGTGCACATAGGTGGTGCTTTTGCCCCCTACAGGCAAAGCGACCGCAAAGCTATGTACCAACAGTATGCATTGCAACTTATAGAAAACGGAACAGCTTATTATGCTTTTGACACACCGGAGGAATTGGATGCATTGAGAAAAAAATATGAAGCTAAAAAAGAAACTTTTCAATACGGACCTAAGACAAGAAAAGGGTTAAAAAATTCGATAACCTTATCAAAAGAAGAAACCCAACAATTATTGGAAAACGGGAATCATTACGTAATACGTTTTAAGATACCCGAAAACGAAACCGTAACGGTAAATGATATTATACGTGGCGAAGTTAAAGTGGATTCTTCATTATTGGATGATAAAGTCCTTTATAAATCAGACGGTATGCCAACCTATCACCTGGCAAATATTGTGGACGATTACTTAATGAAAATTTCGCATGTGATACGCGGTGAGGAGTGGTTGCCATCGGCACCTTTGCACGTGTTACTTTATAAATCCTTTGGGTGGGCAGATAAAATGCCGCAATTTGCACATTTGCCTTTACTTTTGAAACCTGACGGAAACGGAAAACTCAGCAAACGTGATGGCGACAGACTTGGTTTTCCCGTATTTCCTCTACAATGGAAAGATCCCAAAACAAATGAAATTTCATCGGGCTACAGAGAAAGCGGATACTTGCCGGAAGCAGTAGTAAACATGCTCGCATTTTTGGGCTGGAATCCCGGAACCGAACAAGAACTTTTTACAATGGATGAGCTTATTCAATCTTTCTCATTGGAACGTGTAAGCAAATCAGGCGCTAAATTTGATCTGGAAAAAGCACATTGGTTCAATCATCAGTTTTTACACAGAAAAACAAATGAAGAACTCAGTGTTTATTTAGAAAAAATGTTGGTTGACAACCATATTGTTTTCAACAAAAGCATGCTTCCCGCCATTTGCGAACTGATAAAAGACCGTGTAACACTACTCCCCGATTTATTATCGCAATCCAAATTCTTTTTTGTGGCACCCGAAACTTACGATGAAAAAGTAATTCAAAAAGTTTGGAAAACCGAAACCCCTACCCTGCTCAGCGAAGTTTTACCTTTTATTGAAAATACAAATCCTTTTACTGCCGAAACGTTTGAAAAAAATATACGGGAATTTTGCACAAACAAAAACATAGGCATGGGTATGGTGATGAATCCTATACGTTTAGCCATTGTAGGCACAAATGCCGGACCCAGCATGACACATGTGGCTGAAATTTTAGGAAAAGAAGAAATGATAAAAAGAATAAAAAAAGGAGTAGAAAAAATAAAATAACAAAAAAAGCGCTGAAGAACAGCGCTTTTTTTACTAACAAACCAATCACAAACTTATTACGAAAACTAAATCATTTATTTATTTTTAGATTCTTATATTCATAAGACGTTGGGCATGCTCAAAAAGTTACAAAAAATTGTAACTTTATAAAAAAAATTGCGTCAAAATAAATACAATGAGCAAACAAACAGACGATATAACGCTGGTAAAAAGTATTTTAAGCGGAAACACCGCAGCTTTCGGTTTGCTCGTTAAAAAACATGCCGATATGGTTTTTACCATCGTGCGTAAAGTTGTGCAAAACCGTGAAGATGCCGAAGAGGTAGCGCAAGATGTATTTGTAAAAGCTTACCAATCGTTGCAAACATTTAAAGGAACCGCTAAATTCAGTACATGGCTCTATCGCATAGCTTACAATATGGCTATATCACACACACGTAAACAAAAACATATACATGTGGAATTGGAGGAAAAAATGGCACAAGAGATGACTGAAGATGAAATAATAGAAAATCTCGACACGTTTGATTATGATATGCGTTCGGAAATGGTGGAACAAGCCATCAACAAACTCCCCAATGACGAAAATATGATTGTTACGCTTTTCTATCTCGAAGATAATACTGTGGAAGATATAAGTTGTATTATGGGAATTTCAAAGGAAAACGTTAAAATAAAGTTATTCCGCATACGTAAAAAATTATATGCACAACTCCAACAATCGATGTACCAATATAGTATGGTATAAAAATTGTTCTTAATTTTGCAGAAAATGATAAATAAAAATAAAGAAAATATTGAATCCATTAAAAAGATATCTGCAAGGATGTCTTTATATTCGCCAAGCGATGATTTTGCCGCGAAAATAATGGAACGTGTATTGCTCGAACCTCAACCTGAATTGAGCAAAAGAAGTATTTATTTAAAATATGGCTTGCTCACTTTAATAACAGGCATTATTGTGGTGCTTTACTTTTATTCTTCTTTTGTAATCTTCGATTTTAATTTAAAAACGTTTGTTAGCACCATTTCCGATTTAAGCAGACAATTTTACTACACCTCGCTTATTTACGTAAGTAATATAATAAAATCTCCCGAAAAAATATTGACCATCACAAAACTGATGAACTATATTCCTATGCTCATTGTTTTAGGTATTTTAGCAATTTTGGATCAAAAAGGAGAATTAAATAAAGTGAGTGCAAAACTTTCAAAATAAAATTAATTAGCACTCTCTTACTTGTTTACATAATTTTTTACTTTCAAATAATACACAGTCGGGTAAAACTACTTTTTATAGCTTTTGAAATATAAAAAACATGATAAATAGCTGGGCTCATTTAATTGATTTAAACACGGAATATACTCATCTTAATTTGAATCAAAATTTGGATTATACAAAGTATTTCATGTATTCAATGATTGCTAATTCAACGGCAATTGAGGGTTCTACTTTAACAGAAAACGAAGCACAATTACTGTTTGATGAGGGATTAGCTATTGGAAATAAACCCATTGCATATTATGATATGAACAGGGATTTATTAAAAGCTTACCAATTTACACAAATACAAGCTCAAAAAAAAGTTTATTTTTCTTCTGAATTACTTTGTAAAATTAATGGAATTATTATGAAAACAACCGGTAGCTTTCATGATAATTTAGGCTTAACATGGGATGCTTCAAAAGGAGAATTTCGCAAATGTGCAGTAAGTTCCGGTATAGGTGGAAAAACATATTTAGATTATATAAAAGTTCCGGACGCCGTAAAAAATTTCTGTTCTATTATTAATGAAATAATGCTAAAGCAACTTAGCCAAAAAGATATATATACATTAAGTTTTAACTCTCACTACAATTTAGTTAATATTCATCCTTGGGTAGATGGAAACGGAAGAACAGCACGCCTAATCATGAATTATATTCAAATGCTTTTTAATATACCTTTAACAAAAGTATTTGCAGAAGACAGAGCAAAATATATTGAAGCATTACAAATTTCTACTAAAAACGAATCGTCAGAAGTATTTATTGATTTCATGAAAAATCAACATATTAAGACAATTCAACAAGAAATAAGAGAACATATTATTGCACAAAAGAAAAATAAAGGGTTTTCTTTAATTTTCTAAACTTATGATAATTATTTGGTTTTCAAATTTTTTACATCAACACCTTTTTTCCTACTTACTTTTTCAAACCATATTTTTCCTGCCATAATTGGTTAAAACTTTTTTCGGCAAATTGCGGAATACTACGCTTATCTTTCCAACTTCTGAAAATATACGTAGCCAGATATTTATTTTTGTTTTTAGCCTTAAGCCAATCTAAGCGGGTACGTTTAACCATCAAAAAACTTAATAAAAACATCATAAATCGCTCCATACGCCTTAAAAACTTCTTTTTGTTTTTAGCTATATAATTGCGATTGTGTAAAATAAGTTCATGAATATTAATATTTACGGGACATACAAGCGTGCAAGCTCCACAAATACTGGAAGCATAAGTTAAATGTTTATAATCATTAACACCTTTAAGCCATGGAGAAACAACTGCACCTATAGGTCCGTTGTATGTAGTGTTATAAGTTTCACCTCCTATGGTTTTATAAACCGGACAAGCATTTGAGCATGCACCGCATTGAATACAACTTAAAGCACGCCGTTGATTTTTTTGTTCCAGTATTTCGCTTCTGCCATTGTCTAATAAAACTACATACATTTCCTTAGGTCCTTCGTTTTCTTTTGACTGTTGAGGACCTGTGTAAATAGAACTAAAAACGGAAAGTTTTTTACCTGTTGCATAAGTAGAATATAAAGGAAAAAACAAATGCAAATCGGTAAGTTTAGGGATAACGGTTTCTACGCCTGCCAATACAATATGTACTTTAGAAAAAGCTATTGCAAGCGCGGAAGTACCTTCATTTTCAACAACAGAAACACCGCCCGTGTCAGCTATTAAAAAATTAGAACCCGTAATACAAATATCTGATGCCAATGCACGTTTTTTTAATTCGTTATTCAGTTCTTTTATAAGCTGCTCAGGTTTGGTTTGCGGTGCAAGTTTTAATTTTTCTTTTATTAAATCGAATATTTGCGCATGCGATTGCTCTATAGCCCTATTAACAGTGTGTGTGGTAGTTTCTTTTTTACCCTCATTCATAAACAGGCTATAATCCAAAGTTTTCAGCTTATAAGCGCCTATATTTTGTTGCAAAAATATTTCGTCACTTATAAGGTTGGCATCTTTAGTAATTTCAGGAGTATTGTATTTTTTTATAATCTGTGCTATTTCATTAACAGCTTCTTCTGCATCTTGCGCCCATATTACTTTTCCTCCACGCGACTGAAAATTATTCTCGAATTGTACCAAATATTTAGGCAAATCATTAATTACGTTATTTTTAATAAACGTTGCCCTTTCTTTAGCCAACTCAAGGTTTTTATATTGTTTTTTACCTTCTTCAACAAATTGATTATAGCGTGAAATATTAGAAGCAAAAGTTTTTATCCTTTCCGTATTAAAAGATTCTCCTGCCGTACGCTCCATAAAATCACGATATGCTTCACTCATACAAAAAACAAACAATTATAAAATTATAAAACAGGTATTTTTTCTACTCTACGTTGATGCCGTCCACCTTCGAAGGGTGTGCTTAAAAATATTTTTATACATGCTAACGCATCTTCTTTTGATATAAATCTGCCCGGCAACGAAATAATATTGGCATCGTTATGCTGACGTGCCAAAGCCGCTATTTCAGTATTCCAACAAAGAGCGGCTCTGATACCTTTGTGTTTATTGGCTGCCATAGAAATGCCATTACCGCTTCCGCATATAAGAACAGCTCTTTTAATTTCGCCCGATTCAACCGCATTTGCAACTGCATGTGCTACATCAGGATAGTCGATACTTTCAGGCGTATAAGATCCAAAATCCTTGTAATCATACCCTAATTCATTAATATTGGAAAGTAAAAACTGTTTAAGTTCAAAACCTCCCTGATCACAGCCTATGCCAATAATTTCTTTGTTTTCCATAGTTGTTAATAATTATTTTCCGGCAAAATTATTAAATAAATATGCTATATCTTATAAATAAACACTTTAAGATTATCAACAAAAATATACTTGTTTTAAACCATATTCATTATCAATGAAATATAGTTGTTAAAAATTATGTGTTAATAAGTGTGTATAAGTGTTATTAAAATATTGATTATTTACTGTTGCTATTAACAAAATTTTTACAGGGAAGTTAGAGTAAAAAAGTTTAAATTTTTTTTGAGCAAACTATATAACTTTTAAACCGTCTTTATTAACCAATATGTACTGTTCGCGCGGGTTTATTTTATACACACAAACTAATTTAACAAATTGTTAACAATTATTATAAATAGCTATAAATCAATTTAAATTTACAGCACAAAAGGTTTAAAATTTGTTAATAACCTTACAGTTAAACACCATCAAAATAAAAGCAACAAAAGATTTCAACACAATTAACAGCATAATAAAACTAAAAGAAATAATTAAATTTAAATAAATATATTTTAATATTATTGTTGTTCATCAAAATCGTTCGTATCATTGTACTTTAATTTTGTTGGTGCTGTCGTGTTAATTATTAATATCCCGAATTATGGAAAAAGAAGAACTTATAGAAAAGATAAATAAACTGAGGAAAGAGAAAAATGCCGTTATTTTGGCACATTATTATCAGGAAAGCGATATACAGGATATAGCTGATTTTATTGGCGATAGTTTACAACTTTCTCAGCAAGCTGCTGCCACTGATGCTGATATTATTGTATTTGCGGGTGTGCATTTTATGGCTGAAACCGCTAAAATTTTGTCGCCGCAAAAAAAAGTGTTGCTTCCTGATTTGGAAGCAGGTTGTTCGCTTGCCGACAGCGCTCCGGGGAAAGAATTTGGCGAATTTGTAAAGCAGCATCCCGATCATAAAGTTATTACTTATATTAATTGTTCGGCGGAAGTAAAAACGCATTCGGATGTTATTTGCACTTCAAGTAACGCGGTAAAGATAGTAGAATCATTTCCGAAAGAAGAAAAGCTAATTTTTGCGCCCGACAGGAATCTTGGATCTTATATTAATGCTTTAACCGGCAGAAATATGTTATTATGGGAAGGCGCTTGTCATGTGCATGAAAGGGTACGTACCGAAGAAATATTAAAACTTAAAAAACAACATCCGCAGGCAAAACTGATAGCACATCCGGAGTGTAAGCGCCCTATTCTTATATTGGCTGATTTTGTTGGTTCGACAGCAGCCATGCTTAATTTTACCAAAAAGGACGACAGTAAAGCGTATATTGTAGCTACCGAAACAGGCATTATACATCAAATGCAAAAACTATCGCCCGAAAAGCATTTTTACGTGGTTCCGGAGGATGAAACCTGTTCTTGCAATGATTGTCCTTATATGAAACTAAATACGCTTGAAAAGCTTTATTTATGTCTTAAAAACGAAACACCCGAAATTATACTTGACAGGGATATTATAGAAAAAGCACGATTGCCCATTGTGCGTATGCTCGAATTATCGAAATAGTTGTATTATAAAAACAAAAAACTATAAAAATAAAAGCAGCTTAAATAGCTGCTTTTATTTTTACATGAGTTTTTGATAGCCTTGCCACCAGCGGTCGGGAATTTCGTTTTCGCACGCTGTTTTGTAGTCATTTTCCGAACAAGGAATAATATAATGCCTTTTGTATTTTTCCTTTACTTTGTCGGTACATTTAAGTTCCATCCACCAACGATCGCTGAATTTACTTTTATAAAAAATGATGCCTTCTTCCACATCGCTTACCTGCACATTGTATTTTATATAATTTTCAGGCATTTCGGCAGGTGATCCGTTTTCTCTGTTATAAAACCCGTCAATAAAATACCAAATCATTTGTGCTGCCAGATGTGCCGTTTGTCCTCTATTATCCAGAGAAGGGTTTATCTCAAAAATACCGAATGATGTTATTTTATTACTTAATCCGGCATAACGTGCAATTTGGCAAGCGTCTTCGCCATAAAAACCGTTAGGTGTTGCGTTTGCATTTCCGGGTGCATCGCTTTGGCGTATAGCGGAAATATCGAATGAAAGAAAATCTGCATTACGTACAATAGGTTCCACAAGGGTTATATCCTGTTGGAGGATACCTAACCTGTATGTATCGAAATACAAATTTTTCATCAAATCTATCGCATGCTGGTTTACAAAATAGCTTTGATACCCAATATTAGTATAGTTAAATAAAACATTAGGCTTTTGTAAAATAATATGGCTTAAAAAAGATTTTGAATCAAGCGTTGTAGATTCTTCACCCAAATCGAACATATTATCTACAGCTACAATATTATGAATTTGATTTTTATTTTGATAGGCTTTGTATATGGCATACGTTATATCCTGCCCCCCTCCTATCACCAGCGCTATTGTATTGCTTTCGAGCAATTTTTCGGTTACTTGCGCAACTGCAAAATATGTATCTTCAACCGTATGGCCGTTTATAATATTTCCTAAATCGGCTATTTTTAATTTATAGGCTCCCGGAAACAATTGATACAGGTATTTTCTGATAGAATCTGAAGCTTTTCCGCACAATTCATTTCCTACCGCACATCTGTCGTCTTCAATGCCTATAATAGCAATGTCTGCGTTTTCAACATCAGGAAAAACATCCACATATTTATTGATAACATCTCCTATCCTTTTTGAATTATCCTTTGGGTATTCATTCGGAAAAAATTCGCTGAAGGCAACAGGTTTAAAATACGGAGCTATATTCATATTTCAGGATAATTTATATATACTATTCCGATTTTTTATTGCGAGGTACAAATTTTTTCTTGGGTTTAGTCGGAGTTTCTTCTGCCAGTTTAAGGCATTCCTCCAATGTGAGGGATGCAGGTTCTGTTCCTTTCGGAATTTTTATGTTGCTTTTACCTACTGCTATATAAGGTCCATACCTTCCGTTAAGCACTTGCACATCTTCCCGTTCAGGGAAAGATTTTATGATTTTATTGGCGTTTTCTTGTCTTTTGGCTTCAATAAGCTCTATGGCACGGTCTATATGGATGGTATTAGGATCATCCTCTTTTTTGAGCGAATAAAATTTAGATTTATGCAACACATAAGGTCCAAAACGTCCTATGCCCACGCTCACATCAGTATCTTCGTAAGTTCCCAGTAAACGCGGAAACTCGAAAAGCTTTAGCGCTTCCTGCAACGTAATACCTTCCAGGGTTTGTCCTTTTCTTAGTCCTGAAAATTTAGGTTTGTCCGGTGAATCTGTTTCTCCTATTTGCGCAATAGGTCCAAACCTGCCAAGTTTAACATACACGTTTAAACCCGTTTTAGGGTCAACGCCCAAAAGTTTTTCACCCTTCACTTTTTCGCCTTTTTCTAACGTTTCGGTAACTCGCTTGTGGAATGGAGAATAAAATTTTTCAATCATTTTATTCCATTTCTTAAGACCTTGCGCTATTTCGTCGAACTCTTTTTCAACAGTAGCCGTAAACTGATAATCCATTATATTATCAAAATACTGCATCAGGAATTTGGTTACCAACTCGCCGGTGTCGGTCGGGAAAAGTTTCCCTTTTTCGTATCCGTAATTTTCTTTTTTTACGGCTTCCTTTATTTTTCCGCCTTTAAGCGTTATGTGGTTAATTTCTCTTGTTTTGCCTTCCCTATCCTCTTTTACGATGTATTCCCGCTTTTGTATGGTGGAAATAGTAGGCGCGTAAGTTGATGGGCGTCCTATGCCAAGCTCCTCAAGCTTTTTCACCAAGCTAGCCTCAGTATAACGTGCGGGTTGCAAGGTAAATTTTTGTACGGCATCTATTTGATTCATATCCAGCGTTTGCCCTTTTTTAACGGGGGGCAACACACCTTCCATTTCTTCCGCGTCATCATCCGTAGATTCGATATACACTTTAAGAAACCCGTCGAATTTTATAACTTCACCTGTAGCAATAAATTTTTCGGGCGTATTGGATATGTTGATATATATATTTGTTTTTTCAAGCACGGCATCAGCCATTTGCGAAGCAATGGTACGCTTCCATATCAATTCGTACAAGCGTTTTTGAGCGGCGTCGCCTTCAATAGTCTGATGTTCAAGATAAGTAGGTCTTATAGCTTCGTGCGCTTCTTGCGCACCTTTACTTTTGGTAGCAAACTGCCTTGATTTATGATAATTTTCTCCAAATTGTTTTTTTATTTCATCTTTTGCTTGTGCCAATGCTAATTTTGAAAGGTTTACGGAGTCGGTACGCATGTAGGTAATTTTTCCGCTTTCATACAACTGTTGTGCCACCGTCATGGTGCGGCTCACGGAAAAGCCCAATTTGCGGCTTGCTTCCTGTTGTAGTGTAGAAGTAGTAAAAGGAGCCGCAGGCGAACGTTTGCCCGGTTTTGTTTCTACATCTTCCACCGTAAACTTGGCATCTTTGCACGATGCTAAAAACATTTTCACTTCATCAAGCGTGTTAAACCGCTTATTAAGCTCAGCCTTCAGTTCGCCTGAGCCCATGTCTGTTTTAACGTTGAAAATGCCCGTAACCTTGTAAGCAAAAGTAGCCGAAAAGTTTTTTATATCTTCTTCTCTTTCCACGATAAGCCTCACAGCTACGCTTTGCACGCGCCCTGCAGATAACGAAGGTTTCACTTTTTTCCACAAAATAGGTGAAATTTCAAAACCTACCAATCTGTCAAGCACACGCCTTGCCTGCTGCGCGTTTACCAAATTTACATCTATATGGCGTGGTTTTTCTATGGCTTCGGTAATGGCGTTTTTGGTAATTTCGTGAAAAACAATGCGATTGGTTTTTTTAATATCCAAGTCAAGCACTTCAGCCAAATGCCATGAAATGGCTTCTCCCTCACGGTCTTCATCCGTTGCCAGCCAAACAGTTTCTGCTGATTTTGCTAATTTTTTTAGTTCAGCAATGGTTTTCTTTTTGTCTTCCATTACTTCGTAAACGGGAAGAAAACCGTTTTCTATCTCAATTCCCAAATCTTTTCTCGACAAATCTCTTACATGTCCGAAACTGGATTTTACCGTAAAATCTTTTCCTAAATAACCCTCAATGGTCTTGGCTTTTGCCGGAGACTCAACAATAACTAAATTTTTGCCCATAAAAAAATTTTTTCGTTGAAAAATCATACAAAGAAACGGAATAAAATTACAAATACAGATATTTTCTTTTACATAAAATGAGGTATGCTTTGTTTTTTTACTATTTCTAAAATAATATTATATATTTATAATACTGATTTTAAGCAATTTGAGTAAAAAAAATATTTTATTTTATTGTTGTACTTTTGCAAGTTGTTTTTTAATCATTGTTAAAATTAAAGATGAGCGATACAAATAAAAAATTATACATAGAAACCTACGGTTGCCAGATGAATTTTTCGGATAGCGAAATTGTGGCTTCTATCCTTAAAGATGAAGGCTATGAGAAGATAACCGACAGCAGGCAAGCCGATTTGATACTTGTGAATACCTGTTCTATCAGAGATAATGCGGAAGACAGGGTTAGAAAGCGCTTGAGAGAGTTATATGCGCTGAAAAAGAAAAATCCGCATTTGGTCATAGGGTTATTGGGTTGCATGGCAGAACGCTTGAAGGATAAAATATTTGAGCAGGAAAAACATTTGGATTTGATTATAGGACCCGATGCTTACCGCGATTTGCCCAATCTTCTGAAACAAGCCCAAACCGGACAAAAAGCCGTGAATGTGTTATTGTCTAAAGAAGAAACGTATTCCGACATAAAGCCGGTTTATATTGACAGCAATGGGGTGAGCGCTTTTATAAGCATTATGCGCGGATGCGAGAATTTTTGCTCCTACTGCGTAGTGCCATATACACGGGGCAAGGAGCGCAGCAGGGATGTAAAAACCATTGTGGACGAGGCATCCGATTTATTTGCAAAAGGATTTCGCGAAGTTACCTTATTGGGGCAGAATGTAAACTCATATGCATGGCAAGAGCTTGATACCAAAGTAGATTTTCCCGATTTGCTTCAAAAAGTTGCAGCAATAAACCCTTTGCTCAGGGTGCGTTTTGCAACATCACATCCCAAAGATATTTCCGATAAACTGTTGCATACCATAGCAGCCAATTCCAATATATGCAAAGCCATACATTTGCCGGTGCAGTCGGGGAGCACACGCATGCTTAAACTCATGAACCGCAGCTACACGCGCGAATGGTATATGGACAGGATTGCCGCCATACGCCAAATTATACCCGATTGCTCTTTGTCAACGGATATTATTGCCGGATTTTGTGGCGAAACAGAAGAAGACCACCGCGAAACCTTATCAGTTATGAAAGAAGTGGGTTATGCGTCGGCTTTTATGTTTAAATATTCCGAAAGGCCTAATACGCGCGCTGCCAAAACCATGACTGACGATGTTGCGGAGGAGGTGAAGACGAACAGGCTTGAGGAAATTATAGCCTTGCAACAGCAGCTATCATTGGAAAGCAATAAAAAAGATATAGGAAAAATTTTTGAAGTGTTGGTAGAAGGCACCTCCAAGCGCTCAGCCGAGCAATTGTTCGGGCGAACGAGCCAAAACAAGGTGGTGGTTTTTCCTAAACAACAATATGCGCCGGGCGATTACGTGCAGGTTAAAATAATTTCGTGTACACCTGCCACTTTAAAAGGCGAATTAGTGTAACAAAAATATATCTTTGCTGTTTCATCTATAAATAATAATTATTGATGTATTGTTTAGTTTTAAAATTCAGATGGAACTCCATGTTTGCTATTTTCAGTGGTGTTTTGTATTTAATTCGCACACATGTTCGTTTCATTTTTTAATCATTTCCCCAAATGCGTAAAGAAGTTGATTTTTTAGTCATAGGTTCCGGAGTAGCCGGATTAAGTTTTGCATTAAAAGCTGCCGAAGTGGGCAAGGTATGTATTGTAACCAAAGGCAAAGCGGAGGAAACTTCTACAAAATATGCCCAAGGCGGCATAGCTTCAGTAATGTACACGCCCGATACCTACAAAAAGCATTTTGAAGATACCATGATTGCCGGCGACGAGCTGAATGATGAAAATGCCGTGCGCATTACCATTACCGAAGCGCCTGCGCGCATACAGGAATTGATTGAACTGGGAGTGGATTTTGACAAAACGGAAAACGGGCAGTATGATCTGGCTAAGGAAGGCGGGCATTCAGAATTCCGTATCCTGCATCATAAAGACCAAACGGGGCTTGAAATAGAATCGGTGTTGCTGAAACTGGTGCAACAGCATAAAAATATAGAAATACTGGAGAACAATTTCACCATTGAGATTATTACCCAGCACCATATGGGCATAGAGGTAAACCGCCGCACACCCGGAATCACCTGTTACGGAGCGTATGTGTTAGATACGCAAACCAATAAAATAAATACCATTCTCGCCAAGGTAACATTAATGGCTACCGGCGGAGCCGGCAATGTATATGCTACCACCACAAATCCGCCCGTAACCACAGGCGACGGTATAGCCATGGTTTACCGTGCCAAGGGAACAGTGGAGAAAATGGAATTTATACAGTTTCATCCCACATCGTTGTATAATCCGTTGGAAAAACCATCTTTTTTGATTTCGGAAGCCGTGAGAGGATTTGGCGGAATACTCAAAGATGTGCATGGCAAGGAGTTTATGCAAAAATATGATAAGCGTCTTTCGCTTGCCCCTCGTGATATTGTGGCACGCGCTATTGATAATGAGATGAAAATAAGCGGTGAAGATCATGTTTACCTTGATTGTACGCATTTGGATAAAAACGCGCTGATAAATCATTTTCCCGCCATTTATGCCAAATGCCTGAGCATAGGGATTGATATGACCAAGCAGATGATACCTGTGGTTCCTGCCGCGCATTACACTTGCGGAGGCATTAAAGTAGATGAATGGGCGCGCAGTTCTATCGTTAATTTGTATGCTTCAGGCGAATGCGCCTCTACGGGTCTGCATGGAGCCAATCGTTTGGCAAGCAACTCGCTCCTCGAAGCGCTTGTATATTCACACAGGGCATTTTTGGATGCATCGGGAAAAGTTGGCGATATTGACTTTTGCTACCGTGTTGCCGATTGGGATGCCGAGGGCACAGTGAAAAATGAGGAAATGGTGTTGATAACGCAAACCATCAAAGAACTCCAAAATCTGATGAGCAGCTACGTGGGCATTGTACGCTCTAACCTAAGGTTAAAACGTGCTGCCGACCGTTTGGAAATACTGGAACGCGAAACGGAAAGTCTTTTTAAAGAATCTGTTTTGATAGAAAAAATTTGTGAAGTCCGCAACCTGATAAAAGTTGCCAAGCTTATTATAAAAATGGCAATGGAACGTAAGGAAAGCCGTGGGCTCCACTACTCTATCGATTATCCTAAAACCAATAAAGAAGCCGTGCGTTCATTTGCGCCGGAGGAATAAAAAAATAATCTTAACATAAAAATGGCACTTATAAAATCCATAAAAGGAATAAGCCCCACTATCGGTAAGAACACTTTTCTTGCCGAAAACGCCACGGTGATAGGCGATGTAGTTATGGGCGACAATTGCAGCGTTTGGTATAATGCTGTTGTTCGTGGCGATGTACACAGCATACGCATAGGCAATAATGTGAACATACAAGATGGCGCGGTTATACATTGCACATACCAGAAAGCATCGGTTAGCATAGGCAACAATGTTTCGATTGCACATAATACAATTATACATGGATGTACTATCTATGATAATGTTTTAGTGGGAATGGGAGCCATCGTTATGGATAATGTGGTGGTAAACAGTAACTCTATTATAGCTGCGGGGGCTGTGGTTTCGCAAGGCACAGTGGTAGAGTCCGGCAGCGTATATGCCGGCATACCTGCAAAAAAAATTAAAGATATAGATCCAACGTTATTGGAAGGTCAGGTAAATCGTATATCGCGCAGCTATACAAAATACGCCAGCTGGAATGATGACACCATTGTGCCTTTGAATGAGGATATTTAAACGTCATTTTGACATATTTAAACATTTGGCAAGTAATTTGTGTTTAATGTGTAATAATTAAAATTTTTGAAACATGATATATTGGATTGTATTTGGCGGCTTAATGATTTTAAGCCTTATTGTAAGTCAAACATTGAAATCGAAATTTAAGAAATATTCCGAGATTCCCATCGGTTTAACAGGAAAGCAGGTAGCAGAAAAGATGCTGAGGGATAATGGCATATTTGATGTACAGGTTACTTCAACTCCGGGGCGTTTAACAGACCATTACAATCCCCAAACCAAGATAGTAAACCTGAGCGAAGCCGTGTATAGCGAAGCCAATATTGCAGCGGCAGCAGTTGCGGCACATGAATGTGGTCATGCTGTTCAGCATGCGGTGGGTTATGCGCCTCTTAAATTCCGTAGCGCCATGGTTCCGGCAGTTAGCTTTGCTTCTAACATCGTGCAGTGGATTTTACTTGCAGGCATTTTATTGATTAACGTATTTCCTCAGTTGCTATTAGCAGGTATCGCGCTGTTTGCCCTTACCACTATATTCAGCTTTGTAACACTTCCGGTGGAAATGGATGCCAGCAAAAGAGCATTGGCATGGCTTGAAACCAGTAATGTTTCAAACGCGGAAAATCATCCCAAAGCAAAAGAAGCATTGCAATGGGCAGGATATACTTATGTAATAGCAGCACTGGCATCCTTAGCTACATTGCTTTATTATATTATGATTTTTATGGGAAGAAGAGATTAGAAAAAATTCTTATTTATTTAACAAAAGCTCCTTAATAGGAGCTTTTGTTATTATTAGATTTTGCCCAATAGAATAAATTTTACAATGTAAGGTTTCTTATTCCCAATTCTTTTTAAAATATGTATAATAATCCTCCATAAAAGCATCCGGAGAAGAATATCCGGCTGATGCTATCCATTCCAACATATCCACTGTTATAGCTCTAACAGCATCCATTCCACCTTTTGAATATACAAATTCATACATAATTTCTCCTAAGAGATAATAGTTAAAATAAGGATTTGGATAAACTCCAGTATCTTCAAATGTCGGTTTATGTCCAAAATAATTAGTAGCGTTAGCTAATGATTTTTTTGCATCATCTATTAACCATGCAGGCTTTTCTTTTCTTACTCCTCCTGCTGCCATGAATTCAGGGAAGCCTTCATTCAACCATGCCGTAAGACCTTTACCCCGCTTAATTGAGAGCGATTGAAACTCATGCGCCAACTCATGGCGCAGGTGGTGTGTAAAACGCCATAAATCACTCGGGTTTGCCGCACATGAAGTTCCTACTCCTGAAGACCAGGCAGTACCGCCCGTAATACGATTTGCACTCGGAACCCCATCAATATAAGCCGATTCAGCCTCCGGCATTGTTGATACCGTTATTTTTTCGGGATAAGAAATATTAAGTTTATTTTTATATTCTTCATAAGCTGTTTCTAAAATAGCAGAAAATGTAGGAAAGTTTAAGGAATAGTCTATATCACGGGTTAAATAAGTGAAATTTTCACTTTCTTTTTGCCATTTAAGACGTATATTTTCAGGCTTAAACATTCTATAATCAACATACCTAAACCATTTTTCTTCCAGTTGGGCAAAGTTTGCACAGTTCCAACGCCAAGGAGCAACAGTAATGTTTGTAGCAGTAGTTTCTATAATATCGAAATACGCCCAGCAATAAAATGGTCCCATAAATTCTCCGAATAAGTAGGCAATCGCCAACCCATTTTTTGATTCAAAATTTATTCTATCATTTAAATCTTTCAAATGTGGAATTCCACTTCCATATGCCTGTATGGCTTTTTTTATGACTTCGTCATCCGGTTTATTTCCTGATTCGTAATATGCAAATCCGTTTTCATACCAAATCGGCATTGGGGCATTTCGATGGTAATGGTTAATATAAGCTTTACAAAGATAATAAAGGGCTGCCGCATTTATATTAGGAAATACGGCTTTTTGTTCAGGTTTTAGCGGCGTACTCACATAGATAGTTCCGCTATTGTCAATATAACCACAATCAAAAGCAAAAGCTGTGTGTGGCTTAGATGTTTCCCAAGTAGTAGAAAGAATAGGTACAATGTTGGGCATAGGTAAAGGGTCTCCATTTGTTGCGTATCCACCTTTGTGATAATTTAAAGCCTTTAATTTTCTTTGAACCAAAGACATATCAATAGAGGGGATAGTTTCTAAAGGAAAATATAGTTCATAACTAACAGAGGTTCCATCTTCGCTATATAAAGTAAAAGAGAGAGGGGTATTATAATTATTGACAGAGCTTCCTGAAACTTGAATTATGTCATTTATTTTTGCAGTAGCTTTATCTGAAATAGTAAAAGAAGCTATTAAATTATCCCTTTTTATATTTTGAGGGAAAATGTATTTTATTTTTTTTGCAACCGTATCTATATCACAAACAATATCAAAAGGAAGAGAAGGATTTTTTGATTTTTCAAAAACAAAGCTTATAATTTGTTTTTTATTTGAAAGTATTTTGGAAATTTTGACAGTGTAATTGGTAGAAGTTCCGTCTTCGGCAGTTACAACGTAAGTTAAAGCTGTTGAGTAATCGTTTACTGTTGTATGGCTTACCTGCTCTATGGCGCCTATTTTTACAATAGATTTTGGAGAATGAGTAAATGATGCCTTTAAATTTGTTATATCAACAGAGGATTCTACTTTAACTTCTATTGTATTTGAATTTACTTGTACTACAATATCCTGAAGCAATGTGGGGTTATCGGCTTTGGTAAATCCAAAGGTCAGCAACTTGCATTGGTTGCTTTTAACTTCAGGATTTGGCGTAGGCGTAACATTATTATCATCTTTTTTTGAACATGATAAAATGCCTATGCAACATACAATAAGGAGAAGAGTAAAAATTTTTTTCATACACCGCAGTTTTATTTAATAATTTATGACTAACATGGTGTAAATTTATGCACGTTTTTGCTCTTATAGCAAACTAAACATATCCTGATTTATAAATCGATACAAGTGTAAATCACTGAAAATCAATCTAATTGTTTGCTGGTGCTTGAAGAAGCACAAATTTTCGTTTTTTGTGAAGCAATAAACTCCGATGGAGTGATGTTTTTTATTTTTTTGAAAGAAACATTGAATGCGCTTTTAGAATTAAAACCGCAAGATAGGGCTATGGCTTCTATTGTAAGATGAGAATCGCTAATATCGGAAAGCAATCGGCATGCTTCTGTTACTCTGTATTGATTAATGAATGTGGTAAAATTACAATCAGCATGATCGTTTATAACTTTCGACAAGTATGTGGTATTGGTATCCAACATAAGAGCTAAGGTGTGCAAAGAAATATCCTTATCTAAAAATACTTTTCTCTCGTGCATTATTGATTTTAACTTCTCCCAAATATCATTTTCAAAACGGGGATTTACTATTTTTTTTGAAATGTTCCCGTTTATCTTGGAATTATTGTTTGTTAATAAGACCGATAACTTTTCGTTTTTCTGTTTTCTCTTTTTTAGAAAATAAAAAACAGGAATTGATAATATGAGAAATGCAATTAATAGCCATAAAGGAACAAGTTTCTCTTTTTTCGCATGGCTTTCTATTCCTTTGTGCGTGGGGTGACTAAGTCTGTGTTGCAACTCTTTATAAGTTGTTTGGCTGGAAGCTTTAGATATAGAGTCTGAAGTTGCAATATAATTTTTGTAATAAACAGATGCCGATTTGTCGTTGCCCAGCAATTTATAAATATTTGCAAGGCTCTCCATATTAAGGAGAATGTACTTTTTATTGTAGGCTTTATAAGCAAACCCCAAACTTTGCTCAAACATTTTAATTGCTTTCTGCGGCTGTGATTTTGCTACAAAATATAAACCATAGGTGTTGTAATAGCAACTGTTAATCAAGTCCTCATTGCTTTTTTCCATGTATATTTTTGCTTCGGCAAGAGTGGATTTAGCTTTCTCCAATTGTCCTATATTTATAAGTATTTCTGCCGCATTGCAGGTGGAATGAAACGCATCTTTCCAATCCTTAATTCTTACTTTTAGTTCTTTTGTTTCATTAAAATAATACAGCGCTTTATCCCAATCTTTTAACTCACTATAATACATTCCCATGGTATTTAATGCATACCCCAATCCTTTGTCGTTTTTTATTTCCTTAAAAATTTGAATAGCTTTTTCCAAATAGTTTTTTGTAACTGATTTATCTGTACCGGACTGAAAAATCCCCCCAAGATTGCAATATAAATATCCCATAGGCGATTTAATTCCCGTTTTCTCACATATTTCAAGCGCTTTCACATACATTTCCGCCGCTTGGTCTAACATGTTAGCGCCTCCATATTTCAATCCTATGTCCATTAATATATTTATCTTATGGATATTATCCTCGCTTTGTATTACGGTTTCTTCGGCTAATTGCAAGTGCTCCGTGAAATTTTCAAGCTCCCCTTTCTTTGCATAGTTTTTAGAAAATAAAATATGTGATTTTGCTACCGATATAGGATTATTTTCTTTTTTCCCCATATCAATTCCCTTGGCTGCATACGCTAAAGATTTTTTATAATTATCCGTTTGGAAATAATAATTACCATAGTTCAACAACAAATCGGAATTTAAAGGCTTTTTGGCTTGCGTTAAACTTTTGGAAGATAAATCCAAATAATAATATGCAGAATCATTTTGTCCTTCCTGAAGCCATATAGTGGCTATATCGTTATATAATTGTGCAAGCGTTTTTTTGTTTAATTTAGGTTGTGATACTTTTTTTAGAAGTTGTTGAATTTTCTCAGGCATTTCAATAGTTTTTTGTGCAAAAATATTTGCCCTGAAAATCAATAGATTAAATAAAATTATAAATATGGGATGATATTTATTTCTCATTATTATGTAAAATGTATGCAGTAAAAATAATAATAAAAATCATATAAATAAAATATGGTATGTAAAATAATATAATAATTATTACATCATTCTTTTAGAGAAAGATAAAAGGAATGTGGGTTTTATAATGGCAATGGGGAAATGTATATTTAATATTGACAAACAAAATAAATTTTATTAAATTATTATACAATCAAAAAAATACTGTAATTTTTTGAAAAACATGTTGTTTGGTAAATATTTTTTTGTAATTTTGCCGTCCGATTTTAAAAGAAAAATAAACAATATTTATAAAAACATGTACGCAATTGTAGATATCGCAGGGCAGCAATTTAAGGTTGCTAAAGACCAAAAAGTTTATGTTAACCGCTTACAGGGTGATGCAGGCGCAAAAGTTGAGTTTAATGATGTGTTATTAGTAGATAACAACGGAAGCATTACCGTAGGCACTCCTCTTGTTGATGGCGCTAAGGTTACCGCATCAATCATTGCCCATTTGCGCGGAGATAAAGTTAAAGTATTCAAGAAAAAACGCCGCAAAGGTTATCAAAAAGAAACAGGTCATCGTCAGGATTTGACCCAGATAAAAATTGAATCTATTGGTTAATTTAATTCGTAACAAAATAATACAATAAACATATGGCTCACAAGAAAGGTGTCGGTAGTTCCAATAACGGACGCGAATCACACAGCAAACGATTAGGCGTTAAAATTTATGGCGGACAATTCGCTCAAGCCGGCAATATTATTATCAGACAACGTGGAACATTACATAATCCCGGTTTAAACGTAGGATTAGGTAAAGATCATACTATTTTCGCACTTTGCGATGGTATCGTTGAATTCAAAAAACGCCGCAACGATAAATCTTATGTTTCTGTTCATCCTATTAACGAAGGAGAAACAAAGTAATATTGTTTTAACAGAAAATATTAAAATATTAATTATTCAAATCTCCTGATAGCAAAAATCAGGAGATTTGTTTTTTTGTACCTTTGCACGTTATACTAAAAAAATTATCATGCTCGAAATTACGATTCTTCGCGAAAATCCGGAAATGGTTATCGAACGCTTAGCCATTAAAAATATTGATGCGCGCGCGACTGTTAAAAATATACTTGATGTGGACGTAAAACGCCGTGAAACCCAGAAAATGTTAGATGATAATCTTGCAGAATCTAATAACATCGCACGTGAAATAGGCAATCTTTTTAAGCAAGGTAAACAAGCTGACGCGAATGCTTTGAAAAGCCGTACGGCTGAATTGAAAGCGATGGCAAAAGAGCTAAGCGACCAACTGGAACAGCTACAGAATGAGCAAAACGAGCTGTTGATTTCATTGCCTAACATGCCTAATGTGAACACACCTAAAGGGAAAAGTGCAGAGGATAATAAAATTATAGCAACAGAAGGGAATATACCCGATTTGGGCGATAAATTTTTGCCTCATTGGGAACTTACACAAAAGTATGATATTATTGATTTTGAACTGGGCGTGAAGCTTACAGGAGCCGGATTCCCGGTTTATAAAGGCAAAGGAGCGCGATTACAGCGTGCTTTGATTAACTTTTTTTTGCAGGAAGCTATTAATGCAGGGTATTTAGAAATACAACCTCCCTTAATGGTTAATGAAGCTTCAGGTTATGGTACAGGGCAGTTGCCCGACAAAGAAGGACAAATGTACCATGTTACGGAAGATAAGTTTTATCTTATCCCCACAGCTGAAGTGCCTGTTACAAATATTTACCGCGATTTAATTGTGAAGCAAGAAGATTTTCCCATTAAAAATGTAGCTTATTCACAATGCTTTCGTCGCGAAGCCGGATCCTACGGCAAGGATGTGCGTGGACTAAATCGTTTACATCAGTTTGATAAAGTAGAAATTGTACAAATACAGCATCCGGATAAATCCTACGCTACCCTTGAGGAAATGCGTGAATATGTTGCCGCACTTTTGCGCAAACTCGAACTTCCTTTCCGTGTTTTGCATCTTTGCGGTGGCGATATGAGTTTTACATCGGCATGGACATATGACTTTGAAGTTTATTCTGCAGCTCAAAAGCGCTGGTTGGAAGTTAGTTCTGTTTCTAATTTCGAGAGCTTCCAAGCCAACCGCATGAAATTGCGCTTTAAAGACGCCAACGGCAAAACACAATTGGCACATACTTTAAACGGAAGCGCTTTAGCCCTGCCCCGTATAGTGGCAGCTTTGTTGGAGAACAACCAAACGGCTGAAGGCATAAAAATACCCAAGGCATTGGTTGCTTACACAGGGTTTGAGATAATTGATTAATAAACTGCTTAGGAGATTTTAAGAATAAGCATATATTTATAATTATTTACAAGTGTAGGAATATTGTACTTTACTTTGTTATTAACATAAGATTTGGCAACAAACAAACTTTAGATGAAAAAAGTTATTTTATTATTTATTATAACCCTGTCATTTTCAACCGTATTTGCGCAAAGTTTTGGAGCGGTAAAAGGCGGACATTGCTATACATTGGAGGTTCCTAATTACATGGAGAAAACCTTTACTTTAAATGAAGATGCCACCCTGCAATATCAAAACACGGCAAAAGAGGCTTATGTTATAGTATTGGATGACGACAAAGACGAACTGAAAGAATATGGGATGAAGTTTGTGGATGCGCACGATTTTTTAGATTTCTTCACGAAAGATTACAAAAAAGACGCCAAAGTAAGAAAATTAGGCAAGGCATCAGATTTTAGCATAAATGGGAATAAATGCGCACAGGTTGATTTTTCTTGGGAGGAAGAAGATGAAAATGGTATATTTAATGGATATATGCTTATTACAGCCGTTGAAACCAAAGGGCATTTTTATAAAATATTATGCTGGACAGTAAATACAAATAAAGATTTATTGAAAGAAGACTTTAAAAAGATATCCCAATCCTTAAAAGATTAGTACCTAAAAGAATTACCCTAATTTAAATTGTAAGTACTTAATAGTTAGTCCTTGGGCTAACCATATTTTTTCGTAATGGGTTTGCACGCCCATTACATCTTTCACCAAGGGGTTTCCGGCATCTGCATATAAATCGGGGAAACTGAGTAAAAGCTTATGTCCTCCTTCTCTTATTACTTCCAGCGTATATTCATAAAACATATCGTTGTCTGTTTTAAGGTGGATAATGCCCTCAGGCTTAAGAATTTTTGCAAAACGCGCAAGATACCGCGGCGATGTAAAACGTTTCATTGTACGTGGGCTGTTAGGCTGAGGTTCGGGGAAAGTAATCCATATTTCGTCCACCTCGTTTTCACCAAAAACATCGGGTAAACTTTCGGCTTGCATACGTAAAAAAGCCACATTGGCGCGTTTTTCTTCAAAGCTCCGCTTTGCCCCTACCCACATGCGTGCGCCTTTTTTATCTATACCTATAAAATTTTTTTGAGGATATTTTTCCGAAAGGTCAACTACATATTCACCTTTCCCACACCCCATTTCTATAATAAGCGGGTTGTTGTTTTTAAAAAACGCTTTATTCCAATTACCTTTTAGTGTAAAACCTGCTTGCAGTTCATTCCAGTCAGGCTGAAAAAAATGCGGAAATGTTTCATTTTCCGCAAATCGTTGTAGTTTTCTTTTAGCCACAATTTCTTTTTATCTGTTTTCTGAAATTATTTTTTCATAACCCAAGCATCTTCATAGCCTGCGTTGTGTATGTTTGTCAAATTTTGTTGGGCTTCATCCTGCGTTGCAAAACCCTGTATGCGCACTACAAAACGGGAGCCGTTTTTAACCATATCAGCCGCTGCAAAACCCTTATTCCTTAATTCGGAAACCAAGATTGTGGCATTTAATTCTTCTTTAAATACGCCTGCTATAATATAACAACAATACGAGCTTTCATTAGCAATTGTTACAGGCTCAGATGATGCTGTATTATTTGGTATGGTTTGTTGATCAGGTAAAAAACCGTTTGTTTCTACGGCAACATGGTTTTTTGTTAAAGCATAATGGGCTAACAGCGCGGGAGTGTATGGCACATTATGTTTTGCCATAATACTTCCGGGCGATTCGGTATCCTGCTCTTGTGCGGAAATAGAATTGTAATTAGCCGTTAGAACATTTTCGGACTTTGATGTATTTGAGAATTTTATCCACGAAAACATTCCTGAATTATTGTGCACATAATCATTTATCATATCCTTATTTAGGGATCCCCAAATGGAAAGCGCGATAAAAGGAGTGATGACGGCCGCCCATTTTAGCGTTTCCGTAATAAAGCGTGTAGGTTTTTGAAGTATAGTATATCTTTCCTCTGCTTCCTCTTCTGCAACCGGCGGAATATTTAAACTTTCATTGTTTGAAATAAGTTTAAGAACGGGAAGCCCGAATGAAGCTGCGTTGAAATTTAAGGTTTCAAAAGGGTCAAATTCAATTTTTTCGGCATTATTTAATTTCAATATGCCTATTTGTGGTATAGTATAAGATTTTTGTGTTTTTAGATTATAGTTTACTCCATCCACCCAAATTTTAATTTCAGTTAAAGCATCGCGGTAAGAAATTTTTTCGGCTCTTGAAATACAATCCGCTAATAATCCGTCATTGGCTTTTAAATCGGTATTAAAAGCTAAATGGGAGGTAGGGGGTAATAGTCGCATGTGTTCATTGTCCAATTGCGAGGGAGTAATATTTGAAATAAATCCTCCAAAGCCAGGAATGATAACACATTCGTGATCAAATAATAAATCGGTGATATGTTGAATAATATTCATCTATACAATACAATCTTTTCAGACCGCTAAGATACAAACCAAAACCGGGTTGTTAATATCATTGTTGATAAAAAAATTCAGGTTTTCAACAATACAATGATTTTAAATGAATTGTAAAACAAAATTCAGGTTTTTTATCTCCTGCAAAATGTATAGGATTTATTTTTTAAAAAGTAAAACTTAGTTTACCATTAATTGTATTACTGTATTCCCAGTTACCTATATAATAACCACTATAATTTATGCCTACTGCAACTTTATCCGTAATTTTATAGTCGTATCCCAAAGAAGGAGATAGCGCATATTGCGATTGATTTCCATGTCCTTTACCTTTTATGCTTGGGAAATCCATATTTATAGTAACAATGCCCAATCCTATTGCGCCCTGTATATATATTCTGTTTTTCTGTTTGTTGAGCACATTATATCCCAATCCCATTCCAATAAAATAATCTTTCCTGTTGCCTGTATAATAAACAGCCTTTCCATTATTGAGCAAATCTATATTCCCATCAGCAATAGGTCCGTTTCCATAATTAAAGTTCAGCAATATATAGTTGCGGTTAGTTGGGTAGTAAGTGGTTTCCATTCCAATATTAAAGCCTTGTTTGCCGAAAGAACCCATGTAATATTTATACCCTCCTTGTAAAGCATACTGTAAGCTTTGTTTCTGTGCAACCGTACAAAGGCTAATCAGGAAAAATAATGCGATAAAGAAATTTTTCATCTTTTTGATTTTTTGTTTACATTATTGATTAAATATGAATGTAAACTTGGCGTTTAGGTTTTGGGAATAATCCCACTCTCCTAAATAGCTTCCTGTGTAATTTATGCCTATTTTTAACCATTTAGCAAGCAGTAAATCGTACCCTATAGTAGGACAAATTGCGTATGTAGCTCTGTTAAAATCATAAGTTTTTATAGTATAACCCGCATTGTTCCCTAAATCGGAAAAATTTGATTTTCTTCCGTTGCTTATGCCTAAGCCTAAAGTAAAATGCAAATAAAAGGTATGTTTTTGGTGAGTGAAAATATCATAACCCAAGCCATTTGTAATGAGATAATCCTTCCGCTCAAAGACAAGTGTTCTTTTAACGTTTAAAGGATCTTTTTCATCAATATAAGTTCCATTATCTGTCTTGCCGTACATATCCAATACCCAAAATGTTTTATTTGTAAGGTAATATCGCGCTTGCAAGCCCATGCCAAAACCAGATTTGAAATGGTAGTCATACGCATTGCCGGTTTTTACAAAATCCACAAATCCGCCTTGCAACGCAAATTGTAATGTCTTTTTTTGTCCTATTGTTGTAAGGCTAATACATAATAGGGAAAAGAGGAAAAATTTTCTCATCCGCAAAATATTTTATAAAACAATATATACTTAATAATACTTATGTCAGGTTATTATATCTATTTTTGGAGTCATTCACGTTAATTCATCAAGGCTTAATATAAGCTAACGTCTAAAAGAATAAATTTATTATATATTAATTTGTCTTTGTGATATATTTTGTAAATCTTCGGGCGTATCTATGCCGATAGTTTCAAATGTGGTTATTTTAGTATAAATGGAGTATCCGCTATATAGCCATCGCAGTTGTTCTAATGATTCGGATATTTCAATAGGGGAGGGGGGGAGGTGCACAATCTCGCGCAACGCATTCACGGTATAGGCATACATTCCTATATGTTTATAGTAGGTTTGATAATTATGCCATTCAGCTTGTTCTTTTCCTCTCACAAAAGGAATGGTAGCCCTTGTAAACAGTAGTGCTTTCCCATTACAATCTGTTACTGTCTTTACACAATTAGGATTAAAAATATCTTTTATATTACTTATTTTTTGTATGAGTGTTGCTATATGCGCTTCTTTATTTTCAAAAGCCGAACACACCAAATCTATCTGTTCCGGCTGTATGAAAGGTTCATCCCCTTGTATATTTACAACTATATCAAACGAAATGTCAGAATAGTTATCAGTTTTTTGTTGTACAACTTCTTCTACGCGCGAAGTGCCGGAAGCATGATTTCCGGATGTCATAACCACATTGCCTCCAAAATCGCGTACATGCCTGTATATACGCTCGTCATCAGTGGCAACAAATACCTCCTCAAGCGATTTGCTTTGCAATGCCTGTTCGTAAACGCGCCTTATCATACTTTTACCGTTAATATCCACCAACGGCTTGCCCGGGAAACGGGTGGAAGCATAACGCGCCGGAATAATACCAATTGCTTTCATTGTGTTGAGTTCGGAGTTCGGAGTTCGGAGTTCGGAGGAGTTTTCAATTTCTCTGAGCTGCTAACCCAACCCCAATTACTACTAATATGAGCGAGCAAATATAACACGTTTGCTCGATGGTTTCCCTGTTAAAATACACTTACCTGGTTCATTATCTGCCTCAATAGGGATAAGACGTATGGTTGCCTTTGTTTCATCTTTGATACGTTGCTCCGTTTCCGAAGTACCATCCCAGTGGGCTGCTATAAACCCACCCTTTTCATCCAGCAACTTTACAAATTCGTCCCAGGTGTCGGCATTGGTTGTGAGCTTTTCTCTGAAATCAAAAGCCTTTTTAAATAAATTTTCTTGAATATCATCCAACAATGCTATAATCCTATCTTCCACATTTTCCAATTGATACACTGCTTTTTCGAGTGTATCGCGGCGGGCAATTTCCACTGTGCCGTTTTCCAAATCGCGCGGACCAATAGCCAACCGTAAAGGAACGCCTTTAAATTCATACTCGTTAAATTTCCATCCCGGTTTTTGATTGGTATTATCATCATATTTAACCGATATTCCTTTAGATTTAAGGTTTTTAACTATAGCATGTACCTTTTCGGAAATATGTGCCAGTTGTTCGTCAGTCTTATATATAGGAATAATCACTACCTGTATAGGTGCCAGCTTGGGAGGAAGAACCAAGCCGTTATCGTCTGAATGCGACATAATTAAAGCGCCCATTAAACGGGTAGAAACGCCCCAAGAAGTTGCCCATACATGTTCCAGTTTGTTATCTTTGTTCAAAAACTGCACATCAAAAGCCTTTGCAAAATTTTGCCCTAGAAAATGTGAAGTACCTGCCTGCAAAGCCTTTCCGTCTTGCATCAAAGCTTCTATACAATAAGTTTCTACGGCTCCGGCAAAACGCTCGTTAGGTGATTTCACGCCCTTTAATACAGGCACAGCCATCCATTTTTCGGCGAAATCGGCATAGAGATTGATTATTTTTTCAGTTTCTTCAATAGCCTCTTCACGTGTGGCATGAGCTGTATGTCCTTCCTGCCAAAGGAATTCGGCAGTACGCAAAAATAAGCGCGTACGCATTTCCCAACGCACTACATTAGCCCATTGGTTTATTAATAAGGGTAAATCGCGGTAGGATTGTATCCAGTTGCGGTAGGTATCCCAAATAATGGTTTCCGAAGTAGGACGTACGATTAATTCTTCTTCCAGTTTGGCTTCGGGATCAACAACAATGCCCTTGCCATCCGGAGCGTTTTTTAATCGATAGTGTGTAACCACAGCACATTCTTTTGCAAAACCTTCAACATGCGAGGCTTCTTTACTAAAAAACGATTTGGGGATAAAAAGAGGGAAATATGCATTACTGTGTCCTGTTTCCTTAAACATATCATCTAAAACGCGTTGCATTTTTTCCCAAATAGCATAACCATAAGGTTTTATAACCATACAACCTCTTACGGCAGAGGTTTCGGCTAAATCAGCCTTGATAACTAAATCGTTGTACCATTGTGAATAATTTTCTTCGCGCGACGTAAAATCTTTTGCCATAAGTAGATAATTGGTATGATAATTGTTGATAATTATTCGAGTTTTGTGCCTGCAAAAGTACAAATAACTCACATAAATTGTAATAAAAAATTAATTCGAAATAAAACATAAAAAGAAAGGGGTGGTCATGAAACACTATGCATTATTGGCTTCAGTTTTAGCCTTGGCGCTAACAGCCTGCACATCACAATACCCGGCACGGACGTATGATGATGTTTATTATTCGCCCAAAAATAAAACGGTGCAGGAAGAAGTGGCAGCTGCACAACCACAAACTACTTACGAATACCAGCAGCAAGCAGAAGAAAACGATAATGATGCTGCTGAAAAAAAGCAAGTTATCATACATAATTATTCAGGTGATGATTATTATGATTACGCTTATTCAGCTCGTTTGCGTCGTTTTCACAGTCCCTATTTCGTGGGCGGTTATTATGACGATTTTTATACCAACAGGTATTGGTATGATTATAACCCATGGAGCTGGGGTGTAAGCATTTATTTAGGAAATACATGGGGATATCCTTACTATGGATACGGTTTTGGCTGGAACTCCTACCGTCCTTGGCGATATGACCCTTGGTATTGGGATTACTATCCTTATGGTTATTATAACAGTTGGTATTACGGTTATCCACATTATTCAAACTATTGGCACGGATATTATGATGGATACAATAACGGATATTGGAATAATAATTCACCTTATTACTATTCGAACAGGAATGTATATTACGGACCAAGGACATCTGTGGGATATAGTGGTTCACCCCGAGGCTCAAGCGTAGGTAATTACGGTAGCTATGGAGCAACACAATCTACACGTAATGAAAACTCCTTTATTCCTAATAACAGAAATGTTTATCGTTCTGATGTGGATGGCAGAAGTGTTGAAACCCGCGGAAGAGCAGTGGAAAACAACAGTCGCAACGTGTATGAAAACACAAGACAAACCACTCCGCAAAGGCAATATGAATACACTTCGCCTGATAACAACAGGAGTGTGCGTACCGCTAATCCTTCGAGAAACGTTTATAATAATGATGCAAGACAAGAAACGCCTCAACGTTACACTTCGCCGTCTAACACTTCACGTTCACGCTCTAACCAAGAGTATAACTCTCAACAGTATTATCGTAATAATCCTTCGCAACCCACTGAAAGAGTAATTAGCCAGCCGCGCGAAGTTAACTATGAAAGAAGAAGTGAAACCCCTGTATATAGGCAAGAATCTACACCAAGATCCACACCTTCCTATACGCCATCGCGTTCGTATGAATCTCCATCAAGAAGCGTTTCCACTCCTTCATCTACACCATCGCGCTCAGAGAATCCTTCTCGTGGAAGCACTTATAGTCCACGTCGATAGTTATATTATAAAAGAATAAAAAATTATAGTCCTGATTTATAAATAAATTTAATCGTAAGTCGGGACTATTTATCAAAAAAATGATATATAAAATTAAACGTGCATGAATCTTTATTTGCCTCCTTTAATAAAATAGAAGATGATACAATTAAGCAAAGCGTTTTCATGTACGCCGTATAAATAAAATAAGTTTTCACTTAAGGGAATAATTAGAGAAATACAACCGTTAAAATAAAAATTGAAGATGTATGAAACGTAGCATGAAAAACTTGTTTTTCACCCAAGTGAATGACAGTATCCATGCGGAGTTCCATACAACCTTTAAAAAAAATTAAGACGTATGAAAAAGAAGATATTTGTATTAGGATTGTTTTTATCCATAACCTGTGGCGCTTTTGCCCAAAACTACACGGATGCGTTGAGATATTCAAACATCAACTACTATGGTACCGCGCGCTTTATGGCGTTAAGCGGAGCTTATGGCGCTGTTGGCGCCGACCTTTCCACCTTAAGCCAAAACCCTGCCGGCATGGGACTATACAGGCGTTCGGAATTCACCGTTACACCTTCGGTAGTGTTTAATAAAACAGAGAGCGAGTTTTTGGGAAACAAAACAGATAAACGTGCGCCCTATTTTAATTTAAACAGCATAGGATATGTGCATACCATTATATTCAGAGACCCTAAATCAAAATTGAAAACATTACAATTTGGTATTGGGGTTAACAAGTTGGCTGATTTCAACAACAAAATATACCTTACCGGATTTAACGGTAAAAGTTCTTTTCTTACACCTTATGTAAATGAAGTAAACACTGCAAACCAACCCCCTTTAAAATGGAATAATTATGGTAGTGGATTAGCATATGATGTAAACTTGATACGCCCAGACCTACTTAATCCGAATCTTTGGGCTATAGATATGCCGAATAAAGTGCAGCAAACAAAATATGTAGAAACTACAGGAGGTTTAAACGAAACGGTTTTAAGCGCTGCCGCCAATATACAGGATAAGTTTTATGTAGGATTAACAGTAGGATTGCCCGAAATAGACTATACCTATTCTTCCAAATATATAGAGGAAGACATAAAAAATATAAATTCTAATTTTGATTCATTTATACGTAACGAATATCTTGAAACAAAAGGGTATGGCGTAAATGCGAAAATAGGGTTGATTTATAAACCTGTTGATGAATTACGCTTGGGCTTGGCATTCCACACACCCACTTATTTCTATTCTATGAAAGATTATTATTGGGCAGACATGACCTCTCATGTAACATTTGATAAAAAAGACTATTTTAAACAATCGCCGGAAAGCAGGTATGAGTACACATTAACCACCCCCATGCGTCTTATCGCAAGCGCAACATATTTAATTCAACAAAAAGGGTTAATCAGTGCCGACTATGAATTTGTGGATTACAGCACAGCAAGATTTGATGCTTCAGATTATAATTTCCAAAGAGAAAATGATGATATAAAAGGAGAGTTTAAAGCCGGACATAATTTCAGGATTGGTGCTGAATGGAATTATGACATCTTTGCCTTCAGAGGAGGATATAGATTTTCGAGCACACCATATAAAAACGGAGAAGATTTAGGTATAGTACATGGAATATCTGTAGGAGCCGGTATCCATATGCCCAATTATTTTATCGACTTAAGCTATAACCGTTTTATGTCTAAAGACGATTATTATTTATACCAATCAACGGCTGCCAAAAATACGTGGACAAATAATGTAATAACTGCCACGTTAGGATTAAAATTCTAATAATATTTTTCTGAAACTTATACCCGAAAGCCCTTTATTTAAAGGGCTTTTTTATTATTTAACAAAAAATTAAGAATATTTTTGTTTAGTTGTTAAAATAATAGTTTACTTTTGCACGATTGTTGTAACAACCATTAATATATAAACTAATTTTAAAACATGAAAGTTCAAGAGGAAGAAATTTTTACCATCCTTACAGGTAAAATATCCAATGCCATAAACAGGACACTACTGCGTGCCTTTACTATGGATGGGATGGACATTACTACCGAGCAATGGACGGTTTTGGCTTGCCTTTGGAAACAAGATAAAGTTACACAGCAAACTTTATGTCAGCTTACTACTAAAGATAAGCCCAGCATGACACGTTTGATAGACAACCTCGAAAAAAGAAACCTAGTAACACGTGTATCCCATGAGTCCGACAGGCGTATAAACCTTATACATCTTACGCAGGAAGGAATGATATTGCAAAAGAAAGCTACAGCCATAGTGAAGAAAATTGTGGATAAAACACTGGATGGTATAAGAGAAGATGAAATGAACATTGCCCGTAATGTTCTTAAAAAAATTATGCATAATCTGGCATAGAAACATTTACACGATAACTAAAATTTTTAAAAATATATGCGAAAATTAAATTTTTTAATCTTACTGCTAAGCATTTCTTCTATTGCTTGCGCGCAGCAAACGCTATCGCTTGAGGATTGCCGTAAAATGGCGGTTGCCTCTAATAAAAGCGTGCAAATGGCAGAGCAATCCATCATTGCTGCCGAAGAAATGAAAAAAGCCGCTTTTGCGAATTTTTTTCCTAATATTTCAGGAATCGCAAGTTATACATATAACCAAAAGAATATTTCACTGCTGGGAGAGGATGGCATGCTCCCGGTGGGCTTTAAAATGCCTGATGGGAGCTTTGGTCCCGGTATTACACCTAGCTCCAAGCCCTCTTTCAATGCGGATGGATCGTTCAAGTTTCCCGAATCGGCTATAAACAATAACTTCAGATTAGTAAACGGAAAACCTGTTCCTTTGGATGCACAGGGTAAACCCTTTGATCCGGCTAAAAACCCCGAGAACTTGTTGTGGAAAAACTATGCTTTTTTACCCAAAGATGCCATGGAAATGGACATGCATAATATTTTTGCCGGAGGCATCAATTTAACCCAGCCCATTTATTTAGGTGGGAAGATTAGGGAAATGTATAATTTGGCAAGTTATTCCAAACAGATGACCGAAGCGCAGAAAGATACCAAAATACTGGATTTGCTTGTAGCTGTGGATGAAGCATACTGGCGTGTAGTTTCGCTTGAAAACAAGGTAAAACTTGCTAATGAATACCGCAACTTGGTAGCTAAATTTGACACCAACATGACGGCTATGATTGCAGAAGGTGTTGCCACCAAAGCGGAGGGTTTAAAAATAAAAGTGAAACTCAACGAGGCTGAAATATCCGTAATCAAAGCTGAAGACGGTTTAAGACTATCGCGTATGGCATTAAACCAATTATGCGGTCTTCCGTTGCGCTCTGAGCCTGCGCTTAGCGACCAAAACCTGAATACCATTACCTTGGTAGCACAAACGCAAGATGTGCAAAAAGCCTTGCTCAACAGATCGGAAATAAAAACACTTATGCAACTCGAAAATATCGCTAAAACCAATGAAAGGCTTATGAAATCACGGTTTATGCCTAATATTGCTTTTACGGGTAATTATTTAGTTACCAATCCGAACAGCTATAATGGTTTTGAGAAAAACTTTGCGGGCAATTTTACTGCCGGAGTAATTTTACAAGTTCCCATATTCCATTATTTCGAGAGAAGTCACACGCTTAAAGCAGCGCAGGTAGCTACTAAAATGGCAGGACTTCAATTGGAAGAAGCAAAAGAGAAAATGGAGCTGCAAGTGGCTATGAACCAAAACAAAATAGAGGAAAGCCTTAAAAAGCAAATTTCCACTAAAAAGAATATTGAACAGGCTGAAGAAAACCTGAGATATGCCAACGAAGGTTTTGAAGCCGGAACTATACCTTCAACCGATTTGCTTGCTGCCCAGACCGCTTGGTTAACGGCAAAGTCGGAATATATAGATGCCTCCATTGACGTAAAATTAGCAGATGTATATCTCAAAAAATCATTGGGGCAAATACAGGTGCCTGTTATCGAAAAGGAGCCACAAGGAAATAAAAAAGTTAAATAGTATTATTAGCAGTGTATTTAAAAATATAGACGTATGAAACCCGTTAAAGAAAAAAATCAGAATTTGAAATTAGGAATTATAGGCGCAGCAGCAGCCATCGTTATTCTTTTCATCATTGGCTTATATGTTTACAAACCGGAGCCCAATATTATCCAGGGCGAAGCTGAAGCTACAGAAGTTCGTATTTCGGGCAAGATACCCGGCCGTATAGCTAAATTTATGCACCAGGAAGGTGAAAGAGTTAAACTTGGCGACACATTGGTGATTATCCAAAGTCCTGAGCTTTCGGCAAAACTGGAGCAGGCTTCTGCTGCCGAAAATGCCGCCATAGCGTTGGAAATGAAAGCCCGCAAAGGTGCCCGTCAGGAAACTATACAAGGCGCTTATGATATGTGGCAAAAAGCAAAAGTAGGAACCGATATTGCAAAAAAATCATATGATAGAGTACAACGCTTGTTTGAAAAAGGTGTGGTTCCCGCCCAAAAAAGAGATGAAGCCGAAGCACAATACCAAGCAGCTATTGCTACTGAGAATGCTGCAAAATCGCAATATGATATGGCTAAAAACGGAGCTGAAAATGAAGATAAGCTTGCTGCATTAGCCAATGTAAACAGAGCTAAAGGAGCGGTTCAGGAAGTACGTTCTTATATGAAAGAAACAATTTTATTATCTCCTCTTGACGGGGAAATTTCGGAAATATTCCCAAAACAAGGAGAACTTGTAGGAACGGGAGCGCCTATTATGAACGTGGTAGATTTAAACGACATGTGGTTTACTTTTAATATACGCGAAGATTTATTGAAAGATATAAAAATGGGAAGTACTTTCAACATAAGAATACCTGCACTTAACAATAAAACCGTACAGGTAAAAGTAACCTATATTAAAGTATTAGCTTCCTATGCTACATGGAAAGCAACTAAAACCACAGGCGAATTTGATTCTAAAACATTTGAAGTACGTGCCAAACCCGATGCGCCCATTGCCGATTTACGTCCCGGTATGTCTGCAGTGGTTGTAGATAAAATTAAAAACTAAAAGTAAACCGATATGGATAATTGGGCAATTAGGGAACGTGTTAATTACCATTTATAAAACTTGTTTCCCATGCTACGTTGTTTTTTGAATAATATTTTGAAATGAAAAAATCAATAAAAGAAGGGTTTAAAGCCACTTTCAGACGAGAGCTAAAGCGAATGACAGGACGCCCGATATATATATTTTCTTCGGTTTTTGTTATGTTTTTCTGCTACATATTTTTTCTTACTTTTATGAAAGAAGGGCTCCCCGAGTCATTGCCTGCGGGCATAGTGGATTTAGACCAGTCATACGTTTCGCGCACGTTTATAAGAAACATGGATGCGTCGCCCCACATGAAAATTGTGGCGCGCTATACCAGTTTTAACGAGGCGCGCAGCGATATGCAAAAAGGAAAGATATACGCTTTTATGATTATTCCCAAAGGTTTTTATAGCGATGTTCTTTCATACCGCAGACCGGAGGTTACTTTTTATGTTAATGACGGTTATTTGATAGCAGGTTCGCTGCTTTTAAAAGACATGACCTACCTTAGCGCTTTGGGTAACGGGTATATGCAAAAAAAAGTACTGGAGGCAAAAGGGTTTAGCGAGTGGCAGATTATGGGAAACATACAACCCATAGCTGTTGACGCACACCTTATCGCCAACCCGTGGGCAAACTACCAGATATATCTGTTAAATGTTTTATTGCCGGGGGTATTGCAAATTATGGTACTTATGCTTACCATTTTTTCTTTGGGAATGGAGTTAAAAGAACGTACAAGCCGCAATTGGCTCCGTACTGCCAATAATTCCATGTTTGCGGCTATTACCGGTAAACTTCTGCCTTATACCATTTTGTTTACCATTCTGGGTATAGGAGGAAATTTTATATTGTATAAATACATGCATTTCCCCATGCACGGTAGTTTCGGGTGGATGTGTGTGGCAACATTTATATATGTGTTGGCACATCAAGCCATAGGCATTTTATTTATAGGAACAGTACCTATTTTAAGGGATGGTATCAGCTTAGCCGCTTTATACGGATTACTTGGCTTCAGTTTTGCCGGTTTCACTTTTCCTATAGAAGGTATGCCACGCAACATACAAATATTCAGTGAAGTATTTCCCATACGGCATTATTTCAAAATATATATAAATCAGGCGCTTAACGGAATGGATGTGAAATATTCGTTGATATACTTTGCAGCTATGCTGGCATTTTTGTTGTTGCCGCTTTTGGTATATTACCGTTTAAAAAAGGCTGCCTTGTATTTAAATTACCCCGCTAAATAATGAATGTTATGCAAAGAAAAAGTTTTTTAAGAAAAATAACAGATACTGTCCGCACCATTATATCTCTGGCGTTAGAAGAATACAGGGTAATATTTCACGACAGCGGGGTATTTATTATTTTCATTGCCGCCACGCTCATCTACCCGCTTTTGTATGGATACATATATAAAAATGAACTGTTACGCAATGTTCCTGTTGCAGTAGTAGATAACTCAAACTCTCAGCGATCGAGAAACTTTATACGGCAGCTGAATGCTACTCCTGAAATTAATATTGTAGCCACTTATGCAAATGTGGACGAAGCAAAGCAAGCTTTTCAACGGCACACAATACATGGCATTGTGTATATATCTAAAGATTTTGACGATAAGATAAATCAGCACGAACAGGCTACGGTTTCAATTTATTCGGATATGAGCAGTTTTTTATACTATCGTTCCATGATGATAGCTTGTAACTACACCGCGCTTAAAATAGGGAAGAACATACAGATAGAACGTGCAAATGCTGAAGGTGTTGTAGGAGAACAGGCTGAGATAAATGTACAACCCATACAATATGAGGAAAATATATTTTATAATCCGGGGACAGGATTTGCCAGTTTCCTGATGCCGGCACTGCTTATATTAATGATACACCAAACCTTATTTTTTGGCATAGGCATGTTAGCCGGCACGGCACGTGAGGAAAACAAATTCCACCTGCTGGTGCCGCAGGATAATATGCACAGTAGTTTGTATAAAGTGATACTGGGGAAAACACTATGTTATTTTACCCTTTACATGGTAGTTTCGGCATATATACTGGGTTTTGCCCCTCGTCTCTTTAATTTGCCGCACATTGGGAATCCTAACGATTTAATACTTTTTGTTATTCCTTTCCTGTTTGCTACCATATTCTTCTCTATGACAATTTCGGTTTTTGTGAAAAACAGGGAGACAGGATTGGTAACGTTTTTGTTTTTTTCGGTAATTTTGCTTTTCCTGAGTGGTTTTTCATGGCCCCGCTCCAATATAAGTCCTTTTTGGCTGGCTTTTAGTTGGGTATTCCCGGCCGTCCATGGCATACAAGGATATATAAAAATAAACACCATGGGTGCAGGTATTCATCAGTTGAATTTGGAAGTAGTAAGTTTATGGGGACAAGCCGGATTTTATTTTATCACTACCCTTATCGTTTACCGTTTACAGATAAGAAACAGCAAGAGTAGAGCCCAGGCGGAGCAAGAAGAACAAGATAATTTTACTAATGATATAATAACCGAATAGGTTTTGTTGTTTGTTTTGCACGCGAAGATGCCGGCATTTGCCGGCTCTTTGCTTTTAAAAAGCTTCGCTATTGTTCCCCATTCCTTATTTAATATATAACGTTATTTTGTTTTAAATATTTAGGAGAATTGAAAAAAGATGAGGTAAATGGAGATAGTACAAGTGGAATAAAAGGTTTTTACTTTACAATAAATTAAATTTGACGCACTTTGTGCTATCGCTTTCGCGATTTATAGTTAACGCTATTTCTCTTTGTGATATTTAAAAAAGCTGTAATGGGGAAACAGGAGTAATAAAGGAATAAACATCATCTAAGGCAACCTGCCCTTAATTATTTAACTCATCCATCCATTGTTGTGGAGTCGTACCCGTTACTTGCTTAAACCAACGCGAAAAATTGTATGGTTCCGGAATACCAATCATCACACTAATCTCTCCTAAATTTTTATCGCGATTTTTGCAGATAAGAAACTTGGCATGCTCTATACGAAGTGTGTTAAGCCATTGGCTATATGTAACTCCTAAACAATGGTTTAAGTACGCCGAAAGATAATTGCGATTGGTATTCATCTGCTTGGCGACATCGGTTATGGTAAGATTTTCTTCACAAAAACTACATTTTTCAACCCATCTGGCAACCAACGCTCCCATATTATCAGGATAACGTATGGTTTTAAATGATTTTTCTGTTTGCGACTGATTGGTATGCTGCATGCTTACCTTCACTCTTTCTATAGACAAAAACAACGGAATATAATCGATAATACGGATAAAAAAATAGATATAAAAAAGCGTATTAGCTATGCGCAATGGAATACAGATAATAGGTATGTGATACTGCATAACGTTGAAAAACACCAGTACCAGCGATATGTTTATAACACCATTCATCCAACCTATGTGGGTGGGTTGATCATAATAATTTGCCAATGCGCTCACGTTCTGGTTATAAACTTTGCGACATAAAAAAAACATCCATCCTATTGCTCCTACATACACCCCGTCAAGCAGCCAAATAAAATAGCGTGACACAAAGGACGGTAATAACAAAGCCAAAGCCCCCGAAAAAAGTATAGCAGGTATGCCGTAGCGCCCGAATAACAGCACCTTACGCCTTATGTAGAGCGGAGGATTCAACATCAGTAGATAGGCATAGCCGTTAAGCCACGCATGTATCATACTCACCGCTATCATAGGATAAATTTCTTTATAGCTATAACCTGATGCCCGAACAAAAAGCGGAAACCCTACCAACAACTCCACCAATCCGAAAAAACCTAGAAAGAGGAACGCCAAACTAAAATAGCGACGCGCAGAGATGTAATTGCGCAATTCTCCTTCACGAGGCACCCGTGCCAAAAGCAACACAATGCCCAATGTTGTAAAAACAACAGTATAAATTACCGTTACTAAATAATAAAATGAATATAAATCTTTCATTGAAACAAAGGTAATATGTTTTTGTATGTGAAAAATATCACAAAAACAAACTTTTTTTTCTTGCGTCTGCGACAATTGTCGCAAACGCAAGAAACAGTATTTATATTTGAGCAAAAATTTAGTATAATATTTATACGAATTTGTGTAATACATAAATTCCCCATTGAGGAAAACAAGTATTCTCGCTTAGTATGATATTCTAAATACAATGCGTTAAAAGCTAAAATATTATTTTGCAAATATCTTAATATCTATATATAAACATATAAAAAATGATGGCTGAATTTCCAAATCACTGCCACATCCCATCCGCCCGCGTGGGCTGGCATGATTATAACAGCGGCGCCTATTTTTATACCCTTTGTGCCGCAAGCATGCAATATTGTTTCGGAAAAATATCAAACAGGCACACACACTTTTCTATATGCGCAAAAACAACAATAAATAATAAAATCACTATATAAATTGTGTACTATGAGTAAAACAAAACAAATTTTATTGGCGGTAATGCTTGCCATTATGGGCTTACCGCTTTCGGCACAGGAAAAAGCAGATACCGATTTCCGGTTTCGGTTTGTGGCAGAGAAAGATATGTTTTTCGTGCCGTGGAGCAATAACGGGCAGGAGTTAGAACGCCTGCTGGCTGCCATTGCGGAGAACCGTCCTGCCATCGAAGCCGGACAGATATATCTTTTGGTATCGAGCTACGGCACCATTGGCAATGGGAAACAGTCTGCCGGAGAGGTAGCGAAAATGCGCCGTAACCGCGTGAAATCCGAACTTATAGTGCGTGGCGGAATCAAGGAGTCTAATTTCGTTACGGACAAGTGTTTTTCCGTACCATACGGCAAAGAGCAATTGCGCCATGTTGTAGTTGTAACGCTTCCCGCATCGGTAGATAAAATCCGACAGTTGGCAGGCGATGAAGCTGCGGCGCGCGCGCAAGCCTATAATTACCGCATAAGTGGTGCGGAGGATGCGCAACGCCAGGCTGCTATACAGGCTCAGCAAGCGGAAGAAAAACGCGCGCAGGAACGCGCCGAACAGGAGCAACGTATTGCCAGAGAAAAGGCAGAGCAGCAACGTATTGCAGAGGAACAACGTGCAGCGCAGAAACGCGCCGAACAGGAAGTGGTAATAGCTGCCCAACAAACGGAACGCCCCCCGATAATAGAAGAAACTTCTCCTTTCACGTTCAACCTGCGCACCAATTTATTATACTGGGCGGCAGCCACACCCAATATAGGGGTTGAATGGCGCATCAATCCGTCCTACGGAGTTAAGCTTGACGGCGGATACAGCGGATGGGAGTATAACGGCAAGGATAAAATACAGAAACTGTGGTTTATCAATCCGGAGGTTCGCCGCTATATGCTCGACAGCAAGCGCTTTTATATGGGCTTGGGAGCCACAGTGGGAGAATATAATCTGAAACTCGGCAGCACGGGCTATCAGGGTAAGGGTTATGGTGGGGCGCTCACCGCCGGATACCAATTGCCTATGGGCAAACGTTTCTCTTGGGATTTTAATATAGGATTGGGAGCGGCGCATTTCACCTACGACACGTTCGAAGTGGATAACGGGGTTCGTGTTTACAAGGAAAAAGGTTGCAGCAAAACGCTTTTCACCCCAACCCAAATCGGCGTAAACCTTATATGGTATATCGGTAATCAATCTTTAAAACAATAAACTATGATACGGAAGAAAGAAATACTAACAGCTATATCGGCGCTGCTTCTCTTGTTCTCCTCGTGTATAAAAGAGGATATCTACGAAACCGCGCACCCCGAGAAAGGGCAGATAACCCTCGTTACCGACTGGAGCAAAAAAGGCTCCGGCATTGCTACTCCGGAGAGTTACACCGTTCAGGTGGGCGCCTATTCCGCTACGCTGAAAGGCGAGCGCAACACCCTTGCCAACTTGTTCGACCCCGGCGCTTACCATGCATTAGTGTTCAACACGCCGGATAAAATCACGGTAAAAGGCGAAACGGCAACCGTTGCCGCTGCAAGCGCCGAACTCATCGAATCCATGCCGGGATGGCTTTTCTGCGGTAATGGTGATGTAACCCTCGAAAAAGACAAGGATTACAGCGTAACGGTGGGTATGATTCAACAAGTACGCGAGCTGAACCTGTTATTGCAACCCACCGGAGGCACCGTAAATAAGATAACTTCGGCAACGGCTACGTTGAGTGGCGTGGCTCAGAGTTTGGATATGCGCAGCGGCGCGTTGACAACCGAAAAGAGCGTAGCGCTGACTTTTGCCAAACAGCCCGACGGTAAATACAAGGCAACCGTTCGTTTGCTGGGCATCGCCTCCGCCGTGCCCAAGCTTACCGTGAAAATAGCCTTTGCCGGCGGCGCTCCGGGCGACCTGCAACAGATTTACGATTTGTCAGCCGCCCTGAAAACATTCAACACCGACAAACACCTTCCGCTCTCGTTAGAAGCCCAAGTTATTGAAACGCCTACCGGTGCGGGATTTACAGCCTCTATTACCGATTGGATAACGGTAGATAGCGGCAGCGGTACGGCAGATTAATTGTAGAGACGTTGCGTGCAACGTCTTTACAAAATACGTTGCGTGCAACGTCTCTCTACAGCAATAACAACAACGGATAAACAATATGGATAAATTTAAAAACACCTATCGCATTCCCTCTGCCCGTGCGGGCTGGCACGATTACAAAGGAGGCATGTATTTCGTTACCGTTTGCACCGCCGGAATGGAGCGCTATTTCGGCAAAATATGCAACGATGAAATGCACCTGAGCGAAATAGGCGTCATTGCACAGCAGAATATCGAGCAGGTGCATACACACTACCCCTACGCGCAAATACCCCTATATATGGTAATGCCCAACCATATCCATGCCATTGTCACTATTGACGGGGCTACGGCGGATGGTACACGGGATTCCCGTAATATAGGAACACCGGATATGTTGAAAAATGAAAACATGGCACAAATATCACCGCAACGTGGTTCGTTAGCAACGGTAATACGCGGCATTAAATCCGCCACCACCCGTTACGCCAATACCAACGGCATAAAGTTCGCGTGGCAGTCGCGGTTTCAAGACCACATTATTCGTGACAGCGAGGAATGCAACCGCATTGCCGAATATATAGAAAATAATATAATAAAATGGAACGACGATGAATTTAATACATAAATACAACAGCATATCGCTCGCGAATGTACATACGTTGCGCGGGATAATTGTACAGACGCGATTAATCGCATCTATTGACACAGACGTTGCGCGCAACGTTTCTACACAAAAAACATTTTAAATAACCCATAAACAATTATAACAAAATGAAAAAGCATTATTCTATTTACTACCTTTTTGCCGCAACCATAGCGCTTGTGGCAGTTTCATGCAGTAAAGAAAGCGCGCCCGATACAACACCTCAGGCAGTGCATTTCACCACCGCGATAGCAACCCCATCCACAACCAGAGCTTCGGGAGCGGCATGGGCTGCAAATGACCGCGTCGGCATCCGTATGTTCGATGCCCAAGGCGCTACGGTAAACGCTTACGATAACCGCCTTTATACCGTTTCCGATCCCGCAGCCGGTACACTGACTCCCTCGGCAGAGGATATGTACTATCCTCTGGACGGCTCCAAAGTGGGTTTCTCTGCATATTATCCCTACCAACAGGGAGTTACGGAAACCTACTCCATAAACATTGCCGACCAAAGCAAGCCTGCCGACATCGACCTGCTGTACGCCAAAACGGCGGTGGTGTATGCCAAAAAAACAACCGCGGTTCCGCTCGCGTTCAGCCACCAACTCAGTAAATTCGTTATCAAAACCCAAAAGGGAGCGGGCATTACTTCGCTTGCCGGCATGAGCGTAACCCTCAACGGCATGCCTACCACCGCCTCGTTCAACCTTCACAGCGGCGTTTTAGGCACACCGGCAACCCTTCAAACCATCCCGACCCTAAGTGTAACCGACGGCGCGCTTTACGAAGCCATTGTCATTCCGGGTAAAGATATCGCGAATGTAACCCTTGACTTTACAATCGGCAACGAAACCTTCAAGTGGAAACCCAACGCACTCACATTCGAACCCGGTAAAGCCCACGAATGGGAAGTTACCGTGAGCCGCTCCGCCGTTTCGGGTATTCAGGGCGCCATCACGGACTGGACTACCCAAAACAACGGAAATGGAGTTGCACACTAACCACGTGCAGCCACGATCAATCGCATATCTATTCAAATTAAATCACCACCCCCGCCAAGTCCCCTTTATGGGATTTAGGGGTAAATATCAAAACAAAATGAAAAGACATTTTTTTATATCCTATATTCTATCCGCGTTTCTCGCGCTTGTGGCAGTTTCATGCAATAAAGAAAGCGTGCCGGATACACCCCGTCAGGCAGTGCGTTTTAACGCTGCTGCCTCCAACGTAGCCTTACCAGAGAGCAGGGGCACGCGGGCTAGCGACGCTTCATGGGCGATAAACGACATGATAGGCGTCCGTATGTACGATGCGCAAGGCAATACCGTAAACGGTTATGAAAACCGACCCTATGTCGTTACCGATGCGGCAAAAGGCACGTTTGCTCCGGCTGCGGAAGATATGTACTATCCCGTTGACGGGTCGAAAGTGGGCTTTACGGCATACTATCCCTACAGAGAAGCGGTCACGGATAGTTATGCGATAGATATTAAAGACCAAAGCAACCCTGCGGCAATCGACCTGTTGTATGTAAAAACAGCGGTGGATTACACGAAAGAAAACACCTCAGTGCCGCTGGCGTTCAACCACCAACTGAGTAAGTTTATTATCAAAACCAGTGTGGGCAATGGCATTACTTCGCTTGCCGGCATGAGCGTAACCATTAGCGGCATGCCCACCACCGCCGCGTTTAACCTGCACAGTGGCGTTTCAGACACGCCCGCAAACATTGCGGATATTTTTCCCGTAACGGTAACCGACGGTGCACTTTACCACGCCATTGTGATTCCCGGTAAAGATATCGCGAATGTAACCGTTGACTTTAAAGTAGGTAACGAAACGTTTACGTGGCAACCCAACGCGCTCACTTTCGAACCGGGTAAATCTTATATATGGGAAGTTACCGTGGGTCGTACCGCCGTCACAGTTGTAGGGAGTGATATAAAGGATTGGATTACTGTAGAGTTAGGTACAGGAATTAGCAATTAGGAGTATAAATGTGCACAGATACTCGAATCATGTCTTTAAACCTGATGATTATATATACATAATAATAAAAACATCAAATAATGAAAAAAGATAGTAATAAAAATAATTTTGTTAGAATGAAAGTAATCCCCTTTTTGTGCATTGTCGTGGCAATGCTTTTTGTTGCGTGCAGCAAAAATGAAGAGGTACTAAATGAACGTTCTGTGGAAGCAAAAATAAGCGGTGGCATAAGCCTTCCCCAAACCCGCGCTAATGGTAATCAATGGGAAACCGATAAAATCGGGGTAATGGCTATTTCATCGAGCCTAACGGGCAGCCTTATGCCCAATCTGTATAAGAATGTAGCGTATAGTACTGTAGCCACGGGAGCTGTATCGGCAAACTTCACGCCTGAAAATGGCAAAATTCTTTTTCAGCAACCCAATGAAACCGTAACTTTTGCTGCTTATGGTCCGTATCAGACGAGCACAGCCGACAACACCCTTCCCGGCAATAACGGGGTTATTAACAATAATACCTTGGACCAGAATACACGCGAGAAACAAAAGGCGTTGGATTACATCTATGCTTCCGGCGCTACTGCATCAAAGACAAACCCAAATATACAATTTAAGGAAGGTGCGGCTTTTGCACACAAAATGGCTCGTATGATTATTGTGGTTACGAATACCCACGAGGAAGTAATTCCGGACGATTCTTACATTCGGTATATTTCTCACCAAGGGTCATTCAATGTAGCCACCGGAATAGCCAAAGCAGAAGGAGGATATGCTAATTATACTCAGCTTTCAAGCGCCCTTAGAACAGGTGAAAGAGAGTTTACCTTTATCCTCTATCCGCAGAAGCTAAAAAAGTTTCAAGCGGCTTTCCAAGTGGGCGGTTGGTACTACAGCAATCAAGACAACGATGCATTTGAAAATTTAGAATTATTGTCCGGATATTCCTATAAAATTACTTATGCGATAAAAGTTCGCTCTAAAAGCGCCAGCGATAGAAGCGCCAGCGATAGACCCGAACTTAAGTTGGAAGGTTTTGAAGTTAGCCGGTGGGAATGAGAGCTGGCATTTCCGGCATAACGGGCAGTATAGTAAACTGGTATTAGATGGATGTGTGAGCAAGATAAAGCGGACGTACAACCCGATGAAGATGTGGTGTTTTTAGTATGTGTAGCAAAAAACAGTTGAAATACCCCGCAGTTTTTAACTTACGCATAGTTTTAGCTACAAGTTACAGACTTGCACCAAATGCGGGAGATTCCAAGAGCATGTCTGAAAGACAGGAGAGGGTAGGAGAAGAGGTCGGTACGGAAATTCCCCGCCGCTTTCTACAGTAGAGACGCAATGCATTACTCCTCTACCCACCGGCGGCACATTTGTTACCCCCGGTTGTTTCACGATGAAACAGCCGGGGGGTTTACGATGAAATACGGGGCTATCGGTCGATACGATACGAGGCTATCGGTTGGTGCGATACGAGGCTATCGGTCGATGCGATACGGAAAAGTCTGAACTGTGATTTGCGGGATGAACCCCTAAATCCCCTAAAGGGGACTTTGCGGGCTACGAATTATCAACCGCAGCCCGCAATGTAGAGACGCAATGCATTACTTACCCTTAGTATTTCTCTGCAAGAAGACACTGCGAAGAGAAAGGATAGCACAAAATACCCTTAGTATAGTTTGTGTTATCCTTTTGTTTTTTGTGATTAAAAAGAATATTGAAACAATACTATTTACAAGACGAGTAAACCGGGAAGCTAACCCCAATACTGTAAGGGTATGCGTTTGGTTAATTGCTTTTTTGCATATAAATGCGGAGGTGTTGTACACTTATAAGAAACCCCTGATATTTTTATTATCAGGGGCTTGCACATAAACCTGTTGTCCTACTAGGGATCGAACCTAGACTTTTCTGATCCAGAATCAGACGTGTTGCCAATTACACCATAGGACAGTAAAATATGTGCGTAAAATTATAAATTAATTTTAAATTCCGTAGCTATTTTTAAAGATATTTTAACCGTTATTTTGTTTAGCCCAGCTATCCTTTAGTCCTACCGTTTTATTAAAAATTATTTTATCAGCCGTAGTATCTTTATCTACGCAAAAATAGCCTAAACGTTCAAACTGGTATTGTTCGCCAGCTTTCGCATTTCTTAATGATGACTCTGCATACCCTGTAATTATTTTCAACGAATGGGGGTTGAGGTTTGTTTTAAAATCCTGTCCTTCTTCTACATCTTCAGGATTTTCTTTACTGAAAAGGCGGTCGTATAAGCGCACTTCCACGGCAATGGCATCTTTAGCTGCAACCCAGTGGAGGGTTCCTTTTACCTTGCGGTTGCTGTTTTCCATGCCGCTTTTTGTATCGGGGGCATAAGTACAATGTATTTCGGTTATATTTCCATCATTATCTTTTACAATGCTTTCACATTTGATAATGTAAGCATATTTCAGGCGCACTTCGCCGCCGGGTTTAAGTCGGAAAAATTTGCCGGTAGGATTTTCCATAAAATCTTCACGCTCAATATAAAGTTCTTTGGCAAAAGTTACTTTGCGTGTACCTGCATCTGCATTTTCGGGGTTATTCACCGCATCCATCATTTCGTCGGTTTCCGGATAATTGTCAATGATAAGTTTCACCGGATTTAAAACCGCCATTACACGACTGGCTTTTTTGTTTAAATCCTCGCGCACGCAGAATTCCAACAACGAAACATCTATGGTTTGATCGCGTTTTGCCACACCGATGGTTTCGGCAAAGTTACGCAATGATTGGGGAGTGTATCCTCTTCTGCGCAGACCGCAAATAGTGGGCATACGCGGATCGTCCCATCCGTTTACAACTTTTTCGTTTACCAGTTGCAGCAGTTTGCGCTTGCTCATTACGGTATAAGTAAGATTTAAACGCGCAAATTCTATTTGTCGGGGACGATAGGAGCCTTCTGCAATTTGTTCCAAATACCATTCATATAAAGGTCTGTGGACTTCAAATTCAAGGGTGCAGATACTGTGGGTGATGCCCTCCAGATAATCGCTTTGTCCATGGGCATAATCATACATGGGGTAAATACACCATTTGTTTCCCGTGCGGTGATGATCAGTATGAATGATGCGATACATAATGGGGTCGCGCATTAACATATTGGGATGCCCCATATCAATTTTGGCACGCAGCACTTTGGCTCCGTCTGCAAACTCGCCATTTTTCATACGCATAAAAAGATCGATGTTTTCCTCTACGCTACGATTTCGAAAGGGGCTTTCTTTGCCTGGTTTTGTAACTGTGCCGCGGTATTCACTAATTTGCTCCGCGTTTAAATCATCCACGTATGCCTTGCCGTTTTTGATCATCTTCACAGCCCAGTCAAACAATTGGTCGAAATAGTCAGACGCGTAATACAGGCGGTTGTCCCAGTCAAATCCCAGCCAATGTACATCTTCCATAATGCTATCAACATATTCGGTATCTTCTTTCACAGGGTTGGTGTCGTCAAAACGCAAGTTGGTTAAGCCGTTATATTTTTTGGCAGTTCCAAAATTCAAACATATGCTCTTTGCATGGCCTATATGCAAGTATCCATTGGGCTCCGGCGGAAAACGAGTATGCACGCGTCCTTCATTTTTCCCTTGTGCAATTTCTTCTTCAATAATCTGGTGTATAAAATTGGTAGGGATATTTTTTTCTTCTGTAGCGGGATTTATATTTTCCGTATTCATAAAAATAAAAGATTAATAAGTAAATTTTAAAAAAATAATTTATCCGTTTTTAATTATATTTAATGTTCTTTTTCTTTATTCTATTTAACTAATGGGGCTTTGCCCCAAACCCCACTTCCTTTCTTGGTTGCTTCACCTTTTGTTTTATTTTAAAGGTATTCAGCGAGCTCACTCCACTTCGTGTGGTTCGGTTGATACAAGAAAGGATGCAAAGAAACTTAGCGAAATAAGCGAAGCGACCTCACGAACACACCATACAATAAAACAATGTGTGAATAAATCAAGACAAAACGATGCCGCACACACGAAAACCCGCCTCACCTCGCCGTTTTGTCCTTCCGTCCACGCCTACCGCACCGCGCTTAAGGGCATTATAAAAAAACAATATTTTTTTATACAGCCTTGATTTTTTGCTACTTTTACTCATATCTTTACCTATTTAAAAGGCATTCGTGAAATCGCTTCGCTTAGTTGTATCAAGACAAAAGTAGATGAATAAAGAAAAAGAACGTTTTTATGCCATACATGGCATCAACTTTGAGTACTTATTTTTAGATTTTATATAAGTAATATTCTCAAAGAAATAACTTACAAAAATAACAAGTATCCGTGTAAATATAACAATGGATTTTATTTTCTTTACAATTAACCTATTTTTGTAGGTTTAAAAAACGATAAAATGGGACTTATTCAAATAGAAGGGATGGAATTTTTTGCGTATCACGGATGTTTTAAAGAAGAACAACTGATTGGCACGCATTTTAAAGTAGATATAGCATTAACAACAGATACCACCATACCTGAGCAAAGCGATAATATTAAAGATGCGGTAAACTATCAGGTAATTTATGCCATTATTAAAAAAGAAATGTTTCAACATTCGCATTTACTGGAACACGTTGCACGGCGTATTATCAACGCGCTGTATGGTAATTTCCCGAATGTAAAACACATACAGGTTAAGGTTGCAAAAATAAATCCTGCCTTAGCCGAAGGGGGCAAAGTGCAACAAGTAAGCGTTACGGTAGAACAATAAATTTTTAATCGAAGTGGATAGACCGGAAAACCATATTTGTCCACGTTGCGGGAAAGCCTTTACATGTTTGGTAAACACAGGCAAATGCTGGTGTAGTGCGTATGTTTTAACACCGCATACAATGGAAGAAATGAAAAGAAAATACAGTTCGTGCCTTTGCAAACAATGTTTACAAGAGCTGAGCAAGGCAAAATAAAAAAAGTATTTGCTGGTAAAAGGAAAATACTTATCTTTGCACCGCTTGAATAAAAATGGTCTCGTGGCCGAGTGGTTAGGCAGCGGTCTGCAAAACCGTGTACAGCGGTTCGAATCCGCTCGAGACCTCTAACAAAAAAGCGCTTGTTTATCAAGCGCTTTTTTTATTAAAACACATACGAGATGCTTATATTTGCACCCGTATATTCAGGTATTATTCTGCAAATGCCTCCTACACACTGTATGCCGGCTCTTGTTTTTCCGTAAGAAACTGCTGAGCGTAAACTCTTATATGAAAAACTTATACCCCCATTAGAAAAGTGTTCTTTATTTGTTTCCGCACCATAGTTATACAAATCACTTACAAAAAACATCCAGTTTGGGGCTACGCCCACTTCAAGCATGCTGTAAATCCATGATTTGTCTTTCATATCGGTATTCATATGTTGAAATTCGGCGCGGACAGAAATTTTCCGGTTTATTTTGCATAGCAAATCACAAACCGATATGAATGAGGTCTTCTGTGTATCTTCATGTTTTTCCTGCAGATAGAAAGCAATATTGGTTTTAACATTTCCGGAGAGTTTTTTTTCTAATTCAATCGAAATTTCACGAAAAAGATCGGTTCCTTCTTTTCCCCAAAAAGGCATGGTTTGCTGGGTATTTTCACCTAACGAACGATACCACGAAGCATTTAAACTGAGTTTAAGGGGGTATTTTCCTATCCAGGAAGGATTTATTTCCCAAAATACATCGGATTGCCCTCCTATTTCGCCTTCTGCATTAGCAAGGTGAGGATACAAAGAGGGGAGCGTGTATTTGTGTTGTTTGGTAAGCGCGGGGATATAGTTCATGCTTATGTATGCCGACTCCGGTTTACCGTCAACCCGAAAATCCATGTGTTCAATTCTCCTGAACACGTTAGAAATGGCAAACCCGTTCCAATTTAAATCCACGTTTACCAAAAAAGCATCTCCGCGTTGTGCTACATATCCTTTTGGGGTGTTTGTTTGTGATAATCCCTTGGATGTATATTCTGCATTGATGTTCAGGTGTTCATTGTTAAAACAAGTCCGGATACTGTAAAGGTGAGTATAAGAAGAATCGGCTGACTTCTCGAAAGTCTTTGTATTGTAGCGTAGCAACCATGCACCACCTACTGACCAACTATATTCACCGGCGGCATTCCACATTTTTGTTATGTTAAAATCCCCATCGGTTCCTACGTACAAAGCGTCAGCATATTCCAGATATCGGCGCGGTTGTCCTCCAAAAACTTTAAAGCTTGCCCAATTTGCAGGAGAGTAGCGGACATTAACTCCTCTGAGAGAAGTGTTAATACCCAACGCGCGCTCTTCGTAAGAGCGGAACATTAATCCGCTTCCCAATTGTTCGTAAAAACTTCCTAAGGTTATAGCAAAATTATCCGTTGCAAATGAGGCAAAATATTGGGTAAGATTATGCCCTTTCAATTTTTCAGGATATCCGCGCATGGGAGGTTCAAAAAGTTCGTACTGAACACCTATGTTGAATTTTTTTATTTCATAATTCAGATTAAGATAGGTATTTATGCCCACGCTATCCGCATGGGGCTGATTATTATCTTTTTTATATATGCCTGTATTTAAATCGACACCTCCATGTAATTTACCCCAGTTTGTTTTCCCTTCCTGTGCATATACAGCGGGGAAGAGTAAACAGAAAAATATTAAAGGGATAAAAATTTTAAATTTTTTATTCATTATTTTATCTGTATTAAAAGATAAAAAGAGCTGTTCAAAAGCAATAGTAACTAAATCATAAAACTGAAATGGTAAGTACAAAATCAGGTAAGCAAAATTAAAAAGATAATTTATCATACTTTGATTATATTTAAGGTTCGTTTTATTTATTTACTTTTGTCTTGATACAAAAGTAACAAAAGATCAAGGCTGTATAAAAAAATATTGTTTTTTACGGATTGGTTCTGCCACGCAATACAAGTTGCCCTACCCACGCAGCTGCCCAATGCGTCTGTATTGCTTGGTAATGCCTACCCCACGAACCTTCCCTCAAAAACGACTATTTTTTTATAATGCCCTCAAGGGTGGTGCGATAGGCGTGGGCGGAAGGACAAAACGGCGAGGCAGGGCGGGTTTTTGTGGGTGGGGCATCGTTTTGTCTTGATTTATTCACGCATGGTTTGTTTTAAATATGTTCATGAAAACGCTCCGCTATGTTTCTTTGCATCCTTTCTTGTATCAACCGAACTACACGAAGTGGAGTGAGCTCGCTGAATACCTTTAAAATAAAACAAAAGGTGAAGCAACCAAGAAGGGATGTGGGGTTTGGGGCAAAGCCCCATTAATTAAACAGAATAAATAAAAAGAACGTTTTTATGCCATACATGACATGAACTTTAAGTACTTACTTTTTAAACTTTACTAAGCAATTAATTTTTAACCCACAAACTTTGACTCTTTACCTTTCTTTTCTGAAACTTTCAGGTTAAAAATACTTTTGAGACAGCTCTTTAAAAATTATTTTAAAGCTTTTTCAAGTAAATAGGTTTCGTCTCCGGGGTTATATCCGCTGTGCATGTATGTTTTTTCTCCTTTTTTAAATATAAATACGAAAGGCACAGACAACACATTCAGGTTTTTGTACAAGTCCTTGTTGGGGTCGATGTATATTTCAAAAGGATAGTTTTTCCCTTTTGCAAAAGCATTTACTTTCCCTTTTGTCCGAGAATCGTCTATGGAAACGGCAATTATGCGCGCTTTCCCGTTCCATTCGGGTTTCAGGTCTTTAAGAGCTTCCAGCTCATTGAGGCAAGGTTTACACCAGGTAGCCCAGAATGTTACAATAACAGGATTATTCCCTTTTATGATATCCGAAAAAACCTCTTTTTCTCCTTTAAGATTTTCGATTTCTATGTTTTGCGCATTTATTTTATTTATACAACAAAATAATAGGGCTAATATTAAAGTTAACTTTTTCATTCATAAACAAATTTAAGTAAGATAGAAGGTACACATGATAATATATGCGCGTTGTTTGTAATGGTGCATATCGGAAACACTATTTTAATACCCGATACTTTTATCTACATCACATCTTTGCGCATTTATAACTTTATTGTCATTATCAGTAACTAAAACGATAATTTCACAATTTTTTACATTATAATTACTTTTCACAGGAAAAGTATATATCTTGGAAGCGGGAGTTCCGTTTTTTATTTCAATATTTTCTCCCCAAACATTTCCATTTGCACTTGCTCTGTAAACATGATTGTGTTGATTGTTTGAAGAATTTTCTTGTGGCGCTGAAATTTTATTTTCTGCTAATATAGCTACGCATTTTCTGTTTGAAAGGTTTTGTGGCGCCGCAACATTTATATTAACGGTAATGGTTTGTTTTTCACTTATGCTTTCAATAGAAATGCCTACGTTTGCTGCAGGTTTGATATATTTTAAAATATCTTCGACAGAAGAAGAACGTGCATCAATATCCTGCTTACTATTACGGTCAATTAAAGGAGTGGGGTAGCCCGAAATTTTTAAAAATTGCTTTATAGTTACATTGTCGGGATAAACGGTAAGATTATCATCTGATTGGTTACATAAAGTAATAATTCTCTCATTTTTTGCGGCTTTATCTATTAAGGCAATGCCAAAAGGGCAATAATGGCACCAGGTTGCAGTAAACAATTCTAAAAACACTTTATTTGTTGCCGAAAATTCCGTTTGCGCCTTTACTGTTACGGGACTAATCTGTTCGTTTCCCGATTTAGCTGTTATTGTGTACTCCGCCGGTGTATTTGTTTTAAAAATATTACCTTTTATTTCTTTGTTGTTTGCGTAGAAAACCACCTTGGAAGAATAGTCGGTATTATCTTTAGCATTCACGCACGATAATACGATAAGGTCTCCTCCGTCAGCCACCAAAGTTGTTTTACTGGGTTTCACCACCAAGCTTGAAGGGGATGTTTTTACAGCGGAAAAAAGGAGTTCGTTGGATTGCAGGTTATTGTAAGAAGCAGTAGCTTTAAAACTCCCTTCTTGACTAGAGGTATATGTGTTTCCGGATATTTCGGTTCCGTTTACTTTAATTTTTACATCATTGGTTATGTCTATATCTCCATTTTTTTTAACCGTAAAAGTAATTTTATCTGTTCCGTCAGCAAGTAATGTAGTTTTATCGCCGCTTATAATTATTTGATCCTGTGTGGGATTTGGAGTGGGAGGTGTGGGTTTTTGAGGGTCGGCAGTAGGTTCGTTTTTTGAACATGACATAATAGTCATAAAGAGCATGAGCAAAAGAAAGATTTTTTTCATTTGTAAGTAAGTTTTTAAAGGGTGAGATAGGATGTTTGTCTGGTCTGCAAACAGGCAATTATAAACAAGCCGTTTTTATTTTATATGTGTTTATGATAGCGTTTTGCTTAGGGATTCGCATCCTTTTATTAATTATTTTATTTTTCATTTTTTACGAAACTCATGATGATTATTGCGTTTGCGAAAGGTTTGTATAAAAAACCAAACAAGCGCTTAACAAATCACATTCTCATTCAAAGCCTATCATTTATAATCAGCGTAAGTTTTTAAACGAGCGCAAATATAAAATATTATGGTTTTACACCACCCTCAAAAGGCACAAAAAATTAGAAAGCGCAGTTTAGCCGTAGGCAATAAAACGGGATAAAGGCAGGAATAAGAATAATGGCAGCGTCAACTTATCGTACAGTAGGTAATTTGCATGTAAGTACTATATAATAATTACCTTATATTATTTTTTTAAACCACATAGATATATAGATAATATTTAGTGAAGCTGAAAAATGAATATTCAGAGATAAGATAAGGTAATAAAGACAACATCAGGGAGAATCTTTGAAGCTGTGCTTCAAAGCTAAGTGAACCTGATTAAAACTGATAAACAAAAATCTATATCCCTATGTGGTTAAAATAAGTCAAGCTATTTTTTGCTCGTTACTTATATGAAATACAATACACTTATCGGTATGCTGGGAAGAATAAGAAAATTTTAAATGTTCATTTTATATAAAACACCAGCCTCAACAAAATATTTTCTTCCTTTAATTTAAAGAAAAGCCTCTAAAAACATTCACTCCTGAGGATTTATCTCCGGGAAATATGGCATGTATTTCTTCATCTAACCTACGAAGATTTTCTATACCCAGAGGAATACGTGTGCAGTAGAGGGTTTCGGGAATACGCTCTTTTTGAGGATGATTATAAAAAATGAAATAGTAGCCACTGGCGCTGTATAAATTGCGGTGAGAATGCCTGATGCCTGAGCCTAAACCATCAAACGGAATTGTTTTTACTTTGCTCTTAAAAATGCCGTAGCCATATTGATAGCTTATCGCATGTTTTGTTATGATAAGAGACTCTTTTCCCCACAACCCCCATAAAAATGACTTTAAAAAAGCTATAGAAATAAGCGTTCCACCTAATATGAGGGCTATAACGATAAAAATAGCTTGAGAATATATTTTAGCAATAAAACTGAAAAATGTAAAAGATATAACAAGCAAAATAATTTGAAAAGCACTCCCTATTCTTCCGTATATATCCTGCATTTTACTGATTGCATAAACAGAATTCCCATCAGAATATACATCAAGAGTGTTACGTGTCATTTTCTATCCTTATTAATCGACAAAGATAAAAAATGTTCTATCTCTGTATATTTTTCTGTTTTGTTCTTTTTGTATCAAAACAAAAAGAACAAAAAATCAACACTTAATATAATTATAAATAAAAAGCCCCTTTTCTATTTTCAACTCCAACTTCACTTTTTTATAAAAGATTAGTAGGTAAGTAGAGGCAATCAATAATTACTGCTTATTTTGGCAGCGGAAAGACGCTTATAAATAAATACCATAAGCACAACAGTTAAAACCAGACTTACCACAATCGCTACAGGATAATTAAAAATACTGATATCCGTTATATCTTTTTTGGCAGAAGTGTTTTTTTGTGTTATTACCTGTCCCATTACTGCCATAAAGTTATTTAAAAAGTGTGCTGCTACCGAAAACCATATATTGCCACTCCATAAAAACAGATAGCCTAACATTACACCCATAATAAAACGAGGCAAAAATCCGTAAAACTGCAAGTGTATGGCAGAAAAAATAAATCCTGAAATCCATGCTGCCCAGTGTATGTTTTTTGTCCATTCCTGCAATAGGCTTGCAATCACACCCCTGAAAAGAAACTCCTCGCAAATAGCCGGTATAACTGCCATCAGGAAGACGGCAATAACAATATCCCAAGGGTTATTCACTTTTATAAAGGCTTCCATAAGATGCTCGGCTTGCGTTTCTTTAGCTTTCATCCAGTTTTCTATACCCGACATAAATTGCGGCAAACGCATCAATTGGTTTATCTCATTTGAAAAAGCTATAAACGGAGTGGCTACAAGAAAAACCAAAAGCACATAAAATAATACGGAATAAGGCTTAGGTTTTTTAACAATATCACTAATCACAGGTGTTTTAAATATCTTTGTATAAGCCCACACAACACCTAACATGCCTATGACGGCGGAAAAAAATTGGACAATTTTTAAACTGTTTACAACTTGGATATTATTAAAATCCTGTGAAGAAATAAGCGCCACGCCATTACTTCCATAAATCATCATTACAAATAAAATTCCTACTATTGAAGAAATAATAGTGAATCCTAAAGATAAACCCACTATATATAAAGCTTTCAAAGGGTAGGATGCCGGTTTAGTCAAAGGTGAATATTGTTCCATGCAAAATATTTTATTCAAAGTTAAAATATTATGGTATCGGCATGATAAATATGTTATTTATTTTTGCATTTTTAAGTGTATGAAACGTAGGAGGGGGAACAAGTTTTCATCCCCAAATAACACTAACCATGCGTTCTCTCATATACCTTTTAAAATAAATTAAGACATATGAAAATAAGCATGAAAATTAAAGCTTTACATCCCAAAGAGTGACTGTGTAAAGTTTAAAAAGTAAGTACTTAAAGTTCATGTCATGTATGGCATAAAAACGTTCTTTTTATTTATTTACTTTTGTCTTGATACAAAAGTAACAAAAGATCAAGGCTGTATAAAAAAATATTGTTTTTTACGGATTGGTTCTGCCACGCAATACAAGTTGCCCTACCCACGCAGCTGCCCAATGCGTCTGTATTGCTTGGTAATGCCTACCCCACGAACCTTCCCTCAAAAACGACTATTTTTTTATAATGCCCTCAAGGGTGGTGCGATAGGCGTGGGTGGAAGGACAAAACGGCGAGGCAGGGCGGTTTTTTGTGGGTGGGGCATCGTTTTGTCTTGATTTATTCACACATGGTTTGTTTTAAATGTGTTCATGAAAACGCTCCGCTATGTTTCTTTGCATCCTTTCTTGTATCAACCGAACTACACGAAGTGGAGTGAGCTCGCTGAATACCTTTAAAATAAAACAAAAGGTGAAGCAACCAAGAAAGGATGTGGGGTTGGGGCAAAGCCCCATTAGTTAAACAGAATGAATAAATAAAAAGAACCTTAAAAATAATCAAAATGTGATAAGTTATTTTTTAAACTTTACTAAACTATTGACTTTCATGCGTTCTCTCATGTACCTTTTAAAATAAATTAAGACATATGAAAATAGCAAACACGGATTTAGGAGAATTCCCTATTATACTTGCACCTCTGGAAGATGTTACCGATTCGGCATTTCGCCGCATCTGTCGTTCACATGGAGCCGACTTGGTTTATACCGAGTTTGTTTCGTCTGAGGCATTGGTTCGTGCTGCCGAGAAAAGTCAAAATAAAATGTTGTTTGCCCCAAGTGAACGCCCTATCGGTATCCAGATTTTCGGTAATGATGTGGAAGTGATGAAACAGGCAGCCCTGTTAGCCGAAACGCAGAATCCCGAATTAATAGACATAAATTTTGGTTGTCCTGTACGCAAAGTGGCGATGAAAGGTGCCGGAGCAGCGCTATTGCAGGATATACCGCTTATGGTAGAAATTACAAAACAGGTAGTTGAAGCGGTTAAACTGCCCGTTACCGTTAAAACGCGGCTGGGCTGGGATGAAAGCAGCAAAGTAATAGTGGAGGTAGCAGAAAAATTACAGGATGTGGGCATACAGGCTCTAACCATACACGGGCGCACACGCGCGCAAATGTATAGTGGCTTTGCAGACTGGACACTGATAGGAGAAGTGAAAAACAATCCCCGTATGCATATACCCATTATCGGGAATGGCGATGTGGATTCGCCTGCAAAAGCCCTCGAAATGCGCAATAAATATGGTGTAGATGCCGTAATGATAGGTCGTGCAGCCATAGGAAATCCCTGGATTTTTGAAAATACGAAAGAATATATAGCTACGGGTAAACTATTGCCTGAAATACATATCAACGAGCGTATAGATACATGCTTGCTACACCTGCGAATGGCGGTAGAGCATAAAGGAGAATATAAAGGAGTGATAGAAAACCGCAAACATTACGCAGGTTATTTTCGCGGCATCCCCGATTTTAAGAAAACACGTATGCAGCTTGTTACAGCAAAAACGTTAAATGAGATAGAAGATATTTTATATTTGTATAAACAAACATTAACTATATAGTTTTAAGTATTCCGTTTTCGAAAAGTGTAGTAATATCCTTTTCCGGCGTAACTTGTACAGCTTTCCATCCTGCTTGTATAGCTCCTTCTACGTTTTTTAGCGTGTCATCAATCAGCAGTGTTTCGGCAGGATTAAGATTTTTATCCTTAATAATGTGATCAAATATTGCTTTGTCGGGTTTATGCATCTTCAACTCAAAAGATAGATACATTTTTTCGAACATATCGGAAAACGTTTCGCCAAATTTTTGTTTAAAATCGGTCGTGTATTTTGGATAATGAATATTGTTGGTATTAGAAAGCAGGAATACCCTGTAATTTTCGGCAACTTCCTTTAGGGTTTTAATACGTTGCTGCGGAAAATCAAGTAATATATCGTTCCATGCCTCATCAATTTGGGCATCCGTAAGGGTGTGGCAAACCAATTTTCTCACCTCATTTCTAAATCTATTTTCGTTTATTTTTCCCATATCAAAATAGTCGGTAACTCTTGATTTTGCTAACGCGGGTAAAAAATCGCCTATTTTTTTATGTGTAATTTCTGCAAGTTTAGATACGGATAAATCAGGGTTAATATTGAGCAATACACCGCCTAAATCGAATACGATATTTCTTATTTCAGACATTTTTAATAAAAATTTTCAAAATTATTGTGATAAATTGGTTACAAAATTGTACATTTGCAGCCTCAAAATCAAATTTTAGTAAATAAATTTTGATTAGGGGCCTATAGCTCAGATGGTTAGAGCAACTGACTCATAATCAGTAGGTCCCTGGTTCAAGTCCAGGTGGGCCCACAAAAAAAGGAAATGAGAATTCTCATTTCCTTTTTTTAATAGAACCAAAGGATAAATCGGTTATGCCTGTTTATTAGTGGCTTGTTTAACCTTTTCCTGAACGGCATTTACGCCTTCCTTTACATCCTGTTTAAGATCATCGATAGTTTTTGAAACATCGTTGTTGTTGGCTTTATATTTTTTTGCCAAACCTATGGCAGCAGCAGCAGCCACCATTAAAAAAAAGGCTTTTTTTAAGCCGGATTTACCTTCGCTCATAATAGTAGTGTTTTAAGGTTTTATGTTATTTTACTTCTTCTGCTTGTGTGTCTTCCGTTTTCACCATATCGTCAGATGTAGTAGTAACACTATCAACAGCTTGTTCTTGATTGGCTTTGCGTTTTTTCCAAATTGCCCTCACAGCAGCAACGGCTGCTACAATGAATAAGGCTTTTTTTAAACCTGATTTGTTGCTCTTTTCTGCCATTTTTCTGAAATTTAAAATTTATTTTTTTGTAACTTCCGTAGTTTGCGGATCTTTCTTCTTTTTAAATTGTTTTATAAGGCTTACCAAAGCCGTAACACCGGCAACAACTGCAAGAATCTTGCCAATTGTAGATTTATTGTCCATGTCTTCCATTAAAAAAATATTTGCAGGTTAATATTATTAAAACCGATAGAAAGGCTTAATGTTTTTAACATTAATTGATTTTTAGAATTAATTATAAAAAAACGGGGATGCGATAAACATCCCCATTCATAATAATAGCCCTAAAAATTTTTATTTTACTATAGTTAATTCTTTAATAAGGTTGGTAGCTCCGGCATACTTGTCAATCACAAATAGCACATAACGTATATCAACATTGATGGTGCGTTGCAACTCGGTTTCAAAGAAAATGTTTCCGCTCATAGCTTCCCAATTGCCGTCAAAAGCAATGCCTATTAATTCGCCATTACCATTTAATACCGGACTTCCGGAGTTGCCTCCCGTGATGTCGTTATCTGTGAGGAAACAAGTAATCATTTTACCGTTTTCTGCATATTGACCATAATCTTTATGCTGCCATAATGTTTTTAACTTTCCGGGAACTATGAACTCTTCGTTTTTGGGATCTTCCTTAGCCATTACACCGTCTAAGGTAGTGTAATGCTTATATAATATGCCGTCGGCAGGGAAATAATCTGTTACTTTGCCATACGTCATACGCATAGTGCTGTTGGCATCGGGATAAAAACTTTTGTTTGGCTCCATTTCGCGCAGGGCAGCGACGAACAAGCGCTGATTTTCCGCATTTTTGTTTCCCAAGTCCTGACTTTTACCTAAGATTTCCATAAATTTTTTGTCTATGGAATTATACGTTTGATATGCCAGGTCTTTTTCTATAACCTTGTAAGCAGGTTTGGCAAGGAAAGCTTCAAAGTTTTGTTTAGAGGCGTAAAGAGAGGTCTTAAACATTTCGTTGACAAATGCATCAATATTTCCTTTGTATTTTCCGTCAATGGTATTGAAAATATCGGGCAGGTCTTGTTTGGAAATATTATTTTTAATCATTTTCAATAAGGAAGCGTAGATATCCTTTTCAACATTTACGTTGTAATCTTTAAAATGCTCCAAAGCCATATCTTTATACTCTTTGATAATAAGGTTTAAAGAATCGGCTTTCATGTTGTTTTTTAAGGCTTGCTCTAAAGATTTAGTTTGTGATGGTAATACAAAGGTTTGTGAGCCAAAATACAACATTCTCAAGCTATACATGTTTTTATACAGTTGTTGTTGGGTATAAATCGTATATACATCTTCAATGTTTTTCAGCATATTGCCGTATTTGTTTTGGCGTTGTGGGTCAGCGGCAATCCAAGCGCGCAAGCGTGTTTCCACTTTCTGTTTTTTGCCAATCACGTTCAACCTTTTAAGGTCGCGGGTTTCGCCTATTTTGTTTTTCCAGAAATTAGCCAATCCAGCATAGTTACTGGCATATTGTATGCGTGTGGCGGCATCGGCGTCCATTCCTTTTTTCTGGCATTCCAATATTTTTCCTAATCCTTCAACCAAAACGGGATTCATTTCATTGAGGGTTGCGTTTACAGCCCATGAGTTGCGGTAACGGTCGGTAGTGCCGGGGAATCCCCAAATCATGGCAAAATCGTTCTTTTGGAATCCTTTTATAGAAACAGGAAGGAACTTTTTAACCTTTAAAGGCACATTATTTTTTGAATACTCGGCAGGAGAGCCATCAGGAGCGGCATAAATACGGAAAATACTAAAATCGCCCGTGTGGCGGGGCCACATCCAGTTATCCGTATCGCCCCCAAACTTACCGATAGCTGAAGGAGGCGCACCTACCAATCGAATATCTTTATAAACCTGATAAATAAACATGTAATACTCGCTGCCATTGAAGAAAGGTTTTATTTCTACGCGGTATTTGCCATTCTCCGAATTTTCTTTTTTAAGCTCAGCAATTTTTTTCATAATAGTTTGATTGCGTGCATCTTCGGTCATACCTGGTTTTAGCACACTTAAAACTTTCTGTGTCATATCGTCCATGCGCACAAGGAAAGAAACGCTTAAGCCTTCGTTAGGTAGTTCTTCGTTTTTGTTCATAGCCCAAAAACCATCCGTCAGATAATCGTGTTCAACGGAACTGTGTTTTTGAATGGCATCATATCCGCAATGGTGGTTGGTAAACAATAGTCCGTCAGGCGAAACCACTTCTGCGGTACAAAATCCGCCTAAGCTCACTACAGCATCCTTGAGGCTTGAATGGTTAACACTATAAAGTTCTTCAGCCGTTAGATGCAGCCCCATTTTCTGCATATCTACATAATTAAGTCGTTGTACCAGCATGGGTAGCCACATACCTTCGTCGGGAGTAGGATCGGCTTTTACAAAAAGCACGGAAAATACTACAGTTAGCGCAAGAAAAAACTTCTTCATTTTATATATTTTAAAATTAATAAAAGCGTTTATCACGACAAAAGTACATTTTTCCTATTGTGATATATTATATTTTGCATATTTTATATATTTTCTTCTATCCAAAACAATTCGTTTACCGATTTGCCGAAATATTGCGATAATTTAAGGGCAAGTTCCGTAGAAGGCACATATTTGCCAAGCTCAATAGAATTAATAGCTTGGCGGGTAACGCCCATTATGTTGGCAAGTTCTTCTTGCGTAATGTTTTTAATGGCGCGTTCTATTTTTAACCTATTCTTCACCATGACTTATTCTTTTATTTTTATACAAAACATAATGAAAACGGGCAATAAAAACAAAAAGGATGGAGAATGTACTTATAAGTACCACAATAATAAATACAGCTCCATAGATAAACAAAACACAAAATAAAATAATTGCGTAATTTATAAAAAGGCTCCACAGCAGAGAATCTAAGCGTGTTTGCATTATAAATTCATCCTCTTTTCTTTCTTTTGAAAAAGCAACCAATATGCCACCTATGATTATAAAGGAATATTCTATCTCGTTTAAAAGATTGCTTTTTACGATCTGAAAAAATGAAAGACTGCTGTTTTTGCCGTCAGTTATAAAAGCTAAAACGGTAGCATCTAAGAAATTTGGGGAGTCGGTTTTGAATATATATTCTCCCAAAAAGAATAAAACTATTCCTACAATAAAAATTATCCATCCGAATTTTTTGCAGGCATGTGGAAATAAAAATTTTGTTTTCATAAAGGGAAATAATTTAAAATTTGCACAAAAGTAATGTATAGATTACTAAAAAGCAATAAAAAGTGATAAAATGTAATTAATAAGTTACATTTTTGGTTCTCTTACTACCACCATAAAGAAATTATTTTCCAGCGGCAAATAGCCATATTCAAATACAAAATGATATGCGTGCCCTTTTTGGGTGGTATAAATATGTGTGAAATAATTAAAATTAAAACCTTTGCTTATAAGTTTGTCTTTATGCACAGTAGCTTTGTCGGCAGGAACAAGTTCCGCTAAAACTCTTCTGTTTTTCTTTAAAATGTTAATCACATTACGGGTATAGTTTGAGGTTTCGCTATTCAGCCTATTATTATAATTATTACGGCATATATCCGAACAAAATTTTTTATCGGAACGACCGTTGATGGGTTCACCACAATCAAGACAAGTGCGTTGCATAATGAAACTTTTTATAAATAAACAGGATAAAAATAATAAACTTTTATCCGACAACAAACATTTACAACCGATTTTATCCGCATACAAATATTTTTTATACGAATCGTTGCAAATCAGCATTATACCTTTGCTTCGTCAATTAAACAAAAAGTGAAAATTTAAAAACAAATTAATATAAAATAATCTTTTAAAAACAAGTATTATGAACACGCTACGTAACAATGTAAAATTAATTGGGCGCTTAGGACAAGATCCTGAAGTGCGCGAATTGGAAAAGGGTAAAAAAGTTGCATCATTTTCTATGGCTACTTCGGAAGTTTATACCGATAAGGCAGGCAACAAGCAAGAGAACACGCAATGGCACAATATTGTGGCATGGGGAAGCCTTGCCGAACTGGCAGAAAAATACATGAAAAAAGGCAGGGAAGTAGCTGTTGACGGTCGTTTAACCTATAGGCAATGGGAAGATAAAAACGGCTCTAAGCACAACACGGCTGAAATTGTAGCAAACGAAATTCTTTTACTGGGAGCAAAACCCGATAACGAAAAGTAAAACACAAATGTGTGGAAATGGGAAAGCTGCCAATACGGTGGCTTTTTCTGTTTTCGGAATCCAAATACAATTAATTTATTATCAAAATATTAACAGATTAAGTTATGAACATTTTATTGCGGTTATTTATTTCAAAATGAGCGTATAATAAAGGCGGTTGAAAACTTTTGCGCTTACCTTGCCTTTTGTGATGCGCAATAAAGCATTTGATGTGTTAAATTTGTAACAGTTCACGCGTTTGAACTTTGGATAGAAATCTTAACACCCGGCTTATGGCAGTAAAATCTACCTCCTCGCGTAAAAAACAGAAGAAAATCTTCGTTCTCGACACAAGTGTTATTCTTTATAATCACAATGCAATCCACAGTTTTGAAGATAATGATGTGGCTATCCCCATTACCGTGCTTGAAGAACTTGATAATTTTAAAAAAGGGAATGACAATATAAATTTTGAGGCGCGCGAATTTATCCGTATTATAGACAGACTTTCGGAAAAACGTACACTCACACGTTGGATAAACCTTCCCCATTCAAAAGGCGGCAAGTTTAAAGTGATTATGAACGAGCATGGCTTGGAAGATGCGCGTAAGATATTTGGCGACAACAAACCCGACCACCGCATTTTGAATGCTGCTTTAGCTATGGTTAAAGAACATCCGGAGTGCAAGGTTACTCTTGTTACCAAAGATGTTAACTTACGCCTGAAAGCAAAAGCTTTAAACTTGCAGGCAGAAGATTTCCTCACCGGTAAAATTAAAGACCCCGAAGAGTTATATACCGGAAAAACAACCATAGAAGGACTTGCAGGAAGTGTAATAGATAATATTTATCAAAACGGATATTGCGAATTATCAGAGATTGGACTCACCAAAGCTTTAGCCAATCAATATTTTATATTAAAAAACACCAAAACTTCGGCTTTGGCGGTTTACAATGCCGAAACCAACCGTGTGGAAAGGCTTGATAAAAGGTCGGCATACCGCATTATGCCCCGCAACGCCGAGCAAGTGTTTGCGCTCCATGCCATTATGGATCCTAAAATAAAACTTGTAACACTGCAAGGTGTAGCAGGAACAGGAAAAACATTGCTTGCGCTTGCCGGAGCCATGGAACAGCGCAGAGATTTTAAACAAATATACCTTGCTCGCCCTATTGTTCCGCTAAGTAATAAGGAAATAGGTTTTTTGCCCGGCGACATAAAAGAAAAAATAGGTCCCTACATGGAACCTCTTTACGATAACCTGAAATTTATTCAAAGTCAATATAGCGAAAAGGACAAGGAACAAAAAGTAATAACAGAATCCTTACAAAACGAAAAACTGGTGGTAACGCCATTGGCATATATACGCGGGCGCAGCATCAGCAATGTGTTTTTTATAGTGGATGAAGCGCAAAATCTTACCCCGCACGAGGTTAAAACAATTATTACACGTGCGGGCGAGAATACCAAAATTGTTTTTACCGGAGATATTTTTCAAATTGATACGCCTTATCTTGACTCGCAGAGTAACGGATTGTCATATCTTATCGATAAAGTGAAATCGCACCCTATGTATGCCCACGTGCGTTTAGAAAAAGGAGAACGATCCGAATTGGCTAATCTGGCAAACGAATTGTTATAGAAAAATTAATTTTAACACATTATATAGCCCAACAGTAATAACACGAAAATGCGTAAAATAATATTTTCATTTTTTCTCATAGGTTTTTACATGTGCTTATGCGGCAATGCCTTGGCACAGACACAGGATACAGAACCCGATAGCAGAGGCTATAAAGTGAAAGTGGGCGATATGGCTCCCGATTTTGATTTAAAAATGCCGGACGGAAGTACGGTAAAACTTTCTTCCCTTCGTGGAAAAGTAGTCATGATTCAGTTTACGGCTACTTGGTGCGGGGTGTGTCGTAAATAAATGCCACATATCGAAAAAGAGATATGGCAAAAATATAAGGATAATAAAAACTTTGCATTGTATGGCATACACACACATTATGATACAAAAAAGCCATTACCGGCACAACTTGCAGAATTGGTTAAATCCACAAACGTTACCTATCCTATAGGGCTGGATTATAAATCTGAAATTTTCAGCCAATATACCATTCCCAATGCCGGGGTAACCCGCAACATTATCATTGATAAAGAAGGGAAAATAGTTATGCTTACGCGCTTGTATAAAGTGGAGGAATTTAATGAAATGGTTACTTTAATTGATGATTTATTAAAAAAGTAGGAATCCTAAATGTAAGATTATACACATATTAATCTTATTGATGTTTTCATGGCATTGACAAATTACATAACATGTAACAAATTAGCATGGTAAGTTTTGTATGCTTTTAACAATTTAAACAATTAAATGGATGCAATATGGGGCTTTACTGATTTTTGTATAATGTATTAATAATCAGTTTTTTATTTTATTTTTTCTATTGATATAATTAAAAACATTCCCTTTTAAATTCTTTTTCCTCTCTTCTTGTTGCTTTAAAAGAAATTTTAAGAAAATAATATGGCGATTTGTGAAAAAATTGTTAAAATTTTCACGTTTTTTCTTGTTATAAAAAATGAAACTTTTATATTTGTCCGCGATAACTTAAAGTAACATTTTTGCATAACACATGAGGCTTTCTTTGAAAAAACTCTTAGCAGTCTTGGGAATACTCACGATTGCTTATACTAACACTTTAGGAACACCCCCCTTACACGTAAAGAAAGAAGTTCCTGCTTCCATAAAAAAAACAGCATCTGTTTATGATAGCTTACACCTTGCCGGGCATGGATTATCGCGTCAGGCATACGATTATGCCGTTAGGGGTTTTAACCGCCTTGCTGATAAAGGACTGTTGAAAAACGACTCGGTTATCACCATCGTAGATTTTGACCAGCCAAGTTATAACAAACGCATGTATATACTGGATATTAAAAATTATAAAATCCTTTTTCGTACATGGGCTGCCCACGGTAAAAATACCGGTCGTGAAACAGCTAACAGTTTCAGCAACTCGCCTAATTCGCACAAAAGCAGCCTTGGTTTTTACATCACCGAACAAACCTATAACGGAGAAAACGGATACTCTTTAAAATTAATGGGGATGGAAAAAAGTAATTGCAATGCCCAAAAGAGAGCAATTGTATTGCACGGCGCTCCTTATGTAAGCCAAAGGACAATAGAATCAATGGGGTTTATTGGCAGAAGCCATGGTTGCCCCGCAGTTCCAACGGAACTAAGCAAACCTATTATTAATACTATTAAAAACGGCTCCTGTTTGTTTATATATAACAAAGCCTATTTATCTTCGTTAAGCGTATAGTTACAATTGTAACTACCTCATGTTCACATTAGGGTTATTTCCTTTTATGATTTGTTACTTGGGTTGACTTTCTGTTTTTCTCTGAGTTTTTTTCTCCCGCGATTTCAAAATCAATTTGTTTTTTCTGTAGATCTATATTTTTAACTTTCACGCGTATGGGGTCGCCGAGGCGATATGTTTTTCCCCATCGCTGACCTATAATACAGTAGTTATCTTCATCTAAATAGTAAAAATCGTCATTGAGCAAGCGCAACGAAATCATCCCTTCGCATTTGCTTTCGTTGAGTTCCACAAAAATGCCCCACTTGCTTACACCGGAAATTTTGCCTTCAAATTCCTGCCCGATGTTATCCATCAGATATTCGGCTTGTTTATATTTAATGCTTGCACGTTCAGCTTCCATAGCACGGCGTTCCATATCGGAAGAGTGTTTACACATTTCTTCATATTCTTCTTTGGAAACACTTGGCTTATTCTCTAAATACCATTGTAGCAGTCTATGAACAAGCAAATCGGGATAACGGCGAATGGGAGAGGTGAAATGGGTATAATATCTGAATGCAAGTCCGTAATGTCCGATGTTGTGCGTTGAATATTCCGCGCGTGCCATGGTGCGTATGGCAATGCTTTCTATCATGTGCTCTTCGCCTTTGCCTACTATGTTTTCAAAAAGTGTGTTAAAAGATGTGGTTATGCTTTTGCGGCTTTGGGTTTTAAACTGATAGCCCAATTTATTAAGAAATTCCGAAAAACGGTTAAGTTTTTCCGGATTGGGTTCATCATGTATGCGATATATAAAAGTTTTAGCATCACCTTCTTTATTTTTTTTCGTTGCAATTTTTTCAGCTACTTTACGGTTTGCCAACAACATAAAATCTTCAACCAGCCAGTTGGCTTCTTTCTGTTCTTTAATATAAACCCCTATGGGTTTGCCTTTTTCATCCAATTTAAATTTCACCTCTTGCGAATTAAAAGAAATAGCGCCTTTTTTAAAACGTTCTTCCCGCAATTTGGTAGCCAGATGATGCAATATCATTATCTCCTTTTTGAAATCTCCTTCACCGCCTTCTATCATAGCCTGTACCTCTTCATAAGCATAACGCCTGTCGGAATTTATGACGGTTTTGCCATACCATTCGCTCAAAATTTCGCCTTTATCGTTCATTTTAAAAACAGCCGAAAAACAGAGTTTATCTTCATGAGGCCTGAGCGAACATACAAAGTTTGAAAGTTTTTCGGGCAACATGGGAATGGTGCGGTCAACAAGGTAAATAGAAGTGCCACGTTCATAGGCTTCTTTATCTATTGTATTACCGAGTGTTACATAATGTGAAACATCAGCAATATGGACCCCTGCTTCCCAGTTGCCGTCAGGTAGCTTCTGCAATGACAGCGCATCGTCAAAGTCTTTAGCGTCAAAAGGATCTATGGTACATGTCCACACATTACGAAAATCACGCCGTTTAGCAACTTCTTCTTTTGTAATTTCTGTTTTTATTTTTTCTGCCTGTTTTTCCACTTCTTTTGGGAAACTCAACGGATAGTCAAATTCTGCAAGTATGGCGTTCATTTCTACGTTGTTGTCGCCGGGCTGCCCGAGTACCGCGGTAATTTCCCCAATAGGATTCTTAGCACCTTCGGGCCATTCGGTAATTTTAGCCACTACTTTCTGCCCATGCTTAGCATTGTTTAAAGCGGTTAAGGGGATATAAATATCAACATTTATCTGCGCATTGTCGCACACCAAAAATGCAAAACGCTTAGCAACATGCAGAATTCCCACGAATTGTTTTTTTGAGCGTTCTATAATTTCTATAATACGTCCTTCAGGTTTACGGTCTTTGCGTTTAGGGAAAAGGTGAACCTTTACCTTGTCTCCATCAAGCGCTCTGCCCGTGTTGTTAGGAGCAATGTAAATATCTTCGGGCAATTCGGGATTCATAATATATGCCTTGCCGGTTCCTTTCATATCTACAATGCCGGTAATGACATTTTCCTTTGCCAGAGAGGCAAGCAATTGTGGATTTAGTTTATATTTACCCCTGTTCAATTCTAGCAGCGTTCCTTGTTGTGTGAGTTGATCAAGTACTGCCTTGATTTCATTTTTCTCATTTTTCTCGGTAATGTGCAGCGCACCTGCTACCTGCCTGAAATTATACGTATGCTGCGCATTTTCTACAAAAAGGTTCAGCACCTGACTGGTAAATGGTGTTCGGGATATATTGGGCTGGTTATTTTGTTTTTTCTTCATGTGGTGTTGTATATTAAGTAGATAACTATCGTTTTTACAATATCATATTTTATTACATTCTTTTTAATTTTTTATTATCCCCTTGGGTATAGCATCTAACAGGGTTTTAGTATAGGTGGTTGCAGGTCGCTCATACACATCGTCGGCTTCGCCCATTTCCACTATGCTCCCTTGTTGCATCACCATAAGCCTATCACTCATATAGCGCACAACTGATAAATCATGACTTATAAACAAATAGGTTAATCCCATTTCTTTTTTAAGGTCATTGAGTAAATTTAATATTTGTGCCTGTACCGAAACATCGAGGGCTGAAACAGATTCGTCACAAATAATAAAACGTGGTTCTACCGATATAGAGCGTGCAATACATATACGTTGGCGTTGTCCTCCGGAAAACTCGTGAGGATAACGCCGGGAATGAGTTTCCGACAGACCTACTTTTATCAGTAATTCCTCCATTTTGGCTCTCCGTTCTTTTTCTGTGCCGTGCAGCGCATGCACGCGCATGGGTTCGAGTATAGCTTCTCCCACGGTGAGCCTCGGGTTTAAAGAAGAATACGGATCCTGAAAAATAATTTGTATGTCTTTTCTTAAATTTCTTAATGCCGTCGCATTGAGTTCATTTATCAGGATATGTTTATAAATGATACTTCCTAAGGAAGGCTCGGAAAGTCGTAGTAGCGTTCGTCCCAATGTGGTTTTCCCGCATCCCGATTCCCCTACCAAACCAAGCGTTTCGCCTTCATAAATATCAAAGTTCACATTATTTACAGCAAGATGCTTTTTTAGCGGTTTGCCAAAGAAATTACGCTTTGTAACAAAAGAAGTGCTCAAATTTTCGACTTTTATCAGTGGCGGTGTTGAATATAGGCGTGCATGAGAAAGAAAACGCTCTTCTTTACCTATATTATTATTATCAGCATATATAAAATCTTCCTTTTCAATAAAGTCATGTATGGTTTGCAACCTGCGCGGACGTTGAAGCATAGGAGGACGGCAAGCCAGCAAACCCTTTGTATAAGCATGCTGTGGATGATTGAATATTTCGGAAATACTGCCTTGTTCTACAATTTCTCCTTTATACATTACCAGTACATCGCTTGCCACTTCGGCAATTACATCCAAGTTATGCGAAATAAAAACAAGGCTTATCTTATGTTTTTGCTGTAAAGATTTGAGTAACAACAATATATTTTTCTGAACCGTAACGTCTAAAGCAGTGGTAGGCTCATCGGCTATTAAAATATCCGGATTGCAATCCAGAGCCATAGCAATCATTACGCGCTGCTTTTGACCTCCCGATAGTTGATGGGGATAGGCATTAAAAATTCGTTCGGGATCAGGCAGCATCACTTCTTCAAATAATGTAAGCACACGGATTTTAGCTTCTTTATAATGGATATGTTCATGTTCCAATATATTTTCGATTACCTGAACACCACACCTGTATGCAGGATTAAGAGAAGTCATAGGCTCTTGAAAAATCATGGCAATTTTGTTTCCCCGCCACTTGCGCATTTCTTTTTCAGGTAAAGACAAAAGGTTGGTTTTTCTATTGCCATGAAAAATAACGTCCCCTTGGGTTAAGGCATTTACGGGTAAAAGTCCCATAATAGCAAGAGAAGTTAAGGATTTGCCGGAACCCGATTCTCCTACAATACCCAACGTTTCTCCTTTATGTAATTCGAAAGAGATATTTTTGACGGCATAATGGGTTGTTCCTTCGTGTAGGAAAGATACACTAAGATTATCAACAGATAGAACCGTTTGTTGTTGCTTAGAAATATCCAATTTATTCCTGTTTAAGGCGTTCTCTTATTTGGTCTGTTTGGGTTTCATAGCCGGGTTTTCCAAGTAAAGCAAACATATTGTTTTTATATGCTTCCACACCCGGTTGGTTAAACGGATTTATGCCCAACATATAACCACCCATTGCACACGCAAATTCAAAAAAATACAATAATTCGCCAAGTGAGCGCTCATCAACTCTATTGATATAAATGTCCAGGTTAGGAACTTCGCCATCCATGTGTGCCAAGGTTGTACCTAATGCAGCCATTTGGTTTACCTCGTGCATGCTCTTGCCTGCAATAAAATTAAGACCGTCCATATCCGTTGAATCGGTAGGAATTTTAAGCGCCTCTTTTGTTTGTGCAATATGTAATACTGTTTCGAACATTAGCCGTTGTCCTTCCTGTATGTATTGTCCCATGGAATGTAAATCACTTGTGAAATCAACGCCTGCAGGAAATAAACCTTCACCATCCTTGCCATCGCTTTCGCCAAAAAGCTGTTTCCACCATTCAGTAATATAATGCAAAGACGGTTCGTAATTCACGAGTAATTCCACGTTTTTCCCAGCCCTATACAGGGATGTCCGAACAGCAGCATAACGCGCTGCAGGGTTTTCGGATAAATTGTCAGAAGCAAGGCAAACCTCAGCCATTTCCTTAGCCCCTTCCATAAGTTTACGAATATCAAAACCTGCAACGGCAATGGGGAGTAAACCTACCGGAGTAAAAACGGAATACCTTCCTCCCACATCATCCGGAATAACATAGGTTTTATATCCTTCTTTATCCGATAATATTTTAAGGGCTCCCTTGCGGGCATCTGTAACAGCAAAAATGCGCCTGCTTGCGGAGGTAGCGTATTTTTCTTCGAGATGTTTTTTAAATAAACGAAAAGCTATTGCCGGCTCAGTAGTAGTACCCGATTTGGAAACTACAACTACGGCATAATCTTTATTATCAAGTAATTTCAAGAGTTGTGCATGGTAATCCTGACTTAAGCTATTGCCGGCAAATACCACCAAAGGGTTTTTTCTCTCTTCTAAAGCGGCAAAAGGACTTGATAATGCTTCTATAACGGCTTTGGCGCCAAGGTATGAGCCCCCAATACCTATAACTACGAGTATTTGGGCATTTTCGCGTATATATTTCGCGTCTTCTTCAATGTTTTTAAAAAGTGTTTCATCTATTTCGGCAGGCAAATTAATCCATCCTAAAAAATCATTCCCTTTACCTAACTTACCTATCAATTGTGCGTGTGCGTTTGTTACTTCATCCTGCATAGCTTGCAGGCTTGCAGGCTGCACAAAAGCCGCTGCATTTGAACAATCGAACCTTAACTGTATCATAATTTAAAAAATTTATATAAAATATCAGCATAAAAGTACTATATTCTTGCTAAACAAGCGTATTTTTGTGTTAAGAATAAAATAAAAAATGCGACTTCAAGAACTGAAGCCGCATTTTCCAAACAAACAACAAAACCTGTTATGAAAAACTTAAAATTACCCTATTTGATTAGGCTTAATTTTAATAATTCAACTAACAATTAACTAACTGCAACAAAATTAATATTACCTGCATCCGTACGCTGTTAAGGAAATAAAAAGAACGTTAAAATATGTTAACCTTTAAATTGCCAATGCGTTAGCCTTTTTAAATTTGCATCCATTATGAAGAAAAAATTTATATTCTTTATTGTTACAGTAATGGTTATAGCCATAGCTTTGCTTATAGGGCTGCAATTTTACTGGATTACCAAGTTTTACCGTATGCAGGAAGCCAATTTTAGGCGTGGCGTGGAGGAGTCAGCCTCCAAGGCTTTGTTAAATCTGGGGAAAATAGAGTCGGCAACGCTTCTATCCAAATATTTATCGGATAACTCAGTTACACAAAAAGAAATTGAACAAAGGATTAAAAACTTGGGAGCAACCCAAATATTAAAAGATTCACTGCCTGATACTACGCGATTGAAACAAACCATTCTCTCTACAACAGATAAAAATGCCGACACCAGCAGCTCCGATTCGGAAAAAGAGAAAATACGCCAGCAAGTTATCATGAGTTTGTTGCTTAATAAAATAAGCAATAATAAAAAAGTTAATATTGAAGAGACCATCTCGGTGGGGCTTATAGATACCTTATTAAAACAGGAGTTCCTAAGCCGTGGTATTAATACACCTTACGAATTTGGCGTTTATAGTCCTGAACGCAATAAACTCGTATTGCAAAAAACGGGTCGTTATGAGCTTGAACTGCTTGAGTCAAACTACAACTACGAAATATTCTCGACCTTGAATGTCAATTCCAAAGATATGCTCCGATTATATTTCCCCAATTACATACAATATAATATACATAAGATATTAATCCTCGCTTTGGCTTCCATCATACTGTCCTTATTGATTTTGTTTGCTTTTATTTATTCCGTTTACACCATTATAAAGCAGCGCAAGCTATCGGAACTTAAAAACGACTTTATCAACAACATGACGCACGAGTTTAAAACCCCTATTTCCACTATTTCATTGGCATGCCAGGTTTTAAGCGATAAAGATGTTCCCCACACCGACGCCATGTATGAAGATTATATAAATATTATAGGCGATGAAAATGCCCGTTTAGGACAAATGGCAGAGAAAATATTACAAACAGCGGTAATAGAAAAAGGGACTTTACACATACGCTCCGAAAAGATTAATATGCACCACCTTATATCTAACGTTATACACCGTATTGCCATCCAGATTGAAATCCGCGACGGTATTATACAAACCAACCTGCGTGCCAATAAAATTCAGGTAAACGGCGATAAGGTACACCTGTCAAACGTGATATATAATTTGCTGGATAATGCCAATAAATATTCGCCGCGCAAACCGCAAATCACAGTTTCAACCTTTGACGGTGAAGGGGGATTAAACATACAAATAGCAGACAAAGGCATTGGCATAAGCAAAGCCAACCTGAAACGTATTTTTGAAAAACTTTACCGTGTGCCTACGGGCGATGTGCATAATGTGAAAGGTTTCGGATTAGGGCTCAGCTATGTTAAATTTATAGTGGAAAAACACGGCGGAAACATACAGGTTGAAAGTGAATTAAACAAAGGAAGCAAGTTTACTATTTTCTTGCCTTATGGAATTGAATAATTAAAAAATGTGAAAACAGTGCCGATTTTGCACTATTTTTGTTATAGATATAACAAATTTATAAATTAACAGTATAAATGTATCCAACTATTAAATATAAATAACTATGGAAACAGACAAAATTAAGATATTATTGGCGGAAGACGATAAAAATTTAGGCACTATACTTCGTACCTATTTAGAAGCAAAGGGTTTTTTGCCCAAATTATGCATCAACGGACAGGAGGCTATAGATACTTTTAATAAGGAGTCTTTTGATTTTTGTGTCCTCGATGTGATGATGCCACTGAAAGACGGTTTTGCTGTTGCCGCGGAAATACGAAAATTAGACACCCAAATACCTATCCTTTTTTTAACGGCAAAGTCTTTAGAAGAAGACAAACTCAAAGGTTTTCAGGCAGGAGGGGATGATTATATCACCAAACCTTTCAGCATGGAAGAATTGCTTGCGCGTATAGAAGCCATTTTGCGCCGCACCATTAAGCAAACAGGCAAAACAACAGAAAAAGGCGTGTTTGAAATAGGTAGTTTTGTTTTTGATTATAATCACCAGAGTTTAAAAATAAAAGGAGAAGAACAAAAACTTACCTCCAAAGAAGCCGAGTTGCTTAAAATATTATGCGAAAACCTCAACCAGGTGGTTGACCGCAGTTTCGCACTCAACCGTATATGGCAAAACGACAGTTATTTTAACGCCCGCAGTATGGATGTGTATATTGCCAAAATACGCAAATATCTTAAGGAAGATCCTTCTGTTGAACTTATTAACGTGCACGGTATCGGCTTTAAACTTGTGTGCGCTTAAAAGTAATAAACATTGCATATGCCAAAAGGCTGTTTGGAAGCATATCCAGACAGCTTTTTTTGTTTTAAGGCTAAAAAAACTTATATATACCGGAAAATTAAAAAAATTTTGTAACCTTTTTGTTTCTACTTCGTCCAATAAGATAATAACGCCAAAAACATCCGTGATAATAAAAACATTTTAACGTCACATTGTAAATTTGTTTATAATACGTATATTTTTGCACAAATTATTTTGCACATAACATCTTGGTTTATGAAGAAAGTTTTGATTTTACTCTTACTTATGCCTATTGCGGTTTTTACGCATGCACAGCAAAAATGGTCGCTGGAAAAATGTATCCGGTATGCTTTGGATAACAATATCCAGCTAAAGCAGCAAAGTCTGCAACTTAAAAATGCCGAAATTACTGTGCAACAGGATAAATTTGCTTTAGTGCCAAACCTTAATGCCGGAGCATCACATGGTTACAACTGGGGAAAAAACTTCAGCATTTATTCACAATCGCTGGTAAATGACCAAAGTTATTCTGACAATTTTCATATGAGCAGTTCGGTAAATATTTTCGACGGATTCCAAAAACTAAATAAACTTAAACAAAGTCGTGTAGATTTGGAGGCAAACAAAAAAGATATTGAAAAATCGCAAAATGATATTTCCCTCAATATAGCTACTGCTTATCTACAAATACTATTTTATACTGAAGCTTTAAAAGTTTCCGAAAACCAGCTATCATCAACCGATTTACAAATAGAAAGAATTAAAAAACTTGTGAATGTGGGCAATGTGGCACAAGGAGAACTATATAATATACAGGCGCAACGTGCCAATGAACATTCGCAGGTAGTAGAAACAAAAAACAATTTAGATCTGGCTTACCTTACGCTGTCTCAAATGCTTGATTTGCCTACAAAAGAAGGATTTGAAATAGAAACTCCCGAAATTTCAAAACTTAATCCGGCGTTGCTCGCCATTAATACCGAAAATGTTTTCGCCACGGCATTGGAAAAGCAACCACAGATAAAAAGCTCCGAATTGAAAATAAAAAGTGCTGAATACGCTGTAAAACAAGCACAAGGAACTGCCTATCCTTCTTTGTCATTACAAGGTTCTTTAGGAACAACTTTTTCGAGCGCAGCTAAATTGCCTCCGGCATACGATAAAACAAAGCCTTTCGCCGACCAAATAAAAGATAATTTTAATAAATCCCTGTCATTATCTTTGAGCATTCCCATTTTCAACGGATTTTCTTCTCGCTCAGGCATTGCAAGGGCAAAGCTTAACGTTGAAAATGCCCGTCTGGCTCACGAGTTAAACAAAAACCAGTTACGCAAAACCATACAGCAATCGTATGCTGACGCTAAAGCTGCTTTTAACAAATATGAAGCTTCACAAACAGGCATAGAAGCAACCCGCGAAGCTCTACGATATGCAGAAGGAAAATACAGCGTGGGCGTACTCAATTCAGTAGATTATAATAATGCAAAAATAAATAATCAAAAAGCAGAATCAAGCTATTTACAAGCCAAATATGACTTCCTTTTCAAAAATATGGTGCTTGATTTTTATATGGGTCAACCTTTAAAATTAAATTATTAAAACAAACAACTGCTAAAAATAATACTAAGATGTTTAAGAATAAGAAATTACTTTGGATATTAGGCGCTGCAGTGGCAGTGTTGCTAATTGTACTGGTTATCGTTAAAAAAGGAAAATCCACCGAAATTCAAGTATCAACTGAAAACACTAAACTTCGTGATATAGTGGAAGTTGTTTCTGCAAGTGGCAAAATATCTCCTGAGTTTGAAGTGAAGCTTTCACCCGATATTTCAGGTGAAATCACGGAAGTGTTTGTTAAAGAGGGCGATCAGGTAAAAAAAGGTCAGATTGTGGCAAAGATAAACCCCGAATATTACACCGCTTCAAATGATAAATCTATCGCCGCACTTAACAATTCACAAGCCAATCTTTCTACATCCAAGGCTCGGTTGGCACAGGTAAAAGCGCAATTTAAAAATGCCGAAGCTACATATCAGCGCAACAAAACGCTACATGAGCAAAAAGCTATTTCCGATGCTGAGTACGGTAATGCTTTAGCCCAATACGAAAGCGCCAAAGCCGAAGTAGAATCTGCCGAGCAAGGTGTGGTAGCCGCAAATTATATCGTAAAAAGTTCGCAATCGGATGTGCGGCAAGCTCAACAAAGCCTGTCAAAAACGTCGGTGTATGCACCTGTTTCCGGAACCATATCCAAACTTAATATCGAAAAGGGCGAACGCGTGGCAGGGGCTTCACAATTTGGCGCCGGCACCGAAATCATGCGCATTGCTAATCTGCAAAGCATGGAAGTAAAAGTTACAGTTAACGAAAACGACATAGTACGCGTGAAAATGAACGATACCGCGCTTATTGAAGTTGATGCATTCCAAAACAAGCAATTTAAAGGTATTGTAACCAAAATAGGGACATCTGCCAACAGCTCCGGAGCTGTTCCCACTGCCGACCAGATTACCAATTTCGAAGTTAAAATAAGAATTTTACCCGAATCGTATGCCGATTTAATTGCCAAAGATAAGCCAAATGCTTCTCCTTTCCGTCCGGGTATGTCTGCCACAGTAGATATACAAACAAACCATCAGGCAAAAACCTTAACCGTACCTATACAGGCAGTTACTACACGCGCCGATTCAACACTAAACAAGAAAAAAACAGAAAATGAAGAAGAGGTAACAACTGTAAAAACAATAAAAACTACGCAGGAATATGTTTTTAAATATGACAAAGGTATAGCCAAAATGGTGAAAGTGAAAACAGGCATTCAAAACAATAAATATATCCAGATTCTTGAAGGTTTAAAAGAAAACGAAGAAGTGATAAGCGCTCCTTACCGTGCTATTTCAAAAACATTGAAGGATGGCGACAAAGTGAAGAAAGTGGATGTGAAAAAACTATATAATACCAAATAATATAACAAGTAGTACTTAGTTAAGAGTAATGAGTTCGGAGTTTACAGATGTATTATTTTGATTAATAAATGTTTACAAAACATCAAACAAGCCATTTTAACTTAACAGCAGTAAATTATTTTCAAAAAGCAGGTTCGTACGAATCTGCTTTTTGCTTTTGATTGCTTACCTTTGCATATTCAAAAAAATATAAAACGTGGCTCTCATATTAGGCATAGAAACCTCTACATCTGTTTGTTCAGTAGCTTTAACTGATGGAGAAAGAATTTTGTCTTTACGCGAATCGGCAAGCGCCAATGAGCACTCTGCCATGCTGACAAATTATTTAGAAGATGTAATGCGCGATGCCGGTAAAAACTTTGATGAATTAGATGCCATAGCAGTAAGCATAGGTCCCGGCTCATATACCGGTTTGCGTATTGGCGTTTCGTCAGCTAAAGGGCTATGCTATGCGCTCAACAAACCTCTTATCGCTATTGACACTTTACAGGCTATTGCATGGCAGGCATTGTTAGGAATAGATAAAGCCAACGATAACTTGTTGCTGTGTCCTATGATTGATGCACGCCGAATGGAAGTTTATACAGCGCTCTACTCAACGGGATTAGAAATCATAAGTCCTGTTGAAGCCACCATTGTCGATGAATTTTTTTACAACCGATATAAAAATTATACTATTTATCTGATGGGCAATGGGGCTGAAAAGTGCAGGGATATTTTAAAAAGCAGAAGCGATATTTACTTTTCTGATATTGACAAAACATCTGCCATTGGCATTTGCGCTTTGGCGCAAACTAAATTTAAACAAAATGAATTTGCAGACATTGCATACTGCGAACCTTTCTATTTCAAAGATTTTATTGCAGGAAAACCAAAAGTAAAAGGTTTATACGAGTAATTTAAAAACAACATTCCTGTTTTTGGATTGTTTAAGTAGGAATACGTGTTAAATATACCCACATTTTAAAGAATAAAACACGATTTCACTCATTGAAGTGAAAACAGCACAACTATAAATTTACGCACATGGAATATGATATTATACATTTGGAACGTCATGAGAGTACTTTAGTTGCTACCATATGTCGCCCTGATAGCTTAAATGCGCTTAATTCCGCTTTCTTTGATGAGCTGGAATACTTGATGGACAACGAGGCTAATGATGAAACCCTCACGGCTTTGCTGCTCATAGGTTGTGGGCGTGCTTTCGCGGCGGGAGCCGATATAAGCGAAATGGTGAAAAAAAACCAGAAAGAAGCTGTAGCCCTGTCGCAGCGCGGACAGCGGGCGTTAGCAAGACTTTCTAATCTGCCGTTGGTAGTGGTTTCTCTTATCAATGGCTTTGCTTTGGGTGGCGGCTTGGAAATAACAATGGCTTGTGATTTCCGCATTGCCTCTGACGATGCAAAGTTTTCACTTCCCGAAGTAAGTCTGGGGTTGATACCCGGATTTGCCGGCACCCAAAGGCTTCCTAAGCTTGTAGGTTTGGCTAATGCGCTGTATATGATTACCACAGGCGATATGATTTCGGCTGAAGAAGCTTTGCGCATTGGCTTGGTACAAAAAATATTTCCTACAGAAGAGTTGATGAAAGAGGCTTTTAAAATATGCGATATTATTGCCTCGCGGGGTCCTAAAGCGGTAAAACTCGCCAAATCAGTAATACGACAAGGGTATTACATGGATTTAACCGAAGGTTGCGTATTGGAAGCTAAAGCTTTCAGCACTTTATTTGAAAATGAAGGAACCGAAGGAATGACCGCATTTTTAGAAAAACGTAAACCCGGCTGGCAAAAATAAAATTTTGTAAATTTGTCAATATAAAAGCACACATAAAATTTTAGCTTACATATTAAAAGAATAAAACCATGAAATATAACGAACGCATACAAAATGTATCGGTATTAGGTGCCGGAGGCAAAATGGGAAGCGGCATACTTTTGCTTACAGCCATGGAAATGGCAAAACAAATGCTAACGGAAGGCAAAGTGAACACATATACACTTAACGCTATTGATACATCCGAAGATAATCTGCGCGAACTGCTGAAATACGTGGAAACACAAACTACTAAAAGCGCCGAAAAAAACATTGATCAAATACGCGAATGGTACGGTAAAACAGAGAATGATAACAACCTCATAAAATCATATACCGACGATGTACTTTCTATCATAAAAACAACTACGAATATTGAAGATGCTTATAATTCATCTTTGATTTTTGAAGTGGTAAGTGAAAACCAAGCCTTGAAAGAAAAACTTTTTAAGCAGATTAACGAAAACAGTAAGGTAGAGCCTTGGTTTTTTACTAATACGTCCTCCATGCCTATACATGTGCTGAACGAAGGGGCAAACATGAAAGGAAGAATTTTAGGTTTTCATTTCTACAACCCTCCGGCAGTGCAAAAATTAGTTGAGCTGATTACCATTCCTGAAAATACGGCTGAAATGATAGATTTTGCTAAACAATACGCGCGAAATCTTAAAAAAATAGTGGTTTCTTCTAATGATATTGCCGGTTTTATAGGCAATGGGCATTTTATGCGCGATGCATTATATGCCATAGCACAAGCAGAAAAACTTTCTTCCCAAATGCCGATGCACGAAGCCATCTACACGATGGATAAAGTTATAAGAGAATATCTTGCCCGTCCCATGGGAATGTTTCAGTTAATCGACTATGTAGGGTTAGATGTGGTTCAGTTCATACTTCGCGTGATGCAGCCATATATGCCAAACGAAAATTTACATAGCGATTTGTTAGACCAACTCATTTTATCAGGCATCAAAGGTGGTCAATACGGCGATGGTTCGCCTAAAGACGGCTTTTTTAAGTATGAAAACGGCAAACCTGTTGCTGTGCTTGATATAAAAGCTAAACATTATATTCCTTTTGCCGATTTCAAAGCCAACAGCGATGCTTGGTTGGGGGAAATGCCAACCGAAGTGAAACCTTGGAAAGAAATTATGAAAGCAGAAAACAGAAACAACTTATTAGAAGCCCATTTCGAAGCCATAAAAAAATCATCTGCAAAAGGAGCACAATTGGCATTGGATTATGCCGGAAACGCTAAAAAAATAGGTTTAAATCTCTTTAACAATAAAGTGGCTCACACGCAGGAAGACGTTAATACGGTGATGCTGACTGGCTTTTTTCATGCATACGGACCAATAAATGCGTATGTATAAATCTTATAAAGCTGGAAAATCTTAAAACCTAAAACAGCTAATAAAAAAGAACTCTTGTTAAGTTAATTGTAAAATAGGACGTTTGTTGTTTCGTAAGTATTTGTTAATGAAAATAATATACCTACGAACTCATTGCTCTTAACTAAACACTATTTTATAATAAAAATAAACAAGACAAAGATGAAAATATGCCGGCATTTGATTTTTGGCGGTTAACAGTAACTGATTGTATTATAATTCGTCCAAATCATCTTTCTCGGTTTCTTCGTTTCGTTGCTGTTGGGGATCTTTAAAAACCTCATAAGCCGTGGGATTATAGATAATGAAACTTTGCGAATCTATGGGCTGGCACATTTTATTGTAGTGAAACCATGTGGTATAAACAGCAACCACATCCTCATCATTTCTAAAATAAGAAGTGTATTTTATTTCCTCTTTCTCTGATTTTTTATTGATATATGAGCATTCTATCTGCTTGGTTTCTTTTTCTGTTTCCGGTTCGCCATATTTTAATGTCAGCTTATCTTTAAGCTTACTGCCCATATTCTTAATTTCAATATAAGCCAACTTATCATGATAAAAACGAACTAAAAAATTAGGCATGGTTATGCCCGCGATTTCATAGTTTTGCACAAAAAAGTCGGTAATGCCTTCTGTTTTTACCGGGGCATATTTACCCGAAATATTAGTAGAAATTTTTGAATAATTTTTCACCTCGTTTACTACCTTATTTTTAGAAAAAGGCATGCCCAAGCAAGTGGCAAAGTTACTGCATGTGTTTATGGTAAATCCCTTTTTCTGCATTTCGGTTTTCATTTCTTCCACCGTCATACCCACTTTAAGCACGCCTATTCCGTTTATTTTTTCCTGTGCGTAAGCGCCAACAGTTACCAATAGTGATAAAAATAAGATTTTAGTTTTCATTTTTTCTGTTTTTTATAGCATGCCGAAGGGTATGCGCTGTCATATTTGTTGTAAACAATGACAAAGAAATTGTTTACATTTTGCAAACGTAACAAAACCGTGTAAACAACGACTTATTTTTAAGAATTATTATAAGAATGATGGGGTGAAATTAGCGTGATGGTTGAGCTTATGCTACTGTTTTATGAAAATGTTTACTTGGCTGCATGGATGTTATTGTTGTAAAGACAAAGAAAATCGGGAAGAAAAAAATAAGTATATTAGTGAAATTTTTGTCAAAAAGTTGTCTGCCGATTGGTTATCATACTGTTACTATACCTTCACTCAATGCCGTACCTCATGGCGCATATATCGTTTACAACAGCAGCCAAAATTTACGCTCTATGGCATATAACCCAATAATAAGAGGGGTTTGCTAATGTAAAGGGATTTACAAAAATAGCTTTATCAATCCCTAAAAAAATATTTTGAATACCTGTTTCAGGATAATTTCTATTACGGAGAAACTGGCAAAAAATAAGGCTTCCATAATAATAACGCTGATAGATGTGTAGCGTATTACCATTTCTTTAGGTGTTCTTTTTATAATAGGTAAACCTCTGTATATTAGGAATGCGGCGCACAAACCGATTAAAATTATAAAAATATTGATAGAGGTAAAAAACAAAATGAGTATGGCAGCCAACAGGTGAGGAGTGAAAGCGTATGCCGACAGCTGCATGGAACGACCGAAATTAACTTCCGACTCAAATGAAGGCGCCAGATAATCAAATATTTTAGCCATAAAATAGACCGTAGCGATAGCAGAAAGGATAAAAGTGAGTGCTTTTCTTAGTCCTAATATCCAACTATAATACGTATATCCATCTACCTTATAACCTATGATGCCGTATTTTAAAAAAGCGGCTATAACAGGCAATAAAGCCAGCAGTAGCACATATTCAAATAAAATGCGTTTCACATGTGGCACTTCCGAGTTAACGGCATGCCATTCCTGCGAAGGTTTTACTACAATATTTATAAGCCTTTCCAAAAAATTGCGCCGCGTATATACTGTTTTTTCTCCCAGATGTTTTACATTTTGAATACCTAACATTGTATTGTCGGCTTCTACAAAAATACGCTCTTCTTTATTTCCCTTTTTAAATTCATCATCTAAATGGGAAGTGTTGTTAGAAGGAGTTTCTTCTCTCACGTCTTCTTTTTCATAGGCGTCTGTAACCGCATTTCCGCAGGAGAAGCAGAATTTTGCACCCGCGGCTAATTCATGACCACATATAGGACAAACTTTGGCATTCATAATGAGTAATTTTTGCAAAAATAATAATATATAAACGATTATTTTTAATTTATTGTTTGGTGAAACTGTGTTTAAAAAAAATTTCATTTCATATTATGTATAAATAATGGAATAAGTAATCACCATTTATCAATGCACGCTTAAGCAACCGTGAAATAGCGGTTTAAAATTTAACTACCGATATGTTTTTAAATAATAGTAAAAGTCTTTATAATTAATCTGTAAATAGTATATTTGTATAATATAATTGTAGAATTTCCCCTTTTTGAGTATTAATTTAAAACTTCAATATCATGTTAATTTCAACGTATGTAATTCTATTTATACTCTTGATAATAATTTTATCGGGTATAATAACCGTTAACCAAGGCTACGTGGCAGTATTAACCATTTTTGGGAAATATAACCGTATTTTAGGACCGGGGCTGCATTTGAAAATCCCTCTCATTGAGCGTATTTTCAGGCGCATTTCCATTCAAAACCGTTCGGTAGAAATGGAGTTTCAGGCTGTAACGCAAGACCAGGCAAACGTATATTTTAAAGCCATGTTGGTTTATTCTGTATTGAGTCAAACGGAAGACGTTATAAAAAACGTGGCGTTTAAATTTATTGACGAGCGTAACTTTATGCAGGCATTGGTAAGAACCATTGAAGGTACCATACGTGGTTTTGTGGCTACCAAAAGACAAGCAGAAGTGCTTTCTTTGCGCAGAGAGATAGTAGAAGAAGTAAAAGGACATATTGATAACACCCTTGAAAGTTGGGGGTATCATTTAATCGACTTGCAGTTGAACGACATCACTTTTGATGAAGAAATTATGCGTTCTATGGCAAAGGTGGTTTCTTCAAACAACCTGAAAGCCGCTGCAGAAAATGAAGGTCAGGCATTATTGATAACCAAAACCAAAGCCGCTGAAGCTGACGGAAACGCGATTAAAATTTCGGCTATGGCAGAGAAAGAAGCTGCCATGCAACGCGGGCAAGGTATTGCGCTGTTCCGCGAGGAGGTTGCCAAAGGTATGGCGCAAGCAGCCAAAGAAATGGGCGAAGCCGATTTGGATTCTTCTTATTTATTGTTTTCTATGTGGACAGAAGCCGTGAAACATTTTGCCGAAAACGGTAAAGGAAACGTTATTTTCCTTGATGGCTCTACCGAAGGAATGGAAAAAACAATGAAGCAAATGATGGCAATGATGAAAATGGATAAGAAAATGTAATAAGTTTCAATATTACCATACTAAAAAAGCGAGATTGAAAAATCTCGCTTTTTTAGTTATGAAGCATTTTCTTTTAAAAAGAAAATAACTATTCTTCTTCTTTTTCTTGTTCTTCGTATGCTTTGAGCAATGCATTTTGTACATCCGGTGGAACAGGGGCATATTCTGCAAACTTCAGCGAGTATGTACCGCTACCTGAAGTTAATGAGCTTAAAGCTGTTGAATAACGATTCATTTCAGCCAAAGGCACCTTAGCTTTAATTTTTTGGTAGTTACCTTCGCTGTCCATACCCATAATAATGGCACGGCGACCTTGCAAATCTGTCATAATATCGCCCATGCGGTCGGCAGGAACCATTACTTCCACATCATATATAGGCTCAAGAATTTTCGGACCTGCATTCTTGAAAGCTTCTTTAAAAGCGTTGCGTCCGGCAAGCTTAAATGCCATTTCGTTTGAATCCACAGGGTGCATTTTGCCGTCGTATATATTAACTACGATGTCGCGTGCATAAGACCCTGTAAGCGGACCTTCTTCTATTTTTTCCATTATACCTTTTAAAATAGCCGGCTGGAAGCGTGCATCTATAGCGCCGCCCACTATACAGTTGTTAAAAATTAACTTACCACCCCAGGGCAATGGATGTTCTTCTGTTCCGCGCACCGGAAACTCCGATTGGAATTTCATACCTTCGGTATAAGGCTCAATAAGCATATGTACTTCGCCAAACTGACCGGCTCCACCGGATTGTTTTTTGTGGCGGTACATGGCTTTTGCCGATTTTGTAATTGTTTCGCGATATGGAATTTTAGGTGCGAAGAATTCGATAGGAATTTTATCCAACGTTTCTATATGCCATTTAGCGATGTTAAGGTGTAACTCTCCTTGTCCTTTCAAAATAACTTGTTTCAGCTCTTTTGAATACTCTACTTCAAGGGTTTGGTCAACCTTGTGCATTTCATTTAAGCGAGAGCCAAGTTTTTCATCGTCACCCGTATTTTTAGCTTTAACAGCCATGGTAATTTTTGGTGCCGGAAAATTAATAGCCGGAATCACATCGTCTGCATTTTTAGGCGAGTTTAAGGTATCGCCTGTGCGTGTATTTTTTAATTTAATGGTAGCTGCAATATCGCCGGCAACAACTTTTTCAAGTTTTTCGCGTTTTTTGCCTGCAATTGCCAGTAATTGCGATATGCGTTCTTTTACGCCATTTGTTCCGTTTACCATATCCATGGCTTCCGTTACTTCGCCACCATATACTTTAAAATATGCAATTTCTCCCAAGTGTTCTTCAATAGAAACTTTAAAAACCTGTAGTGAAGCTGCATCCGTAGGATTACAAGTAAGTTCTTTCCCTGCTTTTGTTGTTATAGCAGGCATTTCGTTTGGAGCGGGCAGGGTAGAAACTGCAAAGTCCATTAATCTGTCAACGCCTTTGTTTTGTTTAGCAGAAACACAAAATACAGGAAATAATCCGCGGTTGATAATACCGGCTTTTAGTCCTTTTGCGAGTTGCTCTTCTGTTAAGGTTCCATTTTCAAAAAAGGCTTCCATAAGGGTTTCATCACTTTCGGCAGCTTTTTCTATTAATGTATTGTGCATTTCTTCAGCTTTTGCTTGTTGGTCTGCCGGAATATCAAGCACTTCAGGTTTTCCTCCATTATCCGGATATTTCAACATTTTCATTTGAAGTAAATCGATAATCGATCCGAAGCTATGACCTTCACTTACCGGATATTGAACAGCAGTGATATTACCGCCGAATTGTGTTTTAAGCTGACGTAAAGTTTCTTCAAAATTTGCTTTCTCATGTTCCATTTGGTTAACCACAACTACCACCGGCTTGTTTGCCTTATTGGTTTGGCGCCAGCTGATTTCAGTACCCACTTCAACACCGTTCTGGGCATTCACAATTACAAATGCAGTATCGGCAGCTCTAAGAGCAGACACTACTTCACCTACAAAGTCATCGAAACCCGGAGCATCAATAATATTTATTTTATGATTTTTGTATTCTGCATACATTACTGTTGAGAATACAGAGTTTTGTCTTTCTAATTCAATTTCGCGATAATCCGATACAGTATTTTTATCTTCTACCGTTCCACGGCGGGTAATAAGGCCGCCTTCAAATAGCATCGATTCGGCGAACGTAGTCTTTCCTGACTTAGCGCCGCCTAAAAGCGCAATGTTTCTGATTTCATTTGTCTTGTAGACCTTCATGTTACTAATAAATTTATTGTGAGAGAAATAGGTTGTTAAAAAAATTGACTTGCAAAGATAAAAATTAGCATAACATATGCAAGTATTAATTAAAAATTAAGCATTAATCTGGTATACCGATAATATCTTAATGTCTGAAAGTGCAATAAAATGAAGTAAACCGCAAGGGTGTTATGAGGGAATTATTGAAGTGTAAGCGAAAAAACAAAGGTGGTGGAAAGACGTTAATTTTTAATTCTTTCAGTATTCATTTCAAGTGAAGGAATATTTCTATATAATCTTTTATATCCTCTGTATATCCATACAACCACAATGGCAATAAGCACACGGGGCCATATGAGCCATAGGATAGGGTAGTTGAGGGTTAAAAACAATAAAGGGTCTTCCAGTTGGGAGTGCGATATAGCTAAATGGTGATTAAGCAAATTGGCTTCTTCCTTAGTCATGTTTTGTTTTTCGCATTGATCAATCATAATGGCTGAGCCGTATGCCAACCCGATAACATAGCCTACAACCCATGATATTGTTGTGTTTTTTGGCAATCCCATTATTTTCATCAGTGGTGAAAATACTTTTACAATATATTTGATAAGATCAAATTCTTCCAAAAGCTGCTGTAATATCAATAACGAACAAACCAGAATCAATATTTTAATTACTATTTTTCCTGTTGATACAGCCCAATTTGTAAGTTCAAGGGTTAAAGTCTGGTGAGGTAAAGAAGTCATCTCTATGCTATGTGCATTAGCGCCGGGCAGTGTAAGATTTAAAAGCCAAGCGGCAACAAAACTACCGGCTATCCGCAGCAAAATCATACCTGTGGCTGAAGACCCCGTTTTCTTTAGTACAGCAGTTTCTATAGGGAAATTATGTGAAATAAGGCACATAACAGCCATTATAATGCCTTCACGTTCGGGAACATGAAGCAACGCAAGAATAGCCACCGCCGAATATACGTTGGTAAAAATACTGGTGATAAGCACAACCGCTGCAATTCCGGGCAAACCGAATAAATTGAACAACGGACTTGTAAATTTCCCTATTTCGTAAAGTATGCCGGAGTAATTTAAAAGCATTACTACAAATGATACGGGAATGGTAATTTTTATAAGCCACCAGGCTGTTTTAAGCCCTTTAGGCAATGCTTTCTTAACGCTTGTTTGTATGCGGTAAGCAATGTGTGTCGGTTGAAACATAGAGGGTTATAATTGTTGCAAAAATAATCAAAAGATTTATTTATAAAACAATTTCCAGATAAAAAACATGTTTAAATATGTTTTTTAAGTATATAAATATTCTTTTTCCTAATCATTTAAGAGAATTTAAGTTATGAGAGATAAAAAATAATCGTGGTTTTTGTATTTGTAAATGCTAATTCCCCATTATTTAAAAAGCACAAAAAGACAACAAAAGAAACGTTGGAATAAACAAAAGTGTAGAATAAGCAGTTTTATAATAAAAATACCTGCAAAATGAAACATCTCAAATTATTAGGAATGTGTATGGTTATAGCTGTTTTATATAGCAGTTGCTCCGTGAATAAGTCCGCGACAAAATCAGGACTGATACAAGATTGTCCGCAAGAGAAAATTGTGTACAAAAAAGTAATTCCGGGTGCTAAAGCAGCCAACGAATATTATATGTATAAGGGTAAACGGCATGAAATATCCGAATTTGACGAAAACTGGATAAAAAAGAACTGCCAGGTGCGGTTAACTATTTTTTATTAGAAGATCGACAATTCTGTTTCGGAGGTAAACCGCTTCAGAAACTCCATTCCTTTGCACGAGTTTCCTTTGTCGTTGAGTTTTGGGCTCCATAAAGCTATGCTATACTCGTTAGGGTGAATGGCGATAATGCCTCCACCTACGCCGCTTTTGCCCGGCAATCCTACTTTAAAGGCAAATTCTCCGGCTTCGTCATAAAAACCGCATAATTGCATGATGGCATTTATACGTTTAGCTTTGCTTACACTTATAATTCTTTCGTTGTTTGCAGGATTAACGCCATAATTAGCCAAGAACAAGAACGTGCGGGCAAGTTCCTTGCAGGTCATCTCTATGGAGCAAAGGTTAAAATAAAAATCCAGAACAACATCGACAGGGTTATGTATATTGCCGAAAGACTTCATAAGGTTTATAAGGGCGGCATTGCGGTAGCCTGTGCTTTTTTCCGAATCGGCTATATGAGGGCTGTAACTACAATCGTTATTGCCTGACAGCTTATGTATAAAATTTAACAAATCTTCTTTAGGATGTTGCAAACGGCTGATAAGGATGTCGCAAATCACGATTGCCCCTGCATTAATAAAGGGGTTACGAGGTATGCCGCAATCGTGTTCAAGTTGCACAAGTGAGTTGAAAGGAGTGCCTGAAGGTTCAACCCCTACACGCTCCCAAAGTTTTTCTTCTTCAAGGCTGTATGCCAGGGCAAGGGCGAAAGCTTTAGAAATACTTTGAATGGAAAATTTTTCATCCCAATCGCCATAATGGCACTCTTTTCCATTGGTAGTAATGAGGCATATCCCAAATTTACCCGGACTTATTTTCCCTAATTCCGGAATATAAGTGGCAACATGACCTTTGTCCTCAAAATTTTCCAGTTCTTTTGCAAGTTTGTTTATAATTACTTGGTAATCCATGACAACAATTTGGCTGCAAAGTTAGTTATTAGGTAACATTAAACCTTATAAATAAAAGATTTACCTTTGCAAAAAAATAAAACATTGCAGGAAATAGAAATTATGTCGCCGGTAGGCTCGTTTGAGTCATTAATGGCTGCCATTCAGGGAGGCGCCGGCGCGGTATATTTTGGTGTAGGAAAATTAAATATGCGAGCCCGTTCAAGTGTTAACTTTACCCTTGACGATTTGGCTGAAATTACACATATCTGTCGGGCGCATAATGTAAAAAGTTATCTTACGCTTAATACCATTATTTATGATAATGAAATAGAAGAGGCGTACAAAATGATTGATGCTGCCAAGGTTAACGGCATAACTGCAATTATAGCTTCGGATATTTCTATTATTGAATATGCACGGCAGCAAGGAGTGGAAGTACATATCTCCACCCAGTGCAATATCACCAACATTGGGGCGGTTACATTTTATGCCCGCTATGCTGATGTGATGGTAACAGCCCGCGAGTTGTCTTTAGAACAAGTTGCCGCTATAGTGGAACAAATAAAGCAACAGAATATAAGAGGACCGAAAGGAAATTTAGTACAGATAGAGATATTTGTGCATGGCGCATTGTGTATGGCGGTGAGTGGCAAGTGTTATTTAAGCTTACATAATCACAACACGTCGGCAAACAGGGGCGCTTGCCTGCAAGATTGCAGACGAGGTTACGTGGTGCGGGATAAAGAAAGCGATATGGAGCTTGAAATCGACAATGAGTATATCATGTCGCCCAAGGATTTGAAAACAATAGGATTTTTAAATAAAGTACTGGATGCGGGCGTAACCGTTTTAAAAATTGAAGGTCGCGGGCGTTCGCCCGAGTATGTGAAAACAGTTACACGCTGTTATAAAGAAGCTGTGGATGCCTATCTTAAAGACGAATTTACCGAAGATAAAGTGCAGAAATGGAACATGGAGCTGGGCAAAGTTTATAACCGCGGATTTTGGGATGGATATTATTTGGGTAAAAAGCTGGGCGAATGGTCGGAAGTGCATGGATCTCAAGCTACACACAAGCGTATATTTATTGGAACTGTACTCAACTTTTTTTCGAATATGAATATAGCCCACATACATTTAAACACAATGGATGTGAAAAAAGGCGATGAAATACAGATTGTAGGACCTACAACCGGAGTGGTGGAGGTAATGGTGCCATCTATGTATGTCAATGATATTGCAGCAGATGTAGCTGTAAAAGGCGATGATATTACCCTTAAAGTAGAAACTTTGGTGCGTAGGCATGATAAAGTATATAAAATTGTAGAAAACAAATAATGTCAATGCTTGCAAATTATCACACGCATACACGCTATTCCGATGGTAAAATGGAACCGCGCGAACATATAACATCCGCTATTGAAAAAGGGTTTGCCCATTTGGGATTTTCAGAACACTCACCGGTGTCTTTCGATAATAATTATTCTCTAAAATATGATGATGCAAAACCTTATTTTGCATTGCTGGATAGTTTGAAAAAGGAATATATTTCTCAAATAGGCATTTACAAAGCGCTTGAAGGAGAATATATTACCGGAATTTCGGAAAATTTTCACAAACTCAAGGCAGATTACGGGCTTGATTACATTATAGGTTCGGTACATTTAGTGCGTCCTGAACATTCCGAAGAATTATGGTTTATAGACGGCAGCAAGCAAGAAACCTATGATGGGGGTTTGTTGCAATTATTCGGGAACGACATAAAAAAAGCGGTTACAACTTATTTTTATCAGGTAAATAGAATGATTGAAAATGAAAAGATAGATATTATAGGGCATTTCGATAAAATTAAAATGCACAACCGCGACAGGTATTTCTCCGAAAATGACGGATGGTATAAAAGCCTGATAAGTGAAACGTTGGAACTTATTAAATCTAAAAATATAATCATAGAAGTTAATACAAGAGGGTTATATAAAAAACGCTCCCAGTCCACTTACCCGGGCGCCGATGTTTTAAAAGAAATCAAGGCTTTGAAATTGCCTGTAATGCTCAATTCTGATGCACATCACCCCGATGAACTTGACGGTTACTTTCAGCCTATACTGCAACTTTTAAAAAATACGGGATTCAAAGAATTAACTATTTTTGACGACACACAAGGATTTTATGCAATAGATATTGAAAAATTTGTGTAAGCCTTAAACCGGATATTATAAAAATCAAAATAAAAAAATATTGTGTCAAAGAAATCCTTATCTTTACACATTCTAAATAAAAATAACAACCGAAACAATAAACATGAATAAAGAGCAGATAATCAACGCATTAAAAAATGTCTTTGACCCGGACCTGCATAAAGATTTAATTTCTTTGGGGATGATTGAAGATATAGATTTTGATGCCGATAACGTTAATTTTAAATTGGTTCTTACCACACCTGCATGTCCTATGAAAAGTAAGATGAAGCAGGACGCGATAGATGCCATACATAAATATGTAAGTCCCAATGTGAATGTAAACATAGAGCTTACATCGCGGACTACCTCCCAAAGGAAAGATCAAACCGTTTTAAAGGGCGTGAAAAACATTATTGCTGTTGTTTCAGGCAAAGGCGGTGTTGGCAAGTCAACTGTATCTACAAATTTAGCGGTTTCGCTGGCTAAACTTGGCGCCAAGGTAGGCTTGTTAGATGCCGATATCTACGGACCATCAATGCCCTTGATGCTTGATTTGAAAGATGCGCAACCGTTGGCGTATGAAGAAAACGGCTCTACGCTTATCATTCCTGTTGAAAAATATGGGGTAAAAGTATTATCCATAGGGTTTTTTGTTGATCCTAACCAAGCGTTGGTCTGGCGCGGACCTATGGCGTCCAACTATTTATCGCAAATGCTTACAGGTGGCGAATGGGGCGACTTGGATTATCTTGTGATTGATACGCCTCCCGGAACAGGCGATATACACCTTACCATTACACAAAATGCTGCAGTAACAGGGGTTGTAATAGTTACCACTCCACAAGAGGTGGCGTTGGCTGATGCACGTAAGGCATATAATATGTTCACGCTTGATAATATAAATATTCCGGTGCTGGGATTGGTAGAAAACATGTCGTGGTTTACCCCGTTGGAACTGCCGCAGAATAAATACTATATTTTTGGTAAAGACGGAGGTAAAAAATTCGCACAAGAGATTAATGTTCCTTTATTGGGACAAATTCCTTTGGTGCAGGGCATAAGAGAAGGGGGCGATTCGGGCAAACCTGCCGCTATGGATGATGAAACTATGGTAGCTAACGCATACAAGGAGCTTGCAGAAAATGTAGTGAAAGCAGTGGCTATAAAAAATGCAGAAGTAAAGTAAATAATAATTATATAAATAAGAAATGAACGAATTAGAAACCAAAGTACGTAACGTTATTGAACAAATACGTCCGTATTTACAAGCCGATGGAGGCGATATATCTTTTGTGTCGTTGACCCCTGAAAATGTTGTCAACGTGGAGTTACAAGGAGCTTGTGGTTCCTGTCCATTCAGTCGCATGACCTTGAAAAATGGAGTGGAAGAAGCCGTGAAAAAAGCGCTACCGGAAATAAAATCGGTAGAAGCAATCAATATGTAAACAGTAATAAGCTGTTTAAAAATATAAAAGCCCCTCTTTACTGGCTAAAGAGGGGCTTTTATAATGAACAGAAGGGTTATTTTGCTAATTCTATAATTTTCCTATAGTCCTTTTCAGCCATTGTTATGTTATTACCGGTGGCTTTATTTTGTATCATTTGTTGAATAATACCCTCCAGTTTGTCTTCTCCTATTCCTATTTGTGAAAAGCGTGTAGGAGCGCCTATAGTTGTGAAAAACGCTTCCAATTTCTTAATGGTTTCTTCTGCTGAAGACACGTTAAATACGTTTTTTCCCAATAAAGCTGTTTTTTCTCCTACTACCGCATTAAAGTGTTTTAGCCAAGCGGGGAATAATATAGATAGTGATGCACCATGCGGGGTATCGTGTAATAATGAAACGATATGTCCCAGATCGTGTACACCCCAGTCGCCGCCGGCTTTTCCGTAGCTCGTAATCAGGTTTAGCGCCATAGTGGCATCAAACATGATATTGGCACGTTCTTCATATCCGGTTAGATTATTCATTAATTTAGGACCCCATGCCACAGCATCCGCAACAATGGATGTGATGAAACGGTCTGTTAATGAACATTCTCCTTTTCCGTAATACATCTCAAGGCAGTGTGCTATCAAATCGGCGATGCCATAAGCCGTGTAGGTTGCAGGTACCGAATAGGTAACTTCGGGATCAAGGAAAGAATGGGTGGGGAAAGTAAATGGTGATCCGTATCCTTCTTTTTGCTTGGTTTCAGGATTTTGCAACACTGCAAAGTTGTTCATTTCCGAGCCTGTTGCCGCGAGTGTTAAAACTGCAATTAAAGGCAATGCTTTTTGCGGGCGCGACTTTCCTTCAAAAAAATCCCATGCGCCATGGCTTACAGGTATGGTAATAGATATAATCTTTGCGGAGTCAATCACGCTTCCGCCACCAACAGCCAACACAAAGTCCACGTTATTTTCCCTACCTATACGCGCTGCTTTGTCCACATCTTCAACCAACGGATTTGATTTAATTCCTTCATACTCGAAAACTTCAGCGCCTGCCGTATTTAATTGAGACATAATTTTTTCATACAGTCCGTTTTTCTTGATAGAGCCTTTACCATATACCAATAATACTCTTTTCCCATATTTTACAAGGGTTTTATGCAAATCATCCAAAATCCCTTTACCAAAATGTAGTTTAGTGGGATTATAAGCTATAAAATTTTCCATTATTTTTGTTTAAAAAGGTTATTTCTTAATTACTATCTGTTTATAGTATTAAGCAAAATAAAGCAAAATAGTTCATCAAGAATGGTTTTGCAAACAAAAAAACTGAACTTATGATATGTTGCAAATGTTGTATATCTTTGTTTACCATTTTTTTAAAGACAAACAATTCAATGAAAAAACTATATTTAACAACCACATTTTTTATTATTTTATTTATGACAAACAAGCTTAACGCGCAATCAACGCACTTGCTGATATCAACAGATTTGGGAGATATCAAAATCATGTTGTATGATGACACACCACTTCACCGTGATAATTTTGTAAAACTTGCAACAGAAGGATTCTATAATGGTTCCGTTTTTCACAGGGTTATCCAGAATTTTATGATTCAAGGCGGCGGTGCTCCGCAGGGTCAGTTAGATAAGGAATACCGCATTCCCGCTGAAATTTTACCAAACCATATTCATAAAAAAGGAGCTTTAGCCGCGGCACGTATGGGCGATATGGTTAATCCCCAAAAAGAATCTTCGGGCTCACAATTTTATATAGTACAGGGTGTAAAGTTAACCTCAGACCAAGTGGGGATGTACGAATCCCATATAGGCAAAAAATTTACGGCTGAACAAATAGAGGCATATACCACCATAGGCGGAACACCACACTTAGACGGGGAATATACCGTATTTGGAGAAGTTGTGGAAGGATTAGATGTTGTGGATAAAATTGCGGAAGTGCAAACTGCCGCCGGCGACAAACCGGTGAAAGATGTTAAAATGAGTATAAAAGTGATAGAGGGAAGGTGAGAAGGTAGGAGGGTAGGAAGGTGATAGGAGATAAGTGATGGGTGATGAATGATAAGTGATAAGTGATGCCACTCCCTGCTCCCTGTCTGCCGACAGGTCTGCCTATCGGCAGACAGGCAGGCGTGCCCCTTGCTCCCTGCTCTTTGCTACGGGCTGGAAGCCCAGCTTATACTAACCTGAGGCAACGCCTCGGGGATAGGATAGCAGGGGAGGGCAAGCGGGCTGGAAGCCCAACTTAAGCGCTGGGTGATGAGTGATAAGGGATGAATGATAAGTCTCGCCACTCCCTGCTCCTAACTCCCTGTTCCCTGTCGACAGGCAGGCTTGCTCTAAGCCCCATGCCATTCATTAAGGTAATTATTATTCAGTACATATATAAAAATTAAAAAGTTTTAGCGAAATTTGCATTTTACAATCAACGCTCGCTATTTTATATGAAGGATAAAATTAACCAACTGCTTGAACAAGTTAAAGACTTTGCAGCCAAAGACAGTAATGAACTGGAACAATTTCGTATTAAATTTTTAGGACGCAAGGGTATTTTACAGGATTTGTTCGACAGTTTTAAAGAGGTTCCTAACGAACAGAAACGTGAAGTAGGGCAGCTACTTAATGTATTAAAAACAAAGGCGCAGGAAAGGCTCAATGAGCTTAAGGATGCTTTTGAAAACGGCAATTCATCGGATGTAAAAGGAGATGAAGATTTAACCAAGCCTGTAATATTTAATTACCAAGGCGCGCGTCATCCTTTATCTATTGTAAGAGAACAAATTATCGATATATTTTCGCGCATAGGCTTCACCGTGCAGGAGGGACCTGAAATAGAAGATGACTGGCATAATTTTTCCGCGTTGAATTTTCCGCCCGAGCATCCGGCGCGCGATATGCAGGATACTTTTTTTATTGATAAAAACCCCGATATAGCATTGCGTACACACACCTCAAGTACGCAAGTGCGTGTAATGGAAACTACCAAACCTCCCATACGCGCCATATTCCCCGGCAGGGTGTATAGAAATGAAGCTATTTCGGCTCGTGCTCATTGCTTTTTTCATCAGGTAGAAGGCTTATATATAGACGAGAATGTATCTTTTGCCGATTTGAAGCAGACATTATTGTATTTTTCGCGCGAGATGTTTGCTGCAGATACGCAAATACGCTTGCGTCCATCTTATTTTCCTTTCACAGAGCCGTCTGCCGAAATGGATATTTCTTGCAATTTATGTGGCGGAAAAGGTTGCGGTTTCTGTAAATATACAGGATGGGTGGAAATATTGGGTTGTGGTATGGTTGACCCTAATGTGCTCGAAAACTGTGGCATTGACAGCAAAAAATATACAGGATTTGCATTTGGCATGGGGATTGAACGTGTTACAAATCTTAAATTCCAGGTAAAAGATTTACGCTTATTTAGTGAAAATGATGTAAGATTCTTGTCGCAGTTTGAATCGGCAAGTTAGCATTATTGATTTTCGGGCAATGGCATAATTTTATGCGCATCTTCTTTTCGTTGTTTTTTCAGGCTGAGTAAGTGCATTTCCAAATCTTCCAGTACAGCATTCAGCTCTTTTATATCGCTTTGCTTTATAAGCGAGGCTATTTGTATGCCTTCGATAGCATGAATGGAACTTACAATATTCTTTAACTGTTTATCGGTTAGTCCGCCCTGCACAAAAATAAAAGCCGAAAAAATTTTGTGTGAAGCGAATAATTTTAGGCTTTGGCTGTTGTTAGCCACAAAGCTAAAATCAGTATAAAGCTCCTCGCTTGTATAATAGTAAAAGGGAAAGGGAATTATATCGTCTGTTTGCGGATAGTACACCCCCAGCTCTTCTTCGCAAATAAAACGCAGAAAAGTTTTTTCATTGATATAATGAATGATTTTATATAATGGCAAAGCAGAAACAATACCAATGATGCTTACATCAAAATCTGTAGTTAGTTTCAGGTTTTTTTTCTTTGCCATAGCTGCAGTATATAAATAGAATAGAAATGTTTACCTATGCTTAAACACGAAGGAACGGGACATTTCACGACTTATGCTAAAATACTATGCATATTCTAATTTCAGGTTGTTTGTCTTTCCTGCAACGTAAATAGGCGTGCTGCTCACTTTTATCAGTAAATCGCCCTTTTTAATTTTGTTTTCGTTTAAAAGTTTTTCCGTAACCATTTGCAGCGTTTTGGTTGTTGAATTTATGGTAGGTTCAAAGTGATAAGTTTTTATGCCCCAAAGCAAGCTCAATTTGCTGAGGACAAAATTATCGGACGAAAAAATAAAAATATTTTGTTTAGGGCGCTGACTGCTGATAATGGACGCGGAATATCCCGTATGTGTCATGGCAATAATTGCTGCAGCATGCGTTTGGTGTGCTATATTGCACGCAGATTGCAATATGGCATCAGATATAAGCCTGTCGCCATCAATATTCACGAGTTCTTTTGTGTTTTTATTGTACACGGCTTCTCCTTTTTCTATTTCTCCTATTATCCGACGCATAGTAGCAATAACTTCTACCGGATAACTTCCCACGGCAGTTTCGCCGCTGAGCATTACCGCATCGGTGCCATCCATTACAGAGTTTGCTACATCGTTTACCTCTGCTCTTGAGGGACGTATGTTATTCATCATACTTTCCATCATTTGCGTGGCAACAATAATAGGCTTTGCAGCCTGATTGCATTTTTGAATAAGCATTTTCTGGATCAAAGGCACTTGTTCCAACGGCACTTCCACGCCCAAATCTCCACGTGCAACCATAATACCGTCTGTAATATCAATAATTTGATCAATATTGGGGATGGCTTCGGGCTTTTCGATTTTGGCGATTATGCCCGGAACATGTTGTTTTTTACCTATATGGATTTTTTCTTTCAGATAGGCGATATCATCTGCGCTTCGCACAAAAGAAAGGGCTATCCAATGTAATTCGTTTTCCAATATAAATGCCAAATCACGCTCATCCTTTTCTGTTAAAGAGGGAAGAGAAACCTTGGTATTAGGTAAATTAACGCCTTTTTTCTCTGTAAGAACGCCTCCGTGTGTGATGATTGTTTCAACTTCATCTATGCCGTTTGTAGATAATACTTTACATTGTAATTTCCCGTCATCGAGCAAAATATCTTCATTTACTCTGGCATCTTTAGCAAAATCAGGATAAGATATATATAATTTCTCGGCGTTGCTGAGTATAGGTTTTGTAGTAAAAATAATTTTTTCGCCTTCTTTTAATACCACAGCGCCATTTTCTACAAGACCTATCCTTATCTTAGGACCTTGCAAATCGGCTAAAATTGCGACATGCGTATTTAATTCGGCATTCAAATCCTTAATGGTATTAATAGATTTTAAATGATCCGCATGTGTCCCGTGTGAAAAATTAATCCTAAAAACATTTACTCCGGTTTGTATAAGTTTTTTGAGTACTTCTTTAGATGAGGATGCAGGACCTACAGTTGCAACAATTTTTGTTTTCATTCCGAGAATAATTAGAAAAGATATAAAAAGAATACACAAAGATATTCATTTTAGCACTATAAAGCGCATATTAACGAAAAGGTAAAGATTTATTGTCAAATCTTTATGATTGTAAGTAGCAAGCAAAAAAGAGTTTATTTGTATTCTATACAAGACAGGGCTTTCATGGCAGCATCCTGCTCGGCGCCTTTTATGGAGTAATCATAGCCTGTACCCAATACTTGGTTATCAACCAATACATTCACAACATACTGTTTGCCATTCCCGTTACTTTCTCTTACCAATACGAATTCTACAGGCTTTTTCTCATGCTGAGTCCATTCGATAAGGGTACTTTTGTAATTGGTATTTGTATTTTCAATTTCTTTTAAATCGAAATGCCGGTTAATAATATTTTCGATGAGAATGTTACGTGTAAAATTATATCCTTTGTCGAGGTAAATAGCTCCGCAAAGTGCTTCAAAAGCATCTCCGTTGATAGATTTGCTTGCGTTATTCCCCTCTTTTGTAGCAATAACAAGCTTGTCGATACCCAGTTTTTGCGAGAGTTTATTCAATTGCGAACGGCTCACCAAGCGTGAGCGCATTTCCGTTAAAAAACCTTCGTCCTTGTATGGGAACATTTTAAAAAGCAAGTCGGAAGTAACAGTGCTAAGCACACTATCACCTAAAAACTCTAATCTTTCGTTATTAAGTTTTGAACCGTTTTTAAGCTCTATTGTCTGCGATTTATGGCGCAAAGCAAGCTTATACAAAAAAATATTTTCGGGATAGAACCCGAAAATATTTTTAAGTGAATTATAAAGTTTTCTGTTGCCCGATAATAATCTGCGTACGGGTCTTATCAGTATGAAGGTCAATTTTTACTGTACAAATTTTTTGAAAATAAGTGTGGCATTATGTCCCCCAAAACCAAAAGTATTACTTAATGCAACGTTAATGGTTTTCTTGAGGGCGGTATTATACACAATATTTAAATCCTGATTAATTTCGGGATCATCAGTAAAGTGGTTGATGGTAGGCGGAACAATATCATTTTTAACGGCGAGTATAGAAGCCATTGCTTCAACAGCTCCTGCAGCGCCTAACAAGTGTCCGGTCATTGATTTGGTAGAATTTATAGCTACATTTTTAGCATGTTCGCCAAACAATTTAGACAAAGCACCTGTTTCGGCAATATCGCCAAGAGGGGTAGATGTTCCGTGTGTATTCACGTGGTCAATGTCGGTGGGTTGCATTTCTGCATCTTTTAGAGCTGCTCTCATGGCGTTCATTGCACCTAAGCCTTCGGGATGGGGGGCTGTAATATGATGGGCGTCTCCACTCATACCGCCACCTGCAACTTCGGCATAAATTTTAGCACCACGCGCCAACGCGTGTTCCAATTCTTCAAATATAACGGCAACACCGCCTTCTCCTATCACAAAACCATCACGGTCTTTATCGAAAGGACGGGAAGCAGTTTTAGGGTCATCGTTTCTTGTAGAGAGCGCGTGCATCGCATTGAAACCGCCCACGCCTGCCACGTTAATAGCGGCTTCGGAACCACCGGTAACAAAAGCATCAGCCATTCCTAAGCGGATATAGTTAAAAGCATCTATTAAGGCGTTTGCAGAAGATGCACATGCAGAAACGGTTGAAAAGTTAGGACCTCTGAATCCATATTTCATTGAAATTTGCCCCGATGCAATATCGGCAATCATTTTGGGGATCATCAAAGGACCAAAACGAGGGGTACCGTCACCTTTGGCATATCCTGTAAATTCTTCAAAAATGGTAGTCATACCACCGATTCCGGAAGCCCAGATAACGCCAATACGGTCAAGGTCAACTTTTTCCAGATCAAAACCACAGTCTTTAACAGCCTCATCGGCAGCTATCAAACCATAGAGAGTGAAAGGGTCAACCTTACGAATTTCTTTTTTATCCAAAAATTGTGAAGGATCAAAATTTTTGATCTCACAGGCAAACTGTGTTTTAAACTTGCTTGCATCAAAATAAGTAATCGGACCAGCTCCACTAACACCATTAATCATGCTATTCCATGTTTCAGGAGCAGTATTTCCTAATGGGGTTAGCGCGCCTAGGCCCGTTACAACTACTCGTCGTAACTTCATCGAACGTGATTTTAATTATTTCGCGTTGTTTTCGATGTAAGTGATAGCATCACCTACAGTGGCAATTTTTTCAGCTTGATCATCCGGAATAGCAATATTGAATTCTTTTTCAAATTCCATAATCAACTCTACAGTGTCAAGTGAATCAGCTCCTAAATCATTTGTAAAATTAGCTGTTGGTACAACTTCTTTTTCGTCTACACTTAATTTGTCAACGATAATAGATTTTACTCTTGTTGCAATGTCGGACATTATTGTTCGCTTTTAATTGGTTATTTGCCTGCAAAGAAATAAAATTTACGGCTACAAACCAAAATATGTGAAAAAATTTTATTAAAAACAAAAACAATTATCTCATTATCAGATATTTGATACTTTGTTAATATATCTTAAAAATCACATTAAGTACATCTTTTCACATGTAGTATTTTATATCTGAAGATAATGAAATTTAAAAGTTTAAGTTTTTATTTTGTATATAAGTCTATCATTTGTTGTATTGCGCGTGTGCATACAGGGCAAAAAGCGTTTCCTTTTAGCGTTCGCATGAGGCAGTCGGGTGTTGGGCGGTAAAGCCCCTTGGTTACATAGCCGGCACCTTCGTAAACTCCGAGTTTTAATGGTTTTGAAGCATCAACAGGTGTGGGTATGGGAGTGCCTTTGGGCAGCATATTTTCCCATTTTGATTTAAAATCAGCCAATGATGTTATGTTGGGCTCCCATGGTTCCACTCCTTTGGGATACAAATCATTGTAGCTTGTTGAGCCATCGTCGTACTCATCAGCTAAAGCGGCAAATCCATGACCGAATTCGTGAATGAGTACTTTAGCCGCTGAAAGGTTTCCGTTGATAGCGGTATTATAAAAATTATATATGGCTCCTCCTCCATATTTCTGGGTATTTATTAAAATAAAAATCTGATCATAGGGGGCATTGGCGGCTACATCTCTAACAGCAAAATAGTTGGTTGTCATTAAATATCTTTCGGAATTAAAAGTATAAAAAGAGGTATTAAGCAAGGTGTTTTTCCATATATTTTCTCCGGGGATGTCGGTTCCGCTTTCTTTGGAGGGAGCCAATACACCGCGGATATTGAACTTATCCTTATTGCTTTTATAAGGTTCAAACTCAAACATATTGGCGAAAAATTTTTTGCAATCGTCTTTAAATTTTTCCATTTCGGAGGCTGTGTACCCCTCAGGTAAAATAACGATATCAATTTTTTTTGCCGCATCACCTGAAATAAAAGCGTCGTAAACAGGGAAAACAGTGGGTTTTTCTTTGTGTATGAAAATATCTGAAGGCTTTACCACATATTCAAATTGAGGGACGAATTCGCCTTTTTTATCACGTGAATACCATATAACCTTCACTTCTTTTTTAGGGAAAGGCATTACAATAGACTCTTCCATTGTGCGGCGCGTGTTTTTGGCTTCTTCGGTAAACTGCCATTCTAAAAACAGTGTGGAATATCCGCGGCTATATATAAGTGTGTTGGTAGCAACATCGAAAACTTTAAAATAATAATTACCATAATTTGTATTGTCTATAAGAAAGGTGTGGGAACCTCCCCAAAAAGGTTCGCATTTTAAAGCGCCCAATGCGTAGCTTTCCGAATTTTCGTTGCCACTGTGGTAATAGTCAATACGTAATGTTTTGTTTTCAAACCAATCATCAAATGCTGCAAAAGATTGTGTGCAGATAAAGAGCAATAAAAAGAAAAGGGTGATTTTTTTCATGGCTTAGGTTATATAAAATTTAACGTTTATGTGTTTTATCTTTAAACGATAGTTCGTCCGAGCATTTTGCCGTCTATAATCATGGATGTTTCTTTGGCATGCTTAAACTGTTCCAGCAAATCATTGATTTCATCATCAGTAGTGGTGGTTTTAATTTTTTCCATCAAATCTTTCAGCACCTGGCGTATTTTTTTTGCTTTGAATGACAGCAAAGAATGGGGTATTAAAATATCAAGCACTTCATGTTCCTGTAGTAGTTTTATTTTGCGTTTTTCCCAGTTGGGGCTAAAGGTATATTTGTTTGCAATGATATCAATAACAGGCGTAGCAATATCAGTATCGGGGTTGTGGGTAAGTTTTTTAAAATCAATGGGCGACTGAAGCTTTAGTTCGCTGATATACGTATCGAAAATGCGTTGATAAACGACATTGCTAAAATACAGCTCGTCGGCGAGGATATCGTTAATAATGTACTCGAAAATGCGTTGTTCCCCTATCTCTTCTTCGCCTGAAAGTTCATTTTGCACGGCAGCCTGAATATTTTCCTCTCCATAGAGCAGCAGTTGGCGGATAATTTCACGTTCAAGTTCTTCCGTATCAAGTGAATTGAAGTTGTCGGGCTGTTGGAGTTTTTCGTATTCGGATAAATTTTCTGTAACAGTTGCTTCAGGAGTTGTAAGCTCCGCATGTTGGTTGAATTTTTTACGCAGGGCTTTGTTTAATTCGTTTAAAATAGCTTTTTCGTCCATTTGCATACGTTCGGCGGTTTCACGCACATAAGCCAAACGCGTCAACGGGTCGGGCATCAACGAAATGCTTTCGATAAACTCCTTTAAAATTTTAACTTTGAGTATGGGGTCGTTGTTGGTTTCCCGTAGGAGCAAGTCTATTTTAAAGGAGATAAAATCAAGACTGTTTTTTTGTATAAACTCCTGCACTTCGCTACTGCGGCGTTTGCGGGCAAAAGAATCCGGGTCTTCTCCGTCGGGGAACAGCAAAGCTTTCACGTTCATGCCTTGCTCCAGAATCATGTCAATTCCGCGAAATGAAGCTTTGATACCGGCAGGGTCGCCATCATACAATACCGTTATATTGGGGGTATAACGCTTTATAAGTCTTATCTGGTCAACAGTGAGCGATGTGCCTGAAGATGCTACCACATTTTGTATTCCGCTCTTATGTAGAGATATAACATCGGTATAGCCCTCTACCAGATAACACATATCGTTGGCAGAGATAGCATGTTTGGCGAGTGATATACCGTAAAGTGTTTTGCTTTTATTATAAATTTCACTTTCGGGAGAGTTAACATACTTGGGTTTTGACTTGTCTGAAGTCATTATGCGTCCGCCAAATCCTATAATGCGCCCCGACTGGTTATGAATGGGGAAAATTACCCGTCCGCGGAAACGATCATAAAACTTATCATTGTCTTTTTTTATTCCCAAGCCTGATTTTTCAATCATTTCGGCGCTGTATCCGTTTTTCAAGGCATGAGAGCAAAAAGCATCCCAACTGTCGGGGCTGTAGCCTAACTGAAATTCGCGGATAGTATCATCGCTGAAACCCCGGTCGTGAAAATAGGATAGCCCTACAGATTTTCCTTCGTCCGTATTATGTAGCTGGTCTATAAAGAATTTACCGGCAAATTCGGTTATAGAAAGCAGGGCTTCGCGCTCGGTGCGTTCCGCGAGCTTTTCGGCAGTTTCTTCCTCTTCCTGTATTTCGATATGGTATTTTTTTGCAAGATAACGGAGGGCTTCAGGGTAAGTAAACTTTTCGTGATCCATTACAAAACCTACGGAATTACCGGCTTTGCCACAGCCAAAACATTTATAAATACCTTTTGTTGGCGATACGTGGAAAGAAGGTGTTTTCTCGTTATGGAAAGGACAAAGACCGATAAAGTTGCTGCCCCTGCGTTTTAGCGAAACAAAATCACCCACCACCTCCTCTACGCGAGCAGTGTCAAGTATTTGTTGTATGGTATCGTGCGGAATCAAAAAAAATTAAAACTTATGCTACAAAATAACGAAATATTGAGGAGAGTTTTAAAAATAAATACATAAATTTAAACAAATTAAGCAAGTGGGAAGGCGATGGGCGATAAGTGATAAGCGATGAGTGATAGGTGATGAGTGATGAGTGATAAGTGATAAGTGATAAGTGATGCTACTCCCTACTCCCTGCTCCCTGTCTGCCTACAGGCAGACATTATCGCATTATCACAACTCCGAGCTACTCACTCCGAGTTCCCTGTCAGCCGACAGGCAGGCATGCCCCACGCCCCATGCCCCCTGCTCTTTGCTACGGGCTGGAAGCCCAACTTAATCGATGGTAGGAAGGTAGGAGGGTAGGAAGGTGATGAGTGATGAGTGATAAGTGATGCCACTCCTTGCCCCCTGCTCCAAGCCCCACGCTCCTTGCTCCCTGCCACCGTCCGGTACCGGCATGGATGGCATATCCGTTTAAGCCATAGGGATTGTGAATATACTTGTTAAAACAAATTAACCACTTATGTTACAAATAATATACTGCCCACATCCATCACTTGTCCATCATAGAGTTCTACAACTTCCAACCCCGATTTCTCAATAAAAAGCTTCAGTACTCCCGGGTCATGTAAATACTTTAAGCTACCGCAAATAAAAAATTTATCCTTTGCAATGCCGCAGGCGCCACCAAAAAAACCATGCGCAAATCCTGTTAGCTTTATATTCCCGGGGTTTATAAATAAGGTATTGAAATTTTCTTTTTTCAACGTGGTTTCAATTCCTTTATCGGAAGTAATAAAAGAATTATCGGGCAAACCCATAAGATTACACCGTGTGTATCCCTGATTTACATTTATTTTTATTTTAATACTTGCTTGAGTTGTAATAGAGCTATCGGTTATGGATAAATTATGAATAAGCATATCATTATGCACAACGGCATTGTAAAAAGCTGTTCGCGGATAGGCTGATTCTAAAGGGTTGTGTCCTGTTGTATAGTCAATATTATGTTCTGACAGCATGCCTAATATATGTTGTGGCGTATTGGGCGCTGCAATTAAAGTTTCAGGCGTTTGACAGAAAAAAATATCCGGATGTCCTGAAATTGCCTCATATACAATATGCTGCGAATAAAATTCTATTACATTACCATACCTGCAAAGGATTTCTTTGGCTTTACCGGGCATTTTTTTGTCAACGAGTATATGCATGATAATTTAAATTTTTTAATGAGGAATTTTCTTCAATAGCAACAGTTTTAAAATGAGACAGCAGCAATTGTTTGTTTTTAGCCTTATACCCTATGCAGGGTGTTCGCATGCCTTGTGGCACTTCAATTATAAGCTGGCTATGCTGAGGATATTTCTGCATAATGTGAACACATGTATTTTCCCATATTTTACTGAGCACCAGTTCACCAAAAGCTACATGAAAAGGACCATCCACCAAGTTAGTTTCATCGGTCAGTCCCTCGGAAGGGTGCAAGCCCATGCGTAATATTTTAATGCCTGCATGGATAAAAGCAGGCGCTATTATAGCTGTTTGGGATATGGCTTGTGCTAACGAAAGGGGCTTATATAAGCCTTGTTTATATAAGGTTTCGAGTTGGGTATTTTTTATTACCAAGGTGGGATATATGCGTGTGGTGGAAGCTTTTAAAGATATAATTTTTTCAGCTGTTTGCAGGCTTTTCTCCAGGCTGTCGCCCGGCAAGCCTATCATCATTTGCAAACCCAGTTCAAAGCCGTTGCTGGTGATAAGTTCCGAAGCCAGCGCTACATCTTCTACGGTGTGTCCACGTCCTGCCATGTCAAGCACATCGTTGTGCAATGATTGTGCCCCGAGTTCAATAGCTTTCACTTGATATTTTTTAAGCATATCCAGTATTTGCTGATTGATATAATCCGGACGTGTTGATAGGCGGATACCTTGAACAGCATCATTTTTCAAATAAGGTTGCACCGCCCGCAAATACCTTTCCTGTTGTTGGGGAGGAATTCCTGTGAAATTTCCGCCAAAAAAACCGATTTCTGTTTGTGTACCCGAAGGTATAGTAAGAAGATAATTTTCAATTTTTGAAATTACTTCTTCGATTTCAGGCGCTTTAGCGGTATTGGCTATATGAAACTGGTTGCAAAACACGCACCTGTTGGGACAGGCTTCTTCAGGCACGAAAATAGGTATGGTACAGTGTTTTATTTTCATGTATGCAAAGATAATTTATTAAAAAATATCCGTATCAAAATAAAAAAATACATAAAAACTTGATATTTAGTCATATATTGTTGTAAATTAGCGGTCGGATTGCTTATATACTTTATTTTAATTAATAAGAAACAGTTTAAAAGCTGTTCAAAAATGAAAAAACTATTCACCATATTATTTTGTTTTGCCTTTATTTCTTGTTATGCGCAAACAAGATTAAAAAATTTGTGTGTAGTTTATGAAGCCAAAGACAGCTTAGCGACCAGAGTTAGGGACTTTAGTTTTATTTTTTATAAAGACAAAAATGACAATAGAGGAATAGAGTTTAACATCACCAATGTTATCAGAGTGGATTATCTTGAAGACTTAGACAATAATACCGAAATTTATCCTATTGACAGAGACGAACTGTTTGAGTTGTTAGAAGAAGGGTATAAAAATATTCCCGCACATCATCGAAAAGAAGTTGTGGTGAACAGTTGGTATGAGCGAGCTTGTAATACAAACCATGTTATAGAAAAAAGGGACAATTACTATATTATTTACAAAGTTAAAATGTCCTACTCCGAATATTTAAAAGGAATCCCTCGGGTGTAAAATTAAGATTTATTTTTTTTTGCTGCACTTACATATGAAATAATTGTTTCATCGAATAAATGCTTTGCCTGTTTATGGAAATCAAATTTTATGGGAAGATAGAAAAAGGGTAAATCTTTTAATAACTTTTTTATTTCATCGGATTGCAAACGCATCATATCCTTTTCTGTAGTTACAATAATTTTCTTTTTGGTAAATTCTGCTTCAAATTCGTTTTTTATATTTTCAAGTTCGTGTTTAGTAAATTGATGATGGTCGGGGAATTTATGCACTTTCACCACACTACTTTTCCTTTTTAAATATTCTTCCAGCGGTTTGGTATTTGCAATACCTGCCACAAGGGTAATATGATTTACCGCCTCAGGCAAAGCGCAACTTTCTCCCGAATTGTCATAAACCGGTTGAAAATCTTGATAATCAATATAAGAGAAAAATATTTTTTGATATTTTTTAAGTTTCAAATCTTTGGTTATTTGCCTTCTTTCGATGGGGGAAAATATTTGCGGTGTTTTGGTAACTACAATAATGTCAGCCCGTTTGCGTCCGCGTGCGGATTCTCTCAACCGACCCACGGGCATAAGAAAGTCTTTTGTATATAGGTTGTGATATTCTGTAAGCAATATAGACAAACCCGGATTTACATACCTATGCTGAAAGGCATCATCGAGGAGTATAACGCTTGTATCGCTCAAATCCTGTTCGATTTTCTCAATGCCTACTCTTCTTTTTTCGCAAACAGTAACATGCACGGGTTTTTCTTTAAATTTATTTTTATACTGTAATGCTTCATCGCCAATGGTTTTAACAGTTTCATTTTCGCCGGCATGAACAAAACCGCTTGTTTTGCGCTTATATCCTCGACTTAATGTGGCAACGGTTTCATTTTCAGATAATAATAAATTAACTAAATATTCGATAAGTGGGGTTTTGCCAACTCCGCCAACCGCGAGGTTTCCAACTGAAATTACTGGTGTTTCGTAGCTTTGGGAAGGTAAAATGCCCCAGTCAAAAAATTTATTGCGTAACCAAGTAAGCAATCCATAAAGGATGCTGAAAGGGAGAAAGAGAAGGCGAGAGGGTTTCATGGTGTTTGCATATAAATATACATAGGAAATATAGACTACAATGATAATAAACATTTTTAATAAAATCAAATTTTTGTTTTACTTTTGTTAAAACGTGCTTGCAAAAAACATGACAATAAAAGACATTACAACATATATTGAATCTCAGATTCCACTTGCATTGCAGGAATCGTATGATAACTGCGGGCTCATTATCGGCAATCCCGACAGCGAAATAAAAAGTATTCTTGTATGCATTGACGTTACAAGCGAAATAATAGAAGAAGCAATAGAAAAAGGGGCAAATTTTATTATTTCACATCACCCTTTAATTTTTTCGGGAATTAAGAAGCTTACGGCAAGCAATGATATTGAAAAGCTTGTTGTAAAAGCCATAGAAAATAAAATTGCCGTGTATGCCCTGCATACCAATGCTGATAACCATATGCGAGGGGTAAACGCTTTATTGTGTGCCAAGTTAGGTATCCAAAGCTCCAAAATTTTAAAACCACAATCAGCAGGTTTGGTGAAGCTTGTTACTTTTTGTCCGAAATCGTGTGCCGATGATATAAGAAATGCATTGTTTAGCGCCGGTGCTGGCAATATTGGCAATTACGATTCCTGTAGTTTTAATATCCATGGCGAGGGAACTTTTAAAGCCAAAGAAGGAACAAACCCTTATGTAGGCGCTATTGGTAAATTACACACAGAGGAAGAAACAAGAATAGAAACCATTTTATATGCGCATCAGCAAAAAAAAGTAGTGGAGGCATTGTTAAAAGCACATCCGTATGAAGAAGTAGCTTATGATTTGTATGCGTTAAATAATAAAAATACAACGGTAGGTTCAGGAATGATAGGGGAGTTAAAAGAAGAAATTTCTGCCGTTGATTTTTTGCAGAATGTAAAACAAATAATAGGCATAGGTTGTATAAAGCACACAGAAATAAGCAATAAAAAAGTGAAAAAAATTGCAGTGTGCGGGGGTTCGGGAAGTTTCTTGATTAAAGACGCAATTGCAGCAGGTGCCGATGTTTTTTTAACAGGTGATGTTAAATATCATGAATATTTTCTGCCCGAAAACCGCATGATTTTGGCAGATATAGGACATTATGAAAGTGAACAATTCACAAAAGAATTGATATATACATTGTTAAACAAAAAATTTACTACCTTTGCAATCCAAATTTCGGAAATGAATACAAATCCGATTAACTATTTGTAAATCAATAAATCTCATATAAAAGCTATGGCAAAAACAGCACAAAGCAAGGGAGAAGAAAAACCTAAAACTTCATCAAAAAAAGCGGCAGCAAAAGAAAAAGTGGTAGAAGCTAAACCGGTAATAGAAAGAGTAAAAGACGAAACAGAAATTTCTGTCGAGAAAAAATTGCTTGCCTTGTATGCTTTACAGCAAAATGATTCTAAAATTGACCGTATAAAAATTATACGCGGCGAATTGCCTTTGGAAGTGGAGGATTTGGAAGACGAAGTAGAAGGCTTGCAAACCCGCATTAACAATTACTTGCAAGATATACAATCTTTTGAAAAGCAAATCGCGGAAAAGAATCATGCGATAAAAGAAAGCCAAACGCTTATCAAACGGTATGAAGAACAACAAAAAAATGTGCGCAACAACAGGGAATACGATGCGTTAACCAAAGAAGTGGAGTTTCAGAATTTGGAAATCCAGCTTTCGGAAAAACGTATCCGCGAATTCACCGCACAGCTTAACAGCAGGAAAGAAGAGGTGGAATATGCTCAAACCGAACTTAACGAACGCGGCAAGGATTTAGAGGTAAAGCGCACCGAACTTACCGATATTGTTAAAGAAACGGAAGCAGAAGAAAAGGAACTCATGACTAAATCCGAGCGTTGTGAAAGTCAGATTGAAGAGAGATTATTAACGGCATACAAACGTATCAGAAGTAATGCACGTAACGGATTGGCTGTAGTGCCGGTGGAACGCGATGCATGTGGCGGTTGTTTCAGCGCTATTCCTCCTCAACGTCAATTAGACATAAAATTGCACCGTAAAATTATTGTGTGCGAGTTTTGTGGAAGAATATTAGTTGACCATGAATTAATAGATTCAATATAATCGAAAACAAAATACTACAATGAAAAGCCGGACAATCCCGGCTTTTATTTTTTAGGTTTGTAGTTAGATTTAGTTAATATATCCTGCGCATTGGTGTTTTTCATGAGCGTGGGTAATGAAACGGAATTATTTTCCATATATTCTCTTACAATTTGCCAGCCTATATATGCGCCAATTCTACCGGGCGATTCTTGTGGCAAGCCCGTGGTAAAAGGTGCATCATTCATCAAACGGTTAATTTTGGTAAAATCCGAAGAAAACATGGCTTGGCTGTCAATTAAAAATGCCCAAATTTGACCCTCGTGGTTTACACACCATTCGTATTTTTCTTTTACATAGCCTATTTTCAGGTAATCCGCTATTTCAGGAAGCACCACATCGAGAAAATAGAGTTTTTTGCCTTCTAAAATCATTTGATTAAGAAGTGTAGCGTCATTTTCGTCGTATGCTACAAATGAAGTGGCAACAGCCTTCATGGTACACGGAAGCATATATTCCTCAGAGAGCACCTCGGTTTTATATTTAGGAAACCCTACTTTCCGGTATGCAGGCGAGTCTTTTCCCAAAAACAAATCTAATGCCACAGCCAAACCGTCGTTCACGTATATAATGCTATTATCAGCGTCTAATCCCGAAACATAGGAGTACACATCAGGAATTTTTGTTTGTGGGAAATAACTTCTGAAAATTGCAACAGAATGTGCCAACTCTTTTTCAAATTGGGTTAAATCGGGGTATTTTTTGAGGGTTAAGCTATATAATTCAATAATGTTGGGATCGGCAATAAAATTCTTAATCTTATTTATATTCTGAGGCGATTGCCACTCATCGCCTAAGAAGAAGTAAAAATCGGCGGATAATTTTGCCATTTCGCTTGGCAGGTTGTTTTTATCTAAATTAAACAGAGCCTTTTCATATCTTTTGATATGAATTGGCTCTGCGTTTTTATTTATTTTGGCAGCGGGTGCCGGAATTTTTACATCTTTTTTCTTTGATTTACAGCTCTCTGTAACAATGATTAAGCTGCATAAAGAACATAAAACCAATAGTTTACACCAATGTTTTTTCATTTATGGATATTAAAATATTTTATAGCCCAAATTTAGTAAAAAATGGCCATTCTTTATGTCAACGTCTTTCTTGTTGCCGTCATAAATATTAGAAATACCAAATTCATAGCGGGCATCAATAGTAAATTTTAATATATCTACGCCGGCGCCCAATTGCATTGACCATAGGGCTTTTTTCAAATCATCTTTTGATTCGATAGGGAATTTTGCATTGGAAGTATTCTTCGTAGATACTGTACTATTAACGTTAAAAGCGACAGCCGGACCACCCATTACATAAACTTTGGCTAATTTGGCATTAAACAAATCAAATCCTACCAAAGCCGGAATGGTGATAGTGTTGATTTTAACTTCCTGACTCATATCGGAATTTGTTTTGTATGTCCCGCTTTGGTAGGCATAGTAAAGCTCCGGTTGAACAAAAAATTTACTTATACCTACACGTACAAACGCGCCAACATTAAAACCAGCTTTTGTGCTAGCTTTTAGACTATCTATATTTGTGGTGAATTTGTTGGTTTGTAAACCTATTTTAGGTCCGAAAGTAAATGACTGTGCATTAGAAAAATAACTAACACAAATTATACTTAAAATTAAAAGTGCTTTTTTCATGTGTATTAATTTTAGTGATTAAATATTTTTGTTTTGCGTACAAATTTAAAGCCAAAAATCTTTAAATATCAAAACAATAAAATAACAAAAAAAACGCCGAATGGTTTTTTGATTTATTTTTGTGAGGTTAATATTATAAAAGAGGCGTTTTATGAAAATTAGGCACACTTTACTATGGTTGTTTTTCTGTCTGCTTTCCGTTTCCGGATTTGGACAATACAGGATTTTTTATTTTGGATTTAAGGCTGCGCCTCAAATTGACTGGATGCGCACTTCCGCCGACGGATATAAGAGCGATGGCACAAAAATTGGTTTTAGCTGGGGATTTGTAGGAGAATATGCCTTTTCAGAAAATCATCATTTGGTAAGTGGTTTTAACGTTATTTTTAACGGAGGCAAATTGACATATCCATATAAAATAGAAGATGGAACAGAGGGAAAAATGGCAAGCGATTATAATTTTAAATGGCTGGAAATACCTTTTTCGTTAAAGATGAAAACCAATCCCGTGGGGAAGTTTTCGTTTTTCGGGCAGATAGGCTTGGGCACAGCTATCAACTTGCAAGCTAAGGTAACCCAAACCTTTAATTCTGCGGCAACCACCTCCCTCAGCTCTGTGGGGATCCATAAAAATTTTGAAAAAACTACATTTAAAGACATTTCATTTTTAAGAGAATCTTTGATAATAGGCGGCGGCGTTGAGTATAAGTTTGAAAGAGGTACTATTGTAGGGGCGCAGTTAATTTTTAACAACGGATTTACGGATATTCTCACAGGCAAAAATAATGCTACCGGTGTTGAAAACCATGGTGTGCCAAACTCTGTTGAAATAGGAATATTTACACTTCTATAATACAAAATTATGCGTATTGCTTTAGCCCAACTTAATTATATTATTGGCGACTTTGCCGGCAATAAAAAAAAGATTATTGACACAGTAAAAAAATGTGAAGCTCACCATGCCGATGTCGTTGTTTTTTCCGAATTGGCTATTTGTGGCTATCCCCCTCAGGATTTTTTAGAATTTGAGGATTTTATAAATCAATGTCATCAGTCGCTTACTGATATTGCTTCTCATTGTAAGCATTGCAGTGTCATTATAGGAGCGCCCTCAAAAAATACAGATAAAAAAGGTAAAAACCTTTTTAATTCGGCATGGTTGTTGGCTGACGGCAAAGCCACAACGGTGGCACATAAATCTCTCTTACCCAATTATGACATCTTTGATGAATACCGCTATTTTGAATCGGGGAAGAATTTTCATTGCATTGAATTAAACGGGAAAAGACTTGCCATTACTATTTGTGAAGATATATGGGACATAAGCACAGATGATCCCTTGTATTTTACACCTCCCATGGATGTGTTGAGTAAGCAAAATCCTGATATCATGATTAACCTTTCCGCTTCGCCATTTAATTATGAACAGGCAAACATGCGCCGTAAGGTTCTGAAAGATAATGCACTAAGGTACGATGTGCCCGTTGTTTACGTAAATCAGGTAGGCGCGCAAACCGAAATTCTTTTCGACGGTAATTCATGCGTGGTGAACGCGAATGGCGAAGTATTGCTGCAATGCAAAAGTTTTGAAGAAGATGTATGTTTTTTTGAGTTTGATGAAAATATATCAAAACTACCTTCAATCCAAGGTACTCAGTTATCGCAGATGCAACTTATCCACGATGCACTTGTAATGGGCATAAAAGACTATTTTGCTAAAATGGGTTTTACCAAAGCAGTGTTGGGGCTATCCGGAGGAATTGATTCGGCTATTACGGCGGCTTTGGCAGTAGAGGCATTGGGCAAAGAAAACGTGTACGGTGTTTTGCTGCCATCTGAATATTCAACTTCTCATTCGGTAAAAGATGCGGAAGACTTAGCTAACAACTTAGGCTGCAAATATGATATCATTAGCATTAAAGATGCTTACGTGTCTATCTTAAATTCGGTGCAACCCTTCTTTAACGGCTTGCCTTTTAATGTTGCCGAGGAAAACATACAGGCACGCGCACGCGGCATTATACTGATGGCGTTGTCCAACAAGTTGGGGTATATTCTGTTAAACACAACCAATAAAAGTGAAGCTGCTGTCGGGTATGGTACGCTGTATGGCGATATGTGTGGTGGAATAGCCGTATTGGCAGATGTTTATAAAACCCAAATCTATAAACTTGCTGATTATATTAATAGGGAACGGGAAATAATACCGCAGAACACTATTAATAAACCACCTTCAGCAGAGTTGCGTCCTGGGCAAAAAGATAGTGATTCGTTGCCCGATTATGCAGTTTTGGATGCCATCCTTTATCAATATGTTGAATTGCGTAAAAGCCCCCATGATATTATTGAAAAAGGATTTGACCAAACAACGGTGCGGCGTGTATTGAAAATGGTGAATTCCAACGAATGGAAACGGTATCAGTTTGCACCTATATTGCGGGTTTCTTCCAAATCATTTGGATTAGGAAGGCGCATGCCTATTGTAGGGAAATATCTTAGTTGATCAAGCTATTTCAAATGTCTATTGTGGTATATTAAAGCTAAAAACTGAACCCTTGTTGGGCTTGCTTTCAACACTTATATGCCCGCCATGTTTTTCCACGAAGTCTTTGCATATAAGCAACCCGAAGCCTGTTCCTGTTTCGCCGTTTGTGCCTTTCTCGGAATTGCGTGTAGATAAATTCCAAAGTTTATTTACAGTTTCAGGACTCATGCCTACGCCCGAATCTTTTAAGCTTATAGTAACTTGCGAAGTATTATACTGCGCCGAAAATTGTATGCTTCCTTGCTGAGGCGTATATTTTATAGCGTTGGAAAATAAATTACGCAATACGGTTTTTATCATTTGCTTGTCGCCACGCACCACCAAGCTATCTTTAATATCCTCGGTAGCAACAAAAATATCTTTTGCGTTTATTTGATTTTCAAATAATTCTATAGTTTCGTTGATTATTTCTTTCAGTTTTATATATTCGGGCTTGTATTTAATCCGGTTCATTTGTGAGCGCGACCATGTGAGCAGATTCTCTAAAAGATTATATGTTTTGTTAATCGTACTATTGATAACGCCGGCATATTTTTTTGCATCTTCAAACGCTGCATTTTCTAATTTTTTGTTCAGCATTTGTCCATAGCCCAGCATTACCGCAAAAGGATTACGTAAATCATGCGCCAGTATAGAAACAAATTGGTCCTTATCATCATTTAACTGTATCAACTTATTATTTAAAACATTTAATTGTTCCAGTGTTTGCTGCAACGTTTTTTTCTCTTTCAGCAAACTTCTTTGGAGGTTGATAATTTCCTGATTAAGCGCGTGCATCTCCTTATTCTGAGCTATCATTTGCGCAAGATTATTGTCACCCAGAATGAGTATTTCATCATTTTTTCTATACACATTGCAAGCAAGCGAATGGTTTACCGACAAATTATCGCCAAAGGTAATGTAGCCGCTAAATATTAATCCCTCCTCTTTTATGTCGAGCAAATGTTTAAAAGTGGGATGTATAAAAGATGTTGTATTAAAAGATGGAATTAATTGTATAAAGGCATTATTAGCCGAAAGAGATTTTGTGGGAATAGAATATAAGGCAATACCTATACCATTTGATGATGCCAGTGTTTCTAAGATTTCAGCACTCCATGCCGGCAAATTATTTTGTGTGTTCACGATACGGTTTTTTTAGAAACGGGAAATAAATTCTTCAGTTTTTTGTATATCAGGCAAATAAATGCAGTGTTTAAGTTGCGCTACAAGCGCATTGTTTTTTGCAAATGCCTGTCCTCCTACAATTATTGCTATATTGGGGAAATTACTGTGAAATTCTTCAATCATGCGCTGCAATAAAGGAAAATTAAAATCCAAGGTCAGCGATAAAGCTATAACATCAGGATGTATGTTTTCTGCAAAAGCAATAAGGTCGCCGGTAGTTGTAGATGTGCCTAAAAAGTAAGTATCCCAGCCGTGGAGTTCAAAAATATCGGCAATCATTTTTAGCCCAATCTGGTGAAGTTCTGTTTCTACACAAGATACAATTACCTTTTTGTTAATTTTTTGTTCCAAAAGAATTTCAGGATATGTTTCGTTCAGTATCTTTTCAATAATAGCGGAAGCTAAATGTTCGGTGGCAACACTAATTGTATTACTTTCCCACAAATCGCCTATATCATATAATGATTTTTTAATTAAATTTTCGTAAAGTTGGGGAATCGGAATGTTTTTTTCTACCAGTTGTTTTACAATAGACGAACAACTTTCTTTATTTCCTTTTAAGAGAGAATCTAAAAACTCTTTGCTGTAATCTTTATGAATTGAATCGTTAACCATAATTATACAATTTTATTGTTTATGGCATTATCCTGTTTGATAAAGAGTGACAATATCATAAAAATAACACATAAATTTAATCAAAGATAATACAAAAATAGGCACTCTGATATGCCTATATAAAAATGAATGGAGAAAAATTTTCTCCCAATCAATTACTTAGATAATAGAGGATTTTATAACATACAAATTTTATAAATATAAAAATCTTACAATGGAGTAAGTAAAAATAAAGAGGCTGTATCAAAAATAACCAGTAATAAATCATGAAGGCAAAAAAGAGAATACAAAGCAGGCAAGTTGTTGATTTTTTAAATAAATGCCCTTTGCGCTTTAGTTTTTTGAGTCCTTTAGGATTAAAAATATTTTTGATACAGCCTTTTCAAGTTATATAAATTAACTATTCCGATATTAAAAGAAGTATGGAGAGGATGTCAATAATAATGAGCGTAAAGGATATTTCCTTGTATTTTCCTAAAGCTATTTTAATGATTGTCCAGCTAAGAAATCCCCAAATTATACCTTGTGTAATAGAGTATGTGAAAGGGATAAGAACAAGAGCCAGAAAAGCGGGTATGGCATCGTCAAGTGCAGCCCAATTAATTTTGAGAATAGGTTTAAGCATAAACACCCCTACCAGAATAAGAGCAGGAGCTGTAGCTATGCTTGGGATAATAGACAACAGCGGCGAAAAAAACATAAAAGGAATAAACAATAAGCCGGCAACTACAGCGGTAAGTCCTGTGCGACCACCTTGTTGAACGCCTGCCGCCGATTCTATATAAGCGGTTCCGGCAGAAGTGCCTAAAATACCGGCTAATCCTGTGGCAACCGCATCCACGGTAAGGGATTCTTTTATATTTTGGGGCTCACCGTTTTCATCTACCAGTCCGGCAGCTTCCGAAACGCCAACAAAAGTAGAAAGACTGTCGAACATATCGGTAAATAGAATAGCGAAAATTACGGGCCAGATAGACCATTTGAGCGATCCTGCTAAGTCAAGTTTACCAAATAAACTAAAATCGGGAGCGGAAAACAAACCTTTCCACGAAACAAGTGTAGGAACACCGAAATTTATAGCTGACGCATCACCATAAAGCCTTCCGATAGGGATACAAATAACAGTGCTGACGATAATACCTATAATTAAAGCGCCTTTCACATTTTTTGCAACTAATATGGATGTAATAAGTAAACCTATGATAAATGTAAGAAGAATTACATCAACATGAGCCTGCCCTAAAAGGGGAATACCTTTGGAAACGATAAACTTGGCATTTGCAAAACCTATAAGTGTTATAAACAACCCTATACCTGCAGAAACGGCGTATCTTATCTGGCGAGGTATGGCTTTTACAATATAGGTGCGAACGTTAAAAACGGATAATAAAAAGAAAATGACACCTGCCCAAAACACAGCTCCCAAAGCCGTTTCTATAGGCACTTTCATCCCTAATACTACTGAAAATGTAAAAAAAGCATTAAGCCCCATGCCGGGAGCTACAAGAATGGGATTTTTAGCGTACATGCCCATCATAATGGTTGAAAAAGCGCTTAATATTACCGTAGCTGTTAACACAGCATTGAAAGGCATACCTGTTTGGCTTAAAATGGAAGGATTTACTACAATGATATACATGGCAGCTATAAAGGTGGTGATACCCGCAATTATTTCGGTGCGGATATTTGTTTTATATCTGCTCAAATTAAAATAATTTTCTAAAAACGATTTCATGGTAAATAAAATGTATGATTAAAAAGTCCATTTAACGGCAGCCGTGGGGAAAACTTCTACCTTATCGGAGCCAAACACAAAATTTTTACTTATTTCTATTTCGCTACCTACAGAAAAATTAGGGGTGGCATTAAACCAAAATTGAGGCTCGGTAAGAAAAACAATTTTTTTGTCTCCCTTTGTATTTTTATCATCTGTCCATACATCCATAAATCCACAAAGGGTAACTTTGTTATCAAACAACGGATAGAACCATGTTGCCGTCCATTGAAAATCGGGTTGCGTATTTTTTACAATGTATTTATAAGCCACATAGGTACTGAAAGAGCCTTTGCCCAATGAGAAAGGATAAGAAGCGCCAAAAAGCCAAGCATTTCTGAATGATATTCCGCCACCCACAGCCTCATAATCTCCTTGCGCGTTTTTTGAGTAATTTGTAGCAAAGCCACCATTGTATTCAATGTGTGGCATAACAGGGAACTTGTCGGAAATTTTGAAGTCGCGTGCTATTTCCCAATAAGCCAGTGATACTCCGCCCTTTGGAGCGTTGTAGTTCATGTCCACAAAAAAAAATGTACTTCCCCATTTGTCGGGGCGGAACATTTCAATGGTAGAGGTAAGAAAACCGTCCTTGTTTTCGGTTTTTCCGTCGCGGGCGCGACCAAAATCATAGTGTAGCTGGATATTCTGCGCGTGCACACTACACACAGCAAGAGCAATTACAATAATTGCAAATGTTTTTTTTATCATCCTTAAATAATTTTGAAATTAGGTTTAGAATATTGTTTTTTTCGGGATGCAATATTCAGAAAATTATTTAAGAAAAGAAAATTTTATGGGCATATTTATTTGAACCCTAACAGGATGCCCTCTTTGCTCGCCGGGATTCCAGCGCGGCATATTTTTAACCACCCGTAGCGCTTCTTGTGCAAAGTTTGAGTCCATATCGCCAAGAAGATTAATATTGCTGAGTTCTCCGTTGGGCTCAACAACAAAGCTTACATATACTTCACCCTGTAGATTTTTTTCCAAGGCTTTGGGCGGATAAATAACATTTTCTTTTAAAAATTTGGCACGTGCGTTTTCACCTCCGGGGAATTGCGGAGGGGTTTCCACTACAAGGTAAATCTGTTCATCCAGTATTTCTTCGGGCATGGGCGCGGGAGTTTCAGCTACAGGTTCAGGTTGTTGGATGACAGGGGTTTCCTGTTGTGGGTTGGCAGGTAGTTTAACGTCTATTTTCGAATCGAAAGGCACTTGCTTTTCCACAATAGAATATAATGAATCATTTCTTTTTATTACATTAAGCTGTGGTTTTTGACTGCCACTTTCCAACGCTTTTAATTCTTTAATGGCATCGGTAGGGTTTTTCTTGCATGATAGGGTTTGGAATATGATGAAAGCGCAAATAAGCAACAATACCATAGCTGCGACACTTATCATTGCACGCTTATTTTTGTGTAAAAAAAAGAGTTTTAAAACTTTACGCTTCATCAATTTATTTTAAGGTAGTTACACCCAATATGTTAAAACAAAAATATGAATAGTTTTTTAATGCCGTTTTTTAAAAAATATTAAATTGTATAAATAAAACATAAAAAAACCGAGCATACAGCCTGCAATATCGGCAAAAATGTCTTGTATGTCGCCACTACGCGTAGTGGTATAATATTTTTGAAAAAGTTCGGTAGCGACAGCTAATAATAAAGCAATGATGAAAGCTATGAGTGTGTATTTTGAGAAAGGTTTAGCGTGGTAATGTTTTGCCGAACTAACCATGGAAAAAAACATAAGAACGGCAAAAATGCCGGCATGTACAATTTTGTCCATATGCGGAAAAGAAGCATTCCCGGAAAATCTGGAAAAGAAACTCCCGGGAATACCTAATAAAACAAACACAAAACCTGCCCATAAAAGGGTAGGTAAGTAGTGTATAAGCCAGCTTCCGCCACCGGCTGTTGAATTTTTTTTCAAGAATTAAGCTTCTACTATTTCTTTGTATTGTGCTGCTGATAATAAAGCTTTAATTTTTGCGGTATCTGTGATTTTAATTTTCACAATCCATCCTTCACCGTAAGGATCTTTATTGATTAAGTCGGGTTGGTCATTCAACGCTTCATTAAATTCAAGAACTTCAGCGTCAATTGGCATAAACAAATCCGAAACGGTTTTAACGGCTTCTATGGTTCCGAAGCTTTCTCCTTCGGCAACATTGCTGCCAACAGAGTCAACATCAACAAAAACGATATCGCCTAATTGATGTTGGGCGAAGTCAGTAACGCCAACAATACCGTTTTCACCATCTACTTTGATCCATTCGTGATCATTTGTGTAATAAAGATTTTCAGGAATATTCATAGTTCTTTTTATTTTAAATGTTCAAATATTTTAAAGTTCAAAATTAAAGCAATACATTTAATCCGCAAATTATATTTTTAAAAATAGAATCATTCTTAATAATATTTTTTATTGTCCGATAAACAATGTAAGTGAAATGCCTGCATTAAGGTTAGATGTGGGTATTTGCGATTTTACGCGTGGCGTATTAAAGGTGTGGTCGTAGAATAAACGAAGGTTCAGCATTTTATTCATAAGATAATCTACCGAACTGCGGATAGAATAGGTTGTCATACCTGCCGAAACCTGATTGTTTTGTTCTTCTATTTTACGTAAAAGGGTAGCGTTGTCACGGATGGAGAAATCAATTTTAAGGTTGATATCGCTTACATATTTTTTTTCTTCACCTGAAAAAATGGAACGGAAACGTATAGGCACTTTATTAAACCTGTATCCGGAGCCTATTGAAAATGTTTTATTCTGCATTTCTGAAAGCTGGTTGCTCACAAAGCTTAAGGAAAGACTCCGGCTTTTTTCGTACTGCACGTTTACAATCAAGCTGTTTTTTAAAGAAAGTTCAAAACCGATAAGAGGGATAAACCTTTCGCTTATGGTTACTGCGTCCATTCTTTGTTCGGGGATAAAATTATTGGATAAATCCAGCGCGGCGGCATACCCGTTGAGTTCTTTATAGCCAATATCATTCTGGAAACCATTTACGGAATATATAGATTCATACGCGTGCCGTATCCGCAAGGATTGCACATAGTTGCCCATCCAGCCCGATTGCGGAACGTTGTATGACACGGTCCAGTTTGGAATAGGGATTTGCGGGAATTGGTTGAGTTTTATTTTACCCGCATCTTTACCCGTATATGCCGAAAGAAATGAATATAATAAGACCTGTTGTTGGATAGCGCCATAGCCTTGCGGATAACCTTCCAGGTCGTTTCCTTGCGAATTTGAATTCTGCGAAGCTAAACGCATGGCTATAATTTTTCTGTTATCCAACATTTTCTGGAAAGTAGGATTTATATTTTCTTCATTATCCTTGCTAAAAGCCGTAGCTATTGTAAGGTATGAAATGCTGAACATGCCTCTTTCCTGTGGCGAAGTGGATGTGTAATTACCGTTGGCATTCGCTTTGTAAAACACCTGATAGTTTTTAGAATAAGCCCTGTTTATCTTTAGCTCTATAAGCAAGTTGGGGATAGGTTGCAGGATAGCATTTCCCGTTATGTTTTCGATAGTATTCTGCATATAAGGCAAATTCATTAAGGTATCTTTGCTTAACCAATTATTAAAAGCTGCATGGTTTCTTATATCGCTCTGGTCGCCGAAAATAAAGCCCAATCCGGGTGCTTTTAAAGCCCAGTTGTTCCCTAATATACCTACTGATGGAGTAAAGCCCGGCAAATTAATGCCATTGGTTTTACTAAAATCAACATTCACTTGTTTTATTGCAAACAGAATGCCGAGTGCGTAATCTTTAAAACTTAAACTCTCGGTTGGAGTGTTAGAAGACCTTTCATCTATAGGGGTATATGCAAAAGCCTCACTTTTAAACAATTTAAGTCTTTTATACAACTCGTCAAACCGGAAACTACTGTTGATCCGCAATTGGCGAGAGTTTGCAATCATATTACCGAAACGCTCCTGCAATGTACGAGGAGAAGCTTCCCAGCGATATTGCGAGGTGTATATTGCATTGGGCGAAATCCATTCCATGTAAGGCAACTTGTTGATAGGAATCAAGTAGTTGAGCGTGGCTGTTTGCATGTAGTTTTGCAATGTCCCGAAGTGGAGAATGGAATTCCATACGGTATCTCTGTATTTTCCGTAGTTTTCGGCGTGTCTGTTAAAAGGACCTTCGGGCTCAGTAATATAGGCGTTTGCATTTGCGTGATATTCAAATCGTAAGGAGCGGGTAAGGTCAAACTGTAAATCATAAGTACGGTTCCAGTCCCAACGTTTCATATAGTAAGGCTCTATGAGTAAGTTAGCGCCGCTTTTGTTTCGCATTTTCCGCTCTTCATATTCACGATTCATATCCGTGCGTACGGAGAAAAATTTAGGAAGAAAATAAAAATTAAAATCCCGTATAAATCCTAAGTATGTTGATTTTATGAATTTTGAAAAAGGATGTATATTTCTTTGTTCGGCAGCGTAGGTATAGCCTATTCCTCCACGGTATATTTTTTTCTGATCATATTCTATATCAAAATTATGATGATTTATTTTTGAATATGCATACGAAAAATCAAAATTTTCGATGTCCCAGGGCTTAGGTTTTGATTCGCTTGCCATGCGATCTTTACGCACATTCATGAAGTTTATGTTTTGCCTGTTCACCACATCAATAGATGCTTCACGTATGGAGTCTTTTTCTTTGCCTTTCAGGTTTTTCATCTGGTCGCTGAAGCGCACGTCGGGGTCGAAAGGGCTAAATTTAGGTGTGATTACCGAGTGTGAGTAATCATAGTGCATAGGAATTCTGATACCTGATTTTTCGGGGAAAAACTTACCCAATTCCAAATTGGTTGCCACGTCAATTTGTGTGACAGCTTCTTTTTGGCGTTGGTTCATACTTTTTTCTATGCTTCCGAAACCCGAACTGCTGTGCATGCCGGATACGGTTATCATGCCCAAATCGGCTAAATTTGCCGACATGCGTACATTGGCTGCCCATCCCGATTTTTCATTGAAATTTGACAGGCGCAATTCATTAAACCATACTTCGCCGCACTTAGGCATACCATCGTCTGTGTTTTGCCCCGAAATGGGCTTACGCGGATTACGCACGCCTATAAATAAAATCTTTACATTATCAAGCGTGGGTGTGCCTACTATGGTAATGCTGTTATTCCCGTCCTTTATGGTATATGGCAGTGATGTGCTTATGCTTCCGCTTGAAGCCATAAGTCTGTTGCGTTCAAGTTTTAAATCTATAAGCCGCTGAAGCTCAATATTCATTTCGTTTTCGGCGGGCCAAATCAAATCGGGATGAGCGGCAGAGGTATTCCAAGGTGTAAAAACCAGTGGAACTTCATATTCATAATAATTATTGGTAAAATCGGAACCTAAGCGTATAAAGGCTGTTAAGTCTCCTGTTTTCAATTCCTGATTATCAATAGATTTTTCAGCATGAAGGAACATCCGCAGGTTTTTGTATTCGCGTATATCGAAGTTTACGTTTTTGAAAGCTCCCCGGGCATCACCATCTTGTAAGTTACATACTTTTAACGATAAGGATTGTTCGTTTAATTCCTGATAATTTGATGAGGCGGCATTTACCTCACGTGATATGGAAGGTGGAAGCACATACGGAATATTCGCTCTGCGGCTGTTTTCTTCTATATTAACTGCCGAAATATCAAAAGTAGCCTTTTCTTGCTCCGGAGTGAGCGGGGTGCCCGGATTTAAGATGTTTTTGGTATAACGTTTCCATTCACCGCGTTCCAGTTCTAAGGTAGCAAAGCGACAAATAATAGGTTTTTCAAAGTTTTTAAGGAACATACGTATAAACCTTACCGAACGCAGGTTAGGATTAGAACCTACTATTTTTTCCGGTTGCTGGATAGGAATTTTAAACTGGTACCATTTCACGCCCCCTTTTTTTCCGTTTTCCAGCGTAACAGATCCGTTTTTGCCTGATTCATAAATATCGGTAATAAAATTTTCTCCTACATTCATGTGTTCGCGACGTAGCAATACTTTATATTGGAAATAGCGTTCCTGTTCGCTCAGGGTATTATCATTGTTAATATCTTCCGTATTGGGGTTGCGTTGCGAAATATTAACCGAGTTGTTGTCCATGTTTTCGGGCGAATTACCTTCGGGTCCGTTAAAATCTTTATACCTGTTGGTAATGCTTGTATATTCATTGCTACTTTCTTTTTCGCCTCCGGCAAACGGGAAAAAGTTATCGCTCGAAGGGTCTTTGGTGGCTTGCAGATAAGCTTCGGAATTAGCGCCATATAAATTAAGTATTTTGTCCAAAAACACTTGTTTAAAAAAATCTTTTTCATCGGTAGATGAAAGCCCGTCATATCCTACATCTTGATATTGACGTGATCCCGGACGTGTGTCAAAAGAGTTTACCACCGATTGCTTATTGGGCACTCTTCCCCAAATAGTAACATCTACGTCTTTTACTTCGGCAGAGGTAGGCAAGCCGTTTTCGAAAGATTTTCGTCCGTCGCGCAATACATCTTCCGATACATCTCCCAAGTTAAAATAAAGTTCTCCTCCTTTATTATCGGCATCTTCCGAGAAAGGATCCATAAGCCAGAAAGTAATATATTCTATATTGGACGTTTCAAAATCAGGCGTTTCTATTTTACGCATAATTCCACCCCAGCGCGATGCCGGATTTGCAAGCTTTCCGTTTGACAAAATACCCGATGAATAAGACCCCGCGGTAACATCAAAATTATAAGGACCTCTTTCTTCGGGGAAGTAGGCTAAATTAAGCGTGTTTAGTATTGCCAGCTGGTTGTAAGCGTTATCTCTGGTCGGGAAAAGCTCATTTTCGTATATCAGGCGTGTGGAGTTGCGTGAGAGTTCATCTTTGGTTATGTTACCCGGTCTTGTAGAAGATGATTTATCATAAAATGTACTATAATCAATTACATACCATGCCAGTTTTGCTCTGTTAAAGCCATATGCCAAACCCGAAGAGGGGTCGGATTCGGGAAATAAAACACTTTGACCCTGGGGAGTGCTGGCTAAAAACCAATTGTTATACCCCATAAGTGAAATACTGGATTTTGAGCCTTCAAAATCATCAAGGTAAGATATGCCGCCTTGTCCTATGGCTTTGGCATGCCCGGGGATAAAATGCGCAAACTCCGCATCAATACGTAATTTTGAAGGGGCTTTGGTACTGATAAAAGGCAATCTGTCAACCATCCTCGTTATCCATTTGGAATCGGTATTATAATTTAGGCTTACTCCCCACACGGTGTTAGAGATAGGGTCGCTGCCATAGCTCACTTTTCGTGTAATAGGTTTTTCGTTCAGATGCAATAGCGTAGCGCCTAATAACAAGTCTTTATTTACTTTATAGTCCAAATGTCCGCCCACCAACGTTTGATTATACACATTGAAGAGTGAATTGCTTTCCATGCTTATATTTATGGGCGTGCCGGAATTTAAAATTCCTTGGTTGATGATTTTAACCTTACCCGAGGTATAATCTACTATATAATCGGCGTTTTCTCTTAATTGATAGCCACCGGCAGTAACTTTTACCGAACCTTTTGGAATGTTGAATGCATTTAGCGATACATCGGCTCCTGCGCCCGAGCGAAACTCACCATCTAACAAGAATTTATCCTTTTCAGGATATTGTAATGTTTGCGATTTTGTCAGCGTGTATAAAGAGTCGAAGCAATATTTATCGGCAAGCACAGGATCATTTATTTTATTCCTTAAAAAACTTCCGAACGGCTCCAGCATAGGCATGTACACCCTGCCTGTTCTTGATTCTATCAGCCCCCCATGTGTTGCGGCATTGTCGAGGAAGTCAAAAACGCCATCAGCCGGAGGATTGTTCATATAGTTAAGCTTATCCATATTAAAAACCCGGATAAGCGGAATACTTTTTATTTCTTTATTACCTTCGGTAAAGTAGCCGGTAGGTACTGAATTGTTATTGCCCGTATAAAGAATATTTAAGGAGAAATCATCTCTGCTTATGTTGTAAGTATTGAGGTTATAAACATTCTTCATCATCAGTTTCCATAAAGGTATTTCAGTATTGATGGAGCTACTTTTGAGTAGTTTTACTATAAGCGATGATTTTGCCCCGATTCCTTCATTCGAAAACTCGCCTACCTTATATACTTGGTTGCTGCCTACAATGGTATATTGGAAAGCTAAAGCCAACACCTGATCAGGATTTAGCTTGTTATTGAGCGAAAGGAATCCTAATTTGGCGTTATATGTGTATTCTGTAGAATCGAGTTTGCGGGCGCTTTCTATTTTTTCGAAATCCACGCCGGGTATAAATCCTTTTTGTGCCGTCAGGTAGGTGCTTGCCTGATTTATGTCGCGTACCGCTTCTTTGTTGATTTGCGAAAGCAGATTATTTATATCGTTAGAAGGATATAGCTGGGCTAATGCAGGAGAAATATTATTGTTGTATGGTTTATTTTCACCTAAATCCTGAAAGGCTACAATATTCCTGTTTTCATTAACTGCAGGACCAATATTGGTTACCCACACTTCCATGCGGATGATGTTTACATTGGAAGTAATAACAGGCAAGGTTTCAAGACCGCTTTCATAATGATCCCGAAAGTATTGTGCAATAAAGAAGTGTTTATCCTCTTCATAATCGGTAGCTTTTATGGAATATTTTTGTTTTTGCACGCCTCCTTGCAGTGTAATGTTTTGGCGTTGGCTCTGCTGTTGCGATAAAATACCCGTAAAATAAGCTCTCCCGAATTGCAATTGTGCTTTTATACCAAATAGGCTTTGACTTCCGGTTATCAATGTGCTGTTAAGAGGGAAATTTACATTCCCCGCTTCTATTAATTTTATGATTTGGTCTTCATCGCCTACATAGCGCAGTTTAAACTGATTCTCGAAGTCGAAAATAGATTCGGTATTATAGTTGGCAAGAAATTCGAGCTTGTTGCCTATTTTTGCCGTAAGCCCCATTTGTATTTTTGTGTTGAAGTCGAAACTGGTATTACGGCGTAATTTGGGCGTTATAAAGGGGTCTTTACGGTAATTTGACATCACGCCGAAGCGTAGCTCGGCGCTCCCCTGCGGTCTGAAATCAATAACATTGCCTCCGAAAACCCGCTCAAAAAACTCGCCGTTTACTTCAAATTCGGGGATAGGACCGGACATGACCGGCGCGCCTTTTGCTTTAGATTTTTCTTGCCAATAGTCGCGTATAGCTTGCTCGGAAGACCATTTATAATATTCCTCGAATGAATAGGTTGCCGGATGCAGATAATCTAAAGTTCCAATCTTATTTTCAATGGTGTATTGCTTTGTAACAGGGTCAAATGTTACGTTTTTCTTTATGTTGGACGGATTTTTAAGATATAACGATTTATTTTGCGGTTGTGTGTAGGGGTTTTCGCTTTGAGGAACGGGGAACAGTATGGTATCTTGTGTAAGTTTTGCTTTAAAAGCCATACGGAAAGAGCGCCCTTGCGAGTCTTCCGCGCTTGCCAAAATATAAAATGAAAATGACAGCAATAGTAAAAAAAGCGTATATTTAATATGTTTTTTCAAAGGATACAATATAAATAAAAGTTAATAAGTTATATCATTTTCAGGGCAGCTTTTACCAGTTCATCTACCCGTATCGCTGCACCATGTTGTTTTAGCGTTTGTTCAATGGCTTTTTCTGCAACATTTTTAGCAAAGCCAAGCATTACTAATGCCGACAGGGCTTCTTGTTTGGCTGTGTTGATGCCGGAAGGCAAGCTTTCTGTTACAGAAATATCTTTACCTACTTTATCTTTTAAATCAATAATAATACGGGATGCCGATTTTGCGCCTATGCCTTTCACTGATTGCAGCAGTTTTACATTTTCACCGGCGATGGCTTCTATCACTTCCTGCGATGATAAGGAAGATAATATAAGCCTTGCCGTGTTGGGTCCCACTCCCGAAACGCTTATCAGTTGCAGAAATATTTGGCGCTCGCTTTTGTCGGCAAATCCATACAGCACATGTGCATCTTCACGCACTACCAAATGCGTGTAAAGTAAGCACTTTTCCAGACTGTTGATTTTCGAGAAAGTTTGAAGCGATATATTAATTTCATACCCTACGCCATTGCAGTTTATTATGGCTGTAGCAGGGTTTATTTCTATCAGAGAGCCTTCTATGAATGCGTACATAAAGTTATTTTTCCGTTGTAAGATACATTCAAAACAGGAATATATTTCATACAAAAATAATAATTACTCATCACATAATGAGAGATTAACCTGTCATTTAACATTTAAAACGTTAAAACACGAAATATATTTTCATTTTTATTAAAAAATTAAACTTTTTAAGCAAAAAGGATAAATGCTTTTTTCTTTTATTTTTTAGCAAAACAAACAATTTAGGTAAGGGATAGGATATTCTGGCGTTAAATTTCCGGAAAAGCTTATTTTTTTATGGTAATTTATTTAATAATATAAAATTAGAATGCTTGTTTACAGTATGTTATGATGGAAAGCACAGAACATTCACAACTTTTTTGCTTTTACTTTGTTTTTCGAGAGATATACTAAACGATGTAAAATTAGCTATAAATGAACAGGAGCGTATGAATATAAAATCACAGATTTGTTTTTTTTCATTCATTTGTTTTCGCGAATTTATGAAAGTCAACACGATTACTTTGTTTACTGATAAACACGTTGATTATCAATAAATTTAAAACAATTGAGTGTTCATACATTATAATCATTATAAAAAACGTATAATCGTATAAGGTAGTATTTTCATTACTTTGTAAAAATTACAAAAATCATATTGAGTTTACAGATGAAATCAACATTACAAAAAGATGCGCTCAAATACCACGAGCAAGGGCGTCCGGGCAAAATAGAAGTTATACCTACCAAACCACATCAAACACAGAGAGATTTAGCGCTTGCCTACTCGCCGGGAGTAGCGGAGCCATGTTTGGCAATAAAAGACAATCAGGAAGATGTGTATAAATATACTGCAAAAGGAAACTTGGTAGCTGTTATATCCAATGGCACAGCCGTGTTGGGCTTGGGCAATATCGGGGCTGAAGCGGGGAAACCCGTTATGGAAGGTAAGGGCTTGTTGTTTAAAATATATTCAGATATTGATGTTTTTGATATTGAGATTTCGGAAACAGAAGTTGATAAAGTAGTAAATACCATAAAAGCCATAGCGCCAACCTTTGGCGGCATAAATCTGGAAGATATCAAAGCTCCCGAATGTTTTGAAATAGAAGAACGTTTAAAAAAAGAGTTGGATATTCCGGTTATGCACGATGATCAGCACGGAACCGCTATTATTACTTCTGCGGGGCTTATCAATGCTGTTGAATTAAGCGGCAAAAGGATTGAAGATCTTAAAGTTGTGGTAAGCGGAGCAGGAGCATCAGCAGTATCGTGTACACGCATGTATATGAGTTTGGGTGTGCGTAAGGAAAATATAGTAATGCTTGACAGCAAGGGTGTTTTAAATGATAAGCGTACGGATTTAAACAAATACAAATCGGAGTTTGTAACCATACGTGATATACACACGCTTGAAGAAGCGTTAGACGGCGCAGATATGTTTTTAGGATTGTCAGTAGGAGGTGCTTTGAAGCCCGAATACCTTAAAAAAATGGCTCCCTATCCTATCATTTTTGCATTAGCTAATCCTGATCCCGAGATTTCTTACGAAGAAGCTTTTAAAACCCGCGAAGATATTATCATGGGGACGGGCCGAAGCGACTATCCCAATCAGGTAAATAATGTGTTGGGTTTTCCTTATGTATTTAGAGGTGCATTAGATGTGAGAGCCACGGCAATTAATGAAGAAATGAAACTTGCCGCTGCGCGTGCGCTTGCACAGTTAGCTAAAATGGCTGTTCCTGAACAGGTAAACATCGCTTACAATGCCACTAATCTTAGATTTGGGAAAAGTTATATAATTCCTAAACCAACTGACCCGCGCCTTATAACATTTGTGGCGCCTGCCGTAGCCAAAGCTGCCATGGATACAGGCGTTGCGCGTAAACCTATAACAGATTGGGATAAATATAAAAGAGATTTAAACGACAGGTTGGGATTAGTAAATCCTTTATTGCAGCAATTAAAAATCAGAGCGCAGGCTCAGCCTAAAACCATCGTATTTGCTGAAGGAGAGAATTATAAAATATTAAAAGCAGCCGAAATTGTATTAGAAGAGAAGATAGGCACACCTATTATTTTAGGCAATAAGAAAAAAATTGAGCAAATGATAAGCGAATACGACTTAGAGATCAAGGGGGTGCAAATTATAAATCCGAAATCGGGAGAAGAGAAAGAAAGAAGGGAAGAGTTTGCCGAACAATATTATAAAAAATGTCAACGAAAAGGCATCAGCAAAGAAAATGCCTTGTATAGTGTGCAACACCATTCCTATTTTGCTCCTTATCTGGTAAAAAACGGCTATGCCGACGCAATGATTTCAGGGCTTACGGCAAGTTATCCCGAAACTGTACGTCCCGTGTTCCAGATTATTGATAAAGAGGATAATTGTAAAGTAGCCTCAGCCATGCATGTACTTTTTACCAAGAAAGGACCTTATTTCTTTGCTGATACTACACTTAACAGAAATCCTACTGTTGAAACGCTGGTTGAAATTACCTTGCAGACCGCTTTGGCTATAAAAAAACTGAATATAGAACCACGGATTGCAATGCTATCCTATTCTAACTTCGGTTCGTCAGAGGGAGACATACCTGATAAAGTAAGGCAGGCAGTAGATTATCTTCACACGCACCATCCTAATCTTATTGTTGATGGTGATGTTCAGGCTAATTTTGCGATAAATAACCAGTTGCTTGCAGAGCATTTTCCGTTTTCAAAATTAGCCGGCAAAAGCCCCAATACATTTATTTTTCCCACACTCACATCAAGTAACATAGCATATAAAATGATGCAGGAATTAGGATCAGTAGAGGTTGTGGGTCCTATTCTTATGGGACTTAACAGAGCTGTACATATTTTACAAATGGGATCTACCGTTAACGAAATTGTGAACATGGCAACCATTGCCGTTATTGACGCGCAAGCTAAAGGAACAGAAAATTGCGCCATATAATTAAAAGTTTTTAAGGATTAATCATTCTTATCTTTTTGTTATTTGTTACGATTGCATGCTTATTTATGTAAAAATTCTTTTAATTTGTGGAATATTAGAATTTCAAAAAAATAAAATACAGAAGAATAAATAAAATATAAAAATGAAAAAAATTACTGTTATTGGCGCCGGAAATGTAGGCGCAACCGTTGCAAATGTTATTGCGCAAAAAGAAATAGCTACAGAAGTAGTTATTGTGGATGTTAAAAAAGGTATGGCTGAAGGTAAAGCTTTGGATATTTGGCAAAGTTCTTCTATTAACAATTTTAATACCTATGTTGTAGGCGCTACGGATGATTATGAAAGAACCAAAGGCTCATCGGTAGTGGTGATTACCTCAGGCATGCCCCGCAAACCGGGCATGAGCCGTGATGATTTAATAAAAATTAATGCCCAGATAGTAAAAGAGGTAACTGAAAAAGTTATAAAAAATTCACCGGATGCCATTATTGTTGTTGTTTCCAATCCGTTAGACGTAATGACCTACTGTGCTTATAAAGTTGCGCAAAAAGAGTCAAGAAAAGTATTTGGCATGGCCGGCATTTTAGATTCTGCTCGTTATCGTAGCTTTATAGCAGAAGCTTTAGGAATTTCGCCTAAAGATGTTCAGGCATTGCTATTGGGCGGTCATGGCGATACGATGGTTCCATTGCCACGCTATACCTCAGTATCCGGTATTCCCATTACCGAATTGTTGGATCAGCAAAAAATTGATGAAATAGTTGACCGCACACGTAAAGGAGGAGGTGAACTTGTTAATTTAATGGGTACGTCAGCCTGGTATGCTCCGGGGTCTGCAGCTGCGCAAATGGTTGAAGCCATCATGAATGATCAGCAACGTGTTTTTCCCGTATGTGCCAAGCTAAATGGCGAATATGGGCTTAACGATGTTTTTGTAGGCGTGCCCGTGCGCTTGGGAGCTAATGGTATTGAAGAAATTATAGAATTGGAACTAAATGAGGATGAAAAGAAAGCCTTGGCAGAATCAGCAGCACAAGTTAAGGGCATGATGGATGTTTTGGATGAAATGAATATTTTTTAACAATATTTTCACAAATTAAGAATAACATTTTAGTTTTTTAAAACGTTTTTAAATCTAAACATTAAGAACGTTTCAATTTGTATTATTATACTTATTTTAATAAGTATCAAAAAATCAGGAAATATTAATTAAAAATAAAAATCATGAAAAGAGTATTTTTTATTGTTCTTGCTGCATTTGCTTTATTTGCAGTAAGTTGTAATCAAAAACAAGTCGAGAACCTACAGGCTAAAAATGACAGTTTAGTAACCGTAGGTTTCCAAAAAGACACTACTGTAATGGAATTTGTGAAAGCTTTCAATGATATTCAGGCAAATTTGGATTCTATTAAAATGAAAGAAAACATTATCAGCCAGAGTGCTTCGGGTGGGGAGATGAAAACGGGAACCAAAGAACGCGTACAAAGCGACATTAATTCTATTTACATGTTGTTGCAAAAAAACAAGCAAACGGTAGCCGCTCTTCGCGCCAAGCTTAAAAATGCAGAAAAAGGTAACGAGGCAAATCATAAACAGTTATCAGAACTACAAAAGATGATTGATAACATGAATAAGCAAATTGATGAAAAAAATGCCGAAATAGCTGCATTAAAAGATCAGTTAGCCAAAATGGATATTAAAGTTTCCGATTTAAGCAAATCTCTTGACGTGGCAGAAGCCGATATAAGGTCTAAACAACAGGATATTAAAGAAAAAACATACGCGCTCAATTCTGCTTATTATTTAGTAGGCACTACCCGCGAACTTAAAGATAACCACGTAATTTCCAGTTCAGGTTTATTTGGTCGCACCACGCTGCAAGATGATTTCAACAAAAGCTTATTTACACGTATAGATGTTACCGAAATCAAGTCTATTCCTATTTTTAAGAAGAAAGCGAAAGTGATGACAAGCCATCCGGCAAGCTCATACAAATTTGTAGGCAATAAAACGGCAGATAGCTTAGTTATTATATCTCCTTCTCAATTTTGGGCAAATAGTAAGTATTTAGTTGTTGTAGCTGACTAAGAATTTATAAAAACACATAAAAAAGCCGATTTTTAAATCGGCTTTTTTATTAACGCTCAAAATGTAAACGCATGCCTTGGGGCGAATGCGCAACTATTTTGCCATTATCATATATGAGCTTACCATTTATAAAAGTCTGTTTAATGCTGTAAGGGAATGTTTCGCCTTCAAATATAGACCAACCACATTTATATAAAATATTCTCCTTTGTAACGGTATAGGGTTTATGTATATCCAATACAACCAAGTCGGCAAAATACCCTTCACGGATAAAGCCTCTTTTTTCAACGTTGTAACATAGGGCAGGCGCATGGCACATTTTTTCCACAACCCTTTCAATACCTATATTATTTTCTTTAAAAATTTTAAGGATACTCATTAATGCATGTTGCACCAATGGCGTTCCCGAAGGGGCATTTACATACTTGTTTTGCTTTTCTTCTAACAGATGAGGCGCATTGTCGGTGCTTATAATGTCAACGGTATTATCAAGCAAGCCTTTCAATAATGCCTGCTGGTCTGCGCGCGATTTAACAGCAGGGTTTACTTTCAGTAATGTCCCTAAACGTTTATAATCCGTTTCGTTAAAATAAAGATAATGTGGGCATGTTTCGGCTGTGATACGTTTGTTATCGGAGAGGTCCCTGTTTGCTAATAGTTCTACCTCCTCTTTGGTAGTGAGATGGGTAATATGCAGGCGTGTATTGTATTTCTCGGCTAATGCAATGGCTTGTTTTGCAGCCATGTAACAAGCTTTGCTGCTGCGTATAGTGGGATGCAATTCAACGGGGATATCATCACCATACTGTGCTTTTGCTTTATCCGTGTTAGCTTTAACGATGTCTTCAGCCTCGGCATGTACAGCTATGGGCAAGGGAGATTTTTTAAAAATTTCCTCCAACGTATTTGCATTATCCACCAACATGTTTCCGGTAGAAGCGCCGAAAAATACTTTTACACCACAAATGTCCTTTGGATTGGCATTTTCTATTTCTTTTATATTATCATTGGTAGCGCCCAAAAAAAACGAGTAATTAGCCAATGATTTTTCGCTTGCCAGTTGCATTTTTTGTTCCAATAACTCCAGCGTTACAGTTTGCGGTTTAGTGTTTGGCATTTCCATAAAAGAGGTAATGCCACCGGCAACCGCGGCTATGGTTTCGCTATGCAAATCCGCTTTATGTGTTAAACCGGGTTCACGAAAGTGTACATGACAGTCAATCACACCGGGTATCAGCATATTGCCCTGTAAATCTATAATTTCACAGTTATCTTCATGCTTTTGCTCATCGCGAAAAACCTTTTTAATGTAATTTCCTTCAATCAATACACTTCCTTTATATATTTCACCTTCGTTACATATAAGCGCGTTTGTGAGGAATATTTTTTTTGTCATGCTAACGTATGGTTTGTTTTCGTAAAAAATTGACTTCTTGCTGCAATTCTTTTATACGCTCTTCATAAGAAGATAACAGTTTATTTAAAGTTTCTTTGTTTTCTTGGTATATAGTTTGCAGGGTTTGATAATCCTTAGGATTTTTAATTGCATCCTGATTAAAAAGGGGAAAGGGAACTAACTCAAAAAAAGAGAAAACATGTTTTTCTAATATTTGTGCTATTTGCAGCAGGCGCTCTACGGTTAACTTACTTTCATTATTTTCAATATTTGTATAAGCCCCTTGGCTAATTCCCAATTCTATAGCCATATTTTCCTGCGATAAGCCTTTTTCCTTGCGCGCTTCTTTTAACTTAACCAATACTTTTTCTATGCTTTCCATACATAATTTATTAGCGAAACTAATAATAAATTTTGAAATACTAATATTTTATAGTAAAAAACTAATTAACAAATATATGAATTTTGAATAAATTTACAAAGAAATTATTTATTTATAACATAAAAGAAAAATGCGTATGAAAAAAACTTTTTTATGGGCGGCTTTATGTTGCTTTCTAATAGCAGGAATATATTCCTGCCGTAAGGATTATCTTATAGATAATTCACGCAAAATCGATAGTAAACTCTCAGCAGTCGAAGCCCGGTTTCTAGATTTTGGCGCACAACGAGCAAGCGATTCACTAAGTATTGCACGTAATAAAGTGCGCATAGACCTAGCCACCAAAAATAGGCATGAGAAATTTATAGAGGGACTTGTTAAAGCATATGGATATCCTGATTGGAATTTAGGCTATGTATGCAGAAATATAGAAAATGATATAATTGTTCAACTACCTTTGTTTTCAGATAGTGTTACCAGCGCAATTATTTTTAGCATACAACATAAAGATGTTATTAAATATATTGTTTTGGAAAGAGGGGATAAAACACTGGCTAATTTAAAAAACATAAGTGTGCAAGATATAGAAATGATTTTTGCTGCCTATGACTTGGCTAAATTTAAAAAAACACCATTCTTTATGGGAATAAAATTAAAGCAATCTTTTTTGAGAGACGGTGAAGGTCCTCTTATTTATGGACCAGAACTATCAGGACCGGTAATAACAGCCACGCGCATATTAGTGTATGTAAACCCTTCATGGCTTCAAACCCCCAAACCAACTAATTCTAGCATTACCCATATTGGAATAGATCTTTCATTACCTAGTAGAGGAGAATTAAATAGTATTATGAATGGAGGAACTGGTATTAGTCAAACTACGGAGACTGATAATAACCCTTGCGCCAAAGCGCAAGCAGAAAAAACCACGGTTAAAAATATACTTTTAGATGCAACCATAAGAGCAAAAAAAGATGAATTAACCGCAGGCATATCCACAGCTACGGGTGAAAATGCTTTCTCATTCGGGTATGATGCAAGCGGCAAGCTTACCACTACTGCTATATTTAGCGGATCGGGAACGGTAGGAGTTCCTCATAGTAATCCCAACTTCACCGTTGTTGGGGCTATGCATATTCATTTACAAAGTATGTTTGATTGTCCTTCTCCCGGTGATATATATGCACTGGCATATAACAATTCCCAAAATAGCAAGTTTGAATTTGTTTATACTTTTGGCGCCAATGGCACGGAATATGTGTTAACAGTAACCGACCCTGCCGCCCTAAAAGCATTTGTAGCAGCAAACCCTAAAGTAAATGCCTTGGAGGACGGCTTATGGAATTCGAATACTCCTATTGGAAAAGATTTTGATGCTGCTTCAAAATATTATAAAAACAATAATGCATCCGTATATGAACAATTTGAAAAAGCCATGGCTTACGTGATGAAAAAACACAACATGGGCGTAACGTTACAAAAAAAAGATACCGCAGGCAATTTTGAACCTATGTATGTGAATGAAACCGTGGTTGACCCGCGCGACCCAAGCAAAAACACCTACCAAGTAACCCATAATTGTAACCAATAAAAACACCAACTATCATGAAAAAAATATGTAAAATTACCGTAGTATTACTATTGTTTATTTTGTCGATAAAAATCCATGCGCAACAAATAGATACCTTACAATATCTAAAAGAAACTTTTGAAGCCAAAAAAGCAGACTATATAGGCAAGCCGTTTTCTTGCATCTTGAATAAAATGGATAAAATATATCCTCAAAGTGTGTTTTCTATGCCTTCTGTATATAATATAACACTAACCGAAGTTACCAAATTTTATTTTATACTCCCTAAACAAGGGTTAGGAAAAAATGTTATATATATATATATAAAATGGGAAACGCCAATACCCACAAAAGATGTGGATAATACTGAAAAAATTGACAAGTCCGGATTTACTCCAGAAAAAAAAGTTTTTTATGGTAGTAAAATTGTAAAAGATCTTAAAATAATTAAAATGTAAGTAAAGAAGCTTTAAATAAGGTTCCCTTTAATACCTTAATCTTAGGGGAACCTTGTTTTTTTATTCCATATTATTATGAAGAAGTTACTACGGCTTACAGCTATTACAGGGCTTATTATATTTGCTTTAAAAAGCCAAGCGCAAATAGATACCTTACAATATCTAAAAGAAACTTTTGAAGCTAAAAAGGCAGACTATATAGGCAAGCCCTTTTCACATTTACTAAGTAAAATGGCACAAATGCAGCCCCAAAATTTTCTCGCATGGCCAAACATGGGGAATAAAAATATAACGCGTGAAGTGTTATTTATGTTTAGCAACCAACGTAATGCTATTACAATGTCAATAAAAATCCCCCCCCCTTACAAAGAAAGGATATTGAAGTGTATGAAAAGAAAAACGGTTTCTTTTTCACGGCAGATGAGAAAGCATTTTACGGAGATAAAATTGTAGGGGATATAGAAGTATATAGGTAGTTATTTATAAAAATTGAGATGAAAAAAACATATAAAATCAGTCTTGTTGTAATCCTATTGGGTATGCTATCGCTTAAAAGTCATGCACAATTAGATACGCTTAAATACTTAAGAGAAAATTTTGAGGACAAGAAAAGTGAATATATAGGGAAGCCTTTTTCTTATTTATTAAGTAAAATGACAAAGATACAACCCAAAACTTGTTGGGCACATGGAACAAACAATAGATTTATAGTTCCATATTCTCAGTTTCTTTTTGCAGAAATGGATAAATCTTTCAGTAATCACCCTATCGTGTTGTTGATAAGATGGAATCCACCCTTACAAAGAAAGGATATTGAGGTGTATGAAAAGAAAAACGGTTTCTTTTTCACGACAGATGAGAAAGCATTTTACGGAGATAAAATCGTGGGCGATATAGAAGTATATAGGTAGTTATTTATAAAAATTAAGATGAAAAAAACATCTAAATTCAACTAATAAATGCAACTTTTGGAAAGATAGCGGAGAATATTTTTT
>CALBZC010000048.1 GCA_937889945.1 uncultured Bacteroidales bacterium
TACTAATTTACTAATTTACTAATTTACTAATTTACTAATTTACTAATTTACTAATTTACTAATCCCCTATTTTACTAATTCACTAAGTACTAATTTACGCCCCCTCAATTATATGCAGAAAGCATTAATTCTTGTAAATATAGGATCGCCGGATAAACCTGAAAAACAATATGTTAAACGGTTTTTGAAGGAATTTTTAAACGATAGGCATGTAATTAACCTGCCTTGGTTAGCGCGTAAAATATTGGTAAACTGTATTATAATTCCTTTTCGTACCCCTAAATCTACCGCTTTATATAAGCAACTGTGGACAGAAAGAGGCTCTCCTTTGCTTTTTTATATGCAAGGATTAGAGAAAAAAACAAAAGCGTTTTTATCTACTGATTATCAAATTTATACCGCCTATCGGTATGGAAGTTTATCATTAAAAAAATCATTGCAACATATTAAAAATCAGAATTTTGATGAAGTTATAATTTTTCCTATGTTTCCCCAGTATGCAAGTTCTACTACAGGTTCTATTATTGATGTAGTAAATAAGGAAATAAAAACATGGATAATAAAGCCATATCTGAAAATTATTCCGCAGTTTTACCATCATCCAGCCTTTATTGACAGTTGGGTAAAAAATATAAAACAATTTGATTACCAAAGCTATGAGAAAATTGTTTTTTCTTATCATAGCTTACCCCTGAGCCATATACGTAATTTGCATTCATCAGTTAAAGAAAATACATGCACTTGCTTTAGCGAAATGCCTCAGTATGGCAGTCATTGTTACAAAGCTACCTGCTATCAGACAACGCGACTACTTGCAGATTCTTTACAATTATCTAAAAATAAATATATTACAACTTTTCAATCACAGATATCCGAAAATTGGTTGTCGCCTTTTACCGATACAACCATTTTAGCCTTGGCACAAAATAAAATAAAAAAAATATTGGTAATAACACCTTCATTTACAACAGATTGCTTAGAAACAATTTACGAAATAGGGAAGGAGTATAAAGAAATGTTTTTGCGCAACGGTGGTGAAGAGTTAACACTTGTTCCGTGTTTGAATGACAGTGATAGTTGGGTTAAAGCGATTGCGGAAATAATAAAATAAGTTATTTATCTAAAATTATATTGACTATATTCTTATTTTTTACTTTAATATCTTTTATTTTCAACATATTATCAATAATATAAGTATATAATTCATTTTGTTTTTGCATTTTTTTACCGTTAACTTTGAAAGAGTATGAATTTTCGAATTCTTTAGAAGATATATAATGTAATGTGTTGATAGTAGGATGCTTACTTTTAATTATCTGATTTAATTTATTGACTACAAATTGTTTGGTATATATAAATATTGCTCCATTCGATAAATTAAGATTGGGAAACCTTATCTTATTTTCATCTGTATTTTTTATTACTTTAATATCAGCCATATCATCAATTTCTATTTTAGAAAGAAATGCATATTGCTTATTGTTTTTACGGATATCAAAATCACTTATTATAATTGTATCGTCTATGATAAATATGGGGTTTTTATCTGTTTTTAGATACGTATCATAATGCCCTTTTTGTGGTTCATAGCAAATATGAATATCATCTTTATCAGTAGGTTCTATGTTTGATAAATTCCATACAATTTGATTATGGGTATTAAAGGTATAACCTTCCGGCATCGTTTGTAAAATTAAGTTTTTATCAAAATTTAGATTCACAATTATTTCGGCAGTGTCAATTTTGTCTTTCCAACCTGCTCCCGTGCTTAACAAATAATCAAATGTGTAGTAAGGATTATCCCGCACATTTCCATGAGGTAAACTATACTTTACTTCTATAATTTTGGTTTCATTTTCTTTAAAATCAGTATTCCATATATACCAAGGTTTATCATTGTTGCTGGATGTGCCACTATCAGGTTTATAGAGGCGGATGTTTTCTATGATTTTTCCACTTTCTTTGATTTCAATTGCATTAAAAGAATATCCTCCCAACTTATAAGAATATACATCCATGTTAGGATACCCTATTTCTATAGTGGTTGCTTTTCCTGTATTGTGAAGTTTAAAATAGCAAGATACATATGAGTTTTCAATAGTTAAATCTATATAAACTCTTTCATATACCATTTTTATCTCGGTAGCTTTTGTAGCCGATATCCCTTTGGCTTCTATTGGATAGGGAGCAATATCCGCCAATATGTGTAAGCTTATAGAAACGATAGAAAAAACTAAAATAAACTTTCTCATTCTAATAATAATTATCTTTTACAAATATATATAATTACTAAAAGATAAAAAAGTAAATCTCTATTGTTTGGAATAAACATGCACGCTTCTGCCTTGTGCGGAAGGCAGATAATTTACCCCCCACCAACACATTTGCAATGAAATAAATGCTACCAGCAGCATAATCATGGCTGTTTTGGCTACAGGCTTTGCATGCAAACGGTAATGTATATATATAAGATAGCAAAGCCAAGTAGCAGCAGCCCATGTTTCTTTAGGATCCCAGCTCCAATAATGCCCCCATGCCTGTTTAGCCCATAAAGCGCCCATAAACATGGCGATGGTAATAAGCGAAATACCGATATACACCAAATTATCTGCCATATTCAAAAGATTATTTTCCTGTGCCTCCAATTGTTTGCGTTTTACAAGATAATATAAGGCTACTATAGTGGCTGCGCCTAATATGGCATACGAAAACATGTAGATGATAACATGGGGAGAAAACCAAGGGCTTTGCAGCGCAGGCATTAACGTTTTATTGTGAATGTCGGGTTTTGCAATATTAATAATGATAAAAACCAAAGATAATATGGTACTAAAAGTCATTATCCATTTAAATCCCCAACGTTTATAAGTAACAAGCCCTGCAACAGGCAGGAAAAACGAGTACCACAAACGCGTTTCGCCCATTGTGCGCAGGGGTGGGCGCTCAAGCGAAATCCACATGCCCACGATAAACATAAAAAATACGATAAGGCCGGCTATGGTGTATATAGTTGGTTTCTTTTTATCCTCTTTAATCCATGCGTTATAAGCGCCTAATAGCCATAGTAAAATGGCCGGCAAGGCAAAGTATATAAAATATTCCCACTTCATCATACGTGTTTATTTTTTGCACCTGTCATAAACAAAAAAACGGATCCTGCCATAAGCATAAGTATTCCTGTATAAACTACACCTAAATAGGGGTCTTTAACCAGCTCAAAGACGCTGGTTGTAGCATACTTCCCTTTTTCTTCATCATAGCTTAGTTGGTATATCATCCAGTTTTCTACAGACAAGGGCTTATTCACTTCTATGTTTGCTTTTTTGCTGTGTCCTTTCTTTGTGAAAACACTCACTTGCGATACGTATTTTTTTACTTCCGGCATAGCCATCGCAACGCTGTGGTTTTTGTTTATATCCACCACATGGTAGGGAAACATATAGCTGCCATTGCTAATCCACCCTTCAATGGGAGTAGTAACATCTGCGCCGCTAACTCTTATTTTAATTGCGGAAGCAGCTCCATCCATGATAAAGGGGGCATATCTGAAATTAAGCGAGTCCTGAACCACGCCTGCTTGTGGCAAATATTCTAATAATTGAATTGTATAACCTGCTAAATGCGCGGTTTTTCCTGTGCCATAAAACAAATAAGTTTCGGGACGTTTTTCCGGCTGCACTTTGCCCGTATTACTGTTTATAATCACTATTTTAGGCGGATATTCTTCAATTTTAAAAGTGTCTAATTGCACCGCCACGGGCAATTCGTATATTTTGCCATCATCTGCAGTAGCTCTCCATTCCACATTTCCTTGTTCCACGGTCATCTTCATGCGTTGCAAATCCGCGCTGCCAAGCATGCCGCCAAGTAAAGCAACATATATCCCTATGTGATTAAGATAAAATCCAATATCTTGCGTTTTAAAGGGTTGACGGGTTCTTTTTAGAATGGTGATGCCGATAATGAAAAGCATATAAAAACATAAGAATACGAATGTCCATGATGTGGTCATGTTATGCCATCCCCAAATGCTGAACAGCTTGTGAGCACCTTTATGTTCAGCCATCGCCCCTGAAAATTGGGGTGTAATTCCCATTATAATAATTAATGCAACGCTTACGATAAGAGCAGGAACGGTAGCTTTAACCGTTGCAAACCAATAGATGATTTTATTATTCTTTGCACTGAAGTATAAAAAAAATAATCCGGTTGTGAATATTACACCAATCAAAAGATTCACAGGATAGCGATACACTTGGGTATGTATGTTTCCGACAAATATTTGAAGCGCAAAACCTACAAGAAGAACACCCATGGCAATTACGAATCCTTCCGCATATCCCCATGGGTGCTCCCAAATTTTTTTCTTATCCGGCATTTGTAAACAATAATTTATTTTTGAGCAACAATAAGATTTTTAGCTTTAGCTTGTTTAAGCCATTCAGGAACAACAGTTTCTAAAAATTTCTTTTTAGCTTGTTTTTCTTTCACCATATCCAAACCAATATATTTTTGTGCTTTTTCTTTTGAAGAAATGTCAGGCATAGGAACATCATCCGTATATCCTAATTTTGCTAATACTTTAGCCGTTTCGAAGCGGGCTTTATGTGCAAAATCGAGGCTGTGCGATAAGATGCGTTGATACTCAACAGGCGAATGGAATGATGCTCCATGAGAGGCTACTGCATAATCCCAACGCCATTGCGATTTCCGCAAAAATTCCAATACGTTTTTCATTTGTGATTCCGTAGCGCCTTTGCTCCATGCAAAAGCAGCTTCTATATGGGCTTTGGAAAGTTCTTTTTCTACAATATTGCGTATTTCGTTTCCTTTGCGTTGACGTTCGAACACGGCATTTCTTAAAGTTTCTTCAGTTTCTCGGTGGCAAACCTGGCATGTATTGTTAATACTTGCCAACGGACTGCGTACCTGGTGGTCGCTGTATTTTATGCCTCCTTTTGATATATAAGGCATATGGCAGTCTGCGCAACTAACGCCTCTTTGCGCATGAATACCCGTTTGGAATATTTCAAAATCGGGGTGTTGGGCTTTTATAATATGCGCTTTGCTGAGTTTATGCTCGTAGTCGTAAAATTTAATACTATCGTAATAAGCTTCGGCGGCTTCCATAGTAGTTCCTTTGTGCCAAGGGAATATTAAGTACTTGGTTTCTTTGTTAAAGTAATATTCAACATGGCATTGCGCACATACCAGAGAGCGCATTTCGTTAGGCGTAGCTTTGGTTATGTCTTTACCCATGTTTTTGTATGCTTCCATAAGTCCCGGACGTGATATTTGCAAGTTCATGTTTTTAGGTTCGTGGCAATCTGCACAGCCTATGGGATTTACAATTTCGTTTCCTAATGATGCCCATGTACCTTTATAAAAAGCATCAATGCCCAACTTATTCATCATACGAGGCACATCGGGGCTTTTGCATGTCCAGCAGGTGGCAGGTTGCGGACCATCGGTAGCTGCCATTGGCGCGCCTGTGCGCAATGTTTGTCTAACGTCTTCTATGGCATGGAAGTGCCCACGGGGAGTAGAATAATCTTTGGCAAAATCATAACCTGCCCAAAGAATAACCATTTCGGGACGTTGCGCCAACACATCTACTGAATTACTACTGTTAAATTCGCTTTTGAAGGTGGTATCTTTGGTTTTTGTCCATGTTTCGTATTCGCTGGGATAATTTTCGCCAAAAATTTCACTTCTCGACTCAATTCCTTTAATTTCTACTTTTTTATTGTTCATAACGCTCGATATTTCGGCTCTACGTTGTGTAATAGAGGCTGCGAGCATTCCCAATAAAAATACTACTCCAAGTGTGATAAAGAATAATAACCAGCCAACTTTGGGTTTCATTTTCTTTTCTTGAGTTGCATTCATAATTGCTATATTTTTTGAGTGTTTGTATGTTATTTTATCATTTTGTTTAACCATTCCGGAACATTAGATGTAGGCATAGGCACTAATGCATGGGGAGTGGAAGACAGGGAGCGACTGCGGGTATGGGGTACATCACGGTGACAATCCCAGCAGGCTTTGCCGTTAAGTTCTTTTATATCCTTAAAGCCCATTTTACCGGTACTTACAAATTCTGTATTTAGCTGAGTATGGCACCTGATGCAGTTATCCATAATAACGTTGGCGCTTGCATCTTTAGCCTGAATGGCTTGTGGTTCCATACGTAGGGTAAAAATTGCCGCGTGGCGCATTCCGTCTTTGGCTTTAAAAAAATATTTGTTAAAAACGTTGTTATGAGGTACATGACAATCGTTGCAGGTTGTGTTTCTTCCGTGCGAGCTGTGCATCCATGTGGCGTAGTATGGACTCATAATATGGCAGTTTACACATGTTTCCGGTTTATCAGAAAGATAACTGTATGCCCTTGACTCAAAAAAGGAATATATAAACAGCCCCACAAAAGCTCCGCCTATGATAAACGCGGGAATACGCCATTCGCCACGCGGTCTTACCGTATCAATTATTTCTTTTAATTTACGCATAATTCAGCTATAATAAATGGAATTATTTTAGATGCTATACACAAAGATAAGCTAAAAAAGCAATAATTAAGAAAACGAGTACTGATTAGGTTAAAATTTAGAAAGATTTTAAATAAATTGTGCTATTCAAATTTAAATCAAATTCAGAAAATAACATCTTCATATATGCGAATATTTTTTTGAAATCTTCAATGATAATGAGCCATACTGGATTTTATGCAGTTTATAGTTTAGGTTGAGTAATTTATTTTTAAAAACTTATGTAGTTAAAATTCAGTA
>CALBZC010000049.1 GCA_937889945.1 uncultured Bacteroidales bacterium
ATATATCTATGTGGTTTAAAAAAATAATATAAGGTAATTATTGTTTAGTACTTATAAAGAATAATTACACGTTATAACTTTCCAAAAAATTGCAGAATTCCGTGTAATTTTTTTCGGCATCTGCCATATGTTGCCATTTTATAAAAGCGTTTTGTCGTAACAAGTCTTTTTCTTCTTTCGGGAGGTTATAATAATTTTCTATCACATTTTGTAGCATGTGCGGTGTAATATCTTTAGGCAGTAAATAACCTAAGCTATTGTCAACCAGTTCGGCAGTGCCGCCAACATCGGTTGCAATAATGGGAACCCCGAACGAGATGGCTTCCATAACAGAAACCGGAACGCCTTCACTTGAGCTCACGTTAATAAATAAATCAACAGGATGTGATTTGTAATACGCTAAAATATCAGCTAATTGCGTATGTCCCTTAAAAGTACAAAAAGGTTTTATGTGGTCAGAAATTATTTCTTCCACCTTTTCTCTACATATACCATCCCCAAAGTGTACCCATTCAAAAGGTACAGTAACTTTATTGAGCGTTTGCGCTATGATTTCCACACGTTTTATGGGAATTATATTGGAGCAAGACACGATTCTTAAAATATTATCGGTACTTGGTTCTGCTATGCCTACATAATGGGTGCCCAGTCTGTGTACATCCGATTTAAAGTTTATGTTAGGATAATTTTTTTGCAAATAAAGCTCTCCATAGGCTGAAATGGGAACGGCACAGCTAATATTTTTTAGTTGAATAGTGCGAAAAGGTATATAGTGTTCATTTTCAGGTAGTTCTTTATATAAGTCGCCACCATGGAAACGGACAATTACATTTTTTCCTCTTTTATTCAACAAAATTGACAGGTTTGAGCTTGTAGGTCCTGAACCCCAATAAAAATAAGTTATACAATTTCTTTTGTCGGATATGATGTTTTTTATTTCATAATGTGTTAACAACCATCTGGTTATGATTGTTTCCCGTATCCATCGTTTAAAATGTTTAATACTTTTAATATTGTGTAAATCTTTAATAAATGGAAGGAGCGGATGAAAGTTAAAAATTCCCCGTAATAATATAACACTTGTTTTCACGCTTCCATCCCGCAAAGGTTTTTTTACAATAACATTTTCAGGCATTTGGCGCAATAGCTTTGATGCTCCATATTGGTATGGCACTATCCATACATTTTCAAAATGTTTAGCCAAGTATAAAACCTCTGTTTCTAAAAAAGTTTCCCCTTTAGAAAAAGGAAATGAAGATGTAAATAAATAGATGTTTGACATTAAATGCAAAACTAATATAATACAAATGTATAATCTTTTTAAAAAATAAGGAACTGCATTTTTATGAATGATTGAAATTGATTTAAATTTCTGTTTTAAAAATTACTACCTTCGCAAGTTAAAAGCAGCTTGATGTTATCCGATTTTAAATCGTTATTTCGCCAATCCATAATATATGCACTTGCTCCCATATTAACAAAATTAATGGGTTTTGTGCTTTTGCCGCTTTTTAATAAAACATTTTTACCACAAGGCATGGGGGTTGTGGCTTTGCTTGATGCAACCCTGCAAATAGCCACTGTGGTGATAGGGTTTTGCCTATATTCGGGCTTTTTCAGGTTTTATTGGGATAAAGAAGTACAAGGTCATCAAAAATCTTTGTTCTATACCATTACTGTGTTTCAAATATTTTTGGCAATAGTCATATATATTATAGCATTCTTTAATCTTACTTCCATATCCAATCTCATTTTCAATAAAAGTCAATACGGTTGGTATTTGCACATAGTGCTTATATCGGCATTGTTACAAGTTATTATGTATATGCCGAGCACGTTGATGCGCTTGCAGGAAAATCCGCGCTTATATGTGAGTGCAAACGCGGTGCAACTACTTATAACTCTATTATCGACGCTTTATTTTATATTGTATCTCAAAACAGGCATAGAAGGAATTTATTACGGTCAAATTGCAGGATGTGTTGCTTATTTGATAGCCGTATTTTCTTATACCTTGCGTAATATGACTTTTACTTTTGAACGCAAACTGCTTGTTGAAGTAATAAAATTTTGTTTCCCGATTTTCTTATCTGCCGTTGCCATACTTGTGTTAAATATAACCGACAAGTTTTTTCTCAAGTCCGATTTATCCGGATTAGGGGTATATAATCAAGGCTATAAATTGGCAAACACGCTTAACATGTTTATTGTAACCTCCATAAACTTTGCCATACAGCCCATGATTTACAAAAAGATGAATGAGTCTGACAATACTCGTTTCTATGCCAAGTTGATGACTTATGAAGCTTACGTAACTATGTTTTTTGGCTTGGCAATGATGGTATTCGGGTTGGAGATTTCAAAACTGCTTTCAGGGGGTGTGGTTGAATTTTACGACGCCTGGCAAATTATGCCTTATATTATTTACGCGGTTGTTTTCGGGATGATGAAAGATATGGCTGTTACAGGTTTAAATATCGTGAAAAGAACCAAATCCATTATGTTTATAGTAATCATAATAGCCCTCTTAAATATTGTTTTCAATACGCTGCTGATTCCTTATATGGGTAGTCATGGCGCAGCCTTGGCTAAAATGATTTCCACGCTTTTGTTTTTCGTATTTATATTAATAGCCTCTCAGAAAGCATATTACATACCCTATGAATATAGTCGATTGGCGCAGTTGTTGATTGTAGCCGGCTTACTGTTTGGAGTTTCCGTATTTGTGAACACTTGGAATCCTGCATGGCGCATAATAATTAAAACATTCATCATATGTATTTTCCCGTTTATATTATATGTTACCCGTTTTTATACACCTATGGAAGTACAAGTAATAAAAAGTGGTTGGTATAAATGGAAAAATCCGGAAATGTTTTCCGAAAATTTCAAAAACTTATTAAAAGGAAATAAAAACAATTAAAATGCAAAATATAGTTATAATTGGAGCAGGAGCCATAGGAACCGCATTAGGTAACGCGCTTGCCGTGCGGGCAGATTTAAATGTAACGCTGCTGTCTATAGAAAAAGAGGTGGTGGATAGCATAAGCCGGTTTCATATTAATCAAAAATATTTTCCCAATATTAGGCTCGAAAGTCGGTTAAACGCCACGTTAGATAACAACGTTTTGCAACATGCCGAAATTGTTTTTATCGCTGTTCCTTCGTCGGTGATAATTAAATATCTCACCGAAATAAAACCCTATATACCTGCTAATGCGGTGCTTATAAATTTGGCAAAGGGATTTGGTTTTGAAAAACGTCTTATTCCCGATTGCTTATCCGAAATGTTCCCGTTTAACAAGGTGTGTGTGTTAAAAGGTCCTTCGTTTGCCCGTGAAATCATCAATAACAGTCCTACGGCTTTCACCTTGGCGGCTAAGGAAATAGACACATGCGATGCGTTAGAACCTCTTTTTGAAAACACGATTTTGTTTGTAGATAAATCAGTTGATGTTGTTGGTGTTGAGGTATTAAGCCTTCTTAAAAATATTTATGCCATACTTATTGGAATTGTTGATGCTCATTTTGATACGGCTAATCTGCGTTTTATGATGTTTACACGCGCATTTAGCGAAATGCGTACATTATTAAAACATTTTGGAGGTAAAGAAGAAACCATGTTTAACTATTGCGGCATAGGTGATTTCGGATTAACATCGCTCAATGACCTTAGTCGTAACCGTACCTTAGGACTGCTGATAGGCAAAGGTTTTTTTACTGAAACCATATCTAACAAGGTGGTGCTGGAAGGACGTGTTGCCATGCGCATTATGCTTGAAAAATTAAAAGAAACCCGATTTCCGGAAAACGAATACAGAATGATGATTCAGCTTGATAAAGTATTTACCGGCGTAAATGACATATCCGGTTTTGTGGATAAGCTTATAAATAACAGGGATTAGAACTATTCCGCCATTTTATTTAAAACTACGGCTATTTGGGATGTCAAATTCTTTCGGGAGTATGTTTTATCTATATCGTGCTTGCCCCCATGTAATCCTTTTTCGTATAATGAAAAATAGGATAAAATTTCTTTCTTTATATTTTCCTTATCATCTAAATCAATAGTGCTGCCGGCATTGCATTGTGTTATTACAAGCGCGGCATCGCCGTCAGTAGGTCCGATATTTAAAATGGGTCTGCCTGTTGCCAGATATTCGAAAAGTTTACCCGTTAAAATACCTTTTGCATTGGGTGTATTATTTATTAAAAGCAACAACACCTGTGATTTTTGCATCGCTTTTATTACTTCGGGATGAGGAATATATTCACTTTGGATAAGATACGATAACAGGTTATTATTTTTTATGCTTTGAATAACGCTCACGTCATTTTTTCCTATAAGCTTTATTTCCAGTGCCTTTGCCAGTGCAGGGTGTTGATTTACTGCTTCGCCTATTGCCTCCCATAGTGCTTCGGGGTTTCTTGAGGCTGTTAATGAACCGGTATGTGTAAGGGTAAATTTTTTGTCTAACTCTTCGTAAGGCAAGGGCTTTATGTCATCCTCGTCAAAACCGTTCGTAATTACATGGTATTCGCGTTTATGAATATTGTAAAACTCTTCTTTCATCCTGTTGCTGACAACAACTACTTCATTTGCTTGTTGCAATACTTTTTTTTCCAATGTATGATGGATGCTGTCGGCTATTTTTGTAAGCTTCAATTGGTGATAAAAATCAATACCCGTCCAAGGATCCCGAAAATCGGCAAGCCAAGGTATGTGTGTTTTATGATGTACCTGTTGCGCTATCAGGTGCATGCTGTGTGGAGGTCCGGTAGAAATAACAGCATCTACAGGATTATTTGAAATATATTCTTCTAAAAAACGGATAGAAGGTTTTATCCAAAATTTGCGGGCATCGGGTATAAAAAAGTTTCCACGTAGCCAAACAGCCATATGATGTGTAAATCCTAACTTTTTCTTATCCTGAATAAAGCCGCCGCCTAATTTATCTTCTTTTTTTAGTCCTACTAATTTTTTGTAGGCATTGTAAGGCTCTTTTATCGGGAGTTTTATAATTTCAATACCCGAAGGAATATCTTTTTCAAGGGTTTCGTCAATGGCAGGCATTTGCGGATTCTCAGGCGTGTAAACAATGGGTTCCCAGTTAAAAAGTCTGAGATATTTTACAAATTTAAGCCATCGTTGCACACCTGCTCCTCCGGCAGGGGGCCAGTAATAAGTGATGATTAAAACTTTACGTACCTTGCTATTGGGCATTCTCAGCTATATCTTCTTGATTTTTTTTGTAAATAAATTGATAACCAATAAATCCTAAAATTATCAATATTAATAATATAGAAGATGCATACGATATTTTTTCTCCGGTTTTATAAACTTTTGGCTCAAATTTAAAATCGATTTTGTGCGCGCCTGCAGGCACAAACATCGCTCTAAGCACGTAGTCTGCACGGAAATAAGGTGCTTCTTTGCCATCAATATAGGCATTCCATCCCTTGTCATAATATATTTCGGAAAATACGGCTAATTGTTCGCTGTTAGCTTGCGATTGATAGGTTAGATGATTAGGCTTGTAACCTATCAAATCAATTTTGGCTGTAGAATCTTTTGTGAAATTATGACCTTTTACCATATCGTCGAAACGTTTGTCATATACTGCGGTTTCGGCAGGAATAAAGTTTGAAAGAGCCGCTATTTCCTGGTCTGCATTTTCTGTTCTTCTCACTTCGTTTACAAACCAAGCATTTCCTAATGCGGTCATGTTTGGGTGTAGCGTAGGTTGATTGGTTTGCCGATCCATGCTGATGAAATACTTTGTATTCAGCATATTAAATACATTCATGTTTCCTGTTGCCAAATGGCGTTCAATAAGTTCCTGATAACGGCGCAATTTAGCCCCATGGTATCCGCCTATCGATTTATGGAAATAAGAAGTACTTGCATCATTAAAAGGATCTACCGTTGTATTAAATACCCTGAAATTGGGGTCAACATCTTTCATGATAAGTTGGTCGGCATTGGAAGGTTGATAAGGGTTTTCAACTAAATTTTTGCGTTCAAAATTATCATTATTCAAATAGCGTTTATTCACACTCCATAGGTCTAAAATTATGAATATGGCTAAAGCGCTTATAAGCACGTTCTGTTTTATTTTTTCTTTGATATATAGCCAAAGGATTCCGGCGCCTAATAAAACAAATACTAAAGAACGCCATGCATCATTGCGCAACATAACCGCGCGGTCTTGTTGAATAGCAGCTGTTAGCCATTCGGGAAACCCATAACGTGAATCATTGGGGGATGTGAAGTTGAATAAGCTTCCTCCAAACAGCGCCACAAAAAGGCAAAATCCTCCCGTTATAATCACTGAATATAATAACGATTTTAGAAGATATTTTTCCTCATGTTGTTTTTTCAGTATGTTGCTAATGCCTAAAACACCCAATAGAGGAATAGCAAGCTCTGCAATTACTAAAGTCATTGAAACAGCCCGAAATTTGTTGTACCCGGGTATATAATGCATGAAAAAGTTGGTAAACGGCATAAAGTTTTTGCCCCACGCAAGCAATATCGACAAGATGGTAGCTGCAATCAGCCACCATTTGAGTTTGCCTTTAGTTGTAAACAAGGCAAAAACAAACAAGAAAATGATAATGGCGCCAATATATGAAGGTCCGGCAACCTGCGGTTGTGTGCCCCAATATAAAGGTAGGCGTTGAATTGCTTGTTTTGCTTGTGATTGCTCTACTCCGTTATTTATGAGCGCATTGTATGAATTTGATTTCTCGCTTAAAGAACCTACAGATGCACCACCTTTATAGTTGGGAATAAGCAAGTTAAAGCTTTCACCTATGCCATAGCTATAGTCTGTTGCATAATCTTTATCCAGCCCGCTTGTGCGGTTTTCTTTTTCGCTGCTTAATTCGCTTTTCCCTCTAATGGTATATTTCCCATATTCATATGTAGCCCAAAGGTTTGTAATATTGGTAAGCACTGCAAAAATAGCTGCAATAACCAATATGCCTGTAGATTTAGCAAAATTGGGGAGGTTGTGTTTTTTTATGTCGTAAATTAACTGTACGGCAACAAAAATAATGCAAGTGAGAGCCAGATAATAGGTAATTTGTAAGTGATTGGTAAGTATTTCCAAAGACAGGAAGATAGCCGTAAGTATTCCGCCCCATACATATTTGCCCCTGTAGGCAAGAATAATGCCTGCCAGCACGGGAGCCATATAGCCTATAGCATGTGCTTTGCTGTTATGCCCTGCGCCAATAATAATTAAGAAATAAGCAGAAAATGCAAATGCAATGGAACCGGCCATAGCCAACCATTTATCCACTTTTAAAACCATCAACAGGATAAAAAAGCCGATGAGATACAGAAAAAACATGCCTGCGGGTTGAGGTAGGTATAGCTGCATGGCTTGGTCAACATAGCGTAAAATGTTTCCTTTGTATATCACAGATATCTGATACGCGGGCATTCCGCCAAACATACTGTTTGTCCACAAAGCTTCTTCGCCTGTTTGTGTCCTGTAATCCTGAATTTCTTTAGCCATACCTTTAAAATGCGCTATATCGGGCTGTACTAATTTTTTCCCTGCCAGCAAAGGAGAAAAATAAACCAATGTAATAGCTGCAAAAATTGCAATAATAGCTATGTATGGAAGCGTTTTTTTGTAATCGAATCGGGCCATATTGTCTTTGATGATGATATGTAAATTTTAATTTATTTCTTCAAAATCAACGTATTCTTCTTTGGCATGTTTATCTACGTTGGGCTGTTGGGGTTTTTCTTCCGGAATATATTCTATAGAAATTTCCCCTTCTTTCTTGGCGTTGTTAGAATTGGCAGCTTGGTTAGCTTGATTGCCGAATCCTCCGAACGTTTCGTTCATTTTTTTTATCTGCCTGTTTATAAAAATAGGGAAGATTATCCTGCGCACGAGTATCCCTATCAGGTATAAAAAAACAAATATTAATATTAAAGTATAAAACATTGTTTGGGGCTAATGTTAAAAGCGGGTAAAGTTATGCAATTTTATTAAAAACATAAAAGAAAACACGCAAAAATACAACGCAAAAAAGGAGGTAGGTTTAAACCTCCTCCTTTGGTATGCAATATTTTCTAGTTGCAAGCAACTTGTATGTCAGAAAAGTATTATTTTCCTTCGTCGGAAACAGTGAGTTTTTTTCTACCATGAGCCCTGCGAGCAGCTAATACCCTACGACCGTTCACAGTTGACATTCTTTCTCTGAATCCGTGTTTGTTTTTTCTCTTTCTGTTTGATGGTTGGAAAGTCCTTTTCATGATAAATTATTTCTATAAAATTAATTTTTTACTTACTTTTAAGGGGTGCAAAGGTAGTAAAAATATTTTTGTTTCCAAATTCTTTGTATAAAAAAATCCGATATTTGAAAAATAATACCGGATTTTTATTGTTTAATAAATTGTATTTTAAGCTTTTACCGGAATATTTTTTAGGGTTTCCAATAAATATTTCCAGAATTTTTCGATAGAGGCAATATTCACTTTTTCGTCAGGTGAGTGAGGATATTGAATTGTAGGACCAAATGAAATCATATCCCAATTGGGGTAAACCGCACCTAAAAGTCCGCATTCCAAACCTGCATGTATAGCCATAATTTCAGGGGTTTTGCCATACAAATCTTTATAAACTTTTTGCATGGTAGTTAAAATAGGCGATTTCATATTGGGTTTCCATCCCGGGTATGTGCCGTCAAGTACCACATCAGCTCCTGCTAATTCAAAAACATCTTTGATCATTAAACCTAAATCTTGTTGAGATGACTCTACAGAGCTACGAAGCAATGTTTGGATAAGAATTTTTCCATCTTTCATTTTCACGCTGGCAAGGTTATTAGAGGTTTCAACCAATCCTTTCATATCATCGCTCATGCGGATAACGCCATTGGGACATCCGTGTATGGCTTTCATTACCCTGTTAAGTGTTTCGGCATCTACTACAGTTTTAGGCATATCCGTAGCGCTCACTTCAAATTTAAACTCAGGCTCAACAGACGCTAATTCAGATGCAAATACTTTTGCATGTTCGGCAACGCTTTTTTCAAATTCAGCGCTTTTGGCTGTTGGAACAACAACCGTTGCAAACGATTCTCTGGGGATGGCATTGCGCAAGCTTCCGCCTTCTATGCTTGAAAGCCGTACGCCCAAGTTTTCAACAGCATATTGCAAAAAGCGGTTCATTAATTTATTGCTGTTTCCGCGTTGCAGGATGATTTCCATTCCTGAGTGTCCGCCTTTTAAGCCTGTAATGGAAAGTTTATATGCTTTTACATCAGCAGGCACCGGCTCTTCCTTATAGCTGAAAGAAACATTTGCATTGGTGCCGCCTGCACAACCTACGTATAGCTCACCTTCTGTTTCGGAGTCGAGATTCAATAAAATATCACCTTTTAAAAGTCCGTTTTTCAACCCGAAAGCGCCGGTCATTCCGGTTTCTTCATCACAAGTAAAAAGCGCTTCAACAGGTCCGTGTACTATATCTGTTGATTCGAGTACTGCCATGGCTGCGGCAACGCCCATACCATTATCGGCGCCTAAAGTAGTGCCGTTAGCAGTTACCCATTCGCCATCGATGTATGCTTCTATTGGATCTTTTGTAAAATCATGCTCTTTATCGCTGTTTTTTTGGGGAACCATATCCAAATGCCCCTGAAATATGACACCCATGCGGTTTTCCATGCCGGGAGTGGCAGGTTTGCGGATAATGATGTTGCCAACTTCGTCTTTGATAGTTTCTAATCCCAGATTTTTTCCAAACTCATAGAGGAAGTTTTGTATTTGGTCTTCATGTCCTGAAGGTCTTGGAATTTGAGTTAAGCTGTGAAAATGTTTCCATACAGCCTGAGGATTTAAGCTTGCTATGTTTTTATTCATCGCGTGTAGATATTAAAAGGGTTTAAATTAATTATTTCATGAGTTCTTTAAATGTAATCCATTTTTCGTGGTACATTTTGGTTATAAAAGTAATTATTCTTTGTTCTGCTTGATTTGTATCGGGGAATATTTTTTTGAAATGAATGATAATGTTATGTACATTGGTTTGATTATCAATATGTTTCCAAACAAAACTTCCCATTTCGTCCAATTCCAGATGCATACGCAAATGCTTGTTGTTCTTTTCCAATGCTTTTGTAATACGTTGGTTGTTAAACTTTGGAACAAGTAATGTTACCATGCCTTTTTCATCTGTAGTATGCTTTATTAAGGTAACCGGCGTGAGAGTGCCTGCATTGGTGTTTTGTAAAAACTGTCTTCTCCTGAGGGTATCAAAAAGCATAAAAAAGATGTTATAATCCTCAAAGATATAAAAATAGTTTAGATACAAATCTAAAAATTAGTTAAAGCGGTTTGTATTGAAAGAAAAAAAGCAAAGAAGTTTGAATGTTCTTTGCTTTTTATGGTATATCCGGAATTGATTTTTACGGCATGCTACACGGGGTATAATGTGTTTCAAAACTCTTGGTAATTTTTTCCCCTGCAGGCGTATAAGCAACGATTTCAACTTTCACCGTATTTTCTTTTACATATGAACATTTCATCTCCAAAGCCAAATATCTTGCGATACTTTCTTTGGGATTATTATTGTTTGCAAGTGTTAGATAAACTTTATAAACGCCGTCGCCGGTTTTTAAATTTAGCTTTTCAAACAGGTATTCTATTTTTACACTTGCACTTTGTTTTATGCCACTTTCATCTGTGCCGTTAAATTTGCTGTCTAAATTAAAGAATCCGTTGTAAATTTTTTCGTTGCCTGCCAGGTCATATTTTAATTGTGCTACGCTTTTTGTTTCAAATGAGATTTTTTCATTTGTTATGGAAATGATATTATTAAAATCAATTATTTCATTTACTTTTCTTATCTTGCTTAAAAAAGAGAAATTTACAGCGCCAATATTTTCAATGGTTTGGGATTGTTTCTGTTCCATCCAAAACCATCCTTCGCCGTCAGGACCTTGCCAACTATCGGTTTTGCGCAAAAATGTGTTCTCATTATTATTCAATCCAATTATGGGCATATTCTCATTCATGGAATTTACTTGATAAAAATTGCCGATGTTGGTAAGGATAGTCTGCATGTTAGCCGCGTATTGTGCTGCTTGTTCAGGAGATGTAATATCAGATTTTACGGTAGCGGTGTCTTTTTTACATGAATTTAAGCCCAAAACAAAGAGCATCGCTAAAATGTATCCGCATAAATATTTTAATTTCATGACAATTTATTTTTATGGGTGAGTAATAAAAAGATAAAAGTAATAAAAAATAGTTGAATTTTAACGCACATACACCACTTTTTTTGTTTCAAAAAAATCTTCTTCAAAAAAATCGGTTAAGTTAAATAGCTGAATTGATTTTTTTATGGGCGCAAGCTCTGCCTGCAAATCGCCGCCTTTAAGGTAGAGGATGCCGTTTTTTATGGCATGTTTGTTTTCATTTTTTAAAGTGTGGGGAATCCATTTTAAGAACTCAGGTAATGCAGTAACGGCACGACTTACCACAAAATCGAATTTTTGTTTCACTTCTTCAGCACGCATTTTATGGGCTTCCACATTGGTAAGTCCTAAAGCAGTAGCCACTTCCTGTACGACCGTAATTTTTTTTCCTATCGAATCCACAAGCATAAAATTTGTTTCGGGAAACATGATAGCTAAAGGAATGCCCGGAAATCCGCCGCCCGTGCCTATATCCAGCACATCCGCATGAGGGTTGAAAACCGTTACTTTGCCAATGCCCAAAGAATGTAACACATGATGAAGATAAAAATTATCCATATCCTTACGTGAAATCACGTTTATTTTTGCGTTCCATTCTACATAAAGGCTTTGCAGCATTTCATATTGCGAGAGTTGTTGAGCTGTTAATGCAGGAAAATATTTTTTTATCAAATCCATAGCTGGTGCAAGCATGTTTTTTACCCATTCACTAAATTTTCTTATACAAAGGTAGATGTTAAAATTGAATGTATCTTTGTTTTATGATAAAAAACACGAAGCTTATTACTATTTTGGGACCTACGGCGGTTGGTAAAACGGCTTTTGCGGCTTCTCTGGCACATAAAACAGGTGCCGAAATCATCAGCGCCGATTCTCGTCAGGTATTTAAAGGAATGGATATAGGTACAGGTAAGGACATTGCAGACTATTGCATACATGGAAAGCATATTCCATACCATCTTATTGATATTGCGGAACCGGGAGAGGAATTTAGCGTTTTTCAGTTTAAACAGCACTTTTTGCAGGCTTATGATGATATTTGTAAAAGAGATAAATATGCTATAATGTGCGGAGGAACAGGCTTGTATCTGGAATCGGTATTGTGCGGTTATGATATGCGTGAAGTGCCTGTTAACAAATTATTAAGAGATAATTTACAGGGGAAAACGGAAGAAGAACTTGTTGTTAAGTTAAAATCATATAAAACCCTTCATAATAAAACCGATATTGTATCATTAGAGCGATTGCTAAGGGCTATAGAGATAGAAGAATATAAACTTCAGCATCCTTACGCAGCGGATGAACCGGATTTTGACAAATCGTTAGTGTTTGGTTTACGTTTCGAGCGCGAAACAATTCGTAAACGCATTAGCCTAAGGCTGCATCAAAGGCTTGAGCAGGGCATGGTTGAAGAAGTGCAAAAATTATTGGATAAAGGTGTGCCGGCGCAAAGACTAAAATCGTATGGACTGGAATATAAGTTTATTACCATGTATTTGTTGGCTGAACTTTCGTATAATGAAATGGTACAACTTTTAAATACGGCAATTCATCAGTTTGCTAAACGGCAAATGACATGGTTTAGGCGCATGGAACAAAAAGGCGTGAAAATTTATTGGCTGGAAGGCGAAAAAGGACAAGCCTACAATTTGCAACAAGCAGAACAGATAATAAAAAAACAAGGTGTCTGATAAATTATCACACCTTGTTTTTAAATCGTTTAAAACTACATTTTCTATTTAAAAGTCCATTTTGTTAAGCCGACTCCTGCAATATCTCTTTGTATAACTAATTTTGTAGGACTTACTATAATGTAACTTTAAATGTCCATACTGTAAGGTCAACATTGTCTGTTCCCACTTTAATTATAAGTTCACTTGGAGAGGCTTCTTCAACAGTATATATTCCGAGACCGTCTAATGTTAGCTTACTTCCTTCTAATTTCCATGTGCCAGCTTTTACCTCTTCAGAACCACATTTTACATTTCCGGGTCTAATAGCATACGTGTTGTCAGATTTAAAATCCCAAACATCGTCTTTTTCACAATCTTTAATACTTTCAATGCCAATTACTTTTTTGGAAACAGGTTTCCACTTGTTTACAACCATGAATGTTTTTGCAGTATCTTCTTTTGAACAAGAATTGAATGTAAATGCGACTGAAAGCGCAAATAAAACGATAAATAAATACTTAATAGTTTTCATAATAATATTGCTTTTAAATTTAATAATTGTTAAGTTATGATATATAACAGTAACAATAAAGCAATGTTAATAGGGTTTATGTTAAAATTTTGTGAAAAGAAAATAGCTATTTATCCTGTGCTTTTTCGTTTAGCATAGGAACAAAGCTGAAATTGCCGAATGTTTCTTTTTGTAGTTTGTTGTCGGCAGTTTTTGTAACGCGTGTCATAATTTGAGTATTACCCTCGCCTACAGGTATTACAAATATCCCGTCAGGTTTTAGTTGCTCAATTAAATCATCAGGAATATATGGTGCCGCAGCGGTTATTAAAATGCGGTCAAAAGGCGCATGCGCAGGCAACCCTTTATAACCATCACCATAAAAAAGCCGTATGCGGTAGCTTAAAGGTATATGGTTGGATTTAAGTTTTTCGTATAATAATTTTTGGCGTTCAATAGTATAAACACGTGCGCCCATTTCGGCAAGTACACTGGCTTGATATCCTGATCCTGTGCCTATTTCCAGCACACGCATGCCAGGCTCAATATTCAATAGTTGTGTTTGAAAAGCCACTGTGTAAGGTTGAGAAATGGTTTGTCCGCATCCGATAGGGAAAGCTTTATCCTGATAGGCAAATTCAAGAAACGAGGAATCAAAAAAATAATGGCGCGGAACAGCATCCATGGCTTTTAAAACATGCTCGCTACTAATACCTTTATTTCGCAATAATTCAACCAATTGTTTCCGCAATCCTTTGTGTCTGAAATTATCCTCTAATCCCTTTTTTGCCATTGTTGTTTTATATCCTGTGTGTTGTTTGTAAAGATTTTGCTAAATTACGCAACTATAGGCATACAGGCAAAAATAAGTTTCTAAAAAAGAATTTTATAAAAAAAGCTTCAATTCAGAAAAACAATATTATATTTGCATCGTTATTTAAATAACAATACCTCTTTTTTTATTGTTATATTTTCAACACCAGTTTTCAAAAAAGATTTCTTCAAAAACCAATTCAGTTCTTTTTGATAATACCCTATCTTAATTATACTAAAAACACATAATATCATCGTATGTACGATAAAAATGAGCTTGAAAGCAAGCTACTGAGTGAGTTGCGCGAAATAGCCAAGCAATTTAATATTCGCAAAAGCGATTTAATGAAAAAACAGGATTTGATATATCAGATTCTCGATAACCAAGCTATGAACCCTACTGCCGAAATTTTAGAAGCGGAAAAGAAAGACCGTTCAGAAGCTAAGAAAAAAAGACAACGTATTCACAAATCCGAAGCTAAGCCTGAAATGGTAAGTAGTTCATCAGGGAAAAAGCCTTTGCAGCCCTCAGTGCAAGATTCCAAAGAAGCTAATTTATCAGATATGGAAATTCCTTTTGTCGAAAAAGTAAACGAAACAGAGGAAAACAAGCAAACAGCAGCAGTCGAAAATAAAAGTTTGCAGCAAAATCGAAATAAAGAAAAGGCGCAGGGTAATTTTAAAAAGAAAAACCAGCGCGATTTTAAAGACAAGAAAAAGCCCCAACCTCAAGAACCCAAAATGCCCAAGGAAAAAGAGGTGCCTAATGATGTAACAAATGAAGATATAAATGCTCCTGTCTTGCAAGATGAGTTTTTGCCCGCTTTTGCTTATGAAGAAAATGGGTTGGAAAATACAGAAAGCAATATGGAAGCGGAGTTAACCGTTAATGCTGAAAAAGGAGTAGGAGATATTGTGAACGAAAATGCATTACCTCCTTTGCCTGTACAAGCGCAAGAATCTAATAACGGAAGAGACAGGTATAAAAATAATGAATTTCGCGACCGCAACAACGACCGCCGTGCCAATGGCAATAGTAAGCCTCAGCGCGAAGAGTATAAATGGGAGTTTGAAGGCATTGCCGCTTGCGAGGGCGTGTTGGAAATAATGCCTGAAGGATATGGATTTTTACGTTCTTCGGATTATAATTACTTAAGTTCACCTGATGATGTGTATGTATCACAGTCGCAGATAAAACTTTTTGGGTTGAAAACAGGCGACACCGTACAAGGCACTATTCGTCCGCCTAAAGAAGGCGAAAAATATTTTCCTTTGGTAAAAGTGGAAAAAATTAACGGTAAGCTCCCGGAACAAATCCGCGATAGAATACCTTTTGATTATTTAACGCCGTTGTTTCCCGAAAAGAAATTTACATTAACCGGCCACCCCGGCGCTACCATAAGTACACGTATTATCGATTTGTTCAGTCCGATAGGAAAAGGGCAACGTGGTTTGATTGTGGCTCAGCCTAAAACAGGTAAAACGGTTTTGCTTAAAGAAATTGCCAATGCAATAGCCTATAACCATCCCGAGGCATATTTAATAGTGTTGCTTATTGATGAGCGTCCGGAAGAAGTTACGGATATGGCGCGCAGCGTGAATGCAGAGGTAATATCATCTACTTTTGATGAACCTGCCGAAAGACATGTTCGTATTGCAAACCTGGTATTGGAAAAAGCTAAACGCCTTACCGAGTGTGGGCATGATGTGGTTATATTGTTAGATTCTATTACGCGCTTGGCTCGTGCATACAATACCGTGGCTCCGGCTTCGGGAAAAGTATTATCCGGAGGGGTAGAAGCCAATGCGCTGCAAAAGCCTAAGCGTTTTTTTGGCGCTGCGCGTCAGATAGAAAACGGGGGTTCGCTTACCATTATTGCCACTGCGCTCACAGAAACGGGTTCGCGTATGGATGAAGTTATTTTTGAAGAATTCAAAGGTACCGGTAACATGGAGCTGCAGCTCGACAGAAAATTATCTAACAAACGCATATTTCCGGCTGTGGATATTGTGGCTTCCAGCACACGCCGCGATGACCTTTTGCTTGAAAAAGAGGTATTGCAGCGTTTGTGGGTATTGCGTAACCATTTAGCAGATATGACCCCTATAGAGGCTATGGAATTTTTAAAAGATAAAATGAAATTTACCCAAACCAATGAGGAGTTTTTGATATCTATGAACGGTTAGTCGTTTGAGATATAAACTATTTTTTTAAAGGAGGGATTGCTTAAAAGTTAAGCAATCCCTCCTTTATTATGTTCCTTCTTTCCTTGTATCTTATGTAAGTTTTTTTTATGTAAGTTTACATATTTGATTTTTAACGGAATAATGAAAACTGTTTTTATATTGGAAGATAAATTCAACTAATAAATGCAACTTTTGGAAAGATAGATGAGAATATTTTTTTCAGAAAAGAAGAGAGAAGAAACTCTCTCCCTTTGCTGAAATGGTAAAATTTTCTCATCTTGCTCCTCGTCCAA